>NZ_BAAGXL010000014.1:0-141720 GCF_054779855.1 Haliea atlantica | reverse complement strand
TCGGTGCGCGGTAGGATGCCCCAGCATGTGGTCTAATTCCACTCAGAGTGACGAGGAGCCCATTTTCTTTACCTTTGAAACCGACAGCTCTGCTCTCTTTCCTGATAGAGCCGTCTTCTTTCAGTTCATATTTCCTGGTTTTTACTTCTATCCGGCCGAACTCGGGGTGGAGAATGTCAAAGCCTTGATGAACTGCGCTTTTTCGCTCGCCGCCAAAAGCTTGGTGGATTAGCAGTTCGCCATAGTCACCAACCAGATCCTTTATTCCATTCCTCGCAAGGTAACGGATGATGGCAGCTTGCGCCGCTATTGCCTCCTGCAAAGTATCTATCTGCACCCAAATCTCCTTGGCATTTAACGCCTTGCTAAGGGGCAGCCGAAACGCAGTGTAGGCTGTCCCACGGAGCCAGCGCTTTTTGCTGGCGGAGTGAACTTGAGCAACTTGTTATAACGCATTTAGTTCAGCTCATAATTAACAAAGTTGTTCCATTCGTCGATTGCATCACTAGCTGCTTGTTGGTGCTGTTCTGCTGCCTCGTTCTGCTCATCAACGAAGTCAGTGATACACCGTTTGTAACGTTGCACCTCGTCATTAAAGTTATCCAGCTCCCATTGATCATTGAACTGATAAGGCTTGTAAGGTTTTGAACAAGAATGACTAGGAGTAAATATGTCCGCCATCACGGGGAAAGCTATTGCCAGTATTGCTGTAAAACAAGCTACGGCTACTTTAATTTTCATGCATAAATTTCCATTGCGTTATAACAGCTAATTAGCAAGACCAGACCGTATAACACCCTGCCTGCTAACTCCAGCACGCCGTGCGAAGTGGACAGTGATATTCCTCACAAAATCAAAGATTTAGAATATCTGACTCACCAGCGCCGCTTATTAGCCGGACCACTCGGAAGTTAGCAAGACATCAAATTCAACCACACAGACAGAGATTTACTCCATTAAATTCAAACGGTTACCGAGAAAACCCCGACTCTGATGGCTGCGTTCCGGTGAAAACCCTCTTGCAATCCCACCCCACCGAATTACTGTATGCAAATACAGTTATTGCTATACACAACCATGAACGACATCAGACCCGTCATCTCAGCCAACCCCACTAGGCTACTCAACCAGGTCCGGCGGCACATGCGCGACGCCGGCTATGCCTGGAAGACCGAGAAGACCTACATACACTGGGTCGGACGCTACATCCTGTTCCACGGCCAGCCGTAAGCCATGCCCTACGCCGAACTCCACACCCTCAGCTGCTACAGCTTCCTGCGCGGCGCCTCGCATCCCCACGAGCTGGTGGAGCGGGCGGCGGAACAGGGCTATGCGGCCATTGCCCTTACCGACGAGTGCTCCCTGGCCGGGGTGGTGAAGGCCCATGTCGCGGCGAAGGCCGCGGGTATCCCGCTGATCATCGGCAGCGAACTGAACCTGGTCGAGGGCATCCGACTGGTAGCGCTGGTGCCGAGCCGGGCGGCCTACGGCGAGCTGTCCGGGCTGATCAGCCTGGCGCGCCGGCGCAGCCCCAAGGGGGAGTATCGGGTGGCGCTGCGGGATGTGATCTTCCACCTCAAGCGCTGCCTGCTGATCTGGAAACCCGAGGGGGACGACGAGGCAGCGCGAGGCTACGGGCGGCAGCTGGCCCGTCTCTGCGCCGGCCGGGTGTGGCTGGGGGTGACCCACCGTCTGGCCGGGGGCGAGGTGGAACGCTACCTGGCCCTGCAGGGGCTGGCCCGCGCACTGGAACTGCCCATGGTGGCCTGCGGCGATGTGCAAATGCACGTGGCCAGCCGCAAGCCCTTGCACGATGTGTTTACCGCCCTGCGCTACAACACCAGTGTCGCCCGCCTGGGGCGGCGGCGCCTGGCCAACGGCCAGCAGCACCTGCGTACCCTGGCCCGCCTGCGGCAGCTGTACCCGCCGCAGCTGCTGCAGGCGAGCGTGGAGATCGCCGCCCGCTGCCAGTTCAGCCTGGACGAGCTGCGCTATGAATATCCCGAGGAGGTGGTGCCCGCGGGGGAAACCGCCAGCAGCCACCTGCGCGCCCTGGTGGAGGCCGGTTGTCGGCGGCGCTGGCCCGCGGGCGTGCCGGAGAATCAGCGCGCGCGCATCGAGAGCGAGCTGGCCCTGATCGAGGAGCTGCACTACGAGTACTACTTCCTCACCGTGCACGACGTGGTGCGCTTTGCTCGGGAGCGGGGAATTCTCTGCCAGGGCCGCGGCTCGGCGGCGAACTCGGTGGTCTGCTACTGCCTGGGCATCACCGAGGTGTCGCCGGAGCAGATTTCCCTGCTCTTCGAGCGCTTCATCTCCCGCGAGCGTGACGAGGCCCCGGACATCGACGTGGATTTCGAGCACGAGCGCCGGGAGGAGGTGATCCAGTACATCTACGACAAGTACAGTCGCCGCCGCGCCGCCCTGGCGGCCACGGTCATCACCTACCGCGCCCGCAGTGCAGTGCGCGATGTGGGCAAGGCCCTGGGCCTGGACGCGGTCTTCGTCGATGACTTGGCCCGCTCCCTCGCCTGGTGGGACCGCAGCTCCGAGCTGGCCCAGCGCTTCCAGGAGCAGGGGGTGTCGGAGCACGGGCGCCTGGCCGAGCTGTTCTTCCAGCTGGTGCAGGAGATCCTCGGCTTCCCCCGCCACCTGTCCCAGCACGTCGGTGGCTTCGTCATCAGCCGCGGGCCGCTGTCCCAGCTGGTGCCGGTGGAAAACGCCAGCATGCCGGAGCGCACGGTGATCCAGTGGGACAAGGAGGACATCGAGTCCCTGGGCCTGCTCAAGGTCGACGTGCTGGCCCTGGGCATGCTCTCGGCGATCCGCAAGAGTCTGGAGCTGGTGCACCGCGAGCACCCGCAGATTCGCGAGGTGGCGGACATTCCCCGGGACGACGCCGCCACCTGGCGCATGCTGCAGGCGGCGGATTCCATCGGCGTGTTCCAGGTGGAGTCCCGCGCCCAGATGACCATGCTGCCGCGCCTGCGCCCGGCCTGTTTCTACGACCTGGTGATCCAGATTGCCATCGTGCGCCCCGGGCCCATCCAGGGGGACATGGTGCACCCCTACCTGGAGCGACGCCGGGACCCGGGCAAGGTCCGCTACGCAAGCCCGGAGATCCGCGAGGTGCTGGAAAGCACCCTGGGAATCCCCATCTTCCAGGAGCAGGTGATCAAGCTGGCGATGGTGGCGGCGGGCTTTACCGGCGGCGAGGCGGACCAGCTGCGCCGGGCCATCAGCAACTGGGGCAAGAACAGCCGCCTGCTGGAATTCGAGCAGAAGCTGGTGCAGGGCATGGTCGCGCGCGGCTACGACGAGGCCTTCGCCCATCGCCTGTTCAACCAGATCAAGGGCTTTGGCGGCTACGGCTTCCCGGAGTCCCACTCCGCCAGCTTTGCCCTGCTGGCCTGGGTGTCGGCCTGGCTGAAGTGCCACCAACCGGCGGCCTTCTACACCGGCCTGCTGAACAGCCAGCCGATGGGCTTCTACTCCCCCTCGCAGCTGATCCAGGACGCCCGCCGCCACGGGGTGGCGGTACTGCCGGTCGACGTCAACGCCAGCAGCTGGGACCACCAGTTATTGCCGGCGCCCCCCGGCCGGCAGGCGCCGATCCGCCTGGGCCTGCGCCTGGTGCGCGGGCTGAGTCATGGCGGCGCCCGGCGCCTGGTCGAGGCCCGCGCCGCCGGGCCCTTCCTGCAGGTGGGCCAGCTGCGCCAGCGGGCGGAGCTGGACAAGCGCGACATGCAGGCCCTGGCCGACGCCGACGCCCTCGCCTCCCTCAGCGGCCACCGCCACCAGGCCCAGTGGCAGGTGCTGGCCCTGGAGCCGGCGCGCCCGCTGTTGCAGGGGGAGCTACAGCAGCCCGCCCGCGCCATGGACGACGACATCGCCCTGCCCGCCCCCGGCGTGGCCGAGGAGGTGCTGGCGGACTACCGCACCACCGGCCTGACCCTGCGCGCCCACCCCCTGAGCCTGCTGCGCCAGCAGTTTCCCTTCAACCGCTGCAAGCGCCACGTCGACCTGCCGGCAATCCCCAACCGCGGCTTCGTGCGCATCGCCGGTCTGGTCACCTGCCGGCAACGCCCCGGCACCGCCTCCGGGGTGCTCTTCCTGACCCTGGAGGACGAGACCGGCAACAGCAATATTGTGGTCTGGCCGCGCACCCAACAGCAGTTCCGCCAGGCCCTGATGAACGGCCGGCTACTGGTGGTGAAGGGAACGCTGGAGCAGCGCGAGGGGGTGATGCACATCATCGCCGGCGCACTGGAGGATTACACGGAGGCCCTAGCGGAACTGCAGCTGCAGTCCCGCGATTTTCACTGAGAGGGTCGGCGCGGGCTCAGGCAGCCCGGCGCAGACGGCGAGCGGCCACCAGGCTGAGCAGACCACCCAGGATGCCCAGGCCCAGCAGGGGCAGCGTCGGAATCGACTGCGGTGCCAACGTGCCCAACTGGTAGTACAGGGTCCCGTTCCAGATGCGCGGCTCAAACAGGCTAACAAAGGGGTACTCAACCCCCGCCCCCTCGAGAATTTGCAGGTCCGTATTCTGCGCGGCGACTGAGCCTACCGCCGTACCGTCGGTGTAGGACACGTCGGGGGGAGAACCGGTGCCCGTAATATAAAAGGCCTGGGTTGCGCCAGCGGATATCGCCACATTCAGGTTCAAACCCAAAGGAGTGGGGGTCCCACTGCTGTTACACGCCAGGTCGGTGGCCGTAGCCAGCAACGTCCAGTCACCCGGCGTGGTGCCGGAACCCACATAGCTACCTTGCTTGCTGTAGACCTCGAAGGTCTCCGGGCCAGCAGTATCGCAGTTGATATCAAAACCGGTGACAGTAATGTCATTCGCGGCCACCACATCGAACATGTTGCCATTCTGACCATTGCCACCCGCGTAGGTGGTAGTCAGGGACCCCATCTGCGCCTGGGCTGAAACGGAAAGCCCCGCTGCCAGCAAAGCGCCCATCAAAAACCCTGTTTTACGCATTGCACTCCCCACTTTGCCCCCTGAACTGTCTACTTTATAAGCAAGCCGCCACCATGGCACATGCCGCAGCTCTTGTCACGACAGCCCGTGCGACACACATCACAAACTTGGCCATATCCGACCCTCCCCAGCCGAATGACATTTGGCATACTGCCGGTGACTGCACTCGCCAACCACAAGGAGAACACCATGGCGCTGCTGAACCTTCGTCGGAGCGCGCGTGCCCGGCATCGCGCCACCGGCCTGTCCCACCGCTGGCTGACCGGCCTGCTCGCCGCCGCCCTGCTGGCCACCGGCCCCGCCACCCTGGCTGCCACCACGGTGATCCACGCCGGCACCCTGCTGGCCGTGCCCGGGGAGTCGCCCAAAAGCGAACAGACCCTGGTGATTACCGACGACCGGGTCAGCCAGGTGCTCGACGGCTATCGCGACCCGGGCAGCATCGCCGCGGACGCCACCCTGATCGACCTCAAGGACCGCTTCGTCATGCCCGGCCTGATGGACATGCACGTCCACCTGCAGAGCGAGCTGGGGCCGGACAACGACAGCGAGGACCTGAAGTTCTCCAGCCAGCTGGTGCAGATGCGTTCGCTCATGTTCGCCCGGCGCACCCTGGAGGCGGGTTTCACCACCCTGCGCGACGCCGGCTCCACCGAACAGGAGATGTACGCCCTGCGGGACGCCATCGAGCGCGGCTGGATCGACGGGCCGCGCATTGTCGCCGCGGGCCACGTCGGCATCACCGGTGGTCACGCCGATGTCAGCGGGGTCAAGCCGGAACTGATGGAGCTGTATACCGGGCGCAGTATCTGCGACGGCCCCTACGACTGCCGCCGCGCAACGCGGGATGCGATCAAGTACGGCAGCGACCTGATCAAGATCACCTCCACCGGCGGCGTGCTCACCGACCGCGCCACGGGCACCGGGCAGCAGATGGAGCAGGACGAGCTACAGGAAGTCGTGCGCGCCGCCGGCCGCATGGGGCAGAAGGTGATCGCCCACGCCCACCAGGAGGACGGCATCATCGCCGCCCTGGAAGCCGGCGTGGCCAGCATCGAGCACGGCACCTACACCGGGCCGAAAGCCATCAAGCTGTTCAAATCCACCGGCGCCTACCTGGTGCCCACCCTGCTCGCCGGCCACACGGTGAAGGTGATGGCGGAAGAATCCGACTTCATGAGCCCGGCGATCCGAGAGAAGGCGGTCAGCGTCGGCGCCGACATGCAGGAGAACTTCGGCAAGGCCTGGAAGGCCGGGGTCAAGGTGGCCTTCGGCACCGACAGCGGGGTCTCCCGTCACGGCGACAATGCCATGGAAGCGGTGCTGATGCACCGGGCCGGCATGCCGCCGATGGAGATCCTGGTCAGTGCCACGGTCAACGCCGCGGACCTGATCGACCGCTCGGAGGAACTGGGCACCCTGGAAGCCGGCAAGTATGCCGACCTGATTGCCCTGGACACCTCGCCCCTGGAGGAGATCGAAAGCCTGCTGGAGGTGGGCTTCGTGATGAAGGGCGGCAAGGTCTTCAAGCACACCGATAACCCCGCAGAATAAACACGGAGCGCGACAGTGACACCCAGCCAATCGACAGCCGCCACCGCCGGCAGCCCCCCCGAGGGCCGCGACTTCCAGCCCGCCGATGTGCTCAATGCCCGCATCATGGGCGACGAGCGCAGCATGTACGCCCTGTTCGACTACCTGCGCGAACACGATCCGGTGGCCTGGGTGGAGCATCCCGACTACCGCCCCTTCTGGTCCCTGTCCCGCTACGACGACATCAAGCGCATCGGCAGCGAGAACGACCGCTTTCTCAGCGCGCCGCGCACCATCCTGATCCCCACCGCCTTCGAGGAGGCCCTGCTGGAGCGCTTCGGCACCCGCAATGGCCTGGAAACCCTGATCCACATGGATCGTCCCAAGCACCTGAAGATGCGCAAGGTGACCCGGGAGTGGTTCCTGCCGCGCTCGATCGAATCCCTGCGCGCCGAGGTGCAGGCGCTGAGCCGCGAATTCGTCGACAAGATGCGCGACATGGGGCCTGAGTGCGATTTCGTGCGCGACATCGCCCTGCTGTTCCCCCTGCGCATCATCCTCTCCATCCTCGGCCTGCCCCGGGAGGCCGAGTCGACCATGCTCAAGCTGACCCAGGAGATGTTCGGCAGCCAGGACCCCAGCCTGCAGCGGGCGGACTCCCAGACCGCCGGCCTGGATGTGCTGAACGACTTCGGTGCCTACTTCAGCGAGGTAATCGAGGACCGCAAGAAGAACCCCCGGGACGACCTGGCCACGGTGCTGGCCAATGCCGAAATCGACGGCGAGCCGATGAACGTGCTCGACCAGGCCAGCTATTTCATCATCACCGCCAGCGCCGGGCACGACACCACCTCGGCGGCTATCGGCGGCGGCATGAAGGCCCTGCTGGAACACCCCGACCAGCTCGACCTGTGGCGGAAGCAGCCCGAGCTCGACATCCAGGCGGCCAAGGAAATCATCCGCTGGGTGTCACCGGTACGGCACATGGTGCGCACCGCCACCGAGGACCTGGAGCTGCGCGGGCGGCAGATTCGCGCCGGGGACAATATCGCCCTGTGGTACCCCGCCGCCAACCGCGACCCCGAGATCTTCGAACACCCCAACCGCCTGGACCTGCGGCGCGACCCGAAGACCCAGCTCGCCTTCGGCTACGGCTCGCACATGTGCCTGGGCCAGCACCTGGCGGCACTGGAGGTGTCCTGTTTCTTCCGCGAACTGCTGCCGCGGCTGAAGGAGATGCAGTTCACCGCCGAGCCCGAGTGGATTCACGCCATCTTCGTCGGCGGCCTCAAGTCGATGCCGGTGCGCTACACCCTCGACTGAACCCCGGCGGCCCCGGCCATCGGCCGGGTGACCGGCAGGCTGAAGACAAAACGCGCCCCCTGACCGGGGCGCGAGTCCAGGCCGATACGGCCCCCGTGCAGCTGCAGGATTTCCCGGCACAGGGCCAGCCCCAGGCCGGCACCGCCCTTGCGGTCGCCAACCTGCACAAAGGGCTCGAAAACCCGGCCCTGCTGGCTGTAGGGAATGCCCCGGCCCTGATCCACCACCGACACTTCCACCTGCTCCCCCGCCCGGCGCGCCGCCACCCGCACGGTAGTCCCCGCGGGGCTGTGGCGCAGGGCGTTGCCCACCAGGTTGTCCAGCACCCGCCCCAGCTGCAGGGGGTCCAGGTACAGGCGCGGCAGGTCCGTCGGCAGCTCGGCGCGCAGTTCGACGCCCGCCTCGGCAGCCGCCGCCTGAAAGCGCTGACACACCGACTCTACCAGGCTCTCCAGGTCACAGGGCTGCAGGTCGAGCTGCTGCTGGCCGCTCTGGTAGCGGGTAAAATCCAGCAGGTCGTTAACCAGCGCCAGCAGCCGCTGCATTTCCCCGTCCACGGTCTGCAGCAGGTCCGCCTCCCGGGAGTCCTCTGGAAAGCTCAAGCGCTCACGCAACAGTCCGAAGCCCATCTGCATGCCGGTTATCGGCGTGCGCAACTCGTGGGAGGCACGCAGCACAAATTCGTTGCGCATGCGCTCGAAGGCGCGTTGCTCGGTCACGTCCCGCAACACCATCACCGCACCGCGGATGGCCTCCCCGTCGCGGCTGACCGGCGTGACACTGTAGGCCAGCACCCGCGGCTCCCCCGCGACGGTGACCGCGAGGTCCTGGGAGGCACTGTCCAGGCTGTCGCCGCGCAGTACCGTGGCCACCTGCTGGTCGAGATCGGGGTCGGCGAGCAACGCGCCGGGGCGCTGCCCGAGTGCCGCGCCATCCCAGCCCAGCTGCCGCCGGGCCACCGGGTTGAAGTGCTCCAGCCGGCCGCCCGGGTCGAGGATCAGCAGCCCGTCGTCGATGCTGTCGAGTACCGCCTGCAGGCGCCGCTGTTCCGCCTGCAAGGCCTCGACATCGCTGTGCTTGAACTCGCGCACCGACTCCGCCATCAGCCCGAAACGCTGGATCAGCGCGCGCAGCTCGTTCTCCCGGGACACCGGCAGGGTGATATCGAAGTCGCCGCGGCCGATGCGATCGGCGGCCCCGGCGAGGGACTCGATCGGCTCGGCAAACTGCCGCGCCACGCTGTGGGCGGTGACCATGCCGATCAGGATGATGGCGATGCCGCTCAGGCCCAGCAGGCCGGCGACGATGCGGGCAGTCTCCCGGGTGGACTGCTGACTCTGCTCCACCGCGCGCACGTAGCGGATCTGCAGGTCGTTGAGGCGCTCGCGCACGGCGGCCAGGGTGCTGGCGAACTCGTCGTGGCGAAGCAGTTCGCTGCGCACCGAATAGGGCCGCCGCAACAATTCCGCCCAGGTGCCAAAGGCACCGGCGACGGCGCGCAATGCCAGGCGGTCATCGTCCAGCGCTATTTGCACCGAAGCCTTATCCAGTTGCTGGCGAAAACGCTGCAGGGAGGCCAGCAGCGCGGCGCGATCCAGGTTCTCGGCCAGAAGCAGCGTCGTCTGCCGGCCCAGTTCCCGCTCCATCGCCTGGCTGGCCTGCAGGATATCCAGATCGCGGGTCACCGCCAGGCCCTGGGCGCGGGTCAACTGCAGCACACTGAAGGTGGCCAACAGCAGCCCGGCCAGCGCCATGGTCAGCAGGGCGCTGCTGCGCAGGAACAGCCGGGTGCGCAGCTTCACAGGCCGAGGAGCTTGCGCTTGCGGTAGAGGGTGGAGACATCGATACCCAGGGTGGCAGCCGCCTGCTCCAGGGTATCGCTGGCGGCCAGCACCGCGGCGATATGGGCTTTTTCCAGGGCCTCCAGGCTCAGTTCGGCCCCCACCCGCGGCGCGGCCTCGCGCCCGGCTTCGGCGAGGCCCAAGTGCGTTTCCGTCAACTCCTCGTCGGGGCAGACAATGCAGGCCCGCTCGATGACATTGCGCAGCTCGCGCACGTTGCCCGGCCAGGCATGCGCCTGCAGGGCCTCCCGTGCCGCCTGGCTAAACACCCGGGCCGGGCGCTCGTATTCCTCGGCAAAGCGCGCCAGGAAGCGCTCCGCCATGCCCGGGATATCCTCGCGGCGCTCGCGCAGGGGCGGCAGGGTCAGGGTGATCACGTTGAGCCGATAGAGCAGATCCTCACGGAAACTGCCGTCCTCGACCATCGCCGGCAGGTCGCGGTTGGTGGCGGCGACAATGCGCACATCCGCCTGCCGTGTGACCGGGTCGCCGACCCGCTCGTACTCGCGATCCTGGATAAAGCGCAGCAGCTTGGGCTGCAGCGGCAGGGGGAAATCCCCGATCTCGTCCAGAAACAGGGTGCCGCCGTCGGCCTGGCTCACGCGGCCCGCGGTGCTGTCGGTGGCACCGGTGAAGGCACCCCGGGCATGGCCGAAGAGCTCGCTCTCCATCAGGTCCGCACTCAGGGAGGGGCAGTTGATGGTCACCAGCGCGCCCTTCGCGCGCCGGCTCCAGTCGTGAATCGCCCGCGCCAGCTCGCCCTTGCCGGTACCGGACTCCCCCAGCACCAGCACGCTGGCATCGGTGCCGGCCACCTGCCGCGCCGTCTCCAGCACTGCCATCATGGCCGGGCTGCCCGACTGCAGGTCCGCCCGCTCACCGCCACCGTCCTCCAGGGCTGCCGTGTCGCCGCGCAGCTGCAGCTGGCGCGCGGCGGACTCGCGCAGCTGCTCGGGGCCACAGGGCTTCACCAGGTAATCCGCGGCACCGCCCTGGATGGCGTCCACCGCGGTGTCCACCGCGGAGTGCGCGGTGACGATGACCACGCGCATCCAGGGCGCCTCCCGGCGCATGTGCGCGAGCACATCGAGGCCACTGTCGTCGCCCAGCCGCAGGTCGAGAAAACAGAGATCAAAGACCTGCTGTTGCAGCGCGGCCAGCGCCTGGGCGGCACTGGACACAGCGACGACCCGGTAGCCCTCGTCCTCCAGGCAGTAGCGGAAGGTGCGCAGAATCGCCGCCTCGTCGTCGACCAGCAGAATACGTCCCTTGTCAGCCACCACGGCGTCCATCGCGCCTCCTGTTCGCTTGCATGCATGAATGACCGTGCATCTTGCACGGTGCCACAGGGCCCCATCCTGCAACCTGCATGCCCAACGCGCCAGCACAAAGTGCTCAGATTGTTGATTTGTCGACACTTTCCGTAAAGGAAAAAACTGGCACGGGCCTTGCGACAGTCTTGTCGGGGCCGCGCAGTGGACGTGCGGACCCCGTTAAAAAGCAGATTCAGGAGGAAGTCACCATGCATACGATGAAGAAACTGGTCCTGGCCACTGCCACCGCAAGCCTTGTCTCACTGGCCCCGCTGTCCGCACAGGCGGACGACACCGACATCAGCCGGCAGCTGAGCGAAGCGCGGCAGGAGGGCTCCATCTGGACTGCCATCGCTCTCAACCGCCACCTCAGCCCTTTCAGCATTGATGTCGATGTGGAGACCGGCACCGCCACCCTCACCGGGACAGTGGAAACCGAAGTCGACCGCGATCTGGCGGAGCAGGTGGCCCTGGGCATTGACGGTGTCGACAGCGTGGACAATCAGCTGGAGATCGACCCCGATGTCGAGAGCAACGACAAGACCTCCGATTTCGCCAGCCAGGTCCGCGATGCCACCATCACCGCCACAGTGAAATCCAAGCTGCTGTGGAACCGCCACACCCAGGGGCTGGACATCAATGTGGACACCAAGGACGGCGTGGTGACCCTGCAGGGGACCAGCCAGAGCAGCGAGGCCCGGGACCTGGCCGGCAAGCTGGCCGCCAATACCGACTCGGTGCGGGATGTCGAGAATGGCATTGACGTGGTCGATGCACCCGGGACCGCCGACAAGGCAAAGGCCGCAATGAACGAGGCCGGGGAGACAGTCAGTGACGCCTGGGTCACCAGCAAGGTGAAATCCAGCCTGTTGTTCAACCGCAACCTGGACGGGCTGGAAATCGAGGTGGATACGGTTGACGGCAAGGTCGCCCTGGCGGGGGTCGTGAACTCTCCCGAGGAGAAAGCCCTGGCCGAGGAAACCGCCGGCAACATTCGCGGTGTGCAGGGCGTGGATGCCAGCGAGCTGCGCGTCGTGAAATAAACACCCCGGTCACCGGCCTCGCCGCCGGTGACCCGCTCTCACTACCCATTGCAGGAAAAGGAGGCATACCATGCTGAGCTGGGCACTGACATTTCTGATCATCGCGATCATCGCCGGGGTACTGGGCTTTGGCGGCATCGCCGGGGCCGCCACCGGCATCGCCAAGATCCTGTTCCTGGTCTTCCTGGTGCTGTTTGTAGCGTCCCTGATCTTCGGACGCCGGCCGCGACCGTGAATCACCGCAAAACCGTGGGACGAAAACAACGCGGGGGCCAACAGGCCCCCGCGTTTTTCTGCATCAGTGCGCCGAACGTCAGAGCATGGAACGGCCCTTGCCCGCGGCAATGCGCATGCGCAGGGCGTTGAGCTTGATGAAGCCCTCGGCATCCTTCTGGTCGTAGGCGCCGGCGTCGTCCTCGAAGGTGGCGATGCTCTCGTCGAACAGGCTGTCCGCGGACTGGCGACCGGCCAGGATGACGTTGCCCTTGTACAGCTTGAGGCGCACCTTGCCGTTGACCACCGCCTGGCTCTGGTCGATGGCGGTCTGCAGCATCTGCCGCTCGGGGGACCACCAGTAGCCGTTGTAGATCAGCTTGGCGTAGCGCGGCATCAGCTCGTCCTTCAAGTGGGCGACTTCGCGGTCCAGGGTGATCGACTCGATGGCGCGGTGGGCCCGCAGCATGATGGTGCCACCGGGGGTTTCGTAGCAGCCGCGGGATTTCATGCCCACGTAGCGGTTCTCGACGATGTCCAGACGGCCGATACCGTTGGCGCCGCCCAGCTGGTTCAGGCGCTCCAGCACCGTCGCGGGGCTCAGGCGCTCGCCATCGATGGCAACGATGTCACCGCGCTCGAAATCCAGCTCAATGTAGGTGGGGGTGTCGGGGGCCGCTTCCGGGCTGACACTCCAGCGCCACATGTCTTCCTCGGCCTCGGCCCAGGGGTCCTCGAGGATGCCGCCCTCGTAGGAGATGTGCAGCAGGTTGGCATCCATGGAATAGGGAGACTTCTTCTTGTTCTTGCTGAAGTCCACCGGGATATCGCGCTCTTCGCAGTAGGCCATCAGGGTTTCCCGGGAAGTCAGGTCCCACTCCCGCCAGGGGGCAATCACCTTGATGCCCGGCTTCAGGGCGTAGGCACCCAGCTCGAAACGCACCTGGTCGTTGCCCTTGCCGGTGGCGCCGTGGGAGATGGCGTCGGCGCCGGTCTCGTTGGCGATCTCGATCAGGCGCTTGGCAATCAGCGGCCGGGCAATCGAGGTGCCCAGCAGGTACTCGCCCTCGTAGATGGTATTGGCGCGGAACATCGGGAACACGAAATCGCGCACGAATTCCTCGCGCAGGTCATCGATGTAGATCTGCTTGACGCCCAGGGCCTCGGCCTTGGCGCGGGCCGGCTCCACTTCCTCCCCCTGGCCGATGTCGGCGGTGAAAGTCACCACCTCACAGTTGTAGGTATCCTGCAGCCAGCGCACGATCACCGAGGTGTCGAGACCGCCGGAATAGGCCAGTACCACTTTCTTGATGTCAGACATGGGTCGCTCCGTTACCAGGGCTGTGCGAAAGGGGCCGTATTCTACCCCCCGCGGCGGCGTCCCGAAAGGCGCCCGTATTCAACGCGCTGGGGGATTGCGTTACCATGGGCCTCCACCCGCAAGACCCCAGGCCCCCGTGACCGAACTGACCCTGACCCGCCCCGACGACTGGCACGTGCACCTGCGCGATGGCGATGCCCTGCCCCAGACCTGTGCCGACATGGCCCGCTACATGGGCCGCGCGATTGTCATGCCCAACCTGACACCACCGGTGACCACGGTGGCCGAAGCCGAGGCCTATCGCGACCGTATCCTCGCCGCCATGCGCGACCTGCCGCGGGCCTTCGAGCCGCTGATGGTGCTCTACCTCACCGATCGCACCCCTGCGGAGGAAATCCGCCGCGCGGCGGAGAGCCCCTGCGTCCACGCGGTCAAGCTCTACCCGGCGGGCGCCACCACCAACTCCGATGCCGGTGTGGCCAAGCTGGAGGCCCTCTACCCCACCCTGGAGGCGATGCAGGCGGCGGGCCTGCCGCTGCTGGTGCACGGCGAGGTGACCGAGTCCGAGGTGGACATCTTCGACCGGGAAAAGGTGTTCATCGACCAGCACCTGGCGCCCATCGTGCGCAACTTCCCGGGCCTGCGCGTGGTACTGGAGCACATCACCACCGCCGACGCGGTGGATTTCGTCAGCGCGTCCCCGGACAACGTGGCGGCAACCATCACCGCCCATCACCTGCTGCTCAACCGCAACGACCTGCTGGTCGGCGGCATCCGCCCGCACCACTACTGTCTGCCGGTGCTCAAGCGCAACACCCACCAGCAGGCACTGATCCAGGCGGCGATCTCGGGCAGCCCGAAGTTTTTCCTCGGTACTGACTCCGCGCCCCACGCCACCGGCCGCAAGGAAACCGCCTGCGGCTGCGCCGGCTGCTACACCGCGCACGCCGCCATTGAGCTCTACGCCGAGGCCTTCGAGGCCGCCGGAGCCCTGGACCGCCTGGAGGCCTTCGCCGCCTGGTTCGGGCCGGACTTCTACCGCCTGCCGCGCAACACCGACAGCATCACCCTGCAGCGTCGCCCCTGGCAGGTGCCGCAGCGCCTGCCCCTGGGCAGCGAGGATCTCACCCCCCTGCGCGCCGGCGACACCCTACAGTGGCAGGTGGCGACAGCAGGTGACACGGTTTGAGTGACGTCAGCGGGCAACGTATCAAGGACCGTTTCCGCGGTTTCCTGCCGGTGGTGGTCGACCTGGAGACCGGCGGTTTCGTCGCCTCCACCGATGCCATCCTGGAAATCGCCGCCAGCGTGATCCGCATGGATGACGCCGGCAATCTCAGCGTGCACCGCACCTGGGACTTCCAGGTCAAACCCTTCGAAGGTGCCAATATCGAGCAGTCGGCCCTCGACTTCACCGGCATCGACCCCTGGCACCCCTTCCGCGAGGCGGTCACCGAGGAGGAAGCCTTCGACGAACTGTTCCGCATCGTGCGCAAGGAAATCCGCGACCAGGGCTGCAACCGCGCCGTGATCGTCGCCCACAACGCGCATTTCGACGCCGGCTTCATCAATGCCGCGGTGGAGCGCTGCGGCATCAAGCGCAACCCCTTCCACCCATTCTCCTATTTCGATACCGCCACCCTGGCCGGCCTGGCCTACGGTCAAACCGTGCTGGCCAAGGCCTGCAAGGCCGCGGGTATCGAGTTCAGCAACGCCGAGGCCCACTCCGCCGCCTACGATGCGGAACGCACCGCGGAGCTGTTCTGCGAGATCGTCAACCGCTGGAAGGACTGCGGCGGCTGGCTGCCGGACTACGCGTAGACCCACTCCCGCGGGCGGCCAGCTGCCGGCAAAAGCACTAGCCGCGACAAGGCCCCGGGCCGGAACGGTGGGCTAGGCGGCGAAAGCGGTGTCCCGCTGGACCGAGGTGACCCGCAGGCGGCGTGCCTGGCCAGAGGGCAGTGGCCACTCGATCTCACCCCCCACCGAGAGGCCGATCAAGGCGCTGCCCACGGGGGTCAGCACCGACACCCGCATTTGCGCTACGTCCGCCTCCTGAGGATACACCAGGGTCACCGTGGTTTCCCTGCCGGTGTCGATGTCCTCGAATGTCACCCGCGAGTGCATGCTGACAATGCCCTCGGGGAAGTCCGCGTCGGGCACGGTTTCGGCGCGCGCCAGCTCCTCGTCGAGGGCATCCGCCTGCGGGCTCTCGTGGTGTTCGATGGTGGCCTGCAGACGCTCGTAGTCGCTCTCTTTCAGGGTAATGGCTGAGCCGGTGACAATCGGGTTCATGGGTACGCTCCAACAAAAGCCGGGCCCGCGGTCAGCACGCCCGGGCGGGGTGCTCGCTGACAATCCGGCGGGCAGCACGACATGCGCGCAGCTGCAACCAACCGGAAATCGGGCCTGGGAAATAAAAGGTTTGGGTAACTGCCTGGGGGAGAGGTGCTGGCGATCAGGCCGGCAGGGTGCTCTGATCGCCGCGCACAGGGAAGACGTCGACTGACGTATTGGCCAGACGAGTACCCGGGGAAATGACAGTTGGCGCGGTGAACAACATGCTCACACCATAGCACGGCCCCCCGCCGGGGAGAAGCCCGCACCGGTGGCGCCAGGGCGCACGCGCTGCCCCCTTGTCCTGCACCCCCTGCACGGGCCTATACTGCAAGCCCAGTCATCTGACCGGAGGCATTCATGCAGGTCTATTTCCACCCCGCCCAGGATCGCCACAGCCCGAAGACCTACTTCACCCGCGGACAGATGCGCACACCCCAGGAGGTACCCGAACGCACCGAGCGCATGCTGGCCGGCTTCGAGGCCCTGGACCTGCCGGTGCAGACGCCACAGGATGCCGGCGCCGGGCCGATTTCCGCGGTGCACGACCTCGGCTACCTGCGCTTCCTGCAACACGCCCATCGCCGCTGGACGGCAATGGGTGAGGACTGGGGTGACGAGGTGATGTCGAATATCTTCGTGCGCGAGCCCAATGCCCTGCGCGGCATTCTCGCAGAAGCCGCGCGCTACCTGGCCGACGGCAGCTGCCCGGTGGGCGAGCACACCTGGGAGGCGGCCTACTGGTCGGCCCAGACCGCCGTGGCCGCGGCGGATGCCCTGCTCACCGGGAATCGCGAGGCCTTTGCCCTGTGCCGGCCCCCGGGTCACCACGCCCGCCGCGACGCCGCCGGCGGCTTCTGCTATTTGAACAACGCCGCCATCGCCGCCCAGCGCCTGACCTCGCGCTACCCGCGCATCGCCATCCTCGACACCGACATGCACCACGGCCAGGGCATTCAGGAGATTTTCTGGGAGCGCAACGACGTGCTCTATGTCTCCGTCCACGGCGACCCGACCAACTTCTACCCGGTGGTGAGCGGCTTCGAGAACGAGCGCGGCGCGGGGCCGGGCCTGGGCTACAACATCAACCTGCCGATGCCCCACGGCAGCAGCGAGGCGGATTTTTTCGCCTACCTGGGCCAGGCCTGCGATGCCATTAATCTGTTCCAGCCGGACGCCCTGGTCCTAGCCCTGGGCTTCGACATCTACCGGGCCGACCCCCAGGCCAAGGTGGCGGTGACCACCGAAGGCTTCGCCAGGCTGGGGCGGGACATTGCCGGACTGGACCTGCCCACCCTGGTAGTGCAAGAAGGGGGTTACGACCTCGACTCCCTGTCCGACAATCTGCAGGCCTTTCTCACTCCCCTGCTGCAGCGCTGAGCCGCGGGCTGCCTACTGCAGCCCGCGATGAAACTGCAGGTGGCGCTCGTAGTGGCCGAGGGCGTCGTGGATGATCTGCTCCCGGGTCCAGCCCATGATGTCGTAGTCCTGGCCACCCTGGAACAGGTGCACCTCCGCGCGGTGGTACTCGCCGTTGTCACTGCTTTCGACGGACTCGCCTCCCGGCGTCCCGACATGCCGACGGGAAATCACCTCGTAGACGAATTCCCCTTCACCATCGGTGGACACTTCCAGGCGCACGCTGTCCGCGCGCCTGAGGGCATCCTTCACCTGGACACCGACGCCGTGGTCGCGCAGCGCCTTGGCAAATTCGCGCAGCGCGGGCAGCACCACCTCGCGTTGAAAGCGCTTTACCTCGTCGTCATCCGGGTGCTTGAGCAGCAGGTCCAGGCGTCCGCGCCAGCCACCGGGGCCGGGCACCAGGGGCGTCACGCTCTGCATGTCGCGCTGGGCGACATCCAGGCGCAGGGCCCGGGTCAGGCCCCAGACTGCCCCCATCAGGGCGACCGAGAAAGGCAGTGCGCTGGCGATCGCGGCCGTCTGCAGGGCCGCCAGTCCCCCGGCGATCAGCAGCACGATGGCAATGATGCCGATGACCGCCGCCCACAGCAGGCGCTGGAAGGTCGGCGTATCGTCGCGGCCGTGGGCACTGAGCATGTTGAGCACCAGTGCACCGCTGTCCGCCGAGGTCACGAAAAACACGATCACCATGACCAGTGACACCACCGAGAGCAGGGTCGACCAGGGCATGTACTCGAGGAAGTGAAACAACGCCAGGGCCTGGCTATCCAGCACGCTGTCGGCCAGGGCGGACTGGCCCTCGTGCAGTATCAGCTCGATGGCACTGTTGCCGAACACGCCCATCCACAGCAGGGTGAAGCCGCAGGGCACCAGCATGGCCCCGAGGACGAATTCGCGAATGGTGCGGCCGCGGGAAATGCGCGCAATGAACAGGCCGACAAAGGGCGACCAGCTCAGCCACCAGCCCCAGTAGAAAATGGTCCAGCCCCCGAGCCAGTCCGTGGGCTCGTAGGCATAGAGGTTGAAGGTCTTGGAGACCAGGTCGCCGACATAGACCCCCAGGCTCTGGATGGTGGACTGCAGAATCACCACGGTGGGGCCGGCGAGGAGCACACCGGTCAGCAACAGCAGCGCCAGGAACAGGTTGAACTCCGACAGCCGCTTGATGCCCGCGTCCAGCCCCAGGGCCACGGAAATCCCGGCCAGCGCCATGGTGCCGATGATCAGCAGCACCTGCATGGTGGTGCTGACCTCCCAGCCCAGCAGGTAGCCGAGGCCGGCGTTGATCTGCAGCACCCCGTAGCCGAGGCTGGTGGCGATACCGCAGCTGGTGCAGACAATGGCGAAGACGTCCACCGCGGCACCGAAGGGGCCGTGAATGCGCTCGCCCACCAGGGGGTAGAAGGCCGAGCGCAGGGTCAGGGGCAGGTTGTGCCGGAAGGCAAAATAGCCCAGCACCAGGGCGACAATGGCGTAGATGCCCCAGGCGTGCAGGCCCCAGTGGAAAAAGGTCAGCTGCATCGCCTGGCGTGCCGCCTCGGCGCTGCCGCCCTCGCCGTGGGGGGGCTGCAGGAAGTGCATCACCGGCTCCGCCACCCCGAAGAACATCAAGCCGATACCCATGCCGGCGGCAAACAGCATGGCGAACCAGGACGGCAGCGAGTAGTCCGGCACCGAGTGGTCCGGGCCCAGCTTGATATCGCCCAGCCGGGTAATGCTGAGTACCCCGATGGCAATCAGGATCAGCGCAACCACCAGGACGTAGTACCAGCTGGCGTAGACAATGATGGCGTCCTGCAGCTGCTGGAACCAGGCGCTGCTCGCCTCGGGCGCCAGGGCGGCGATGGCCACCAGTGCCAGCAAGAGGGCAAGCGAGGGCCAGAACACCGCCCCGTCAACCTGCAGGAAACCGGACCATCGACTGGAATCATTCTTCATCTAATCATTTCCTCAGGTTCCTGGGGGACCGGCACAGACTGACACAGCAGGCACACGTGCGGCAAACCATCCTTATACCATAGCGGAAAGACGCCAAAGCGCCGGCAGGCACCGCTGGCCGCGCCGACGGGTCGCCGGTCGACCGCCATCGCCAAACCCGCTAACATTATTAGAGTTCTAATAAAAACCCAGGGGACAACACACGCACAAGATCACCTTCCGGTGAACATGGAGATTCCAATGCAGCATGCCACCCGTCACGGCCTGGGCAGCCAACGACCCGCCCGCCACCCGCTCAGCCGCGCCATTGTCGCCGCCCTCGCCGGGGGCCTGGCCGCCGCCAGTCAGGGCCAGCAACTGGAAGAGGTGGTAGTCACCGCCACCAAGCAGGCAGCCAGCATGCAGAGCGTGCCGGTGGCGGTGTCGGCCATCACCGAACGGGCCCTGAATGAACAGGGCATTACCGACTTCTCCGACTATATCGCCACCCTGCCCAATGTGACCGCCGGCGGCCGCGGGCCGGGCCAGAATGAAATCTACATTCGCGGCGCCGCCATCCAGGCCATGAACACCACCATCCAGGAGGCCAACGGCAGTGCCCCCAACGTGGCCCTGTACCTGGACGAGCAGCCGGTCACTGCAGGTGGACGCAACCTGGACGTCTATGTGGCCGACATGGAGCGCATCGAGGTGCTGCCGGGGCCCCAGGGCACGGTCTTCGGCTCGAGTTCCCAAGCGGGCACGGTGCGCCTGATCACCAACAAACCGGTGATCGATGAGTTCTCCGCCTCCTTCAAGGCGGGCACGTCCTATATGCCCGAGGGCGACCCCAGCGCCAATGCCAGCGCGGTGTTCAACTTCCCGCTGATCGAGAACAAGCTGGCCGCCCGGGTGCTGATCTTCAACGATCGCCAGGGCGGCTACATCGACAACGTCAAGGGCACCTTCACTCCGGATCCCAACCGGAACCCGGCCCTGCCCTCCAACGACGGTGTGGTCTTCACCCCGGCGGGCGGCGACACCCAGGGGCACCAGTTCGCCGATGGCAGCTACGCCGAGCCCGGCCGCGCCTACCCGGTGCAGTACCAGTCGCGCAGCAACGACGCCCTGGTCGAGGACGACTTCAACGACGCCACTTACCAGGGTTTCCGCGCCGGCCTCAAGTACCTGATCAACGACAGCTGGGATCTGCTGCTCACCCACCACCAGCAGCAGCTCGACGCCGACGGCGTGTTCGACTACGACCCCGAGGTGGGCGACCTGGAAGTGCAGCGCTACCACCCGGACCGCCTCACCGAGGATTTCTCCCAGACCGCCTGGACCCTCCAGGGCCGCCTGGGTGAGCTGGAGCTGCTCTATACCGGCGCCTACCTGAAACGGGAAACCGACCAGGTCATCGACTACTCCAACTACGCCAACACCGGTTTCTATGTGGCCGGCTACATGTGCGAGTACAACACCCCCGGCTACCACGGGGGCGGCGGCGTCGGCTACACCTTCGACCCGACCCTGTCCGGCGACCCGGACGTGATCGAGTGCACCAACACCGGCGCCGGCTTCGCCGCCATCAGCAACGAGATGGAACGCACCACCCACGAGCTGCGCTTCAATACCGACCCGGCCCGCTGGGTGCGCTTCCAGGGCGGCATCTTCTACGAGGACGTGGAGCTGCAACACGTCGGCGACTTCAACTACGGCAACCCCGAGTGGAACGCCCCGGACCCGGCAAACCTCAACGGTGGCGAGGGACCGGTGGTCGCCAATGACCCCAGCGAGCGCGGGCCTACCACCCAGTTCTCCAACGACATCACCCGGCCGGAAGAGCAGATCGCCGTGTTCGGCGAGCTGGCGGTGGACTTCCTCGACGACTTCACCCTGGCTTACGGCTTCCGCTGGTACGACCTCGAGGTGGGTTTCGAGGGCTTCTCCATCTTCAAGTACGGCAACCGCCCGGTGCCCAACCTGGCCGACGGCAATGCCGCCAATAACCCCGACGTGGTGATCCGCCCGGACGTCACCGGCGGCCGCGACTACGTGACCAACATCGGCGAGTTCCAGCCGGCTTCGGTGGATGACACCATCCACCGGGTCACCCTGAGCTGGCGCCAGTCCGATGACCGGATGTGGTACGCCACCTGGTCCGAGGGTTTCCGGCCACAGGGCTTCAACCGCGCCGTCGCCGGCGGCCAGGTGGAACCCAGCGCGGACGGCAGCGCCCCCTGCAAGACCTCGCGCACACCCAGCTACTGCATTCCCCTGCTCTACCAGTCGGACGAGCTGATCAACTACGAGCTGGGCTGGAAGCACGAGTACCTGAACCGCCGCCTGCGCTTCAACGGCGCCGCCTACTTCATCGAGTGGAACGACATGCAGGTCGGCCATATCGACTCCCAGAACATCGACTTCCTGACCATTGTCGACAATGCCGGCGACGCCGAGATCAAGGGTATCGAGGGCAACCTGTCCTGGCTGGCCACGGAAAATCTCAGCCTGTTCGGCGCCTTCTCCTGGAACGACACCGAGATCGTCGAGCTGAACCCGGCCTTCGCCTTCGCGGTTACCGACATCGGTTCCCAGCTGCCGCTGGCCCCGGAGTTCCAGTTCAGCCTGCGCGGCCGCTACGAGTGGGAGGTGATGCAGGGTACCGCCCACGTACAGCTGGCCACCCGCTACTCCGACGAGGCCTACAGCTCGATCATCGACGTGCCCGCGCGCCGGGAACTGCAGGACTCCTACGTGGTAACCGACGCCACCCTCGGCTACCGCCAGGACACCTGGACCGCCGAGCTCTTCGTCAACAACCTCACCGACGAACGGGCGGAGCTGCACATCAACACCCAGGACGGGTCGCGCAAGATCCTCACCAACCGGCCCCTGGAATTCGGCCTGCGCTTTACCTACGACCTGTTCTGAGGTGAGCCGCGCCCCCGAAACAACGCCCGCCGCCTCGGCCCGGGCACGCTCGACGGACGCCCCCCTGGAGGCGGCCGGGCGGGCCCTGCGCCGGGGAGATTTCGCGGCGGCGGAAGAACTGGCGCGGGCGGCACTGGAATCGGGGGGCGGGCGCGAAGCCCGCTATCTGCTGGCGGTGGCCTGCCGCTACCAGGGGCGACACCGCGAGGCCCTGGAGGAACTGGATGCCCTGCAGCGGCAGGACCCGGGCTACGGTCGCCTGTACCAGGAGCGGGGGCACAATTGGCTGGCCCTGGACGAGCCCTTTCGCGCCCTCGCCGCCTTTCGTGACGCCACCGCCCGCAACCCGGCCCTGCTGGCGAGCTGGAAGGCGCTGGGGCCACTCACGGCGGCGCGTCCCGAGTGGCAGGACCTGGCGCGGGAGGCCGCCATCCAAGTGCGCGCTCTCAGCCAGCTGCCCGTGGAAATTCTCAGTGCGCGCAGCATGCTGCACGAAGGCCGCCTGGAGCGGGCGGAGACCCTCTGCCGGCACTACCTGCAGCGAAACCCGCAGCAAGTAGAGGGTATGCGCCTGCTGGCGGCCATCGCCAGTCAGCACGGTCAGCTGGAGGAGGCCGAGTTTCTCCTCGACAGTGCCGTGGAGTTTTACCCCGACAACCTGCTGGCGCGACTGGACCGGGTCAACGTGCTCTACCGGCAGCAGAAGTTCAGCCGCGCGCTGGCCGAGGCCGAGGCACTGGACCAGCGCCTGCCCGGCAACCGTTCCATCCGCGCCACCCTGGCCAACCAGTACATTGCCGTGGGCCGCTTCGAGGACGGCATCGCGCTGCTGCGCGCCCTGCTGGCGGAACACCCCGACGACCCGGCGATGCAGCTCACCCTGGGCCACGCCCTGAAGACCACCGGCGAGACAGCAAAGGCCGTCGAGGCCTACCGGGCGGCCAGTGCCATCCGGCCGGACTTCGGCGACGCCTGGTGGAGCCTGGCCAATCTCAAGACCTTTCGCTTCAGCGCCGATGACCTGGCGCAGATGCGCGAGCGCGAAGCCGATGAAAATACCGCGCTGGAAGACCGCATCCACCTCTGCTTCGCCCTCGGCAAGGCGCTGGAGGATGCCGGGGACTACGCCAGCTCTTTCGACTGTTACCAGCGCGGCAACCGCCTGCGCCGGGGCACCCTGCGCTACGATGCGGCGCGCATGTCCCAGCGCCTGGCACGGCAGCGGGCCTTCTTCAGCGCCGACTTCCTGCGGGGCCGCCCCGCCAGCGGCTGCGAGGCACCGGACCCGATCTTTATCGTCGGCATGCCACGGGCCGGCTCCACCCTGCTGGAGCAGATTCTCTCGGCCCACTCCGCCATTGACGGCACCATGGAGTTGAACCACATTCCCGCCCTGGCCCAGCGGCTCGACGGCCACGGCACCCGCGCTCCGGGGGAGGGCTATCCCGAGCGCCTGCAAGGCCTGGACAGCGACACCCTGCGCAAGTTGGGGGAGCAATTCCTGGAGGAGGCCCGCGTCCACCGCCAGGGCGCCGCCTTCTTTATCGACAAGATGCCCAACAACTTCCGGCACATCGGTCTGATCCACCTGATCCTGCCCCGCGCCCGCATCATCGACGCGCGGCGCGACGCCATGGCCTGCTGCTTCAGCAACTTCAAGCAGCTGTTCGCCTCGGGGCAGGAGTTCAGTTACGACCAGGCAGAGCTGGGGCGATACTACCGGGAGTATGTCGAACTGATGGAGCACTGGGACGCCGTACTGCCCGGCAAGGTGCTGCGGGTGCAGCACGAGGACTTGCTGGCGGACCTGGAAGGCCAGGTGCGGCGCATGCTGGACTTCCTCGGTTTGCCCTTTGAAGCCCAGTGCCTGGAGTACCACCGCAGCGAGCGCGCGGTGCGCACTCCCAGCTCAGAGCAGGTGCGCCAGCCGCTGTTCCGCAGCGCCGTGGACCAGTGGCGCCACTACGCGCCCTGGCTCGACCCCCTGCGCGAGGCCCTGGGGGAAAGCCTGGCGCCACCCGCAGGGCCTTGACACCCGGCGCCCTGCGGCGCCGGCGGGGCCACTGCCCCCGCATCTACCGCCTCAGAAACTCCAGGTCAGGCCCAGGCGCAGGGTGCGCGGCTCCATGATGTGGTAGTGGACGTCCTCCACCGCCTCGGCTTCGCCGGGCAGCTGGGAGGCGTAGAAGTAATCGATATCGTGGTCGCGGCTGTCCAGCAGGTTGAGCAGCTCGGCGCTGAGCCGCCAGTTCGGCGCCAGCTGCCGCCCCACCAGCAGATTGACCACGGTGGTGGCGTCGGCCTCGACGGAGCCGTCCTCCACCAGCGGTCGCTCGCCGAAGTAGCGCAGGCGCAGGCTGCCGTACCAGCCTTTCCAGTCGGTCAGGCTGACGCCGGCCTGCAGTACATGCTCCACCGCGCCGGGGATCTCGCGGCCACCGGCGGTGGCGCGGGTGAAACGGGCGTCGCTCCAGGCGTACTCGAGGTCGGCCGTCCAGCGCGGATTGAGCTGGTAATAGGCGGTGACTTCCAGGCCGTGGCGCCGGGTCTCCCCGCTGGCCTCGGTGTTGCCGGCGTCGCCGACGAAAACCAGCTCACTGTCGAGCTCCAGATACCAGAGGGCCACGGAAGTATTCAGGCGCTCCGCCCACACGCCGCGCAGGCCCAGCTCCGCTCCCAGGGACTCGACCAGGGGATCGACCCGCGGCACCGCGCTGCCGTCGGCCGGGTCCACGCGTATCGTGGTGCCCCGGGCATCGTTGGAGTGAAAGCCCTGGCCCGCGGCCGCGTAGGCCTCCCAGTCATCGTCCAGGGCGAGGATCACGCTGCCCTTCAGGCTGAGGAGCCCGTCGTCGGCACTGCCGCTGTTGGGAGTCAGGTCGACGCCCTGGATGTTGCGCGCAACGCGGCCATCCACCTCGAAATCGTAGTAGTCGTAGCGGGCACCCACCACCGTACGCAGGCGGTCGCTCCAGACCAGCTCGGCATCCCAGAACAGGCCCGTGCTGAACTCCTCAACGGCGTCGCTGCGAATACTGCCGAGTCGGCGGCGCTCGACACTGCGGTACAACCCAACCTCGTCGATGTCATCGTAGCGGAGTTCCAGGCCAAGGCGCTGGGTCACCGGGCGGCCAAAGATGCTGTCCTCCCAGCGGTAGCTGCCACTGCCCCCATGGATCCAGCGCTCGTCCACCTGCTCGAACTGGTCGCCGTTTTCCGGGTCGTCCAGGAAGTAGGTGAAGTTTGACCACAGGTTCAGATCGTGGCGAATACTGTAGGCGGAAAGCTCCCACTGCTGGTCGTGCCAGCGGGCACTCAGGCTGTAGCGACTCGATTTCCCCCCCACCGTGGGATCAATCACCCCGCGCCGGGAGATCAGCCCCTGTGCTACCGCCCGGCTGGGTATCTGGTCGGCACTGTTCCACTGGTTGTCGTAGGCCATGGCGGTGACGCTCAGCCTACCCGCACCCAGCTCCCGGGTGTGTCGCAGCAGGCCATTGAAGCGTTCGAGATCCTCCTCGAGACCGCGCCAGGGGCCGTCGTAGCTGTTCAGCTCCGCCGCGTACAGCCAGTCACCGCCAAGGGCCCGGCTGCTGTCCACCGCGACCAGGCGGCGGTAGGCGTCCTCGCCCAGACTCAGCTCCGCCAGCCCCTTCTCGACGCGATCGGCGAGCCGGAACTGCGCACTGCCGGCACCGGAGAAGTCACCCACATCGGCGTGGTAGGGACCCTTGCGGTAGGCAATCGCCGACAGCGCTTCCGGGATAATCGGGTTGAGGTCGGTGTAGCCCTGACCGTGGCCGTGGCTGCGCATGTTCAGGGGCATGCCGTCGACGAAGGTGGCGAAATCGGTGCCGTGGTCCAGGTTGAAACCGCGCAGGAAGTACTGATTGGCCTTGCCGGTGCCGCTGTGCTGGGTAACCACCATCCCGGGCACCAACTCCAGGACCTCGCCAGTGCGCAGCAGAGGACGCAGGGCAATCTCGGCCTGGCCAATCAGGCCTTCGGAAGCCGAGATCGCCGAGCCCAGGAGATTGACCCGGCGCCCCTCCACTTCGACGGTTTCCAGGCCCGACTGGCTCTTGGCCTGGCCCACCGACAGTCCCGCGGCCAACGCCGCCCCCACCACCAGTAGCTGGCGTATCCAGGTCCGATCCATCGCGCTTTCTCCCCTTCCCTGCTGTGTTTTTGTTCGCCCGCGTCTAAAATGGGGCGCTCGCTGGCGCGACGTTGTAGCACGCGCCACCAATACCGAGAATGGATCGGTTTTCATGGCTGAAAATTCGCGGGGCCTCGCCGCCATGCTGGGGCTGCAGAATCGCCGGCAGTCGCTGCCCAGCCTGGGGACGCGCGAGCTCGCGGTCATGGAGGTGCTCTGGGGTAGGGAGAGCGAAACCACCGCCCAGCAGGTACTCGACAACATGCCGGCGGGCACCATTGGCCTGAGTACCATACAGAGCACCCTGGAGCGCCTGTACCGCAAAAAGCTGGTGAGTCGCCACAAACTGGGCCGCGCCTATGCCTACGCGGCGCGCTGCCGCCGCCAGGATCTGATCAGCCAGCTGCTGCAGGACATCACCCGGGACATTGCCGGCGGCGACATGCAGCCGGTGATCTCCGGCTTCATCAGTTATCTCGAGGACGCGCCGGGCGATACCGACGATACCCTCGAGGCGGCCCTGCGCCGCCACCGCCAGGCGGCAAGCGATGACTGAGTTGACCGCGCCCCTGCAGCTGCTGGTCACTGGCTGCGCCAGCCTGCTGCTGGCCTCGCTGCTCTCTGCCCTCGCCTACCCCCTGCTGCGGCGCTTGCTGCTCGCCGGCCCGGCGGCCAGCGCCTCGCGCTGGACACTGTTTTACGCCTTGCAGGCAGTGCTCTGCGCCAGCCTGGCGACCCTGGTACTGATGTCTCCAAAGGTAGCCGGACTCCTGGTGCCGGCACACTGCCACGGGCCGCGCTGCCTGCCCCACAGCCCGGAAATCCACCTGCTTTCTCCCGGCGGCCTGACGCTGACAGGGGTCAGCTTCCTGGCGATAACGGTATTGCTGCTGGGGGGAATCGCGGTGGCAGCGCGGACACGGCAGCGTCTGCAGCTGCTCGGCCAGCTCGCCGAACCCTGTACGGCTTTTGAACAGGTTCAGAGCGCCCGGCCGCTGGCCTGGTGCGCCGGCCTGTGGCGACCGCGCATCTTCCTGTCCAGCGCGCTGGTCGCGCGCCTGTCAGAGGCAGACCTCGATGCCGTGCTCGCCCACGAGGGCAGCCACGCCCGGCGGCGCGACAATCTGCGCCGACAGCTGGCCCACTGGGCCACGTTGTGCTGGCCGCGCGGGCTGCGGCGACAGCTGCTGGCGGACCTCTCGGAGCAGACCGAACTTGCCTGCGACGCCGCGGCGGCACGCCGCTGCGGGGCGCAAAGGCTGGCCCGATTGCTGATGACGCTGGGAAGCCCCGGGCAACCGAGGGGCGCCGGGGCAGGATTTCTGAATGATTATCGGGAGAGCCGGCTCGCGGCGCTGAAGGCGCCGCGAGTGGCGCCACTCTGGAGCGGGCCCGTCGGCCTGGTGAGCCTGGCCGCGTCCAGCGCGCTCAATCTGGCGCTGCTGACAGCGGCTGCCCACCTTGCCCTGGAGTGGCTGACCTGAAGGTCAGTTCAGTCGGAAGCCGACTTTGAGCACGACCTGATAGTAGGCCACCTTGCCCTTCATCACCGAGCCGCGGACTTCCTCGGTCTTGAACCACTCGACGTTCTCGATCGTCTCGTTGGCCCGGGCGATGGCATTCTCAATACCGTCTTCCACGCTTTTGGTGGAGGAGCCGACGACTTCGATTACCTTGTAAACATGGTCACTCATACGACCTCCTTGTGGGTGACTGCACTATTCACCCTAGCACACATGACTCACTTGGCCAGCCCCGGCACCACATTGCACCCATCCGCCACAGCCACTAGGCTGGAAACCATGTCTCGCTGTCGAAAGGCCCCTTGGGGCCGTGAAAGGAGGGTCGCCCATGCTCGCTGAACGCCCCGGCGCGCGCTCGATGAGCCGCTATGCCTGGATGGCGCCGGCGGTGGTCCTGCTGGCGCTGCTGCTGGTCTATCTCTTCGGGGACGGCGAGGGCGAACGCGTGCAGGTGCTGTCGGAAGGCGCCGACTACCAGCGCCTGCAAATTGGCGACCCCGACGATATGGGCGCGCTTCAGGCCACCGCCCCGCTGTCGGCGGCGACGCGGGAGCATGTGCTGCAGAATCTCTCCCGCTTCCGTGCCGAGTACCAGATGCTCGGCCCCTCGGTTGCGCTGAGCGCCGCGCCGGGTTCCGCCAGGGCCACCGAGCTGGCCGAGCGCCTGCGCGCTCTGCTGGCCCAATACAACCTGGGCGACTTCGCGACGCAGGAGGGCGGCGGGCAACCGGCAGTCAGCGCCGACGGGCTGGTACTGGGCGTGCGCCCCGCCGACCGTGCCATCGCCCGCGAGCTGATTGCGGCCCTGGCGCCGATGCTGGCCGGCAGCGTTACCATCGGCTTCGATGACACGCTGCCCACGGGCCGGATGCAGCTGCGGGTGCGGGAGGTATCCGGCTTTACGCCGCAGGGCGTCGCCGTTCTCGGCGCGGCCGGGCGCTGAGCCACCGGAACCATCCCGGCAAGCCCAGACGGCGACCAACCTGCATAGCCATGCGTTACACTGCAGACATGAGTGAAAGCCGCCAGCCACTGACCGTCTACTACGATGGAGCCTGCCCCGGTTGCGTACGCGACCGCCGCCGCTACGAGGCTATCGCCGGCAAACACGCCGAGCGCGTCGCCTGGGTGGACATCACCGGCCGCGAGGCGGAGCTGCGGGCCGCAGGCATTGAACCGGCGCAGGCCCTGCGCGAATTGCACGTAAAAGACTCGGAGAGCGGCACGGTCTTTCGCGAGCTGGACGCCTACATCCTGCTGATGCGCAGGACCTTGTGGCTCAAGCCACTGGCCTTTGTCATCGGCCTGCCCCTGGTGCGACCGTTGCTGGCCCGCGCCTATCACGCGTGGGTCGACCGACGCCTGCGCCGCAGCGGTCGGGGCTGAGCGTGGATCAACCCTGTGCCGAAAGCGAAGCGATTGCCGAGCAGGTCGTCCAGCGGGTCGGTCCGCACATCGTGCTGGCGCTGCCCCTGGGGCTGGGCAAGGCCAATCACATCGCCAATGCCCTCTACGACCGGGTCGCCGCCGACCCCGCGCTAAGCCTGACGATCCTCACGGCCCTGACCCTGGAAAAGCCCGCCTACCAGAACAATCTGGAGCGCCGCTTCCTGCAGCCGGTGGTGGAGCGGCTGTTCGGCGATTACCCGGCCTTGCGCTACGCCGAGGCCCGGCGCCAGGGGCGGCTGCCGGACAATATCCGGGTCGAGGAATTTTTCTTTCTCGCCGGCAGCCGGCTGGGGGATGCCGACGCACAGCAGAACCATATCTGCGCCAACTACACCCATGTCCCGGAGTACCTGCTGGACCGGGGCATCAATGTCATCGCCCAGCTGGTGGCGGCGCCCCCGACGGATAGTGCGCCGCAGGCCTACAGCGCCAGCTGCAATACCGACCTCACCGGCGAGCTGCTGCAGGCGCGCCGGGCGGGGCGGGCCGACTTTCTGTTTCTCGGCCAGGTCAACCGCGAACTGCCCTTCATGGCGGGCGATGCCCTGCTGGCGGCGGAGGAATTCGACGCCATCCTGGACAGCCCGGCCTGCGAGTTCCCCCTCTTCGCCCCACCGCGCCAGCCCCTGGGCCTGAGCGATCAGGCCGCCGCCCTGCAGGTGGCGCGCCTGGTACCCGATGGCGGCACCCTGCAGATCGGTATCGGCGCCCTGGGGGATGCCATCGCCCAGGCCCTGATTCTGCGCCACCGCGACAACCGGCGTTTTCGCAGCCTCAGCCGGGAACTGGCGGGCGAGCCGGCGGCGCCGGCGGACCACCTGGCGCCCTTTGCCAGCGGCCTGCACGGCCTCAGCGAAATGCTGGTGGACGGCTTCCTGGATCTGTACGAGGCGGGCGTGCTGCGGCGCGAGGTGGACGGCAAGGTTCTCAATGCCGCCTTTTTCCTCGGCTCCCGCAGTCTCTATCAGCGCCTGCGCGAGATGGACGATCGCGAGCGCGAACGCCTGGCCATGCGCAGTATCCTGTTCACCAACCAGCTCTACGGCGACCAGGCCGCCCGGCAGGCCGCCCGCACCGGTGCCCGCTTCATCAACAAGGCCATGCTGGTGACGCTGCGCGGCGAGGTGGTGTCCGACGGCTTGGAGGATGGCCGTGTGGTCAGCGGTGTCGGCGGCCAGTTCGACTTCGCCGCACAGGCCTTCGCGCTGCCGGACGCCCGCTCGGTAATCGTGGTGCCCGCCACCCGCCGGCAAGGCGGCAAGGTGGAATCGAATATCCACTGGCAGTACGGCAACACCACCATTCCGCGTCACTACCGCGACATCGTGGTCACCGAATACGGCATCGCCGACCTGCGCGGCAAGACCGACGCCCAGGTGATCGAGGCAATGCTGTCGGTGACCGATGCGCGTTTTCAGGCACCGCTGCTGGCGCAGGCACAGGCGGCGGGCAAACTGCCCTGGAACTTCCGTCCGCCCGCGACCTGGCAGCGAAACACCCCCGAGCGTATCCGCGCGGTGCTGCAGCCGGCCATCGAGGCCGGCACCCTGCACGACTTGCCCTTCGCCAGCGATTTCAGCCCCACCGAACAGGCGCTGCTGCGCGCCCTGGACGTGCTCAAGGGCGTCGCACATTCGCGCTGGCAACTGGCCCGGCTCGCCTGGGGCGGCCTGCTGGCTCCCGCGGCAACACCCGGGCTGACCGAGGCCCTGGCGCGCATGGAGCTGCAAAGCCCCCGCGGTGTGCGCGAGCGCCTGGAGCAGGCGCTGCTGAAGGGTGCCTGGGTGCGCCGGGGCTAACTCTCGCCGCTGATGTGGCTGATGATCAGGTCCAGCTGGTCCAGCAGCGGGCCGCTGTCGTCGGCCACCAACAGGCCGTATTTGAGGGATTCCTCCAGGGGCAGTAGCTGGGCCAGGCGGTAGCCGACCTCCCAGGCATCGTCACTCTGCAGCTCCAGGCCCAGGCGGCGGACCTCGGCGTGCTTGCCCAGGTCGGCCAGGATTTCCTGCAGGCTGGCCCACTGCGGCGGCAGTGGCGTCGGCTCGGGTGGGTCCATCAGCGTCACCTCGCCCCAGACCAGCCCGTTGGCGGCCACCCGGGTACTGTGCAGGCGCAGGCGCTGCTCCCCCTCGATCACAATCCCCAGCAGGCCGTTGGGCAGCTGGTCCCAGTCGACGATCCGCGCCAGCGTTCCCAGCTCCGACAGTTCGTGGTGTGCACGCCCCTCTCGAGCCACTTCCGAGCCCTTGCGGATCCACACCACGCCGAAACCGCTGCCGCGACGCATGCAGTCGCGCACCAAATCGAGGTAGCGCTGTTCGAAAATCTGCAGCGGCATGCGGCCACAGGGAAACAGCACGGATGAGAGGGGGAACAGGGGGATTTCCGTCGTCGACATGTATTACACCTGGCTGTCGGGATGGCTGCTGGCCTCGAGGTCCAGCAGATTGATGTAGGCGGTCTCGCGATCCTCGCCGCAAAACTCGGGGTCGGCCTGGAAGTTCTCGCACACCGCCGGCCGCCGGGGGTCGCCGAAGAGCCCACAGAGACGGTCGCGGGTCAGGTGTACACAGGCCACCCCGGCCGGCTTGCCCCGGGGCATGCCGAAAAATGCTGTGGAGATGGACGGCGCCACACAGCAGGCGCCGCAGCCCGGGCGACACTCCATATCAGTCCTCTTTGCCCTCGGGCCCCAGCGGACGCACCAGGAGGATCAGGCGCGGCAGCAGCAGCAGCGCCCCGACTACCGCGGCGATCATGGCGAGCACCGTCAGCAGACCGAAGTAGATACTCGGTGTGAAGTTGGACAGGGTCAGCATGGAGAAACCGATAACCACGGTAATGGTGGTGTAGTACATGGCCCGCCCGATACTGAAGTGGCAGCGGTGCATAGTGGCCAGGTAATCGCGATCCTTCGGGAACTCGTGCAGGAAGCGGTGCACGTAGTGGATGCAGTCGTCGACCCCGATGCCCACCACGATGGCGGCGATGGTGATGGTCATGATGTCCAGGGGAATGCCCGCCAGGCCCATGACGCCCAGCACCAGCCCGGCGGCGAGAATATTCGGCGCCAGCGCGATCAAGGCCAGGGAGAGGGAGCGGAACAGCAGCAGGAACATCACCAGGATAGCCAGGAAGACCGCCCCCAGGGTGAGGATCTGCGAGCGGAACAGGCTCTGCAGCACATTGTTGTAAAGCACCAGCATGCCGGTGAAGCGCACGTTGTCCGGCGCCAGCCCGGTCACCTCCACCAGCTCCGCGTGGAGCCGCTCGAGGAAGGCGTTGCGGCGCAGGCTTTCACTGGTTTCCATTACCCTGACCGTAATGCGCGCCTGCTTGTGCTCGGCGGAGAAATAGGGGTCCACCATCAAGTCGGCGACCTCTTCCGGCAGACTGCGCTGGACCAGTGCCAGCTCGACGCTGCCGATATCCTCGCCCATCAGGTCGCGCACCACGGTGAAGAGGGTCGATAGCGAGAGCACCTTGCCGGTCTCTTCCTGGGCGTCCACGTGCGCGTGAGCGGCATCCAGCAGGCGCATGCCCTCGAGACTGAACCAGAAGCTCGGTGTGAAGCCTTCCGTCTCCTCGCCAAAGCCGCCGGCGTCACCGGCGAAGCTGTCCTCGGCAAAGGGGTCGTCGGCGAATTCGTCGCCCCAGGCGTCACCACTGGATACCGCTTCGGCAGCCGCGAAGCCTTCGCCGGAGAAATCCGGACTGTCGTCGAGGAAGGGGTCGTCCTCGGCCAGGGGGGCGCCGCCCGACTCGCCGCTGCCCACGTTCTCCAGACCGGGTAGCGGCTGCTGATCGTCCGGCGGCGTGAGGATGATGTCCAGGGGAATGGTGCCACCGAGTTTGGAATCCAGCAGCTGCATGCCCTGGTAGATCTCGGTGGTGTCCTTGAAGTAATCGATAAAGCGGTTCTCCACCTCCAGACGGGTCAGCCCCCAAATGACCAGGCCCACCAGCAGCGCACTGACCACCAGGATGGTATTGCCGAAGTGCTCGGTGGCGCGGCCGAAATACACCGTCAGCGGCTGGTGGGACTTGCGGATGTACAGCGGCCGATGGCTGGGCCAGATCTCGATCAGACAGGGCACGATAATGAAGGCCATGACCAGGGCGACCAGGATGCCCACGGTCATCATCCAGCCAAAATCGATTACCGGCTGGATACCCGACACCACCAGGGACATGAAGGCGACGATCGTGGTGATGCCGGTATACACACAGGGCACGGCCATCGCCGCCACCGTCTGCAGGGCGCGGCGGTGGGTGTCCTCGTCGGGGTCATTGGCATGCAGCTCGCGGTAGCGCACCACCAGGTGGATGGCGATGGCCAGGGCGATGATCAGCAGCACGGCCACGAAATTGGATGAGATCACCGTCATCCGCCAGTCGAGGAAGCCCAGCAGGCCGAGCATGATCACCACCGTGGCGCTGCAGGTCGCCAGGGGAATCACGACCCAGCGCACCCGCCGGAAGATCACTGCCAGTACCAGCAACATGATGCCGAGGATCGCACTGCCAAACAGCACCAGGTCGTTCTGCACGAAGGCGACCATGTCCGCGGCTATCATCGGCACACCGCCGACAAAGATGCGCGCGTGTTCGCGGTAGTCCTCGGCGATGGCCCGCACCGAGGCCACCAGTTCACTCTGGGCCTCGAGGGCCTTGGCGGTATGCGCCTTGAACGCCGCCTCGACCTGCTCCAGCCGGGCCGCTTCCGACTCACTGAGTTCCTCCGCCTCGGCCCGCTCGCGCAGGCTGTCGCGCTCCTGCAGCAACTCGAAATAGCGCTGGTCGCGCTCGAGGTTGACCTGTACCGCGGTGAGCTCGCCGTCGCGACTGGCGAGAAGCTCGGCGTAAATCGGGCTGGTGGTGAACTCTTCCAGGGCCTGCTCGCGATCCACTCCGGGATCCCGCAGGTGCGGCAGGGGTTTACCGGAGGTGATGTCAGAGAGACTCACCGGCGGGCTTTCCAGCAGCGGCACATCCCAGACGGTGACCACCGAGGCCACCCCGGGCAGCTCGCGCAACTCGTCTGCCATGGCGTCGAGGGGCTGCAGGGAGGCATCGCTCAGCAGCGGCGCGTGTGGCTGCCAGGTGAGCAGGAGGAAATCCTGGGTCGCGTACTCCGCGCTGACTTCGCGGAAGAACTCCAGGGCCGGGTCGCCCTGCAACATCAGGGAGTCCGCCGAAGCGTCGAGACGAATCTTCGGTGTCTGGCTCAGGGCCAGCAGGACCAGCGCCAGCACCAGCAGCAGGGACAGCCGGGGGCGGCGCAGGACCAGGGCGTCGTAGGCCCGCAACAGGGGGTGATCGATCATCGGGTGTGCGCCTTCTCCAGTTCCTCGAGCAGTCGGTGATGGATACCGCCGAAGCTGCCATTGCTCATGATCACGATACGGTCCCCCGTACATGCCGCCGCGGCCACCTGCCGGGCGAGCGCGTCGATGTCCTCGCTCAAGCTCGCCGGTACCGGGCTGCCGGCGAGCACCGCGTCCAGGGACCAGGTCATGCCGGGCGGCTGGTACCAGTAGACCTGGTCGGCGTCGCGGCAGGCCTCCGCCAGGGCTGCCCGGTGTTCACCCATACGCATGGTGTTGGAACGCGGTTCGATCAGCGCCACCAGGCGCCCCTCCCCGCCGCCGGCGCGCAGGCCCTGGAGCGTGGTGGCGATGGCCGTGGGGTGATGGGCAAAGTCGTCGTAGACGCGCACCCCGGCGATCTCGCCAAGCAGCTCGAGGCGCCGGCGCACGCCGCGGAAACCGGCCAGGGAGCCCGCGGCCTGCCGGGGCGGCACACCGACATGGCGCGCCGCGCCGAGGGCCGCCAGGGCATTCTCGACGTTGTGCAGGCCCAGCAGTGGCCATTCGACCGCCAGAGGCGCGTCACTACCGGGGGCGTGTACCCGGAAGGCGCTGCCGTCCTCGCGCTGCAGCTCCGCCCGCCAGCTCGCCGTCGCACCAATGGCGAAGGATTCCGTGGGCGTCCAGCAGCCCATGTCGAGCACCGCCTGGATGGCGGGCACACCCTGGCGGTGCAGCACCAGCCCCTCGCCGGGCACACAGCGCAGCAGATGATGGAACTGCCGCTGGATCGCCGCGAGGTCGGGGAAGATGTCCGCGTGGTCGAACTCCAGGTTGTTGATCACCAGGGTTCGCGGGCGGTAGTGAAGGAATTTCGAGCGCTTGTCGAAGAAGGCGGTGTCGTACTCGTCCGCCTCCACCACGAAGAAGTCGCTGTCGCCGAGGCGGGCGGAGACGCCGAAGTTGCCGGGCACGCCGCCGATCAGGAAACCCGGTGACATACCGGCATCCTCCAGCAGCCAGGCCAGCAGACTGGCGGTGGTGGTCTTGCCGTGGGTGCCGGACACCGCCAGGACCCAGCGGTCTCGCAACACGTGCTCCGCCAGCCACTGGGGGCCGGAAGTGTAGGCCAGGCCGCGGTTGAGCAGGGACTCCACCGCCGGATTGCCGCGACTGAGGGCATTGCCCACCACCACCCAGTCGGGCGCGGGCTGCAGGTGCTCTGGCCGGTAGCCCTCCATGAGCTCGATCCCCGCCGCCTCCAGCTGGGTGCTCATGGGCGGATAGACATTGGCATCGGAGCCGGTCACCCGGTAACCCAGGGCGCGGGCCAGCAGGGCGATACCGCCCATGAAGGTCCCGCAGATGCCGAGTATGTGCAAATGGCCTTTCACGTCCGCCTCCTCCAGCGCGAGGGCGCGAGTGTAGCACGCAGCCGCCATCCCGACGGTGCGCCGCGGGCGGTAATTCGACCGCCCGCGGTCTACAAGTGAAGGGCAATCACGTATCATGGGGCCTTCCCGTTTCACTCGACACAGGTTTGCCAATGCCCAGGAAAAATGCCTTCTACGCCCAGTCTGGTGGCGTCACTGCCGTCATCAATGCTTCAGCCTGTGGCGTGATCGAGACCGCCCGCGCAAACCGCGGCAAGATCGGCAAGGTATTCGCGGGGCGCAATGGCATCATCGGCGCCCTGCGCGAGGATCTGATCGACACCAGCAAGGAAAGTGCCGCGGCGATTCGCGGGTTGATGACCACCCCGGCCGGGGCCTTCGGCTCCTGCCGCCACAAGCTGCGCAGCCTGGAAGAGAATCGCGCCGAGTACGAGCGCCTGATCGAAGTCTTCCGCGCCCACGACATCGGCTACTTCTTTTACAACGGTGGCGGCGATTCCGCCGACACCTGCCTCAAGGTCTCCCAGCTCAGCGAGTCCATGGGCTACCCGATCCAGGCCATCCACATTCCCAAGACCATCGACAACGACCTGCCCCTGACCGACAACTGTCCGGGCTTTGGCTCGGTGGCCAAGTACGTGGCCATCTCCACCCGCGAGGCGGCCATGGATGTCGCCTCCATGTGCGAAACCTCAACCAAGGTATTCATTCTCGAAGTGATGGGCCGTCACGCCGGCTGGATCGCCGCGGCCGCCGGCCTCGCCGCGGAGCAGGAGGGCGACGCCCCGCACATCATCCTGTTTCCGGAAGTGGCCTTCCAGCGGGAGAAGTTTCTCAAGCAGGTGCAGCGCACGGTGAAACGCCACGGCTACTGCGTGATCGTCGCCTCCGAGGGCGCCCAGTACAAGGATGGCAGCTTCCTCAGCGACGCCGGGGTCACCGACGCCTTCGGCCACAGCCAGCTCGGCGGGCTGGCACCGGTGCTCGCGGACATGGTGAAGTCCGAACTGGGTTACAAGTATCACTGGGCAGTGGCCGACTACCTGCAGCGCTCGGCGCGGCACATCGCCTCGCAGACCGACCTCGAGCAGGCCTATGCCGTGGGCCAGGCGGCGGTGGAATTCGCCCTGCGCGGGGACAACGCGGTGATGCCCTGCATTGTGCGCGGCAAGGGCAAGCGCTACCGCTGGAGCATCGGCGAGGCCCCCCTCGAGCAGGTGGCCAATCGCGAGAAAAAGATGCCCCGCGGCTTTATCAGCCGCAACGGCTTCGGCATCACCGAGGCCGCGCGGGAGTACCTGGCCCCCTTGATCGCCGGCGAGGCCTACCCGGAATACCGCAACGGGCTGCCCCGCTACACCCGCCTGAAGCTGGCCGCGGTACCGCGCAAGCTGAAGACATCGTTCAAGGTTTGACCAGAGCCTGTTATACTGCGCCGCCTTTTTTCCACCACACTCAGCACAGGAATCGCCATGAGCCTTAACCTGATCCCCGCCGGGAAGAACATCCCCGACGAAATCAACGTGATCATCGAGATCCCCGCCCACTCCGACCCGGTCAAGTACGAAGTGGATCACGACAGCGGCGCCATCATGGTCGACCGCTTCATGACGGCGGCCATGTTCTATCCCTGCAACTACGGCTACATCCCCAACTCCCTGGCGGATGACGGCGACCCCCTGGACGTGCTGGTGCACACCCCCCACACCGTGGTTGCCGGCTGCGTGATTCCCTGCCGCCCGGTGGGCATCCTGCACATGTCCGACGAAGCCGGTGGTGACGCCAAGCTGGTTGCCGTGCCCACCACCAAGCTGTTCAAGGGCTACGCCGACATCAAGGAATACACCGACCTGCCCGAACTGCTGGTGCGCCAGATCCAGCACTTCTTCGAGCACTACAAGGACCTGGAAGAAGGCAAGTGGGTCAAGATCGACCGCTGGGGCGGTTCCGACGAAGCGCGCAAGGCCATCGTCGATGCCGTTGCCAACTTCGACAACTCCCACCCGGAAATGCGCTGAGCCCCATCTCGCACAGGCCCCCGACCGCATCCGCGGCGGGGGTCGTCCCACACCAGGCCCCATCGCCGCCACCCCTTCAGCGGCACCTGCAACTCAGCGGATAAAGTCCCGAGGCCGCCGGTATCTGGCGGGACACCAGTCAGCGGGCACATGGACATAGCGGGCCAGCAGCGCCGGCAGTTCCGCCTCCAGCACCTCCCGCAGCAGCAGCTCCTCCCCCGACCAGGACGCCCTGAGCAGAGCGGCATCCAGCATTGATTCACAGTGCACCGAGAGGGGCGCGTAACTCAGGTGCCAGCGCTCCACCGCCACGCCACCGCGATCCTGCGCGTAGGGACGAAAGAACCCCTCCGAGCGATCCGCCGCCATGCGCGCGTCCAGCCAGGCGTGCAGGGGACCAAACGGCCCCGCCGGTGCCACCTCGTCGGGCGTCAGTTGCACGCGGTAGTCCGCCGGGACCGCCGCGGCATCGTAGACGTCCAGATCCGTGCCCCAGTGGTGGCGCGAGGTACCGGGAAGTGCCGAGAAGCGCAGAATGGCATGCGCCTGCTCCGGGGCGGAGAGTGCCGCGAGGTCGACCCTCTCCCCAGCGTCATCGTTCACCGGCCGCCGGCCACTGGCCTTGGCATTCCAGATCGCGCACTGGCGGGCAAAGCTGCGGTGGGCGCTGGCGATCGCCAACTGGAAGCCCGCCTCTGCAGCGGCCGCCTGCAGGCGGCGAAAGGCCGCTGCCGCCTGCGGATGCAGTTGTGCCCCCTCCCCCAGTTCCACCAGCTGACTGCCGTCCTTGCCGGTGAGCTGGGCGGAAGACAACGGCGCTGTCACGGCTGCGGGTCCAGGCTGAAGGGCAGGCGCTCGCCCAGGGTCAGGCCCGCGGTGCCGACCGCGCAGCCCCAGGCCTGGACTTCCACCCCGGCTTCCAGGGACGCCGCCAGACTGTCGCGGTAGCGGGGATCGATATCCCCGGCGGCACAGACCCGGTTTACGCCGGCGTGGAAGACACAGAACAACAGCAGGCAGCGGGTCCGCGCATCCAGGCGCTCCGCCAGCACCTCCAGGTGGCGGCGCCCGCGCGTCGTCACCGCATCCGGAAAGCGCCCCTGCCCGCCGGCATCGCAGAGGGTGACACATTTCACCTCCACGAAGACCTGGCCCCCCGGGCCCTCGAGCAGGAGGTCAGCGCGGGAGCCCTCGGCTATTTTCACCTCCCGCCGGTGTTCAGGGTAGGCCTCGAAGCCGGTCAGCCGCCCTTCAGCCAGCCCCTCGGCTACCACCCGGTTGGCCAGGGCCGAGTGAATGCAGGCCATGCCCTCGCGCGTTTCCACCAGCTCCCAGGTCCAGGGCAGCTTGCGGGTCTTCGAGCTGCTGTGGGAAAGCCACACCCGACTGCCGGGCTCGGCACAGCCGGTCATGGCACCGGTATTGGGGCAGTGGGCGGTCACCACGTCGCCGCCCGGCAACTCGACGTCCGCCAGAAAGCGTTTGTAGCGCCGGAGCAGGCGCCCTTCTTGCAGGGGCGCGAAGTCCATCAGCCCAGTACCCGGGCCAAGCGCTCCACCGCCACCTCCAGACGCTCCATGCTGGTGGCGTAGGAGAAGCGCAGGTGTTCATTGGCCCGCACGTGGCCGAAATCGACGCCCGGGGTCAACGCCAGGCCGTGCTCCTCCAGCAGCTGCCAGCACAGGGCCTGGCTGTCGTCGGTGAAGCGCGAGGCATCGGCGTAGATGTAGAAAGCGCCGTCCGGCCTGCAGGGCACCTTGAAACCGATGGTCTCCAGCGCCGGCAGGAGGAAGTCGCGGCGCTGGCGAAAAATCGCCCGGCGCTCCTCGAAGATGTCCCGGGTGCCCGGCTCGAAACAGGCCAGGGCCGCATGCTGGGCCATGGTCGACATGGAAATGAACAGGTTCTGGGCCAGCTTCTCGAGGCCGGGCAGCGCTTCCTCGGGCGCCACCAGCCAGCCCAGGCGCCAGCCAGTCATGCCGAAATACTTGGAGAAGCTGTTGACCACGAAGGCCTGGTCGTCGACTTCCAGTACCGACGGCGTCGGGCGGTCGTAGCCCAGACCGTGGTAGATCTCGTCCACGATCAGCTGCCCGCCGCGCTGGCGCACCGCGGCGGACAGTTCGGCCAGCTCCTCGCGGGTCAGCGAGGTGCCGGTGGGATTGGCCGGCGACGCGACCATGGCCCCAACGGTGCTGTCACGCCAGTGCCGGTCCACCAGCTCACCGGTGAGCTGGTAGCGGGTACTGGCATCCACCGGCACCAGCTCACCGTGCCCCTCCACCAGGCGCATGAAATGCCGGTTGCAGGGGTAGCCGGGGTCGGTGAGCAGCATGCCATCCCCGGGGTTGAGCAACAGGGCGGACAGCAGCAACAGCGCCCCGGAGGCGCCGGGCGTGACGATGATGCGGCGGGCGGGAATGTCCAGGCCGTAGGTCTCGGCATAGTGCCGGGACAGGGCCTCCCGCAGGGCCGGCAGGCCGGTGGCCTGGGAGTAGTGCGTGTGCCCGGCGGCCAGCGCTGCGCGCCCGGCCTCGATGATCGGCTCGGCGGTACTGAAATCCGGCGCCCCCGCCGCCAGGTGGACCACATCCCGCCCCGCTGCTGCCAGCTCCGTGGCGCGGGTCAGGACCTCCACCACACGAAAGGGTTCGATGTCATCAATGCGCCTGGCCAGGCGCAAACGGAAAGCGGGCGTCGCTGTCATGAATCGGTCCGGAAACGATGAGGGAGCCGCCATTCTAGCAACCGGATCGCTGCGGCGTCAGGGCCGTGCGCACGCCCTCACATCGCGCGCTAATTTTTGTGGCACAGGCCGGGGGAATCTGGTAGTTTCTGCGCCCTTGGGCGCCGGGCCCGGGCCTCGGCCAGCGGTTCCCGGCTCTACAACAACCGCAACTAGTGCCGTATGGGATGCATACCATGCCAAAAGCCGCCCAGAAATCCTCCAGCACCAACGAGTTCAAGAACTTCGAGCCCTATAAGCCCAAGCGGGGCGAGGAGTACATGAACGAGCAGCAGCGCGAGCACTTTCGCCAGATTCTGCAACGCTGGAAGGCCGACCTCATGCAGGAAGTGGATCGCACCGTGACCCACATGAAGGACGACGCCGCAAACTTCCCCGATCCGGCGGACCGGGCCACCCAGGAAGAGGAGTTCAGCCTGGAGCTGCGCACCCGCGACCGCGAGCGCAAGCTGATCAAGAAAATCGACCAGACCATCGAGCGCCTGAACCAGGACGACTATGGCTTCTGCGATGCCTGTGGCGTCGAGATCGGCATCAAGCGCCTGGAGGCGCGCCCCACCGCGACCCTGTGCATCGACTGCAAGACCCTGGCCGAAATCAAGGAAAGACAGGAACTGGGTTGATTCCCTGCGGGCGCTTCGCACCCTCACCAACCGGCCGGCTGCACCGGGGCTCCCTGCTCGCGGCACTGGCCAGTTTTCTCGACATGCGCAGCCGCGGCGGTCGCTGGCTGCTGCGCATGGAGGATCTCGACCCGCCCCGGGAGGAAGCCGGGGCAGCACGCGCAATTCTCGACTGCCTGCAGGCCCACGGCCTGGAACCCGACGACGACGTGCTCTGGCAGAGCCGCCGCAGTGAGGCCTACCTGGCGGCCCTGGCGCAACTCGATCGCGACGGCCACCTCTTCGCCTGCAGCTGTAGCCGCCGCGAGCAGGGCCCCGAGGGCAGCTGCCGCGGCAACTGCCGAATCGCACCCCCGCCACCGGACCGCCCCGCCGCACTGCGGGTAAAGGTGCCTCGCGACTACCGCTGCCAGTGGCAGGACAGCTGGCAGGGCGCGCAGGACTGGCCGCTGGGGGCACAGCTGAGCGACTTCGTGGTGCGGCGCAAGGACGGTCTGTTTGCCTATCAGCTGGCGGTGGTGGTGGACGACGCCGCCCAGGGGGTCACCCGGGTGGTCCGCGGCGCCGATCTCCTCGATTCCACGCCGCGCCAACGGCTGCTTCAGGATCTGCTCGGGTACCCGCCACCGGCCTACGCGCACATCCCGGTCCTGACTGCCGCCAATGGGCAGAAGCTGAGCAAGCAGAATCACGCACCGCCACTGGCCCTCCGGCGCGCCGCCGACAATCTGCGCGATGCCCTGTCCCTGCTGCGCCAGCCGCCACCGCCGGAACACCTGCGCCAGTGCGGCGAAATACTCGGCCACGCAGCGGCGCACTGGACACCGGCGGCGATTCCCTGCGCACCCAGCCTGTAGACTTTACCGCCACAGGTGGCTTGCGTAGACTCCTTCGGCATTGCTTGCCCGGAAAATGACTCATGTATATCAACCGGGGTCTGCTGCTGACCATCGCGCTGGCCTTTGTCTTCATTCCCGCGGTCGACGAATGGCTGTGGGCAGGTGCCGAGGGCTGGTACCGGCCCTTCCTGCTCTGGCTCGCCGCCATCGCCGCCGCCTGGTGGAACCTCCAGCGCCCCTGGCACGATGAGCTTTAGTCTCCCGGAAATCCTGCTGGCGATTGTCGCCTACCTGATGGTGCTGTTCCTGGTGGCGCACTTGGCGGATCGCGGCCGGCTGCCACGTCGAATCACCCATCACCCGGCCACCTATGTGCTGTCGCTCGCGGTTTTCGCCGGAGCCATGGCCAGCAATGCCATCTTCGAGCTGGCCTACCGCTATGGCTACGGCTACCTCCTCTATTACACCGGGGTGGTAATCACCTTCCTCCTCGCCACCGTGCTGCTGCTACCCCTGCTGCGGCTGTGCCGGGTCTACCAGCTGGCCTCGCTGGCGGATGTCCTCACCTTCCGTTTCCGCAGCCACCAGGTCGGGGCCATCGCCACCCTGGCGATGTGCCTGACCCTGATGCCCCTGCTCGCCCTGCAGATACAGACCGTTGCCGACAGTATCCACATCCTCGCCGGCGACCTCGACCAGCTGCTGCCGGCGGCCCAGCGCCAGGACACGCTGGCCTTGCTGTTCTGCCTGATCATCATCATCTTTGCCGTGCTGTTCGGCACCCGCAATCTGACCTCCGAGCGGCGCAATATCGGCCTGGTCACGGCGGTCGCCTTCGAGTCGCTGGTCAAGCTGGCCGCCATGCTGGGGATGATGTGGCTGGCGGTGCATCAGGTCTTCAATGGCTTCGGCGGCCTGCAGGCCTGGATTGCCAGCGAACCCCGCGCCGCGGCGATTGTCGACCAACCCATGCAGGCTGACGCGGCACGCACGCTGCTGTTGCTGTTCTTCGCCGGCGCGGTCTGCATGCCCCACCTGTTCCACATGGCCTTCGCCGAGAACAAGGAAAGCCAGGACCTGCGCACCGCCAGCTGGGGCCTGCCGCTCTACCTGCTGCTGCTGGCCGTGCCGGTGTTGCCCCTGGCCTGGGCGGGGCTCTACCTGGAGCACGGCCTGCCGGCCGCCTACACCGGGCTGGGGGTAGGCATCAGCCTGCAGTCCCCCACCCTGACGGTCCTCGCCTTTATCGCCGGACTGTCGGCCGCCAGCACCACCATCATCGTCGCCACCCTGGCGCTGGCGAACATGTGCCTGAACCACCTGATCCTGCCGCGACAGCTCCTGCCCATCCGCTCCGACCAGAGCCTCTACAGCCAGCTGAAATGGTTGCGCCGGGCCCTGATTACCCTGCTGATCCTGGGCGGCTACGCCTTTTTCATGGCCATCAACGGCAAACACAGCCTGGCGCAGCTCGGCCTGGCCGCCTTTGCCGGCACCCTGCAGTTCCTGCCCGGGGTTGTCGCCACCCCCTACTGGCGCGGCGCCAACCGCAAGGGCCTGCTCTCGGGCTTGATTGCCGGCCTCGCCACCTGGTGCCTGCTGGTGCTGCTTCCGATTCTCGGCATCCCCCAGCCCGAGGGGGTGCGAGCCCTGGCCGAACAGTGGTTCCCCGGCAGCGAGAACGCCTGGGCAGTGGCCAGCGTGATCGCCCTGGGCCTCAACCTGGCCCTGTTTTTCGGCGTCTCACTGCTGACCCGGCGCAGCGACGACGAGCGGGTCGCGGCGGAAATCTGCTGCATGGACAACCTCAACCGCCCCTTCCGCCGCACCCTCAGCATGCAGTCGGCGCGGGAGTTCATCGAGCGCCTGAGCCCGGCCCTCGGCCAGGACACGGCGAGCACCGAGGTGCGGCGAGCCCTGCGCGAGCTGCAGTTCGAAGAGCAGGAGTCACGCCCCTACGCCCTGCGCCGGCTGCGCGCCCGGATCGAAGCCAACCTCTCCAGCCTGCTCGGGCCCACCGTGGCCCTGAACATCATCAATCGCTGCCTGCCCTTCGATGACCAGCCCCAGGGCAGCACCGAGGACCTGTTCCTGATCGAGCGGCGGCTGGATCGCGCCGGCGGCCAGTTCACCGGGCTGGCAGCGGAGCTGGACAACCTCCGCCGCCACTACCGGCAAACCCTCGACAACCTGCCGATTGGCGTCTGCTCCCTGGCCCCGGACGGGGAAGTCCTGCTGTGGAACCGCAGCATGGAGGGGATTACCCGGGTACCTGCCAGCCAGATTCTCGGTTCGCGCCTGGAGTCTCTCCCCGCACCCTGGCAATCCCTGTTCGAGCAGTTCTTCCGCGACCAGAGCCAGGCGGCCAAAAAGCTCGAGGTTCCCCTGGAGGACGGCAGCAATCGCTGGCTGAGCCTGCTGCGAGCGAGTGCCAACACGCAGCCCGGGGGTGACCAGATCGTGCTGGTGGAGGACATTTCCGACTACGAACGGCTGCAGCAGGAGCTGCTGCACAGCGAGCGTCTGGCCTCCATCGGCCGCCTGGCGGCGGGGGTCGCCCACGAAATCGGCAACCCGATCACCGGTATCGCCTGCCTGGCACAAAACCTGGAGTACGAGGACGAGCCCGAGCTGGTGCAGGAGGCAGCCCGGGACATCATCAAGCAGACCAGCCGCGTCAGTCGCATCGTCGAATCCCTGGTCAACTTTTCGCACAACGGCTCCAACGCCGGCGACACCCGACTGCAGCCCTGCAATATCGCCGACTGCGCCGACGAGGCGATCCACCTGCTGGAACTGGACCACCAGGCGCGACCCCTGCGTTTCGTCAATCGCTGCGAGCGCGAGCAGCTGGTGCTGGCCGATCCGCAGCGCCTGCTGCAGGTGCTGGTCAACCTGCTGGGCAACGCCCGGGACGCCAGCGAAGACGGCGCCGAAGTGAGCATTGCCCTGCATACCGAGGGACAGCAGGTGGTGATTGCGGTGGAGGACAGCGGCAGCGGTATCCCGCCGGCGCTGCAGGTGCAGGTCTTCGAGCCCTTCTTCACCACCAAGGACCCGGGCGAGGGAACCGGGCTCGGCCTGGCCCTGGTCTACAGCATCATGGAGGACATGGGCGGCAGCGTGCAGATCACCAGCCCCCTGCGCGAGGGCCCCCATCCGGGCACCCGGGTCAACCTGCGACTACCCACCGCCCGTTACCAGCAGTAACACGCAGAGTGCAATTGACTGGAAAATCACCAGCAGTCACGGTATGTTGTTGCCCTGCACCCGAGAGGTAACACTCTATGCAACAGATTCTTGTGGTGGAGGACGAATCGGTCATCCGCGGTGCGCTGCGGCGATTGCTGGAGCGCCATGGCTACACGGTATCCGAGGCCGCCTCGGTCCAGGAAGCCGAAACTCGCCATAACCTCGCCGATTTCGACCTCATCATCTCCGATCTCCGCCTGCCCGGCGCCCCGGGAACCGACCTGATCCGCAAGGCCGGCGACGTGCCGGTCCTGATCATGACCAGCTATGCCAGCCTGCGCTCCGCGGTGGACTCGATGCGCATGGGCGCGGTGGACTACATCGCCAAGCCCTTCGACCACAGCGACATGCTGGCCGCCGTCGAGCGGATCATCGCCGACCACCCGAAGGGTGCCCCGGCGAACGCCCCCGCTGCCGCGGAGGAAGACTCCCCGGCCTCGGACATCATCGGCCACTGCCCGCCGATGGTCACGCTGTTCGAGCACATCCGCAAGGTGGCGCCCACGGATTCCACGGTCCTGGTGCTGGGGGAGACCGGCACCGGCAAGGAGCTGGTGGCGCGCAGCGTGCACCGGCACAGCCGGCGCGCCGACAATACCCTCATCTGCGTCAACTGCGCCGCCATTCCCGACACCCTGATCGAGTCCGAACTGTTCGGCTACGAGAAGGGCGCCTTTACCGGGGCCAACGCCAGCCGCATGGGCCTGATCGAGGCCGCCGACGGGGGCACCCTGTTCCTGGACGAGATCGGCGAACTGCCGATGGAAGCCCAGGCGCGCCTGCTGCGCTTCATCCAGGAGGGCGAAATTCGTCGGATCGGCTCGGTACAGTCGCGCAAGGTGAATGTGCGCCTGATCTGCGCCACCCACCGCAACCTGCAGAGCCTGGCCGCAGAGGGCCAGTTCCGCCAGGACCTCTACTACCGCATCAACGTCCTGCGCCTCGAGCTGCCGCCACTGCGGGACCGCGGCAAGGACATCCTGCAAATTGCCGAGAGCATGCTCAAGGCCCAGGCCGAGCGACTCGGCAAGGGCGAAATGAACCTCTCCCCGCGGGCCATCCAGGCAATCACCACCTACCAGTGGCCGGGCAACGTGCGCGAGCTGGAACACGCCATCGAACGCGCCGTAGTGCTCAGCGAGGGCCCGGAAATCGACAACCGGGAGCTGGGCATCGACCTCGAGCTGGTCAATGTCAACCGCCTGCGCGGCCAGACGGGCCCGGTGCAGAGCCCCCAGGCAGCCAATCCCCTGGGTGCACCCCGCAACATCACCTCGGACCCGACGGAGGACCTCTCCCTGGAGGATTACTTCCAGCGCTTTGTCCTGGAACACCAGGACAGCATGAGCGAGACGGAACTGGCACAGAAGCTGGGCATCAGCCGCAAGTGCCTGTGGGAACGCCGGCAACGCTTCGAGATTCCGCGCAAGAAAGCGGGCGGCACACGGCGCAAAAAAGCGGCCTCCTGAGCGTTACCGTCGGCGCTCCATGTAACAGAAGGCAGAGTATATCCGTAACAAACACAGCCAATTTGCCCGACCGGGAACTGAGACCAAAAATCGTAAACACCTGTTTTATATAGAATTTTCAATTTCTGGCACGGGCACTGCAATTCTTTTTACGCCTACAACAATAACAATAACAAACGGCCCAATAACAATAACAGACAACAACAATGGACCTGGACGGGGAAGATATCTTCCCCTTCGATTTCCGGTCGAAGCTGCAACGTACAGATTGTGTTGCTAACAGCATAAAAAGAATAACAGTAGCAATAAGAATAAGCCGTCAACGAGACCTGGGTGGGGAAACGCGAGTTTCCCCACTAACTCGTTCCTCCGATTCCACACCACCTCTACCAGGCAATTCCGTATCGGCCCCGCGCCCCTGACCGGGCACGCTTATGTGGTAGACTGCAAGCTGTTTGACCAACGATCACAGGGCCAGCCCCACTTGAAAGTCTACCCTCGAAAGCAGCACTGTATCTCCCGCAAGAACATCAGCCCCAATGCGCTCAAGGTGATGGCGCGCCTGCGCGAGGCCGGCTACCAGGGCTACCTGGTCGGTGGCGCGGTTCGCGATCTCTTGCTGGGTGGCCACCCCAAGGACTTCGACGTGGCCACCGACGCCACGCCGGAACAAGTACACGCGCTGTTCCGCAACTCGCGCCTGATTGGGCGCCGCTTCCGGATCGTCCACGTGACCTTCGGCCGCGAGGTGATCGAGGTCACCACTTTCCGCGGTCATCACGACAGCGACCCCGACGGCGACGATGCCACGCCCGACAGCCACCGCTCGCGGCAGTCCGACAAGGGCCTGCTGCTGCGCGACAACGTCTACGGCACACTGGAGGAAGACGCGGTGCGGCGCGACCTGACCGTGAACGCGCTCTACTACGACGCCGCCAGTTTTACCGTCTACGATCACGTCCACGGCATGCGGGACCTGCGCAAGCAGAGCGTGTGCATCATCGGCGATCCGGAGCAGCGCTACCGCGAGGATCCGGTGCGGATGCTGCGGGTCGCCCGCTTTGCCGCCAAACTGGATTTCGGTATCGACCGCGGCACGGCCCGGGCCATTCCCGACTGTGCGCACCTGCTCGGGGAGATACCGCCGGCCAGGCTGTTCGACGAATTCCTCAAGCTGTTCATGTCGGGCTATGCCGAACGCACCATGGACAAGCTGCTGGAGCTCGACCTGCTGCGCTACCTGTTCCCGGAAAGCGATCACGCCATGCGTCGCAATCCGCAGGCCATGGCACTGGTGCGCGCGGCCATGCACAGCACCGACCAGCGCATTCAGTCGGGCAAGCCGGTCACGCCGGCCTTCCTGCTCGCGGCGCTCCTGTGGCCGGTGGTGCAGGAGCTCTGGCAGCAGCTGCAGACCCGCGGCGAGCCGCCCGCGGCCGCCCTGCACAGCGCCGGGCAACAGGTGATCCAGGCCACCCTGCGCCAGATTTCCATTCCCCGTCGCTTCAGCCTGCCCATGCGCGAGATCTGGGAGTTCCAGCCGCGCCTGCAGCGACAGCGCAAGCCACAGGAAATGATCCAGAACCGCCGCTTCCGGGCCGCCTATGACTTCCTGCTGCTGCGCGAGGCCGCGGGCGAAGACGCCGGGGGCAGTGGCGCCTGGTGGACCGAGCAGCAAGAGCTGCCGGAACACCAGAACCTGCCCATTATCCACGGGACCGATGAAGACGAGCGCGCCGATCGCGGGCGACGTCGCCGGCGACCGCCACGCAAGCGTCGCCCAGCCCAGAACGCATGATCACCGCCTGCGTCGCCCTGGGCAGCAACCTGCAGGAGCCTGCACAACAGCTGCTGGAGGCTGTGGCGGCACTACAGGGCCTTGAGGACTCACGCCTGACGCGCTGCTCGCGGGTCTACCGCAGTGCCGCCGTGGGCCCGGGGGAACAACCCGACTACCTGAATGCCGCCGTGATGCTGGAAACCCGGCTGACGCCGCTGGCGCTGCTGGATGCACTCCAGCGCATCGAAGCGCGACAGGGTCGCGAGCGCGAATTGCGCTGGGGGCCACGCACTCTGGACCTCGACCTGCTGCTCTACGGCGACCAGACGCTCAATCTGCCCCGACTGCAGATCCCCCACCCGCGCATCGCCGAACGCGACTTCGTTCTTTACCCGCTCGCCGACCTGCTTCCCGCGGACTGCGAGCTGCCGGGGCTCGGCCCGCTGACCGCCCTGCTCGCGGCCCGCCCCGGCGCCGACCTGCAGGTGGTCGACCTGCAGCTGCCCGAGGAGCATTGCCGATGAGCACCGACAGTCACGACCTGCGCGGCAGGACGCCCCCCGGCTATATCGCCGTGGAGGGCCCCATCGGAGTGGGCAAGACGACCCTGGCCCGCCGTTTGGCCGAGCACTTCGCTTATCCACTGCTCTCCGAAGACGCCCACGAAAACCCCTTCCTCGAGCGCTTCTACCGCAATCGAAGGGAGGCGGCCCTGGCGACCCAGCTGTTCTTCCTGTTCCAGCGGGCCCAGAAACTCGGCGACCTGCGCCAGGAGGACATTTTCGCCCCCAATCGCGTCGCGGATTTCCTGATCGAGAAAGACCCGCTCTTCGCCCGGGTCAATCTCGACAGCGACGAGCACCAGCTGTATCAGCGGGTCTACCAGCAATTGCAGATCGATGCCCCCAGGCCGGACCTGGTCATCTATCTGCAGGCGTCGACCGAAATCCTCGAGGAGCGCATCGAGAAGCGCGGGGTCGCCGCCGAACAGGCCATCGACCGCACTTACCTGGAGCGCCTGAACGAAGTGTACAGTGAGTTTTTTCTGTATTACGATGACGCCCCGCTGTTGATCGTCAACGCCAGTGAAATCGATCTGGCCAACGGCGATCAGGATTTTCGACAACTGGTCGACTACCTGCTGGATATTCGCAGCGGTCGGCATTACTTCAACCCGACCTTCTTTGGATAGTGCACATGGGCAAGTTCACCATCAGCACCCTCGACAAGATGAAGGCATCGGGTGAGAAATTCGTCTGCATCACCGCCTACGACGCCACCTTTGCCCGCCTGGTTTCCGAGGCTGGCGCGGAATCCATCCTGGTCGGCGACTCCCTGGGCAATGTCATCCAGGGGCACGACAATACCGTCCCCGTGACCATGGACCACATGGTCTATCACACCGAATGTGTGGCGCGGGGGGGTATCGACTCGCTGTTGATCTCCGACCTGCCCTTCATGGCCTACGGCACCCCGGAAGATACCCTGCACAATGCCGCGCGCCTGATGCGCGCCGGTGCGCAGATGGTCAAGCTGGAAGGCGGTACCTGGTTGAGCGACTCCATCAGCATGCTGGTGGAACGCGGCATTCCGGTCTGTGCGCACCTCGGCCTGACGCCCCAGTCGGTCAACGTGTTCGGCGGCTACCGGGTCCAGGGCCGCACCCCCAAGGAGGCCAAGTCGATCCTGGCGGATGCGGTGGAGATCCAGGATGCCGGTGCCAGCCTGCTCGTGCTCGAGTGTGTACCGGCACCCCTCGCCGCCGATATCAGCCGCAAGCTGGATATTCCGGTGATCGGCATTGGCGCCGGCCCCGGCACCGACGCCCAGGTCCTGGTCATGCACGACCTGCTCGGGCTGAGCGCCCACACCGCCCGGTTTGTGCAGAACTTCATGCAGGGTCACGACTCCATCCAGGATGCCCTGCGGGCCTTTGTCGAGGCAGTCAAGTCCGGCGAGTACCCCCGGGACGAGCACAGCTACCAATAAGCCGACCGGATAAGCGTCCCGCCGGTGGGGGCAAATACTGTAAGTTAGCGCTCACATACCTTTGGTGTTACTGTTACCCGCGCCTTCGTGACCAGGTAACACACGAGGGTTAAATTTTCTTGAAAAGCCGTTGCCCGGTGTCCAGCCGGTGGTGCATACTGCGTCCCCCGGCGGGGGAGGCCCGCCACAACAGTGACCAGCGGTTCCGGTCCAGCATCACCCTTACCGTCACGCGGGGGTCATGTCGACATGCGTACCTACGCCAATATCCAGCAACTGCAGAATGCCCTGCGGGAACGCCGCAGCCAGGGGCAGCGTATCGCTTTTGTGCCCACCATGGGCAATCTGCATAACGGCCATATCGACTTGGTCAGGCGCGCCCGCCAGCTCGCGGATGTGGTCGTAGTCAGCATCTTCGTCAACCCGCTGCAGTTTGGTCCGCGGGAGGACCTGGACAGCTACCCCCGCACCCTCGCCGCCGACAAGGAAAAGCTGTTTGCCGAAGGCGTGCAGTTCCTGTTCACCCCCGAAGTCTCTGATATCTATCCGGAAGGCATGCACCTGCACACCCAGGTACAGGTGCCCGACCTGTCCGAGACCCTCTGTGGCAGCAGCCGTCCCGGCCACTTTAACGGGGTGACGACGGTAGTTAACAAGCTGTTCAACATCGTTCAGCCAGATGTGGCGGTGTTCGGGGAGAAGGACTTCCAACAACTCTCGATCATTCGCAAGATGGTTCGCGACCTGTGCATGCCCGTGGAAGTGGAAGGCGTGGCTACGGTGCGCGACGCGGACGGCCTGGCGAAGAGCTCCCGCAACGGTTACCTGAACGACCAGGAGCGGCGCCTGGCTCCGCTGATTCACGAAACCCTGCTGAGCTGTCGCGAAGCCATCGCCTGCGGCTTCGACAACTTCCTGCAGCTCGAGTCCCACGCCCGCATGCAACTGTTACAGGCTGGTTTCGAGCCGGATTATTTCGCCATTCGCGATGCCCGCACCCTGCGCGCGGTCACCGAGGAGACCGAGGAGATCGCCATCCTGGCCGCGGCGCGCCTCGGACGCACCCGGCTGATCGATAATGTGCGCCTGAGCCTGAACCCGGTATCTGACTGGGGCATGCTCGCCTCCCCCTGAGGCCTTCCCGCCTCATCCATTCGGATCTTGCACGCCGCGTCAGGCGGCGTATCATCCCCTGTCCAGCTAAAATTAACAGGGAGTTCCGGCATGACCCACCTCTTCCCCATCCACCCGGTTCCGGATAATTTCGCCGACGCACACATCAACGCGCAGCGCTACCGGGAGATGTATCAACGGTCGGTGGAGGACCCCGAGGGTTTCTGGGGCGACATGGCAAGGGAATTCCTGCACTGGGATGCGCCCTGGAAGCGCGTGGTCGACTACGACTTCCACCGCGGCGAAGCGAGCTGGTTCACCGGCGGCCAGCTGAACGCCAGCAGCAACTGCCTCGATCGCCACCTGGCCACCCGCGGCGAACAGACCGCGCTGATTTGGGAACCCGACGACCCCGCGGAGGCCGCCCAGCACATCACCTACGCCGACCTGCACGAGCGCGTGTGCCGCCTGGCCAACGTGCTGCGCGAACGCGGCGTGGGCAAGGGCGATCGCGTTTGCATCTACCTGCCGATGATTCCGGAAGCCGCGGTAGCGATGCTCGCCTGCGCCCGTATCGGCGCCATTCACTCGGTGGTCTTCGGTGGCTTCTCGCCGACTTCCATCAGCGACCGCATCCTGGATGCCGACTGCCAGACCGTGATCACGGCAGACGAAGGGCTCCGCGGTGGCAAGACCATCCCCCTCAAAGCCAATGTCGACAGCGCTCTGGAGAGCTGCCCCGGCGTGCATACCAGCATCGTGGTGCGACGCACCGGGGGCCAGATCGACTGGCAGGAAGGCCGCGACATCTGGTATCACGAGGCAACGGCGCAGGTCTCCGCCGACAGTCCGGCGGCGGCCATGGACGCCGAGGACCCCCTGTTCATCCTCTACACCTCCGGTTCCACCGGCAAGCCCAAGGGTGTGCTGCATACCACCGGGGGCTACCTTCTGCAGACTGCCATGACCTTCCTCTATACCTTTGATTACCGCGAGGGCGAGGTCTTCTGGTGCACCGCCGACGTCGGCTGGGTAACTGGCCACAGCTACATCGTCTACGGCCCGCTCTGCAATGGCGCCACCTCGCTGATGTTCGAGGGTGTGCCCACCTGGCCCGACGCCGGCCGCTGCTGGGAAGTGGTGGACAAGCACCAGGTCAACAGCTTCTACACCGCCCCCACCGCCATCCGCTCCCTGCATGCCGTCGGTGACGCGCCGGTCAAGCGCAGCTCGCGCAGCTCGCTGCGTCTGCTGGGCTCGGTCGGCGAACCGATCAACCCGGAAGCCTGGGAGTGGTACTACCGCGTTGTCGGCGACTCCCGCTGCCCGATTGTGGACACCTGGTGGCAAACAGAGACCGGTGCCCACATGATCACCCCGCTGCCAGGCGCCCACGACCTCAAGCCCGGCGCAGCAAGCAAACCCTTCTTCGGCGTGCAGCTGGCCCTGCTCAACGAGGATGGCAGCGAAGTGGAAGGCCCCGGCTCCGGCTACCTGGCCATCAAGGCCTCCTGGCCCAGCCAGATCCGCACCATTTACGGCGACCACCAGCGCCTGGTCGACACTTACTTCAGCCATTATCCGGGCTACTATTTCACCGGCGACGGTGCCACCCGCGACGAGGATGGCTACTACCGCATCACCGGCCGCGTCGATGACGTGCTTAATGTTTCCGGGCACCGCATGGGCACCGCCGAGGTGGAAAGCGCGCTGGTCCTGCACGATGATATCGCGGAAGCCGCCGTGGTGGGCTTCCCCCACGACATCAAGGGCCAGGGAATCTACTGCTTCGTGACACCGATGAGTGGTGTGGAACCGTCAGCAGCGCTGGAAAAGGAACTCATCCAGCTGTGCGTAGAGGAAATCGGCCCCATCGCCAAGCCGGATATTATCCAGTGGGCCCCGGGCCTGCCAAAGACCCGCTCCGGCAAAATCATGCGGCGAATTCTGCGCAAAATCGCCGAAAATGACTTCGACCACCTGGGCGACACCACGACGCTGGCGGACCCCGGCGTTGTCGATCACCTGGTGGAAAACTGCGCCCACCGCAAGGGCTGAGGCAAACCCCAGGGCGGCGCCTGTTCGCCGCCCGTCACTGCACGTCACCGCCTGGCCTCGGCCCGGCCTCGGAACGCAGCAACAAAAAAGCCGGGACATGCCCGGCTTTTTTGTGAACCCCTGGCACAGGGCCAGGGCGCGACTCAATCCTCGTCGCTGGAACTTTCGCTGCTGGAAGAGCTGGAATCTTCATCCTCGAGGGGACGATCCACCAGCTCAACCCACGCCATCGGCGCATTGTCACCGGCGCGAAAGCCACACTTCAGGATACGGATGTAACCACCCGGACGATCCTGGTAGCGCGGGCCCAGCTCGGTGAACAGCTTGCCAACTGCTGCCTTGTCGCGGGTGCGATCGAAAGCCAGACGGCGATTGGCGACGCTGTCCTGCTTGGCCAGGGTAATCAGAGGCTCAGCGTAGCTGCGCAGCTCCTTTGCCTTGGGCAGGGTGGTCTTGATCAGCTCGTGCTGCACCAGTGACACGGTCATGTTGCGGAACATGGCCTTGCGGTGCGAAGAGTTTCGGTTTAACTGACGTCCACTGTGACGATGACGCATGGTCTCAATCCTGTATTCTGTGCTATCTCAGCACTGCCATTCTGTTAACTTCGCGACTCAGATGCTGAGCACGCGTTCGTCGTTCTTGAGACTGGCGGGCGGCCAGTTGTCCAGGCGCATGCCCAGAGACAGACCGCGGGAGGCCAGTACGTCCTTGATTTCGGTGAGCGACTTCTTGCCCAGGTTGGGCGTTTTGAGCAGCTCGACCTCGGTGCGCTGGACGAGATCACCGATGTAGTAGATATTTTCCGCCTTGAGGCAGTTGGCGGAACGAACCGTGAGCTCCAGGTCATCGACCGGGCGCAACAGGATCGGATCGACTTCATCTTCCTCGACCACGGACTCGGACTCGGACTCGGACTCGAGGTCCACGAAGACCGCCAGCTGTTGCTGAAGGATCGTCGCTGCACGACGGATCGCCTCTTCCGGATCAATGGTACCGTTGGTTTCCAGATCCAGAACCAGTTTGTCCAGGTCGGTACGTTGCTCAACACGTGCCGCTTCAACCACGTAGGCCACCCGACTTACCGGGGAGAAGCTGGCATCCAGGTGCAGGCGGCCGATAGCGCGAGTTTCATCTTCCGGCGTCTGACGGCTGTCGGCCGGAGAATAGCCACGACCGCGGCTGACCGTCATCCGCATGCTCACGTCCTTGCTGCCATTGATGTGGCAGATGACATGGTCGGGGTTGCGCACTTCGATATCGTGATCGACCTGAATATCGCCGGCCGTGACGACGCCGGGGCCCTTCTTGTGCAGGGTCAGCTCCGCCTCGTCCTTGCCATTCATGACCAGGGCAACACCCTTCAGGTTGAGCAGGATCTCGATAACGTCTTCCTGCACACCCTCAATGGCACTGTACTCGTGCAGTACACCATCGATCTCGACTTCGGTAATGGCACAGCCGGGCATGGATGACAGCAGGATACGACGCAGCGCATTGCCCAGGGTATGACCGAAGCCCCGCTCCAGTGGCTCGAGGGTCACCTGTGCGCGAGTGCTGGTCTTCTCTTCAACGTTGATCACGCGGGGCGTGAGAAACTCGTTAACTGCAGTCTGCATTCTGGCACCTGTTTGATGAGTGGCGTATTACTTGGAGTACAGTTCCACGATCAGGTTTTCATTGATCTCGGAAGACAACTCCTGGCGCTCCGGCGCAGCCTTGAACACCCCTTCCAGCTTGTCGGCGTTGACCTCGATCCACTCGGGTTCGCCGCGCTGGGCTGCCAACGCCACCGCAGATTGAACCCGCAGCTGCTTCTTGGCTTTTTCACGAACGGCCACGACATCACCAGCCTTCACCTGGTAGGAAGCGATGTTGACAACCGCGCCGTTAACCGTGATGCACTTGTGACTTACCAGCTGGCGCGCTTCGGCACGGGTAGAGCCAAAGCCCATGCGATAAACCACGTTATCGAGACGGCTTTCCAGCAGCTGCAGCAGGTTTTCACCCGTTGCGCCCTTGAGCCGTGCAGCTTCCTTGTAGTAGTTGCGGAACTGCTTTTCCAGCACGCCATAGATGCGGCGAACCTTCTGCTTCTCACGCAGCTGCACACCGTAGTCGGACAGACGGCCACGGCGCGCGCCGTGCTGACCGGGAGCCGCTTCCGGCTTGCATTTGCTTTCCAGGGCACGCACGCCGCTCTTGAGCATCAGGTCGGTGCCCTCGCGACGTGAGAGCTTGCACTTGGGTCCAATGTATCGAGCCATGTCAGTTCTTCCTGTATGCCTTAAACGCGACGTTTCTTGGGCGGACGACAGCCATTGTGTGGGATCGGCGTCACGTCGGTGATGTTGCTGACCTTGTACCCACAGGCATTCAGCGCACGAACCGCGGACTCACGACCCGGGCCGGGGCCCTTGACCTGCACGTCGAGGTTCTTCAAACCGTATTCCTTGGCTGCTTCGCCGGCGCGCTCTGCTGCCACCTGGGCGGCAAAGGGCGTGCTCTTGCGGGAGCCGCGGAACCCGGAGCCACCCGAGGTCGCCCAGCTCAGGGTGTTACCCTGGCGGTCGGTAATGGTCACGATGGTGTTGTTGAAAGACGCGTGGATGTGCGCGATGCCGTCCACTACGGTCTTGGTGATCTTCTTGCGAGTGCTCTTGGCACCTGGCTTGGCCATAATCTTGTTCCTGCTTTAATATCAACACTGCACTGCGGTGCAGCTACACTAAAAAGGATTCGCGTGCGCGAGCGCCTTACTTGCGAATCGGCTTGCGCGGCCCCTTGCGGGTACGGGCATTGGTCTTCGTGCGCTGACCGCGCAGAGGCAGACCGCGACGGTGACGCAGACCGCGGTTGCAGCCGAGGTCCATGAGACGCTTGATGTTCATGGACACCTCACGCCGCAGGTCGCCTTCGACCGTAATTTCGCCGACCTTGTTACGCAGCACGTCGATCTGCTCTTCGCTGAGCTCACCGATCTTGGCATTCTCGGCGATACCCGAATCGGCGCAGAGGCGCTTGGCCTGGGACCGACCGATACCGTAGATATAGGTCAGGGAGATAACAGCATGCTTGTTATCAGGTATGTTGACGCCGGCAATACGAGCCATCCAACTCTCTCCAAATACTCAGTGCGCAGCCAGAGCTGCTGCGACAGACTGCGTCCGGACCCCGAAAGCAAATGCTCGGGGTGCGGCGCGAAAGGCGCAGCATTCTAGCGGCATGTTAACCAAAAATCAACAGCAGGCCTCAGCCCTGACGCTGCTTGTGGCGCGGGTCTGTGGCGCAGATCACCCGGACAACGTTGTTGCGACGGACAATCTTGCAGTTCCTGCAGATTTTCTTGACCGATGCACGTACTTTCATTGCTCTGTCTCCAAAAGTCCGGACCCGTCAGCGGCCGGAGGCTCCATAGTTGTTCAGCTTGGCCTTTTTCATCACCGAATCGTACTGGTGCGACATCAGGTGGCTCTGCACCTGGGCCATGAAGTCCATGACCACGACCACCACGATCAGCAATGAAGTACCGCCAAGGTAAAACGGTACATTCCACATCACGACGAGGAACTGCGGCATGAGGCACACAAGAGCGATGTAGGCAGAGCCGAAAACCGTCAAGCGCGTCAGCACACCATCAATGTAATTCGCCGTCTGCTGCCCCGGGCGAATACCGGGCACGAAGGCACCGGACCGCTTGAGGTTTTCCGCCACTTCCTGGGGGTTGAACATCAACGCCGTATAGAAGAAGCAGAAGAACACGATAAACGCCGTGAACAGCAGTATGTTCAGTGGCTGGCCCGGGCCAATGGCCAGCGCCAGATCCTGCAGCCAGTCCGCGGAGCCACTCGAGCCGAACCACTGGGCGATCGACGCGGGGAACAGCAGGATGCTGCTGGCGAAAATGGCCGGGATCACCCCCGCCATGTTCACCTTCAGGGGCAGATGCGAGCTCTGGGCCTGCATCATGCGGCGCCCCTGCTGCCGCTTTGCATAGTTGACCGTGATCCGGCGCTGACCGCGCTCGATGAACACGATCATGTAGATCACGGCTATTGCCAGGGCCAGGATGAACAGCAGCACCAGGATATTCAGCTCACCCTGCCGCGCCTGCTCCAGAGACTGGCCAATCGCCGCCGGAAGACCGGCCACGATACCCGCGAAGATCAGCAGCGAAATACCGTTGCCGACACCCTTCTCGGTGATCTGCTCGCCGAGCCACATCATGAACACGGCACCGGTCACCAGCGAGGTGATCGCGATCACGTAGAACACGATGGATGCATCGTAGGACATACCCTGATTGGCCATGCCCACTGTCATCCCGGTCGCCTGAACGATCGCCAGTACCACCGTCAGATAACGGGTGTACTGACTGATCTTGCGACGACCGGACTCGCCTTCCTTCTTGAGCTGTTCCAGCTGTGGCGTCACCGCGGACATCAACTGCATGATGATCGATGCGGAGATGTAAGGCATGATACCCAGTGCCAGAATACTCATGCGCTCCAGTGCACCACCGGAGAACATGTTGGCCAGCCCCAGGATGGTGCCCTGGTTCTGATTGAACAGCGCGGCCAACTGCGCGGGGTCAATGCCCGGCACCGGGATATGCGTCCCGATGCGGTAGACGATAATCGCCACCAGGACAAAACGAAGGCGAGCAAACAGCTCGCCCATGCCCGCCTTGCTGACGTTCGGCAGCTGACCCTTGGCCATTATGCTTCGACCTTGCCGCCGGCCTTCTCGATCGCTTCCCGGGCACCCTTGGTGACCGCCAGCCCCTTGACCGTCAATGCGCGATTGACTTCACCGGACAGGAATACGCGAGCACGCTCGACATTGCCACGCAGCACATCCGCAGCCTTGAGCGTCTCGAGATCCACCACGTCACCCTGCACGGCATTCAGTTCACCGAGGCGAACCTGCGCCGTGGTACGGGATACACGCGAGGTGAAGCCGTACTTGGGCAGACGCTTTTGCAGCGGCATCTGGCCACCCTCGAAACCGGGGCGCACCTTGCCGCCGGAACGGGATTTCTGACCCTTGTGGCCACGACCGGCCGTCTTGCCCAGGCCGCTGCCGATACCGCGACCGACACGCTTGTTGTCCTTGCGTGCACCCGGAGCCGGACTAAGGGTATTCAGTCGCATTACATCTGACATGGTTTACTCCTCGACCCTGACCAGGTAGTTAACTTTGTTGATCATTCCGCGCACGGAGGGCGTATCCTCCACCTCGACCGTGTGGCCGATGCGGCGCAGACCCAGACCCGCAACGCAGGCCTGGTGCTTTTTCTGGCGACCGCAGGTGCTTTTCACCTGGGTAACCTTGATCATTGACTTCGCCATCTCTCGCACATCCCGCCTGTCAGTTCAGAATTTCTTCCACGGTCTTGCCACGCTTGGCGGCAACATCATCCGGCGCCGCCATGTCGCGCAGACCGTTGAAGGTAGCACGGACCACGTTCACGGGATTGGTGGAGCCGTAGCACTTGGCCAGTACGTCGTGAACACCGGCAATTTCCAGCACCGCACGCATCGCACCGCCGGCAATAACTCCGGTACCCTCGGAGGCCGGCTGCATGTACACCTTGGAGGCGCCATGACTGGCCTTGACCGGGTACTGCAGCGTGCTGCCCTTCAGGTCCACCTGGATCATGTTGCGACGGGCGGCTTCCATGGCTTTCTGGATAGCGACCGGAACCTCACGGGCCTTGCCGCGACCGAAGCCGACTTTCCCGTTGCCGTCGCCGACTACCGTCAGGGCGGTGAAGGAAAAGATACGACCACCCTTGACCACCTTGGCAACACGGTTGACCTGCACCAGCTTTTCCTGCAGATCGCCGTCCTGTTGCTGCTTCTTCTGATCGTTAAACGCCATAACCCTACCCTAGAATTCCAGTCCACTTTCACGGGCGGCGTCCGCAAGCGCCTTGATACGACCGTGATACTTGTAGCCACTGCGATCAAAAGCCACCTTGTCGATACCGGCTGCCTTGGCACGTTCGGCCACCAGCTTGCCCACGGCAGCTGCGGCATCGATATTGCCGGTGCTGCCACTGCGCAGGCTGCTGTCCAGCGTAGAGGCGCTGGCCAGCACACGATCACCCGCCGGCGCGAAGACCTGGGCGTAGATGTGCCGCGGCGTACGGTGAACCGCCAGGCGGTTTACACCCTGCTCGCGCATGCGATTGCGGGCGCGACGTGCGCGACGCAGCCTTGCTTCATTTTTTGCGCTCATCTCAACCTACCTACTTTTTCTTGGCTTCTTTACGCCGGATGTTCTCGTCGGCGAAGCGAATACCCTTGCCCTTGTAAGGCTCCGGAGGACGTACGGCACGGATCTTCGCCGCCGCCTCACCCACGGCCTGCTTGTCGATACCCTTGAGCACGACTTCAGTCTGGCTGGGAGTCTCTGCGCTGACACCCTCCGGCAGAGCGAAATCCACCGCATGGGACAGGCCCACGGTCAGATTCACTGACTTGCCGTCGGCCTTGGCACGATAACCAACACCGTTGAGGATCAGGCGACGCTCCCAGCCCTGGCTGACGCCGACTACCATGTTGTTCAGCAGTGCGCGGGTCGTGCCGGCGATTGCCTTGACCTTGTCGTCGTCATAGGCAACACGCAGCTGATTGTCTTCCTGGTTCACCTGAACGCCTTCGGCCAGGGTCAGCGCGAGGCTGCCCTTGCCACCCTTCACGGTGAGGTCGCGACCGTTCACTGTCACTTCCACCCCTTTGGGGAGCGCTACCGGATTCTTTGCGACTCTAGACATGTTGAATGCTCTTTAACTCAAAAATCAGAATACAGTGCAGAGCACTTCGCCGCCGATGTTCGCAGCACGCGCCGCACGATCGGTCATGACACCCCGCGAGGTGGAGACGATAGCGACACCCAGACCACCGCGAACCGAAGGCAGCTCTTCCTTGCCTGCATAGTTGCGCAGACCGGGACGGCTGACACGATCAATCTCTGCGATAACCGGCTTGCCCTGGTAGTACTTAAGCTCGATCGCCAGGCGCGGCTTGCCACTTTCGTTGCTGGCCTGGAAGTCGGTGATGTAACCCTCGTCCTTCAGTACCTGGGCAACGGCGGCCTTCAGCTTGGAACCGGGCATTTCCACAGACGCCTTGCCCGCCATCTGGGCATTGCGGATGCGGGTCAGCATATCTGACAGCGGATCTTGCATACTCATGTTCGAATCTCTCCGTTACCAGCTGGCTTTTACCAGCCCGGGTACATCGCCGCGCATCGCCGCTTCACGCAGCTTGTTGCGGCACAGGCCAAACTTCCGATATACCGCGTGAGGACGCCCGGTCAGCTGGCAGCGACGCTGCCGGCGCACGGGGCTCGCATCCCGGGGCAATTTCTGCAGCGCCATCTGCGCGTCCCACTTCTCCTCGTCGGAGATATTGGGATTGCTCAGAGTTGCCTTCAGCTCCGCCCTCTTGGCCGCATACTTGGCCACCATGCGAGCACGTTTCTGCTCACGAGCGATCATCGATTTTTTAGCCATTGAATAAGCCTCTTAACCTTTCAGGGGGAAGTTGAAGGCACGCAGCAGCGCCCGCCCTTCATCATCCGTACGCGCCGTGGTTGTGATGGTGATGTCCATGCCACGCAGTGCATCCACCTGGTCGTATTCGATCTCAGGGAAGATGATCTGCTCACTCACACCCATGGCGAAGTTGCCGCGCCCGTCAAAGGACTTCGGGCTGATGCCGCGGAAGTCGCGAATACGGGGGATCGCGATGCTGATCAGGCGATCCAGGAACTCGTACATGCGATCGGAACGCAGGGTCACCTTGCAGCCAATCGGCCAGCCATCGCGAATCTTGAAGCCGGCGATGGATTTGCGGGCAACCGTGACCACCGGCTTCTGACCGGCGATGCGGGTCATTTCCGCCACCGCATTGTCGAGCACTTTCTTGTCGCCCACAGCCTCACCGACACCCATGTTCAGGGTGATCTTGGTGATGCGGGGAACTTCCATCACATTGCTCAGACCCAGCTCTTCCTTCAGGCGAGGAGCGATCTCGGTCTTGTACCTGTCTTTCAACGTTGCCATGTCTTCTACCTTTCAACCCGACTCAGGCGTCGATTGCCTCGCCACTGGATTTGAAGATACGCACCTTGGTATCCCCTTCCACCTTGAAACCAACCCGGTCGGCCTTGCTGGTAGCAGGGTTGAAGATCGCGACGTTGGACACCTGGATCGGTGCTTCGCGCTCCACGATACCGCCGGCAACCCCCATTTGCGGGTTGGGCCGGGTGTGCTTCTTAACCATATTAATGCCGGCGACAATCAAGCGATTGTCAGGCAGCACCTTGCGAACCTTGCCGCGCTTACCCTTGTCCTTGCCGGCCAGGATAATCACTTCGTCATCGCGCTTGATCTTCAACATTTGCTGTCCTCTCCCTCTCGGCCGCTCAGATCACTTCGGGGGCCAGAGAAATAATCTTCATGAACTTCTCACCGCGCAGCTCGCGGGTCACCGGCCCGAAAATACGGGTGCCGATGGGCGCCTGCTGGTTGTTCAGCAGAACAGCGGCGTTATCGTCAAACTTGATCAGGGAGCCATCGGGACGGCGAACACCCTTGCGAGTGCGCACGACCACGGCGGTCATGACCTGACCTTTCTTGACCTTGCCCCGCGGAATGGCTTCCTTCACGGTCACCTTGATCAGGTCGCCCACGCGTGCGTAACGACGCTTGGAGCCACCCAGGACCTTGATACACATCACGCGACGGGCACCGCTGTTGTCAGCGACTTCCAAATACGACTCTGTCTGAATCATCTCTTACTCCAAACTGCGGCCTGTGCCGCAACGATGCTGCGCTTATACCTGGGTGGCACTTTCCACGACTTCGAGCAGTTTCCAGGTCTTGGTCCTGGACAGCGGCCGGGACTCCGTCACTTTGACAGTGTCACCGATGTTGCACTGGTTGCTCTCGTCGTGGGCATGGATCTTGGACGAGCGGGTAATGTACTTGCCGTACACAGGGTGCTTGACCCGACGCTCGATCAGAACCGTGATGGTCTTGTCCATCTTGTTGCTGACGACCTTGCCCGTGGCTACGCGGACGCGCTTCTCTGCACCTGACATACTCAGTTACCTGCCTTTTCTTTCAGCACAGTCTTGACGCGTGCGATGTCGCGCTGGTTCTGCTGCAACAGATGGCTCTGACCCAGCTGACCAGTGGACTTTTGCATGCGCAGCTTGAACTGCTCCTCGCGAAGGGAGAGCAGCTGCTTGTTCAGGTCCTCGGGGGACTTATCACGCAATTCGCTGGCTTTCATCACATCACCGACCGTTTTACAAAAGTTGTCGCTACCGGAATCTTGGCTGCGGCCAGGGAAAATGCCTCCCGCGCCAGTTCCTCGGAAACGCCCTGCACTTCGTACAGCACCTTCCCGGGCTGGATCTGTGCCACCCAGTACTCGACGTTACCCTTACCTTTACCCTGACGGACTTCCAGGGGCTTGCCGGTAATCGGCTTGTCCGGGAAGACACGAATCCAGATCTTGCCACCCCGCTTGATATGGCGGGTCATCGCACGACGCGCGGCCTCGATCTGGCGCGCCGTGATGCGGCCGCGACCGGTAGCCTTGAGACCAAACTCGCCGAAGCTCACCTTGCTTCCGCGATGGGCCAGGCCGCGGTTGCGGCCCTTCATTGTCTTGCGAAATTTAGTACGCTTTGGTTGGAGCATCTGCGTAACCCTTAATTAGTTGCGGTCTTCCTGGCGGTGTCCGAGTGCTCACCACCGATGACCTCGCCCTTGAAAATCCATACCTTTACGCCAATGATGCCGTAGGTCGTGGAGGCCTCGTAGGTCGCGTAATCGATATCCGCGCGCAGGGTGTGCAGGGGCACACGGCCTTCGCGGTACCACTCGGTGCGCGCAATCTCCGCGCCACCCAGACGGCCACCCACCTGAACCTTGATACCTTCGGCGCCCTGACGCATGGCGTTCTGTACCACGCGCTTCATGGCGCGGCGGAACATCACACGACGCTCCAGCTGCTGGGCCACGTTCTGTGCAACCAGTCTGGCATCGAGATCCGGCTTGCGGATTTCCTCGATGTTGATGTGCACAGGTACACCCATCATGTCGGCCAGGGTCTTGCGCAGCGCATCCACATCCTCGCCCTTCTTGCCAATCACAATCCCGGGACGGGCAGTGTGAATGGTGATGCGGGCAGTCTGGGCCGGACGCTCGATAACGACGCGACTGACGGAGGCGTTCTCCAGCTTCTTCTCGATGAACTTGCGCACCTCGAGATCAGTGATCAGTGTCTTCGCGTAGTTCTTGCTGTCCGCATACCAGATCGAGTTGTGGTCCCTGACGATACCCAACCGGATGCCGACCGGATGTACTTTCTGACCCATGTGGTCTTCTCCTAACCTTGGCCTTGGCCGTCTGCAACTTTTACCGTGATATGACAGGAACGCTTGAAAATGCGATCCGCGCGACCTTTCGCCCGCGGGCGAAGACGCTTCATGGTCATACCTTCGTCGACAAAGATGCTGGAGACCTTGAGCTCATCAACGTCAGCACCTTCGTTGTTCTCAGCATTGGCAATTGCCGAATCCAGTACTTTCTTGACAATGTGAGCCGCCTTCTTGGGGCTGAACTCCAGCAGGCTCAGCGCCTCGCCCACAGCCTTCCCGCGCACCTGGTCGGCTACCAGCCGAGCCTTCTGCGCGGAAATCCGGGCACCTTTCAGTCTTGCTGCAACTTCCATCTCAATAACCCTCGCTGTGGCCCCGCGCTTAGCGCTTCGCCTTCTTGTCCACGATGTGGCCCTTGAACGTGCGGGTTACCGCAAATTCACCCAGCTTGTGACCGACCATGTCTTCGTTGATCAGGACCGGCACATGCTGGCGGCCATTGTGGATGGCGATCGTCAGCCCGACCATATCCGGCGCGATCATCGAGCGGCGCGACCAGGTCTTGATCGGACGACGGTCGTTGCTCTCGATGGCGGCCTCTACTTTCTTCATCAGGTGAAGGTCGATAAAGGGACCTTTCTTCAGTGAACGCGGCACAATGTCTTCCTCTAATCTCTCGTCTCTATCGACCGGGCTTACTTCTTGCCACGACGGCGCACGATCAACTTGTCGGTACGCTTGTTCGAACGGGTCTTGTAACCCTTGGTCGGCGTACCCCAGGGGCTGACCGGGTGGCGACCACCAGAGGTCCGACCCTCACCACCACCATGCGGGTGGTCAACCGGGTTCATGGCCACACCGCGCACGGTGGGACGTACACCACGCCAACGGGCGGCGCCGGCCTTGCCGAGCTTGCGCAGGCTGTGCTCGGTGTTGGACACTTCGCCAATGGTTGCCCGGCAATCGGACAACACGCGACGCATCTCACCGGAGCGCAGACGCAGGGTTGCATACTGACCTTCGCGAGCAACCAGCTGCACCGAGGCACCCGCGGAACGGGCGATCTGCGCACCCTTGCCGGGCTTCAGCTCAATCGCGTGGATCACCGAACCCACGGGAATGTTGCGCAGCGGCAGGCAGTTACCGGTCTTGATCGGTGCTGCGGGGCCGGACTGCAGCATATCGCCCGCCTTCACGCCACGGGGCGCAATGATGTAGCGACGCTCGCCGTCAGCGAACAGCAGCAGCGCGATGTGGGCGGTGCGGTTGGGGTCGTACTCAATACGCTCGACCTTCGCCGGGATGCCGTCCTTGTTGCGCTTGAAATCCACCAGCCGGTAGTGCTGCTTGTGACCACCGCCAACGTGACGCGTGGTGATCCGGCCGTTGTTGTTACGACCGCCGGAACGGCTCTGCTTCTCGAGCAGGGGCCGGTAGGGAGCACCCTTGTGCAGGTCCTCGCTGACCACGCGCACAACATGGCGGCGTCCGGGCGAGGTGGGCTTACTTGTCAGAACTGCCATTTGATCCTACTCCTTACTCAGCCGCCGCAAAGTCGATGTCCTGACCCTGGGCCAGGCGCACATAGGCCTTTTTCCAGGTCGGCTTGGAGGTCAGACCAAAGCGATTGCGCTTGGTCTTGCCCTTGACTTTCAAGGTCTGCACGGCTTCCACCTTGACCTTGAACAGCTGCTCGACGGACTTCTTGATCTCCAGCTTGGTGGCATTCGGCGCCACCTTGAAGACGTACTGGTTACGGGTATCAGCCAGCAGCGCAGCCTTTTCGGATACGTGCGGCGCTACCAGCACCTGGAAAATGCGCTCCTGGTTCATGCCAGCATCTCCTCAAACTTCTTCACCGCATCGACGGTCACCATGACCTTGTCGTGGGCGATCAGGCTGACCGGATCAATACCCTCGACATCGCGCACGTCGACCTTGTGCAGGTTGCGCGCTGCCAGGTAGAGGTTCTCACCCACCTCGGAGGTCACAATCAGCACGCTCTCCAGACCGTACTCACCCAGCTGCTTCGCCAGCAACTTGGTCTTCGGCGCCTCAACGTCGACACCCTCTACCACCAGAAGGCGATCCTGGCGCGCCAGCTCGGACATGATCGAACGGATGGCCGCACGGTACATCTTCCGATTGACCTTCTGACCGTGATCCTGGGGACGGGCCGCAAAGGTCACACCACCACTGCGCCACAGGGGCGAACGGATGGTGCCCGCACGGGCCCGACCACTGCCCTTCTGGCGCCAGGGCTTCTTGCCACCGCCACTCACGTCGGAGCGGGTCTTCTGGGCACGGGTACCCTGACGAGCGCCGGCCAGGTAGGCCGTGACCACCTGATGAACCAGGTCCTCGTTGAACTCGCGACCGAAGGTGGTTTCGGAGACCGAAACCGTACCCGCCTGCGCGTTACCCGGCTTGACTACATTCAATTCCACGTTAGCAACCCCCTGCCTTAAGCCTTGACCGCCGGACGCACGACCACGTCACCGCCCGGCGCACCGGGGACAGCGCCCTTGATCAGGAGCAGATTGCGCTCCACATCAACGCGTACAATCTCCAGACCCTGGGTAGTCACCTTGGCGGCACCCATGTGGCCCGCCATTTTCTTGCCCTTGAACACGCGACCCGGGGTCTGACACTGACCGATAGAACCCGGCGCACGGTGAGACAGCGAGTTGCCGTGGGTGGCATCCTGGGTGGAGAAGTTCCAGCGCTTGATCACGCCCTGGAAGCCCTTGCCGCGAGACTGACCCGCAACATCGACCTTCTGGCCGGCCTCGAAGCGCTCAACGGTCAGCTCGGTACCGATGGCCGGGGCCTCTTCGGCACCCTCCAGACGGAACTCCCACAAACCGTTACCGGCCTCGACACCCGCCTTGGCGAAATGTCCAGCTTCTGATTTACTCACTTTCGAGGCCTTGCGGCTGCCTGCCGTGACCTGGATCGCCCGATAGCCATCGCTCTCGAGCTCTTTGATCTGAGTAACGCGGTTTGGAGCAATCTCCACTACGGTTACTGGAATGGATACGCCGTCTTCGGTAAAGACACGAGTCATACCGGACTTACGGCCGACTAAGCCAATAGTCATTTTGCTAACCTCTCCGTGTACGGGGCTTACCCTCTATGGCCGCCCTATGACCTGGGTCATCGGGCGTTACACACTCGGGACTCCTGCCCCAAGCAGGTCTTGCTACGAGTTGTCGTCAACCAAGACTGATCTGTACTTCTACACCTGCTGCCAGGTCCAACTTCATCAGGGCGTCCACCGTCTTTTCGGTGGGCTCCACGATGTCCAACAGACGCTTGTGGGTACGAATTTCGTACTGGTCACGTGCATCCTTGTTTACGTGCGGGGAAATCAGCACGGTGTACTTTTCCTTCCGGGTCGGAAGCGGGATCGGGCCCCGTACCTGCGCGCCGGTGCGGCGTGCGGTCTCGACAATCTCCTGTGTAGACGTATCTATCAGGCGATGATCGAAGGCCTTGAGGCGAATGCGAATACGCTGGTTCTGCACTTGACCTGACTCCAATCAATAAACAACCAGGGGCCCGCTGGGAGCCCCCCGAAAAAGGAACGCGAATTCTAGTGGCCGCCCCGGCAGGTGTCAAGCAGCCGTCTGGAAAATTTTATTCGGCACAGGCCACGCAGCGGGTGGTTTCCGGGCGCGCCAGGAGACGGGCCTCGGGAATCGGCTCCCCGCAGCGCTCGCATTCGCCATAACTCCCGGATTCAAGCCGCTCGAGGGCCAGCCGAATCTCGCGAATGGACTGCTCGGCCTCGACGCCAATGGCGCTTTCCACCTCTTCGTTCTCCCGCTCCTGGGCCTGCTCGGCAGAATCCGCCGAGTGGGACTTGCGCAGATCCTGGCGGACGCTCGCCAGCCGACCCTCAAGTTCCGACAGGCGCTCCGTCAGCTGCCGCCTCAGTCGCTCAATATTCATGGGCCCTCCGCTCGCTCAACCAGCACTCAACAGACAGTAGAGCGCGTCCTTGAGATGCAGGCGCCGCAGCTTTGCCTGCTCCTCGGTCTGGGTGGCCGTCGGCTCCACCTCATTCTCCATGTTTTCAATCTCACGCGTCAGCTCGTGGTACTCCTCGAACAGCTTGCGAAAGTGTGCATCTTCCACCTTCAACTGGTGAATGCGCTCACGGAATTCGGGAAACTCGTGAACCAGATCATGATGCTCGACAGACATGTTGCTCAACCTCCTGGGCCGGTATCAGTGTGCCTAGGCTACGCTTTCACAGGCGATCTGGCCATGATCCAGATCATGACCGCACCGGCGAGGCACGCTTGACCGCAGGGGCCTCGCGGGAGACTATCGCCCTTGTTTGCCGGGGAGAATCGACCGTGAACCGCAATAACGACACCCACTCCGTCCTCATGGGCTACCTGCTTTGGATCTTCGGCTTCATCGGGGCCCACCGCTTCTACTACGGACGCCAGATCACCGGAACCATCTGGTTCTTCACCCTGGGCCTGTTTTTCATCGGCTGGATCATTGACCTGTTCCTGATTCCGTCCATGGACCGCGATGCCGACCGTCGCTACGTGGCCGGTCCTACCGACTACAACCTCTGCTGGATCCTGCTGACCTTCCTCGGGGTGTTCGGTGTGCACCGCTTTTACATGGGCAAGATCTTCACCGGGCTGATCTACCTGGTCACCCTGGGGCTGTTCGGGCTGGGCATTCTCTACGATTTCCTGACCCTGAACGGGCAGATCTCCGAACGCAACACCGCCGCCCAGGGTTACTGAGGCCAGTCACGAGCCCACAACGAAAAAGCCCGGCGTGGGCCGGGCTTTCTCTGGAGTGGCGGGCGCGGCTAGCTAGCGCCACACCCAACCGGGGTCATCGCAATCAGTCGATGATCTTGGCAACCACGCCGGCGCCGACGGTGCGGCCACCTTCGCGGATCGCGAAGCGCAGACCATCTTCCATGGCGATCGGTGCAATCAGCGTCACCACCATCTGGATGTTGTCGCCCGGCATGACCATCTCGACGCCTTCCGGCAGCTCACAGGCACCGGTCACGTCCGTGGTACGGAAGTAGAACTGCGGACGGTAGCCCTTGAAGAACGGGGTGTGACGACCACCTTCTTCCTTGGACAGCACGTAAACTTCCGCCTCGAACTTGGTGTGCGGGGTTACGCTGCCCGGCTTCGCCAGGACCTGACCACGCTCCACTTCCTCGCGCTTGGTGCCGCGCAGCAGGATACCAACGTTCTCGCCAGCACGACCTTCGTCCAGCAGTTTGCGGAACATTTCCACGCCGGTGCAGGTAGTCTTCTGGGTGTCGCGGATACCCACGATCTCGATCTCGTCGCCCACCTTGATGATGCCGCGCTCGACACGACCGGTAACCACGGTGCCGCGACCGGAGATGGAGAACACGTCTTCCACCGGCATCAGGAAGGTCTGGTCGATCGCACGCTCCGGCTCCGGAATGTACTCGTCCAGGGTCTCTACCAGCTTCTTGACCGCGGATACGCCCAGCTCGTTCTCATCTTCACCGTTCAGCGCCATCAGCGCGGAACCGCAGATGATCGGGGTGTCGTCGCCCGGGAAGTCGTAGGTGTCGAGCAGCTCGCGCAGCTCCATTTCCACCAGCTCCTTCATCTCGGCGTATTCCTCGGTGTCCGCACCGCCGCAGTCTTCTGCCAGCAGGTCGGCCTTGTTCAGGAATACCACGATGTAGGGTACGCCCACCTGGCGGGACAGCAGGATGTGCTCGCGGGTCTGCGGCATCGGGCCGTCAGTCGCGCCACACACCAGGATCGCGCCGTCCATCTGCGCCGCACCGGTGATCATGTTCTTCACGTAGTCGGCGTGACCGGGGCAGTCAACGTGCGCGTAGTGACGGCTCGGAGAGTCGTACTCCACGTGGGAGGTCGCGATGGTGATACCACGCTCGCGCTCTTCCGGAGCGTTGTCGATACCATCAAAGGCCACCGCGGAACCACTGCCCCAGGCGTCAAAGCACACCTTGGTCAGCGCCGCCGTCAGCGTCGTCTTGCCATGGTCAACGTGACCAATGGTGCCCACGTTGACGTGGGGCTTACTACGTTCAAACTTTTCCTTTGCCACTGTAAGTCACCTCTATTGGATCACTGAAATTACTTGCCTGAATTCCTGGACATGATTTCCTGGGCGATGTTGTTCGGCGCCTCGGCGTACTGACTGAACTCCATCGTGTAGGTTGCACGCCCCTGGGTCGCCGAGCGCAGGTCAGTCGCATAACCGAACATCTCGGCGAGCGGAACCTCCGCATTGATCACCTTCCCGGACACACTTTCGTCCATCCCGGCAATCATGCCGCGGCGGCGGTTGAGATCGCCGACCACGTCCCCCATGTTTTCTTCGGGGGTCACCACCTCGACTTTCATCATCGGCTCCAGCAACACCGCACCGCCCTTCTCGGACAGCTTTTTGGTAGCCATGCTGGCGGCGATCTTGAACGCCATCTCGTTGGAGTCCACGTCGTGGAAGGAACCGTCGTACAGGGTAGCCTTCAGGCCGAGCAGCGGATAGCCGGCAAGCACGCCGTTCTGCATCTGCTCCTCGATACCCTTCTGTACCGCGGGAATATACTCCTTGGGTACGGCACCACCAACCACTTCGTTCTTGAACTCCAGGCCTTCGGCGTTTTCATCCTCGGCCGGCTCAAAACGGATCCACACATGCCCGTACTGGCCGCGGCCGCCGGATTGGCGCACAAACTTGCCTTCGATTTCGCACTTGTTGCGAATCCGCTCGCGGTAGGCCACCTGGGGCTTGCCAATATTGGCCTCGACGCTGAACTCGCGGCGCATTCGATCGACAATAATGTCGAGGTGCAGCTCACCCATCCCCGAGATGATCGTCTGACCGGTTTCCTCGTCGGTCTTGACGCGGAAGGAAGGATCTTCCTGGGCCAGCTTGCTCAGCGCTACGCCCATTTTTTCCTGGTCGGCCTTGGACCTGGGCTCCACGGCCACCGAAATCACCGGCTCGGGGAACTCCATGCGCTCGAGCACGATGGGGGACGCGGGATCACACAGGGTATCGCCGGTGGTGGTGTCCTTGAGGCCCACCGCCGCAGCAATATCCCCCGCCAGCACTTCCTTGATTTCTTCCCGGCTGTTCGCGTGCATCTGCACCATGCGACCAACCCGCTCTTTCTTTTGCTTGACCGAGTTGAGCACACCCGTACCGCTCTCCAGCTTCCCGGAGTACACCCGGAAGAAGGTCAGCGTCCCCACGAAGGGGTCGGTCGCGATCTTGAAGGCCAGCGCCGCGAAGGGCGCATCGTCGTCGGCCTCGCGGGTCTCCACCGTCTCCGCCTTGTCCAGCAGCGTGCCCTCGATGGCATGCACTTCCGTGGGCGACGGCAGGTACTCGATCACCGCGTCCAGCATTGCCTGAACGCCCTTGTTCTTGAAAGCAGAGCCGCCCAGCACCGGCACAATCTCATTGGCCAGGGTCCGCTGTCGGATGCCTTGCTTGATCTCCTCGACGGTAAGCTCGCCACCCTCGAGATACTTGTTCATCAGTTCTTCATTGGCTTCCGCGGCCGCTTCGACCAGCTGCTCCCGCAGCTCGGCACAGACATCGACTAGGTCCGCGGGAATATCTTCCAGCGAGAAGGTCATGCCCTGGTCGGACTCGTTCCAGATAATCGCCCGGTTCACCACCAGGTCGACCACACCCTTGAACTCGTCTTCCGCGCCAATCGTCATCTGCAGGGGCACCGGATTGGCCCCCAGCCGGGTCTTGAGCTGGCTGACCACACGCCGAAAATCGGCCCCGGCCCGGTCCATCTTGTTGACGAACACCATGCGGGGTACTTCGTACTTGTTGGCCTGGCGCCAGACCGTTTCGGTCTGGGGCTGCACCCCGGAGGAGCCGCACAGCACCACCACCGCCCCATCGAGAACACGCAGGGAGCGCTCCACCTCAATGGTGAAGTCGACGTGCCCGGGGGTGTCGATGATATTGATGCGGTGCTCGTCGAACTGCTGCCCCATGCCACGCCAGAAGCAGGTAGTGGCCGCGGAGGTAATGGTGATCCCCCGCTCCTGCTCCTGCTCCATCCAGTCCATGGTGGCGGCACCCTCGTGCACTTCACCCAGGCGGTGTGACCGCCCGGTATAGAAGAGTACGCGCTCCGTGGTGGTAGTCTTGCCCGCATCCACGTGGGCGCAGATACCGATATTGCGATATCGCTTGATAGGAGTCTTGCGTGCCACGACTAACTCTCCAGGGCCGGAATGCCAGTAACGATATTAGAACCGGTAGTGCGAGAACGCCTTGTTTGCCTCGGCCATGCGATGCACATCTTCACGCTTTCTGACAGCGTTACCCTTGCCCTGGGATGCATCGATGATCTCGCCGGCCAGACGCTGGCGCATCGATTTCTCGCCGCGGTTGCGGGCGTACTCCACCAGCCAGCGCATGGACAGCGCGACGCGGCGAGCCGGACGCACTTCCACCGGCACCTGATAGGTGGCACCACCCACACGGCGGGATTTGACCTCGACCATCGGCGCGATGTTTTCCAGCGCTTCGTCAAAGGCTTCGATGGGATCCTTGTTCAGCTTGTCGCGAACAATATCCAGCGCACCGTAAACAATGGTTTCGGCGACGGACTTCTTGCCGCTGATCATTACATGGTTCATGAACTTTGCCAGCGTCACATTGCCGAATTTGGGATCCGGCAGTATCTCGCGCTTGGCGACTACGCGTCTTCTTGGCATGTTGTTGCCCTTCTCTCTTCAGGTGAATCCGAACACCGACCTGCCACTACAAGGCGGGGGAGGCAGGGGTTCGGCCTTACTTTACTTTTTCGTCAGCGGGATGCGCCTTCGAATCTGCCCAACAGCTTACTTGGGACGCTTGGCACCGTACTTGGAACGACCGTTGCGGCGATTGGCCACACCGGAGGTATCCAGACTGCCGCGTACCGTGTGATAACGCACACCGGGCAAATCCTTTACACGACCGCCACGAATCAGCACCACACTGTGTTCCTGCAGGTTGTGGCCTTCACCACCGATGTACGAGGAAACCTCGTAACCGTTGGTCAGGCGAACACGACAGACTTTACGCAGTGCGGAGTTCGGCTTCTTCGGGGTCGTGGTGTAGACGCGAGTACACACACCGCGGCGCTGGGGGCAGCTCTGCAGGGCAGGTACGTCGCTTTTCTCTACTTTGCGCTTCCGAGGCTTACGAACCAATTGGTTGATCGTTGCCATTCAGTTAGAACTCCAAATAAAACGTTTCGTTTCACGGCGGTAGAACGCCGCCCTCACCACCATCCCGGGAACGCTTCAGGGGACGGGGCCGGGACTGCCATGCCGCCTGCGGCAAGGCATAGGAAACCACCCCAGGGAAAGAGGAGGCGCGCATTCTATAGACGGCCGAGACCCTCGTCAAGCCTGCGCCACCGGTGGATTGCCCGGGGGCGGGCCGCGGCACGCCTGCCCGGCCGGGCCCCGGCGAATCGGTCCCAGCGAGAGCCCGGGGGCCGCATTCAGCCCCCTCTGCAAGCCGCCCAGCAGCGACAGAATTGCGCACTCTGACGCAATCCGGGCATTTCCCTGCAAAAACACCGTAAATAGATTGCCTCGGCCCTCCCCACAGGGCGGCTTTTCCTGTACTCTTGCGGCCTGTTTTTTTGGCCAAAATTTAGTCACTTGGAAGGTGCAATGTCTGACCTATCTCTCTATCGCAATATCGGTATCTTCGCCCACGTAGACGCCGGCAAAACCACGACCACCGAGCGCATCCTCAAGCTCACCGGCAAGATCCACAAGCTGGGCGAGGTGCACGAGGGTGAATCCACCACCGACTTCATGGAGCAGGAAGCGGAGCGCGGCATTACCATTCAGTCCGCGGCCGTTACCTGTGCCTGGAAGGGCCACCGCCTGAATGTCATCGACACCCCCGGGCACGTTGACTTCACCGTCGAGGTGTACCGCTCCCTGAAGGTTCTGGATGGCGGTATCGGCGTGTTCTGCGGTTCCGGCGGCGTCGAGCCCCAGTCCGAAACCAACTGGCGCTACGCCAACGAATCCGAAGTGGCGCGGATCATCTTCGTCAACAAGCTGGACCGCATCGGCGCCGACTTCCTGCGCGTGGTTGATCAGGTCAAGCGGGTCCTGGGTGCCAAACCCCTGGTCATGACCCTGCCCATCGGTCGCGAAGACCAGTTCAAGGGCGTGGTCAATCTGCTCGAGAACAAAGCCTACATTTGGGACGATTCCGGCCAGCCGGAAAACTACTCCGTCGAGGAGGTGCCCGAGGACATGGTCGACCAGGTGGCCGAATACCGCGAGTACCTGATCGAAACCGCCCTGGAAATGGATGACGACCTGCTGATGGCCTACATGGAAGGCGAAGAGCCCTCCGAGGACGACATCAAGCGCTGCATCCGCAAGGGCACCCGCGACCTCGCCTTCTTCCCCACCTACTGCGGCTCCGCGTTCAAGAACAAGGGCATGCAGCTGGTGCTGGACGCCGTGGTCGACTACCTGCCGGCCCCCAACGAAGTGGACCCGCAGCCGCTGACCGACGAGGAAGGCAACGAAACCGGCAAGCACGCCATCGTTGACGTCGACGAGCCCTTCCGCGCCCTGGCCTTCAAGATCATGGACGACCGTTTCGGCGCCCTGACCTTTATCCGCATCTACTCGGGTCGCCTGAACAAGGGCGACACCATCCTTAACAGCTTCACCGGCAAGACCGAGCGTGTGGGCCGTATGGTGGAGATGCAGGCCGACCAGCGCACTGAGCTGAGCGCCGCCCATGCGGGTGACATTATCGCTATCGTCGGTCTGAAAAACGTTCAGACCGGTCACACCCTGTGCGACCCGAACAATCCCTGCACCCTGGAGGCCATGGTCTTCCCCGACCCGGTGATCTCCATCGCCGTGGCACCCAAGGACAAGGCCAGCGTCGAGAAAATGGGTATCGCCATCGGCAAACTGGTTGCCGAGGACCCCTCCTTCCGCGTCGAGACCGACGAGGATTCCGGTGAGACCATCCTCAAGGGCATGGGCGAACTGCACCTGGACATCAAGGTCGACATCCTCAAGCGCACCTACGGTGTCGAACTGGTGGTGGGCAAGCCCCAGGTGGCCTACCGCGAGACCATCACCCAGCAGATTGAAGATAGCTACACCCACAAGAAGCAGTCCGGTGGCTCCGGCCAGTTCGGTCGTATCGACTACCGGATCAAGCCCGGTGAGCCCGGCTCCGGCTTCGCCTTCTCCTCCTCGGTGGTGGGCGGTAACGTACCCAAAGAGTTCTTCCCGGCCATCGAGAAGGGCTTCAAGGTGATGATGGAAGAGGGCCCGATCGCCGGCTTCCCGGTACTTGACGTCGAAGTCGAGCTGTTCGACGGCTCCTACCACGCGGTAGACTCCTCGGCCATTGCCTTCGAGCTGGCCGCCAAGGGCGCATTCCGCCAGTCCATGCCCAAGGCCGCACCGCAGCTGATCGAGCCGATCATGAAGGTCGACGTGTTTACCCCGGAAGATCACGTGGGTGACGTCATCGGTGACCTCAACCGTCGCCGCGGCATGATCAAGGACCAGGAGCCTGGCCCGACCGGCGTGCGCATCAAGGCAGATGTCCCGCTGTCCGAGATGTTTGGCTATATCGGCCACCTGCGCACCATGACCTCAGGTCGCGGGCAGTTCTCCATGGAGTTCTCCCACTACCTGCCCTGCCCGCAGAACGTCTCCGAGCAGGTCATCGCTGAAGTGGCGGCACGCAAGAAAGCCGGCTGATCCACCTCCGCCGTTGAAAAAGCCGACCTCCGGGTCGGTTTTTTTTTCTCCGCGTTTTGCCCGCACGAGAGATCCCAGCCCCCGATAGCCCGGCTCTGCTGACGGGACCCGGTGCCAACCGCACTTTTCAAGGACAAAAAAAGGGCCCATCCCGGAGGGATGGGCCCTGAGTCATCGCCGCGAAGCCCGCGGGAGCGGGACTTCGCTATCGCCGACCTCAGTCGTTGCCCTGCAGGGCCTCGGTCAGTGCGGCTTCGATCTCTTCGGCGGAGACGCTCATCTCGACCTCGCTGCCACGCTTGCGCTTGCGCTCCTCGTGGTAGGCCAGGCCAGTACCGGCGGGGATCAGACGACCCACCACCACGTTCTCCTTCAGGCCGCGCAGGAAGTCGCGCTTGCCGGTCACCGCAGCTTCGGTCAGCACCCGGGTGGTCTCCTGGAAGGAGGCCGCCGAGATGAAGCTTTCGGTTGCCAGGGAGGCCTTGGTGATACCCAGCAGCTCGCGGTCGCCGGTTGCCGGAATCAGACCGTCTGCCAACAGGCGCTCGTTCTCTTCCAGCAGCGTCACGTACTCCACCTGCTCGCCCTTGATCAGGCTGGAATCGCCGGACGAAGTGATCACGACCTTGCGCAGCATCTGGCGAACAATCACCTCGATGTGCTTGTCGTTGATCTTTACACCCTGGAGGCGGTAGACCTCCTGGATCTCGTTGACGATGTACTTGGCCAGGGACTCGACACCCTTGAGGCGAAGGATATCGTGGGGGCTCATGGGACCCTCGGAGATCACCTCGCCCTTCTCCACCGATTCACCCTCGAACACACCCAGGTTGCGCCACTTGGGGATCAAGGTTTCGTAGTGGTCGGAACCATCGGGCAGCGGCTTGCCGTCGGTCGGAGTAATCACCAGGCGGCGCTTGCCCTTGGTTTCCTTGCCGAAGCTGACGGTACCGGAGATTTCCGCAAGAATCGCGGGCTCCTTCGGCTTGCGCGCCTCGAACAGATCCGCAACCCGGGGCAGACCACCGGTGATGTCACGGGTCTTGGAACCTTCCTGGGGAATCCGCGCGATCACATCGCCGACTTCCACCTGGGCGCCGTTCTCCAGGCTGACCAGAGAGCTGGGCGGCAGGAAATAGTGGGCCGGCACATTGGTGCCTGCCAGCATGACTTCCTCGCCCTTGTCGTCGACCAGGGTCACGGCCGGACGCACGTCCTTGCCCGCTGCCGGCCGCTCGCCGACATCCATCACCTCAATGCTGGACAGACCGGTCAGTTCGTCGGTCTGGCGCTTGATAGTGATGCCCTCCTCCATGTTGGAGAACTTCACCGTGCCCGCCATCTCGGTGATGATCGGGTGGGTGTGGGGGTCCCAGTTCGCAACGACAGCGCCAGCTTCCACCGCATCGTGGTCCGCCACCTTGAGGATGGCGCCATAGGGCAGCTTGTAACGCTCCCGCTCGCGACCCATCTTGTCCAGGATGGACAGTTCCCCGGAACGCGATACCGCAACCAGATTGCCGTCCTTGCGCTGCACCGTCTTCAGGTTGTGCAGACGCACGGAGCCTTCATTCATCACCTGGATGTTGTCCTGGGCGGTTGCCCGGGACGCCGCACCACCGATGTGGAAGGTCCGCATGGTCAGCTGGGTGCCGGGCTCACCGATGGACTGGGCCGCAACGACACCGATGGCCTCGCCCATGTTCACCCGGTGACCGCGGGCCAGGTCGCGACCGTAGCAGGTGGAACAGATACCGTGGCGGGTCTCACAGGTGATCGGCGAGCGCACTTCCACCTCGTCAATACCCATTTCCTCCAGGCGGCGGATCCACAGCTCGTCGAGCATGGTGCCGGCGGTGATGGCGATTTCGTCATCGGTGCCGGGCTTGATCACGTCCTTGGCCACGATACGGCCCAGTACGCGATCCCCCAGGGATTCAATGATATCGCCACCATCGATAACCGGGGTCATCAGCAGGCCGCTGTCGGTGCCACAATCGACTTCCGTGACCACCAGGTCCTGGGCCACGTCCACCAGACGCCGGGTCAGGTACCCGGAGTTGGCGGTCTTCAGCGCGGTATCCGCCAGACCCTTACGGGCCCCGTGGGTCGAGATGAAGTACTGCAGTACGTTCAGACCCTCGCGGAAGTTGGCCACGATGGGCGTCTCGATGATCGAGCCATCCGGCTTGGCCATCAGGCCGCGCATGCCCGCCAGCTGGCGGATCTGAGCGGGTGAACCCCGGGCACCGGAATCGGCGTAGATGTACACCGAGTTGAAGGAGGGCTGCTCTTCTTCCTCGCCTTCGCGGTTGATGACGGCCTCCTTGGACAGGCCCTCCATCATCGCCTTGGAGACCAGGTCGTTGGCCCGGGACCAGATATCGATCACCTTGTTGTACTTCTCGCCCTGGGTCACCAGACCCGCAGCGTACTGGTCTTCGATTTCCTTCACCTCGGCCTCGGCACGGGCAATCAGCTCGGCCTTGGCGGCGGGGATCTCGAAGTCGTTTACGCCGATGGAGGAACCGGAGCGGGTGGAGTACTCGTAACCGGTGTACATCAACTGGTCGGCGAAGATCACCGTGGCCTTCAGGCCCACCGCGCGGTAGCACTGGTTGATGATGCGCGAGATGGACTTCTTGTTCATGTCGCGGTTGACCAGGTCGTAGGCCAGGCCCAGCGGCACGATTTCCCACAGCAGGGCGCGCCCCACGGTGGTATCGGCGACGAAGGTGCGCTCCTCGCGCTCGCCCTCGTCGGTGTTGACCACTTCGTGAACACGGACCTTGACCCGTGCCTGCAGGTGCACGTGGCCCCCGCGGTAGGCGCGGCTCACCTCGGTCACGTTGGCGAAGGCCATGCCTTCGCCCTTGGCGTTCACCCGTGCCCGGGTCATGTAGTAGAGACCCAGTACCACGTCCTGGGACGGCACGATGATCGGCTCGCCATTGGCCGGAGAGAGGATGTTGTTGGTCGACATCATCAGCGCCCGGGCTTCGAGCTGCGCTTCCAGGGTCAGCGGCACGTGAACCGCCATCTGGTCACCGTCGAAGTCGGCGTTGTAGGCGGCACACACCAGCGGGTGCAGCTGGATTGCCTTGCCCTCGATCAGGACCGGCTCGAAGGCCTGGATACCCAAACGGTGCAGGGTGGGCGCACGGTTGAGCAGCACCGGGTGCTCGCGGATTACCTCGGCGAGGATGTCCCAGACTTCCGGCGGTTCGCGCTCGACCATTTTCTTGGCCGCCTTGATGGTGGTGGCCAGGCCGCGCGCTTCCAGCTTGCCGAAGATGAAGGGCTTGAACAGCTCCAGGGCCATCTTCTTGGGCAGGCCGCACTGGTGCAGCTTGAGGGTCGGCCCCACCACGATCACCGAACGACCGGAGTAGTCGACCCGCTTGCCCAGCAGGTTCTGGCGGAAACGCCCCTGCTTGCCCTTGATCATGTCGGCCAGGGACTTCAGCGGGCGCTTGTTGGAGCCGGTGATGGCGCGGCCGCGACGGCCGTTGTCCAGCAGGGCGTCTACCGCCTCCTGCAGCATGCGCTTCTCGTTGCGCACGATGATATCCGGCGCGTTGAGGTCGAGCAGACGCTTCAGGCGGTTGTTGCGGTTGATCACCCGGCGGTACAGGTCGTTCAGGTCCGAGGTGGCGAAACGGCCGCCATCCAGGGGCACCAGCGGACGCAGATCCGGCGGCAGCACGGGCAGGGCGTTGAGCACCATCCACTCGGGCTTGTTGCCGGAGCCGGCGAAGGCTTCCATCAGTTTCAGCCGCTTGGACAGCTTCTTGATCTTGGTCTCGGAGTTGGTCTGCGGGATTTCCTCGCGCAGGCGGGCAATTTCCGCATCCAGCTCCAGCTGCTTCATCAGGTCCTGGACCGCTTCCGCGCCCATCTTGGCAGTGAACTCGTCACCGTGCTCCTCCATGGCCTCGTAGTACTCCTCGTCGGTGAGGAGCTGGCCGGGAGTCAGCGGGGTCAGGCCGGGTTCGGTCACCACGTAGGACTCGAAGTAGAGCACGCGCTCGATATCGCGCAGGGTCATGTCCAGCAGCAGACCGATGCGGGACGGCAGCGACTTCAGGAACCAGATGTGCGCGACCGGGCTGGCCAGTTCAATGTGGCCCATGCGTTCGCGACGCACCTTGGCCAGGGCGACTTCCACGCCGCACTTTTCGCAGATCACGCCGCGGTGCTTGAGCCGCTTGTACTTGCCGCACAGACACTCGTAATCCTTCACCGGGCCAAAGATCTTGGCGCAGAACAGGCCGTCCCGCTCCGGTTTGAAGGTCCGGTAGTTGATGGTCTCCGGCTTTTTCACTTCACCAAAGGACCAGGCCCGGATCATTTCCGGGGACGCCAGACCGATGCGAATGGCGTCGAACTCTTCGGTCTGTCCCTGAGCTTTGAGGAGATTCAGTAAGTCTTTCAAGGCCTTTCCTCCACGAGGTTATCCTGTCGGCAGCCGGCGCGCCCGCGCCAGCTGCCATTGAGTCCGGTGCTGCCGGTCATTCGTTCTCCAGCTCGATATCGATACCGAGCGAGCGAATTTCCTTGACCAGCACGTTGAAGGACTCGGGCATTCCCGGTTCCATCCGGTGATCGCCGTCGACGATGTTCTTGTACATCTTGGTGCGGCCGGCCACGTCGTCCGACTTCACCGTCAGCATCTCCTGCAGGGTATAGGCGGCACCGTAGGCCTCCAGGGCCCAGACCTCCATTTCTCCGAAACGCTGACCACCGAACTGCGCCTTGCCGCCCAGCGGCTGCTGGGTAACCAGGCTGTAGGAACCGGTGGAACGCGCGTGCATCTTGTCGTCCACCAGGTGGTTCAGCTTCAGCATGTACATGTAGCCCACGGTAACCGGGCGGTCAAAGGCCTCGCCGGTACGACCGTCAAAGAGCGTGAACTGACCGCTCTCGGGCAGGTCCGCCAGCTTCAGCAGGCCCTTGATGGCATCCTCCTGGGCACCGTCGAAGACCGGCGTCGCCATGGGCACACCCGCGCGCAGGTTGTTGGCGAGGGTGAGAACTTCTTCGTCGCTCAGGGACTTCAGGTCCTCGGCACGCCCAGCGCTCTCGTTGTAGATCTTCTCCAGGAAGCCGCGAATCTCGGCCACCTTGCGCTGCGTCTGCAGCATCTCGTCGATCTTCACACCGAGACCCTTGGCGGCCATGCCCAGGTGAGTCTCCAGGATCTGCCCCACGTTCATCCGCGAGGGCACGCCCAGCGGGTTGAGGACGATATCCACCGGCTCGCCGTTGGCGTCGAAGGGCATGTCCTCCACCGGCATGATCACCGAGATCACACCCTTGTTACCGTGGCGACCCGCCATCTTGTCGCCCGGCTGGATGCGACGCTTGATCGCCAGGTAAACCTTGACGATCTTGAGCACGCCCGGCGCCAGGTCATCGCCGCTCTGGAGCTTGCGCTTCTTGTCTTCGAAACGCTCTTCCAGCAGCTTGTTCTGCTCCTCCAGCTGACGCTTGGCGTTGGCCAGGTTGTCGTTCAGCGCGGAGTCGGAGAGCTTGAGCTTGAACCACTGCTCGCGATCCAGGCCCGCCAGCACATCGTCGGTGAGCTCGGTGCCCTTGGCCAGACCCGCGCCACTGACGGTCTTGGCGCCGCGGAGCTGGTTCGCCAGCATGGAGAAGGTCGCCTCTTCGTAGATGCGGAACTCTTCCTTCAGGTCCTTGCGGAACTCGTCCAGCTGGTGCTTCTCGATCTGCAGGGCGCGGGCGTCCTTCTCCAGCCCGTCGCGGGTGAAGACCTGTACGTCAACCACGGTACCCTTGGTGCTGGAGGGGACCCGCAGGGAGGTGTCCTTGACGTCCGAGGCCTTCTCGCCAAAGATCGCCCGCAGCAGCTTTTCTTCCGGGGTGAGCTGGGTCTCGCCCTTCGGCGTGACCTTGCCCACCAGGATGTCGCCGGCTTCCACTTCGGCGCCGATGTAGACAATCCCGGATTCGTCCAGCTTGGCCAGGGCACTCTCACCGACATTGGGGATGTCCGCGGAGATCTCCTCGGAACCCAGCTTGGTGTCCCGGGCGATACAGGTCAGCTCCTGAATGTGAATCGTGGTGAAGCGATCTTCCTTGACCACATTCTCGGAGATGAGGATGGAGTCCTCGAAGTTGTAGCCATTCCAGGGCATGAAGGCGATACGGATATTCTGGCCCAGGGCCAGTTCGCCCATGTCCACGGAGGGACCGTCCGCCAGGATGTCACCGCGGGCCACCACGTCGCCCTGCTTGACGATCGGACGCTGGTTGATGCAGGTGTTCTGGTTGGAACGGGTGTACTTGGTCAGGTTGTAGATGTCCACCGGGGCCTCGTTGGGACCCACGTCGGCATCATTCACCCGCACCACGATGCGGCTGGCATCCACGGAATCGATGTAGCCGTCCCGGCGCGCCACCACGCAGACCCCGGAATCGGAGGCCACATAGCGCTCCATGCCGGTACCCACCAGCGGCTTCTCCGCCTTCAGGGTCGGCACCGCCTGACGCTGCATGTTCGAGCCCATCAGCGCCCGGTTGGCGTCATCGTGCTCCAGGAAGGGAATCAGGGCCGCCGCCACGGAGACCACCTGCTTCGGCGACACATCCATGAAGTCCACCTTCTCGGGCGGCATCACGGTGAATTCGTTCATGTGCCGCACGGTGATCAGGTCGTCGACGAAGCGGTTGTCCTTGTCCACCGTCGAGGAGGCCTGGGCGATCACGTACTCCGCCTCGTTGATGGCGGAGAGGAATTCGATGTCATCGGTGACCTGGCCGTCCACCACCTTGCGGTAGGGGCTCTCCAGGAAGCCGTAGTCATTGGTCCGGGCGTAGGTTGCCAGGGAGTTGATCAGACCGATGTTCGGGCCTTCCGGCGTTTCAATCGGGCAGACCCGACCGTAGTGGGTCGGATGCACGTCGCGCACCTCGAAGCCGGCGCGCTCGCGGGTCAGACCGCCCGGGCCGAGGGCGGAGACACGGCGCTTGTGGGTCACCTCGGACAGCGGGTTGTTCTGGTCCATGAACTGGGACAGCTGGCTGGAACCGAAGAACTCCTTGACCGCCGCCGATACCGGCTTGGCATTGATCAGGTCCTGGGGCATCAGGCCCTCGGACTCGGCCATGGACAGGCGCTCCTTGACCGCACGCTCCACGCGCACCAGGCCAACGCGGAACTGGTTCTCGGCCATCTCGCCGACACTGCGTACCCGGCGGTTGCCCAGGTGATCGATATCGTCGACCATGCCGCGACCGTTGCGGATGTCCACCAGGGTCTTCAGCACATCGACGATGTCTTCGCGATCCAGCACACCGCTGCCGGTCACTTCCTCGCGACCCAGGCGGCGGTTGAACTTCATCCGGCCCACCGCCGACAGGTCGTAGCGGTCGGGCGAGAAGAACAGGTTCTGGAACAGGTTTTCCGCGGACTCCTTGGTCGGCGGTTCGCCCGGGCGCATCATGCGGTAGATTTCCACCAGCGCTTCCAGCTCGCTGCGGGTGCTGTCCTGGCGCAGGGTCTCGGAAATATAGGGGCCGCAGTCGAGCTCGTTGGTGTAGAGGGTCTCGATGGTATCGATGCCCGCCGCTTCCAGCTTGCCCAGCTGCTCCTCGGTGATCTCGCTATTGCACTCGGCGATCAGCTCCCCGGTCTTTTCGTCGACCAGGTTGCGCGCCAGGGCGCGGCCATAGAGGTATTCGCGGGGAATCTCCAGCTCGCTGACCTCGGCCTTTTCCAGCTCGCGGATGTGACGCGCGGTAATCCGGCGGCCCTGCTCAACCACCACCTTCTTGCCCACCTTGATGTCGAACGACGCGACGTCACCACGCAGACGCGCGGGAATCAGCGTCATCTTGTAGTTCCCGTCCTTGTCGACGGTGAAGGTGTTGAAGTCGTAGAACATGTCCAGGACTTCCTCGGACTCGTAGCCGAGGGCGCGCAGCAGGATGGTCGCCGGCAGCTTGCGGCGGCGGTCGATGCGCACGAAGACCATGTCCTTGGGATCGAACTCGAAGTCCAGCCAGGAACCGCGGTAGGGGATGATACGCGCGGAGTAGAGCAGCTTGCCGGAGGAGTGGGTCTTGCCCTTGTCGTGATCAAAGAAGACACCCGGCGAGCGATGCAGCTGGGAGACGATTACCCGCTCGGTGCCGTTGACAACGAAGGTGCCGTTCTCGGTCATCAGGGGGATTTCCCCCATGTAGACTTCCTGCTCCTTGATGTCCTTGATGGTCTTGCTGGACGAGTCCTTGTCGTAGATGATCAGGCGCACCTTGACCCGCAGGGCGCAGGAATAGGTGACGCCGCGCAGCTGGCACTCGTTGACGTCAAAGACGGGGGTGCCCAGCTTGTAATCGACGTACTCCAGGGCAGCGTTGCCGCTGTAGCTGGTGATCGGGAACACGGATTTGAAGGCGGCGTGCAGACCGTAGTCGCCGCGCTCTTCCAGGGGAACGCCCTGCTGGGTAAATTTCCTGTATGAATCCAGTTGGATCGCAAGCAGATACGGGACGTCCATCACGTTCGACAGCGTGCCGAAGTCCTTGCGAATGCGTTTCTTCTCAGTGTACGAGTATGCCATCAGTACTCCCCAGCCTCTTCAATTTCCCGCCACCTCACCGGCAGCCAACCAGCCCTGTCACAGGCCGCGCAACCCGCGGTTGCCGACCCGATAAAAACCAGTACTCTTCAAGCGGGAAAAGGCCGGCAGGCAACAATGCCCACCAGCCTTGTCCGTGCCTGGCATTCTGCCAAGCGAACTGCACGCGCTTACTTGATCTCGACTTTCGCGCCAGCTTCCTCGAGCTTGGCCTTGAGCTCTTCGGCTTCGGCCTTGGCAACGCCTTCCTTAACTGCGGAGGGAGCGCCGTCGACCAGACCCTTGGCTTCCTTCAGGCCCAGGCCGGTTACTTCGCGAACAGCCTTGATCACGTTGACTTTCTTCTCGCCGGCTTCGGCCAGAATCACGTCAAACTCGGTCTGCTCTTCAGCAGCACCACCGGCGTCGCCGCCAGCAGCAGCCGGAGCAGCAGCCACTGCAGCAGCAGCGGTTACACCGAACTTTTCTTCCATGGCGCTGATGAGCTCAACCACTTCCATTACGCTCATTTCAGCAATTGCATTCAGAATGTCATCTTTGGACAGAGCCATGATTCACTTTCTCCTGGTTGATAATTGAGTGTACGTCGGCAGGCCCTCAGGCCGCCTCTTTCTGATCGCGTACTGCTGCCAGTGTGCGAACCAGTTTTCCGGGTACTTCGTTCATGGTCTGTACCAGCTTGGTCACCGGCGCCTTCATCACACTCATCAACATTGAGAGCGCTTGATCACGCGTCGGCAGTTTCGCCAGTACATCCAGTTGTTCTGCACCCAGCATCTGGCCGCTCACCGCCAGTGCCTTCACCTCGAAGTTTTTCTGCTCCTTGGCGAAATCCTTGAACAGTCGGGCCGCGGCGCCCGGATCCTCCATGGAGAATCCGAACAGGGAGGGACCTACGAGCGAGTCACAGACACACTCGAATTCCGTTCCCGCCAGGGCGCGCTTGGCCAGGGTGTTCCGCACGACGCGGAGCACCACAGCATTGTCACGCGCACTCTGGCGCAGAGCCGTCATGTTCCCCACGGTGACGCCACGTGCATCGGCGATCACCAGGGACATGGCACTGGTGGCAGTCTCGTTAACTTCAGCTACGATCGCTTTCTTGTCTTCGAGTCCAATTGCCACTGGTATTACCTCTGGATTAACATGTGTGGCAGCTTGCGGTACAACCGCTTACTGCCTCCTTGCGTGGTGAACGAATCCACCATCTGCGTAGGCCATCCCGCTCTCGCCAGGACATTTACGCGCAACCCCGCGGGGCTGCTCACCTACGGTCTTTGATGGCCTTCAGTTCTCAGCGTGCTCTCAACCAGGTAATGGCGGCATACCGCCATGGCCTGAGCCTGCTCCAAAGACCTCAAAGCGTGTTGCACCGGAGGCCTCGACCCCCTGAGTGCAACTCGACCCACCCTCCCTGGCGGGCCGACTGCATGCAGCCCCCGAGGGGGCGGCACATCAAACGTTGATCGACGCCTGGTCGACCGTCACACCCGGACCCATGGTGGTGGACAGGGTGATCTTCTTCATGTAAATACCTTTCGCCGCGGAAGGCTTGGCCTTGCGCAGGTCGGCCAGCAAGGCTTCCAGGTTGCCGCGGATCGCGTCCACCTCGAAGTCGATCTTGCCAATGCCACCGTGAATGATGCCATTCTTGTCGGTACGGTAACGCACCTGACCCGCCTTGGCATTCTTCACCGCGGTGACCACATCGGGGGTGACCGTGCCGGTCTTGGGGTTCGGCATCAGGCCGCGCGGGCCGAGGATCTGGCCCAGCTGGCCAACCACGCGCATGGCATCCGGAGAGGCCACAACCACGTCGAAGTCCATCATGCCACCCTTGACCTGTTCGGCCAGGTCTTCCATGCCAACCAGGTCGGCACCCGCCGCCTTGGCTTGCTCGGCGGCATCGCCCTGGGCAAACACGGCCACGCGAACAAAGCTGCCGGTACCGTGGGGCAGGGTCGTGGCACCGCGTACGGCCTGGTCCGATTTCCGGGCATCGACACCCAGGTTAACCGCCACTTCAACCGTCTCGTTGAACTTTGCAGTCGCCAGCTCCTTGAGCAGGGCTACCGCCTCTTCCAGCGGATAGGCTTTGCCGGGCTGGACTTTTTCGCGATACGCGCGAAGACGCTTGGACAACTTGGCCATTAGACGACCCCCTCTACATCGAGACCGGCAGAACGCGCGCTGCCTGCAATGGTACGAACTGCCGCATCCATGTCGGCGGCGGTGAGATCAGGCCACTTCATGTTGGCGATCTCTTCCAGCTGCTCGCGGGTCACCTTGCCGACCTTGTGGGTGTTCGGCGTAGCGGAACCCTTGTCGATCTTGGCGATCTTGCGCAGCAGCACAGCGGCCGGCGGGGTCTTCTTGATGAAGGTGAAGGAACGGTCCGCGTAAACGGTAATCACCACCGGAATCGGCAGACCGGGCTCCATGCCCTGGGTCTCGGCGTTGAACGCCTTGCAGAATTCCATGATGTTCACACCGTGCTGACCCAGCGCCGGACCGACCGGCGGGCTGGGGTTGGCCTGGCCGGCCTTCACCTGCAGCTTGATATAAGCCTGGACTTTCTTTGCCATGTTTCAACTCCCGGGTACAAGCGCCTGACGATGTCGACCCCGCGGGGCCGGAGCGCCGAGGCTCCCCATTGTGACGACCGCAGTCGTCGGTTGCTGTCGACCGGGATACCCCCGGCCACGGAGGTCGGTCAGGCCTTCTCGACCTGGCTGAATTCCAGCTCTACCGGCGTGGACCGACCAAAGATCAGAACCGCGACGTTCAGGCGGCTCTTCTCGTAATTGACTTCCTCGACAACGCCATTGAAGTCGTTGAAGGGGCCGTCGATGACCCGAACCATCTCGCCGGGCTCGAAAACTGTTTTCGGGCGGGGCGCTTCGGTGCCCGCTTCGACGCGACGCAGAATGGCCGCCGCCTCGGCATCGGTGATCGGCGCCGGCGCATCCGCCTTGCCGCCGATGAAACCCAGCACGCGCGGGGTTTCCTTAACCAGGTGCCAGGTCCCGTCATCCAGTTCCATCTGCACCAGCACGTAACCGGGGAAGAACTTGCGCTCACTGCGACGCTTCTGGCCACCGCGCATTTCCACCACTTCCTCGGTAGGCACCAGCACCTCGCCGAAGCGATCCTGCATGTTGTGCAGTTCAATGCGCTCTTTCAGGGCAGTCGCGACCTTTTTCTCGAAGCCCGAGTAAGCGTGAACCACGTACCAGCGCATAGCCATCGGCCAATCCTTATCCTGCTCAACCAATCACCAGCGACACCAGCCAGCCGAGCAGGGAATCCAGCCCCCACAGCATCAGTGCCACCAGCAATACGAATATCACCACGATCATCGTGGTCTGGACGGTTTCCTGGCGCGTGGGCCAGACCACCTTGCGGATTTCCGTGCGCGAGCCACGCACCAGCGACCAGAAGGCTGCGCCCTTGGCCGTCTGCAGCGCGATGTAGCCGGCGACAAAGGCCAGCCCCACCAGCGCCAGCACGCGATACAGCAAGGACTGATCGGCGTAGTAGCTGTTGCCGACAACACCCACGGCAACCAGCACGGCCACGATCACCCACTTCAGGGTGTCAAGGCGGCCTCCACCGGTCGTATCAACACTCATTCCTGCACCCCGGCTGCGGTTTGTCTTGCTTTCGGGCCCTGGGGCCCCCTGCCATTAATGGCAGGCCAGGAGGGACTCGAACCCCCAACCTGCGGTTTTGGAGACCGCTGCTCTGCCAATTGAGCTACTGGCCTGTAACACTTTCTGAGACAACGAAGCCGAACTGCCCTGTGTGGCCGTTCGGCTCACGCCTGTCGGGGCCCGCCTGCCGGCAAAGCCCCGCTCACTTCACACTTACTCGATGATCTTGGCAACCACGCCGGCGCCGACGGTGCGGCCACCTTCGCGGATCGCAAAGCGCAGACCATCTTCCATGGCGATCGGCGCAATCAGCGTCACCACCATCTGGATGTTATCGCCCGGCATGACCATCTCGACGCCTTCCGGCAGCTCACAGGCACCGGTCACGTCCGTGGTACGGAAGTAGAACTGCGGACGGTAGCCCTTGAAGAACGGGGTGTGACGACCACCTTCTTCCTTGGACAGCACGTACACTTCCGCCTCGAACTTGGTGTGCGGCGTCACGCTGCCCGGCTTCGCCAGAACCTGACCACGCTCCACTTCCTCGCGCTTGGTGCCGCGCAGCAGGATACCAACGTTCTCACCGGCACGACCTTCGTCGAGCAGCTTGCGGAACATTTCCACACCGGTGCAGGTGGTCTTCTGGGTGTCGCGGATACCCACGATCTCGATCTCGTCGCCCACCTTGATGATGCCGCGCTCAACACGACCGGTGACCACGGTGCCGCGACCGGAGATGGAGAACACGTCTTCAACCGGCATCAGGAAGGTCTGGTCGATCGCACGCTCCGGCTCCGGAATGTACTCGTCCAGGGTCTCTACCAGCTTCTTGACCGCGGATACGCCCAGCTCGTTCTCATCTTCACCGTTCAGCGCCATCAGCGCGGAACCACAGATGATCGGGGTGTCGTCGCCCGGGAAGTCGTAGGTGTCGAGCAGCTCGCGCAGCTCCATTTCCACCAGCTCCTTCATCTCGGCGTATTCCTCGGTGTCCGCACCGCCGCAGTCTTCTGCCAGCAGGTCGGCCTTGTTCAGGAACACAACGATGTAGGGTACGCCCACCTGGCGGGACAGCAGGATGTGCTCGCGGGTCTGCGGCATCGGGCCGTCAGTCGCGCCACACACCAGGATCGCGCCGTCCATCTGCGCCGCACCGGTGATCATGTTCTTCACGTAGTCGGCGTGACCGGGGCAGTCAACGTGCGCGTAGTGACGGCTCGGAGAGTCGTACTCCACGTGGGAGGTCGCGATGGTGATACCACGCTCGCGCTCTTCCGGGGCGTTGTCGATACCGTCAAAGGCCACCGCGGAACCACTGCCCCAGGCGTCAAAGCACACCTTGGTCAGCGCCGCCGTCAGCGTCGTCTTGCCATGGTCAACGTGACCAATGGTGCCCACGTTGACGTGGGGCTTACTACGCTCGAACTTTTCCTTTGCCATTGCAACGGTCTCCTAGTTACCGGCCGATTTGCAGTGATACCGCCCTGCCACATTGTTTTACCGCCGTGCACGGGACCAACCGTGCGCGGCGGGACGAAATGGAGCTCATAACCGGACTTGAACCGGTGACCTCTTCCTTACCAAGGAAGTGCTCTACCGACTGAGCTATATGAGCCTTACTCTTGACCCCGCACCCGACTGCAAAACTGCAACCGATGCGTGCCTGGAGCGGGTAGCGGGAATCGAACCCGCATCATCAGCTTGGAAGGCTGAGGTTCTACCATTGAACTATACCCGCCGAACCCGCTACCTTTCCTTGCTGCGCACTTTCCACCAACTTCCCGCGTACGGGCTGCACAGCATTTGAATCCTGGTGGAGGGGGGTGGATTCGAACCACCGAAGCTTTCGCGTCAGATTTACAGTCTGATCCCTTTGGCCACTCGGGAACCCCTCCAGAAGGCGGCATATTCTGCTGAGGCACCCGGCCTTTGTCAACACGTTCCCGGAAGATTTTTCCCGGGCTGCGGTGTGGGCCCGCAGCACCTCACACTGAGTCTGGTCCAGGGGGTGTCGCGGGGCTACACTCGCGGGCTGGGCCGGCGCGGAACTCCGATAGCCGGTTGAGCATGAACCCCACCCCGGACACCGATGAGCGACTTCCTCCCCCGACTGACAGAGGATCTGATTGGCAACGGCACATTGATACTGGCGCTGTGCTTTGTCTACCGCCTGCTGGTGCAGCGCCTGCCGGCCGCTGGCCCGATGCGGGGCAGCGCCATGGGACTGCTGTTCGGGAGTGCTGCCATCCTGTCCATGCTGAATGCCGTCACCTACCAGCCCGGAGTCATTTTCGATGGCAGAACCGTCATGCTCAGCCTCGGGGCACTACACGGCGGGCCACTGGCAGCGGGCATCGCCGGCCTGTTTGCCGCCGGCTACCGGCTAAGCCTGGGGGGCCCGGGCACACTGATCGGCATTCTGGTTATCGCCTCGGCCTGTCTCGCGGGTCTCGCCGCACGCGTCTTCTTCAAGCGGACGGAGGAGGACCGCCATGGCTGGCGCCTGCTCGCCCTGGGGCTCGCGGTTCACGGTATTGCCGTGGCGCTGTTTCTGCTGTTGCCGCTGCAAGACCGCCCACGGATCCTCTTCGACCTGGCGCCGGCCTATCTCGGAGTCCTGACCCTGGGTACCTGGATACTCGGGCTGCTGCTCGCCGACATCGACCGCTATCAGCATTTCGAGCAACTGCTGCGACAGAGCCGCGACCGCTTTCGCTTTCTGTTCCAGTCCACCGCCACCGCAATGCTCGACGAAGATCTGTCGGAGGTCTATCGCGGTGTTGAACAGCTTCGCGCCGAGGGCGTAAGCGACCTGCGATCCCACCTGCGCGACAACCCGGAGACCCTCAGCGCCCTGATTCAGCGAGTTCAGGTGCGCGCCGTCAACCCGGCGGCCATCGCGCTTTTTGGCGAGCACAGTGAACGCGACCTGATGCAGGGTATCGACCGGCACTTCGACCCGGACAGCGCCCAGACATTCCTCGAAGGCCTGTGTGCCTACTGGGAGGGTCGCGACTGGTTGCGCCAGGAAACCCGCATGGCCAGACGCGACGGCAGCCTGTTCCAGGCACTGCTGGCCATGCCGATTGCAAGCCGGCCGGAGGATGCCCGGCATATCCCCGTCAACATCATCGACGTGACCCCCCTGCGTCAGCGCGAGCAAGAGCTGCGTGAGCAACAAAGCTATCTGGAGGGGGTGCTCTGGGGCACCGATGCGGGCACCTGGGAATGGCATATCCCCTCGAACGGACTGCGCCTGAACCCCCGCTGGGGCAGCCTGCTGGGCTACGACTGCGACCACCCACCCCCGGCCACCTTCGAGGAACGCCGGCAATTGCTGCACCCCGACGACCGCGCTCGCTCTGATCGCCTGCTGGCCCGCCTGCTCGCGGGGGAGAACAGCGCCTACGACTGCGAACTGCGCTACGAACGCGCCGGTGGTGGCTGGCAGTGGATGCTGGAGCGCGGCAAGGTAACCTCCCGCGAGGCCAGCGGTCGCCCGGTACGCATTTCCGGCACCCTGATGGACATCGACACCCGTCGACGCGCCGTGGACCGGGCCACCCGTCTGGCAGCCGTCAGGGAGGCACTGCTTTACTGCCATGGGGAGCTGCTGCGGGCCGGCTCGCGGCAGGCCATTCTCGAGCGCACCGTTCAGGCGCTGGTGCGTACCCGTGGCTACCGCCTGGCCTGGCTGGGACGGGTCACGCTCAGCGCCCCCGGGGCCCTGCCCGATATCGAGGTTCTCGCCCGGGCCGGTGATGCCATCGATTTTACCGACACCCTGGGGGAACTGTTCGCGCTCTCGGGCCGGCGGCCGGCAATGGGTCAGGGCCAGCCCCCGGCACCGCTGTCCCCCTCCCAGCTGGCGGCCCTGAGCGGCGACATCCAGGTGGTCGACGATCTGGTCGACGATACGCGGGACACACCCTGGAAAGCCCGTGCGGCGGAATGCGAGCTGCGCTCAGCCATGATCATTCCGATGCCCCTGGAAACAGAAACCCTGGTGCTGAGCCTGTACAGCAACCTGCCCGGAGTCTTCGTGGATGAGGAGCGCAGGCTGCTGGAGGACTTTTCCCGCAGCCTGCTAATCGCCCTGCAGAACCTCTAGCTGACGCAGGGCCCCGGGCAGGTCCCAGCCCTGCATGCAGCGGTCGATGGCTTCCACCGCGGCCTTGTCCGCCACGACCTGCAGCAGGGGTCGCAGCGACTGCCAGGTGCTGGCAGCGCGCATGTCATCGGCTTCCAGCTGCACACGCATGGCCTGCAGGCGAGGCCGCAGCAGCTGCAGCGAACTGACCTCCGCGACAGCCGGGTTCTCCGCCACTTCGGGCTGCGCCGCCAGCCTGCGCGCAATCACCTCACAGGTGTCCTCAAGACAGGCGCCGAGGAGGCTGAGGTAGCCCGGCAGCATGGCCTGATCGTCCCGCCGGATGGCCCGCTCGGTATCCCTTGCGCGCGCGGACAATGGCCGCATGCCGAGTGTGGCCGCCACGCCCTTCAAGGTGTGTGCACAGCGCTGCGCGGCGACGCGATCCCCCTGCTCCAACGCCTCACGAATGGCCTGCAGATCCTCGCAGTGGCGCGACTGAAACTCCAACAGCAGGCGGTCGAGCACCGCCCGGTTCCCGGCCACGTGACGCAAGGCCAGCTCCTGATCGAGAAGCTGACTCGCATCATCCGGGTCGACGCTCGCTGCGGGAGCATCGCCCCCGGCAGGCTGCGCAGCCGCTGCATCAGCAGGAGCCGCGGGCAACCACCGCGCCAGGATTGCGTACAGGCGCTCGGGCTCCACCGGTTTGGCCACGAAGCCATTCATGCCGACTTCGCGACAGCGCTGGCGGTCTTCCTCGAACGCATTGGCAGTCAAGGCCAGTATCGGCAGGCCGGCTCCTTCGGGCAGCTCTCGAATGCGCCTGCTCGCCTCGAGCCCGTCCATGACTGGCATTTGGACGTCCATGAGCACCAGGTCGAAGGGTTCGCGGTGGACCGCCTCCACCGCCTCGGCACCATTCTCCACGGCCGTCACCGTCAGCGCGACGGCGGAGAGCAGCGCCTCGGCGACCTCCCGGTTCAGGGGGCTGTCTTCGACCAGCAACACCCGCGCTCCGCGACGAATGGCGAGCGATGCCGGCTCCGCCATGCCCTGCTCGACCTGCTGCTGCGGACTGGCCCGCTGCGCGCGCAGCGTGAACCAGAACGTACTGCCCTCGCCCGGCGTGCTGAAAACGCCGATTTCCCCTCCCATCATCTCCACCAGGCGGCGACTGATAGCCAGGCCGAGGCCGGTGCCTCCATACTTGCGCGTAATGCTGGTGTCAGCCTGCTCGAAAGGCTGGAACAGGCGGGCCTGCTGCTCTGCCGACATGCCGATGCCGGTGTCCTCCACCTCGAAGCGCAGTAACAGCTCATCCCCGCGCTGCTCACGCAACTGAGCGCGGAGTGTCACATGGCCCCTGGTGGTGAATTTGACGGCATTGCTGAGCAAGTTGATCAACACCTGGCTGACCCGCGTGGGGTCACCTGACACCCAGAGGTCCGACAGCGCCGGCTCCACCTCCTCCCGCAACTCCAGGCCGGAACGGGCCACGCGCTCACCCATCATGCTGCAAGCGTGATCCACAGTGGTCAGTAACTGGAAGGGCACGGACTCCAGGTGGATATGATCTGCCTCGATCTTCGACAGGTCGAGAATGTCATTGATCAAGCCCAGCAAGTGCTTGATCGAGTGGTTGATCTTGTCGAGCTTCTCCAGCTGACTGGATTCGGTAAGCTCGCTGCGCAGCAGGTGGGCAAAGCCCAGGGCCGCATTCATCGGCGTGCGAATCTCGTGGCTCATGTTGGCGAGAAACACGCTCTTGGCGTGGTCCGCGGCCTCTGCGCGCTGCCGCGCCTCCTCGGCTTCCGCGGTACGCGCCTCGACCAGCTCCTCCAGGTGGTGGCGATAGGTTCTCAGCTCCCGCTCGTTGGCCCGGCGTTCGGTAATGTCGCGGATAAAGGAATAGAAACGGCCGCCCCCGACCTCTGACCAAACCGAGACCACCTCGATGGGGATCTCGCTGCCACCCGCGGTGCGGTGAACAGTCTCGAAGTGCTCAGCACCGTCTCTGTCCTGGATCGACCGCATGCGCGCTTCAACCTCGGTTCGCGTCTCCACGGCGTCCAGTTCCCAGATGTGGCGGCCCAGGAGCTGGTCATGGGACAGGCCAGTCATTCTGCAATAGGCGCCATTGACCTCGAGAATGCGGCCCTCGCCATCCGCGGCCCAGAAGCCGTCGGAAGTGCTCTCGATCGCCGCACGATACTGCTGCTCCTTTTCCAGCAGTTCTCGCTCGGTCCGGAGATGCTCTGTGATGTCATTCCAGATGACCGAGAGATGCAGACGACCCTGCAGGCGCAGGACGCTGACGCCTACACGCACATCCCGCAGGCTGCCATCCTTGCAGCGTCGCTGGCTCTGGAACTCCTCGCCGCCGGAGCTGCGCAGGGTGTCGATCTTGTGACGAATGGCCGCTTCGTCCATCTCGCCCTGGATATCGGGCAGGCGCAGGCGTGCAAATTCTTCCCGGGTGTAGCCAAGCTGGCTGGCGGCACTGTCGTTGAACTCGACAAAGTGCAGGTCCTCCGCATCCACCAGCACCACGGCTTCCACCGCCCGGGAAACGATGGCGCGAAACACCGCCAGGCGATCGCGGGCCTGCTGGGTCTCCCGCTGGCGCTGGAACACACTCTGCAAGCGCTCGGCCACCCGGGTGAGCAGCACCTGCTCTTCCGCCAGGAACTCCGGCACCTGCCCCCGCTCATTGACGTCGGTGTAGACGACTTCGACTACGCCCCGACCCACCGCCGGCACCTCGAAGGGCGCGCTGAGCGACTGCCGCGTACTGCGGTAGTCGCCTACCTCGACCCGCAGACCATTCCAGGCGATCCGTACCGCGGCCAACCGCGGATACTGCAAACCTTCGCGCAGGCCGCCGGCGACTGCCTGCAACATCGCACGCGGCTCGCGGTCGGCATCTTCGGTGAAATGGAAGACATTGTGGAGACTGCGCTGCTCCTTGAGTCGCTCCCGCAGCTGGTGCTCCGCCTCGCGCAGGGCCGTGATATCCCGGGACACCCCGAGAACCCCCTGCAATTCACCCGCCGGGTTGAACACCGCCACCTTTGACGTCAGATAGAGGCCGTCGATGCTGCCGTCGGGACTGAGCAATTGCTCTTCGACATCAAGCGTTTTGCCCGAGGCCAGGGTTTCCGCCTCCGCCCGACGGAAGGCCTCGGCAACATCCCGGGGAAAGAAGTCGAAATCCGTGCGCCCCACCACCGAGCCGGCGGGGCTGCCCATCAGTCGTCGCATGGCCGGGTTGGCAAACACGTAGCCGCCCTCGCGGTCCTTCATGAACACCACATCCGGAATGGTATTCAACAGGCTCTGCAAGCGCTGCCTTTCTGTTTCAAGCTCCGCGCCCTGCTCGCGCAGGATGGTCCGGGTTCGCCGCAAGGTACGGCTATAGCGGAGGCTCAACATCAGGGCCAGCAGAATGGCGACGCCGCTGAGCCCCAGCAGCAGGGTCGCCACCCGGTGGTCGCGCCAGACATCGCCCAGAGTCACCCGAGGGCGGTGTTCATAGGGCGGCAGGCGCAGCTGTCGGGCCAGCGCCACCACGCTGCTGGTGTCCTGTGGCAACCCAAAACCGTGGATATCCAGCTGGCGCGCGGTCGCTCCCTCCGGCTCCAGCAACAGGAGAGCGCCCACCATCCGGCGGGCCAGTGAGTGGTCCAGGTGCGGCAGGGTCAGCACCACGCGCCCCGGGTAGAGACGCGAAGATACCTGCCACGGATAGCCCGGCAGAGGCCGGGGCGACAGGACGCGCAACATACCGGGGGCCACCTCGCCCGCTGCCAGCAGGGCCTCGAGCGCCCCCCCTCGCACGAAGGCGGCATCGGCCTCACCCGCCAACAGCGCCTGGATAGCCGCCATCTGCGGGGGCCCGGTCTCGATCACCTGTAGTGGCGGGGGCCCCTCCTCGCCCGCCTCCAGCACCTCGCGAGCCACCGCCTGGTAGCCGGCGAGGGCATGCTGGTCGGCAGTCGCCACCCGTTTGCCGCGCAGGTCGGACAAGGCCTGCAGGTCCTCCCGTTCCGACAGGACCAGCGCCACACCGCCCATACCCTCGATCGGCTCACCGGCCTCGCTGCGCTCGATCACGCTAGCCACCGCCAACATGGAAGCAATGCGGTGCCCGCTGACCACCTGGTGCAGACTGCCGGTAATCACGACATCCAGCATGCCGCTGCGCATGGCACGATCCAGCTCGTCGTAAGCATAGGGGAGCACTGTCACCCGCTGCAGGTCCAGGGTTTCGGCCAGGTGGGTTTCCAGCGCCGCCCAGCGCTCGCCGCGCTCGGGCAGGGCCCGGTGGTCAAGCACGCCGATCCGCAGGTCCTGGGCCAGGACCAGGCCGGGCAACAGCAGCGCCAGGGCCCACAGGCATTGGCGGGCAGCGGCAATCATCAGCCGGGCTCCGGGAGATAATCGGGCAGAAACAGACCCGGTAGAGAGATGTCGCAGCCGCGCTCATCGCGCAGGATGCCACAGAGGGTCTGTGTCGCCTCGTGGAGCTCGCGCGCGGGCGCGGTGAGGTACTGACGATTAAAGCGCTCATCGGGGATATTCAGGCCGCGGAAGACTCCATGTACCTGCTGAGCATCCACCCCCAGCAGCGACGCCAGGGCGAAGTTGGTATTGAGAGGGTCCTCGCGCCACTGCCGCTGTACCGCAAAGTGCCCCCGTATCAACCGGCGCAGGGTGGCAGCATTCGACCCCAGGGCCTCACGCCGCACTGCCAGCACATCGACAATCAGAAAAGGGGTCTGGCGGCTATCGAAAAGAACCCGCAGGCCGCGCTGACGCAGCGCCTCCACCGCCGGCTGATAGGTGAGCACGGCATCCAGGTTTGCGGACGCCCAGGCGGCCTCGGCACTGCCGGTAAAATGTGCGACCTCAATCTCGGCGCGCTGCAGGCCCCCTGCCGCCAGGGCGCGATCGAGCATGACCGCGCTAAGGGCCGTATTTTCCAGCCCTACCCGGGCCCCGCGCAGATCCGCCAGGGAAGTCAGGTGCGGACCACCCAGCAGGGCATCACCGCCGGAGGATACGTCGAATAGCAGCACTACCACCGCATCCACGCCCTCGGCACGCAGGGCAATCAGGTTATCCAGCGTGAGTGCCGCGGCGTCCACCTGGCCGCTGGCCATGGCCTCCACCGACTCCGCCATGCCCTCGGTCTCGACCAGGGTGACCTCGTCACCGGATACCAGCCCCTGGCGAAGTGCCAGTCGCAGGAAGGCGTAGCCCGGCCAGTCGTGAAGCACAATACGCAGCGGCGGGCCCGACTCGCAAGCGCTGAGCATCGGCAGGGTCGCCATCGCCCCGCCCAGTCCCATCCAGGACAGGAACCGCCGGCGGGAGGGCGCCAGGCTCGCCTGCTGTATGACATCAGCGGCCATCGAGCTTTTCCATCCCGGCATAGTCATCCCGGTAGCGCTCGGCGATCGCCTGGAACTCTGCCTGGCAGGTCAGAAAGGCATCCACCAGCTTGGGGTCAAAATGGCTGCCACGCCCATCGGTGATAATCGCCACAGCCTGCTCGCGCGGCATCGCCGCTTTATAGACACGGGGACAGATCAGGGCATCGTAGACATCGGCCACTGCCATGAGGCGTGCGGACAGCGGAATGTCGCTGCCCGACAGGCCCTCCGGGTAGCCGCTGCCATCCCATTTCTCGTGGTGGTAGTGGGCGATTTCCATCGCCACCCGGAGAAACTCCAGGCCCTCGCCCTCCGGCTCGCTGCGTATCGCCTCCCAGATGGCATCGGCACCGAGACGGGCGTGGGTCTTCATCACCTCCCACTCCTGCGGGTCCAGCTTGCCGGGTTTCAATAGAATTGCGTCGGGAATCCCCACCTTGCCGAGGTCGTGCAGCGCCGCCGCCTTGCTGTAGAGGGCAATGCGGTCCTGGCTGAGCTGATCGGCGTAGCCCGGATCATGGCTGAGGGTTTCCGCCAGGGCGCGAACATAATTCTGGGTGCGCAGAATATGCGCCCCGGTCTCCATGTCGCGCACTTCAGCGACACTGGCCAGGGCCCGCACCGTCACATCCTGGATACGCTGGTTTTCCGCCATGCGGCGCGCCACCTCGTCCTCCAGCCAGGCATTCTCGTCCCGCATACGGTCGCGCGCGTCCTTGAGCTCGAGCTGAGTACGCACGCGTGCCAGGACAATCGGTGGCCGCAAGGGCTTGGTGATGTAGTCGGCAGCACCCAGGTCCAGCCCACGCGCCTCGTCGTCTTCGGCATCAAGGGCGGTGACAAAGATGACCGGAATATCCCGGGTAGCCGGGTCCTCACGCAGGCGCCTCAGCACCTGATAGCCGTCGAGGCCTGGCATCATGATGTCCAGGAGAATCAGTTCCGGCCGTGGGTCCGAGGCTGCCACCACCAGCGCCCGTTCGCCGCTGGACGCGGCACGCACCCGGTAGTGGGGCATGAGGATTTCACCGAGCACCGACAGGTTCTCCGGCGTGTCATCCACCACCAGTAGAGTTCGCGTCGGCCCGACCGGTGCGGCTGGCTCTGGTGGGTCGCTTGAAGTCATCGCATGAATATCCCGTGGCATGGCACCACGCCCGCACAGGGCGGAAAAGGAAGCGCCTGGCTAGTGCAAGCCTGTTTGCATGATTACCTGAAATGCCTGATAGTGGAACCTATTTCACGTTTATAAACTTTAATCCATGTCAACGAATCGTCAAATCAACGCTGCCAAAGGGAAGCGTTGCCAGGCTTGCCGCAACGACCAGCCCCTGGGCTTCGACTTCAGCATGGCCTTCCAGCCCATCGTCGACCTGCGCAAGCGAACGATTTTCGCCTATGAGGCCCTGGTTCGCGGCATTGACGGCACTGGCGCGGCCGGCATACTGGGCCAGGTCACCGACGACAACCGCTACCGCTTTGACCAGGATTGCCGTCTCAAGGCGGTGGAGCTGGCCGCGCGGCTACAAGTCCCCTGCATGCTCAGTATCAACTTTCTGCCCAATGCCGTCTACGAGGCGGCCACCTGTATCCGCGCCACGCTGGAGGCGGCACGGCGCTACAACTTTCCCGCGGAGCGCATCATTTTCGAGGTCACTGAGGCCGAAGAGATGCGTGACAAGAACCATCTGAAGAGCATTTTTACCGAGTACCGGCGACAGGGTTTCACCACGGCCATCGACGATTTCGGTGCCGGTTACTCCGGACTCAACCTGCTGGCGGAATTTCAGCCGGACATCATCAAACTGGACATGGCCCTGGTGCGCAATCTACACGAAGACCCGGTGCGGGAAGCGATCGTGAAAGGTGTGATGGTGGTGTGCGATACCCTGGGCATCAACGTGGTCGCCGAGGGCGTGGAACACCCGGAGGAAGTGCGCCGCCTGCAGGCACTGGGGGTGCACCTGTTTCAGGGCTTCCTGCTGGCCAGGCCGGCGTTCGAGGCCCTGCCCGAAATACACTGGCCAGAAATCTGAGCCGGACTTCAGGGCCGCCCGGCATTTGAGGCGGCCCCCGCAGGTCTCGCGGGGGCCCGTGCCCACGGCAGCGACAACCGCAAGGCATCGCCGACCGAGGCGACACCCCGGAAGGTTTAGCCGGCAAGTTCCAGGGTGGCGAGCGCCTTGACGTGCATGCCCCATTTGTCGTTCTGGCCGACAACCTCGACCTCAACCGTGTTTCCCTCTACCGACTTGACCTCACCGCGCAGGGTCATCGTGGTGCCGGGAATATTCGGCGCCCCAAGGCGCACGCTGAGCTTGCGGAAGACCGCGTCGCGACCCACCCAGTCGCGCAGGTAAGTCTCGGTCAGGCCCTGGCTGGTCAGGATGTTCATATAGACATCGGGCATGCCGCTGGACTGGGCGAAGGCCTTGTCGTGGTGCACTTTTTCGAAGTCCCGGGTAGCCAGGGCAGCGCAGGTGACCAGGGAGCTGGTGATGGGAATGGGCCGCTCCGGCAGGGTCTGACCCACGCTGATATCACGGCTTTTCAGATTCTGTGTCATGGTCGCGGTCTCCACTCAGGCCTGGTCTTTCTTTGCGGGGCGGAACTTGAGCACCTTGAAGGTCTGGCGCCCGACGGCGTCGCCGTTCTGGTCGGTAAACTCGGTCACTGTCTCGTAGAAGTAACCCTCGCCCAGACCGGTGGTCTTGCGCTCGGAAATATTGTCGATCACCGTGCGCTGGGAAATCACGTCCCCCAGCCGCAGTTCCCGCACATACTCCTGGGTGGTGTCCGTGGCCACGATGCCGTTGTAGCCGTGGGCGTCGAGCAACCCGATCAGCTCCACCTGGGGGTCCTTGGGGCGTCCGGTGCTGGCGACCGCGTAGCCGGTCTGATTCCAAACGAACAACATGGTGGCCGGTGCCACCAGCTCACCGCGGCTCCCGGCGGCGGCCGCCTCCTCATCGAGGTGATCGGGGTCAGTGTTGCCCATCACTTCACACCAGTGGCGAATCATCGCCTTGTTGACCGGATCCGCTGCGGTGGATGATCCACACTCGCGGCCGACAAAGGCATAGATTTGCGCCTCCAGGGCGGCAATATCCTCGGTAGTCATGCTGCTTCTCCAGTTGCTTATTCAGGCCATGGCTGGCATTCACAGCAACATAATTGAATTCGTATTCAATTTCAATTATGTTTCCCATGTGGCCCGCCCACCCACGGGTGCGGGTATGACAAAGAACACCAGAACCACGAGGCTGACCATGGCACAATCGTTCCGCATGAAACCCCCGATGGGGGAAGACAATGGCTGGTGGTGGCAGGAGGCCGCCGAGGGTCGCCTGGCGATCCAGCGCTGCACCCAGTGCCAGACCCTGCGCCACCCCCCGCGCCCGGCGTGTGGCGAGTGTCACTCCTTCGACTGGGACCATGTGACCGCGTCCGGACGCGGTACCCTGTGCAGCTTCACCATCCTGCACCACCCCCAGTTCCCGGGCTTCGACTACCCGCTGATCATCATCCTGGTGGACCTGGAGGAAGGCACCCGCTTCACCTCGCAGCTGGTCAACTGTGCCCCCGAGGACGTCAGCTTCGGCATGCCCGTGGAAATGGTCATGCACGAGGACCCGGACGGCTTCCGTCTGCCCATGTTCCAGCCCGCGAAAGGAGCCGCCGCATGAGCCACTTCCTGAAAGACAAGACTGCCATCGCCGGGATCGGCCTGACCGAGTTTTCCAAGAAATCCGGAGTCTCCGAGCTGTCGCTGGCCGCCCAGGCCACCCTCGCCGCCTGCGAGGATGCCGGCCTGCCACCGTCGGAGATCGACGGCTTCATCAGCTACACACTGGATTCCACCGACGAGATCGAGCTGGCGCGCACCGTGGGCGCCAACGATCTGAAGCTGTTCACCAAGGTCAATTACGGCGGCGGCGCGGCGGTGGGTACCATCCTGCACGCGGTGATGGCCGTGGCCAGCGGCGTCGCCGACAACGTGATCTGCTACCGCGCCATGAACGGCCGCTCCGGGCAGCGCATGGGTCAGGGGATCTCCGGCCAGATCGTCAGCTCCGACCTGATCCACTGGTCCTGGTACATGCCCTACGGCATGCTCACCCCCGGCTCCTGGATCGCCATGATCGCCAACAAGTACATGCACCACTACGGCGTGACCAGCGAGGACCTGGGCCGGGTGGCGATCTCCCAGCGCAACTACGCCCAGACCAACCCGCGGGCTTTTGGCTATGGCAAGCCACTGACGATGGAGGACTACCTGGCCTCGAAAATGGTCGCCGAGCCCCTGCGCCTCTACGACTTCTGCCAGGAAACCGATGGCGGCTGCGCCATCCTGGTCACCAGCGCCGAGCGCGCCCGCGACCTGAAACAGAAACCGGCGATGATCCGCGGCGTGGTGCAGGCTTCCACCCAGGGCCAGGAGCAGATGACCAGCTTCTACCGCGAGGAGCTGGACTCCCTGCCGGAGATGGAACTGGCCGCGCGCCTGGTCTACGAGCAGAGCGGCCTGGGGCCGGATGACATCAATGCCGCCTGCCTCTACGACGCCTTCACCTCGGAGATCATCATGCAGCTGGAGAGCTTCGGCTTCTGCGGCCGCGGCGAGGGCAAGGACCTGGTGCGCGACGGCGCCCTGGACATCGATGGCCGCCTGCCCAACAACACCCACGGCGGCCTGCTCTCCGAGGCCTACATCCACGGCATGAACAACATCGCCGAAGGCGCCCGCCTGATTCGCGGCAGCTCCAGCAACCAGCCCAAGGGGGTGGAACACGTGCTGGTCAGCAGTGGCGTGGGCGTGCCGACCGGCGCGCTGATCCTGGGCCAGGACTGAAAACCGCGGGTGATGCAGCGCACTGTCGCTGCATCACCCGACACTGCCCTCCCTACTACTCGGCCTCGCCGTCGACACAAACCCGGTTGCGACCCGAATGTTTGGCGCGATAGAGCGCCCGGTCTGCCGCCTTGAGCAATCGCTCCAAGGACTGAAGGCGGGGTGAGCGTACCGCCACTCCCAGTGAAACCGTGAAGCTGACCTTCTCACCCGAGGCGGTAAGCAAGGGTGTCCGCGCCAGCAGGGCACGCAATACATCGGCTTTCTGCACACCCTGCTCAAGGGTGGTATCCGGCATCAGCAGCACAAACTCCTCACCTCCGAAGCGCGCCAGAATATCGGTCGCTCGAAGCTCGCGGCTACAGGTATCCGCGAGCAACTTGAGCACCTGATCCCCAACGTCGTGACCATGGGTGTCATTCACGCGCTTGAAGAAGTCGATATCCATGACCATCGCGACGACTGGGGTATCTCGACGAGTCGCCCGCTCCCACTCACGATCCGCCAGCACGTCGAAGAAACGCCGGTTAGCCAAGCCCGTCAGCGGGTCTCTCTCCGCCAACTGACGCAGGCGCTGCTCGAGGGCAGCCTGCCGACTGATGTCCTGCACACTGCAGCGACCAATCTGCAGGGTCTTCTGCTCGGGCAGGCTGGAAGAGACGTTGCACAGGACCTCCAGCTGACTCCCATCGCCCCGCTTCAGTCGCGTGCGCTGCTGCGCCCCCTCTCCGTCATCCAGACTGACGAGCAACGCCTCCACTTCGTGGCGATGCGCCTGTGGAGCCAGGTCAATCAGGCGCTTGCCTATCAGGTCCTCACGCGTGTAGCCCAGATCCTCGAGCAAGCGAACATTGACATTGGTGATCAGACCGCCCTCCCCCAGCGTGACATAGCCCACGGGGGCATTCTCGTAGAGATCGCGGAAGACATTGAGTTGCTGGCGACGCAAGGCACGGCTATAGCGGCGGTGCTGACGGTTCTGGGCCGCGAAATACCAGCCCAGCACCAGCAAGACCCCCAGCCCCGCCAACCCCGCCTGGAACCAGCCGCGGTGATAGACCGCCCTCGCCTGCCAGTGGTGGCGGTCCGACTCCACCAGGATGGTCCAGGTAAGCTCATTCATTACCGTGATCAAGCCAAGGTCACGCAGGTAACGGGCATTGGAGGTGTCCCGGTAGATGTCAGCGGCATTGATCGTGGCAAAGCTGAACAGTGAGCCCGCGTGTTGCGCGACACCCGCCGGCTGCGCCTGGATCTGCTGCCACAGGGCAGGCTGCCACTGTTCGACATTCAATTCCGGCCGCCCGAGCAACCAGCCCCACTCGTTGGCGGGGTCATGGTTGACCAGCCAGTAACCCTCGGAGTTGACGAGCATCGCGCGATCCCCCCAGGCAAACAGCTCGATCAGCTGGTTGAGCATGCCAGCGACATTGAAATTGAGTACCAACAGCGCTGCCGGCATGCCGTCATCGCCGCTCAACATGCGTACTAGCCGCAAGGTGGGCTTGAAAGGCATTTCGACCTCACCGTGCTCGATATTCAGATCCAGCGGAGAGAGATAGACCTGGCCCGGGGGCAGCTTCAGCCCGGCCTGCACGTAGTAGCGATTGAACTTGTTCTGCAAGGCAGCCTGAGACACCGCCTGCGCACCACCCGGCCCCTGATTGATGCGAATCAGCTCACGACCCTCAAGGTCAATCAGGCGTATCTGGTCATAACGCGAATGAATGTCCGAGGTCGCAACCAGAGTCTCAACCAGCCGACTCCGGGTCGCATCACCCGGGTTCACCAGGTAATTCTTCACACTGGGAATCACCGAGATCAGGTGGGTATCCTGAACCGCTTTGAGTATGTGCTCGTGGATCAGGGTGCGAGCCGCACCGATCAGGTGGGCGTGGCGATCATAGGCCCTCTGCTGCAACCCCCGATCATACAGGCTCTTGGCAAGCCAGCATAAAAAGACCAGCGCGGTGCCCAGCAGCAACAAGCCACCGAGAAAGGGAACCAATACCCTGGGTTTTTGCGTAGACAATTCCACATTGGGAGATACCCTCTGTGCCTTCATACTTCTCCAGATTTCAATTCGATTTCAGATCAGAAAGCGCTTTCACTCGGCTCCAGCCAGGCATCGGCCGCAGCACCACCGCGCTGTTCATTCACACCCAGCACCACGACAATGGCCGCCGCAAACAACACGGCGCAGAACAGAATCGCGTCGGCCAGGCCCAGCAACCACTGCAACAGACCCAGGCCCAGCATGCCGAAAACCGCTGCGGCCTTGGCCGCCATACCCCAGTAGCCGAAGAACTCGGCGGACCGGGAGCGCGGGCTGAACACCCCCACCAGGGCGCGCGCGGCGGACTGTGAGGAGCCCAGACTAAGCCCCGCCAACACCCCCGCCACCAGAAAGACGTACTGGGCCTCCCACTCGACCTGCCACCACTGCCGCGCCAGGGCGGTCAGCGCGGGGGTCTGCCAGATGGCGAGAATGGCCACAATCCAGAGACCCAGGGTCGCGACATAGGTGCGGCGTGCGCCGAGCCAGTTCTGCAGATAACCAAACACCAGTGCACCAAGGGCTGCGGTGATCTGCACAGTGACGAACATGGCTACGCGCACCGGCTCGTCCCAGCCGATTACCTGCGCGCCGTAGATAAAGGAAAAAGCGATGATGATGTAGATCCCCGCCATGGCCAGGAAAATCGACAGCAGCAGGATACGCAGATCATGAAACTCGGCGACCGCGTGCCGCGTGGTAGCCAGACGCGCCAAGCCGATACGCAGCAGCTGCCGCAGCGGCGGCATGGGCCGGGAGGCACCGTGTTCCCGCAGCCAGATGAAGGTGGGTATCGCCGCGATCAGGAAAAAGCCGGCGGCAAAGGGGCCGACCCAGCGAATACGGTGATAGTTTTCCAGGGACACCTCGCCGAGGAAGAGCAAGGCAAAGGCGGTGGCAACCAGGCCACCGATATAGCCCATCGCCCAGCCCAGCCCCGAAATCCAGCCTAGGGCGCGACGGGGCCCCAGGTCCGGCAGGAAGCTGGCGATAAAACCTTCGCCCAGGGCGTAGGCAAAGTTGGAGACCATCACCAGCAGCATGGCTGACAGGATCCATCCCGGCTCCACGAAGTACAGCAGCGCCGTGGTGATGACCGTGGCCAGGTAGCTGGCAAACAGGAAGCGCTTGCGCCGGCGGGCATGGTCCATGATCGCACCGCACACCGGGTTGGCAACCACCACCAGCAGGTAACTGACCGCGAGAGCGAGGCTCCAGAGCAAGTTGCCGAGGCGATAGTCCGGGGCATCCCCCACGACGATGCGGGTAAACAGATCGCCGAAGACCACCGTGATGATCAACAGGGTATAGCCCTGATTGGCGAAGTCGAACATCGACCAGCCGAAGATCTCCCGCTTCGGAGCGAGAGCAACATCGCCCGCGGGGCGGGGCTCATCCAGCCGACCGCTCACGGTGCGACCCGGCGGTAGACCCAGGCTTCACTGCCATCCGCCAGGGAGAGCCTGACCCGATCATAGCGAATGCCCAGGCGCTCATAACGGTCCAGGCGCCGCAGTTCCGGTGTGGAGACGCGGATACGCTCCCCGGCGACGGACTCTCCGGGTGCGGGGCTGAGATCCAACCCCGTCTTGCGGTAGCCGGGCAGCACTGCAGGTACACCTTCCACCTGCCGCCCTGTCACGACACGGCGCACCAACGGTTGACGCAGGGTCCCGTAGACGAAGACCGCGTGCGGGCCCTCGGTGTAAGGTGGCAAGCCCGGCGGCGCCACATAGCCCCAGGGGCTGAGAAGACTCCACCAGAGATAGAGCGGTGGCGCCAGCAGAAGCAGGGCCGCCAGGGGCAGTACCAGGCGGCGCAAACGCGGATTTTCAGCTCGAGTCATCCGTCCATGATAACCGGAGCAGAGGAAAAAGCGTCCCGGATTCAGGTATTTTCATCCTTCAGCCACCAGCGTCGCCACCAGTAATCCAGGCTGACAAAGCGACCACCCCCGGTGAAGAAAAGCGACAACAGCATCACAAAATAGGTCGCCGCGAACTCGATGCCGTTGTTGAGCATCGCGAAGTCGCCCCGCTCGGTCAGCCAGCGGTAATTGCCGTGCTCGCGCAGCAGGCTGCGTGCGGCCTCCAGCCGTCGCCCCACCGCCTCGCTGTTCTCCAGGCTTTCCTGTGCCGCGGGCACACCGATCGCCGCAAGCGGCATGGCGGTACTGGTCGCGGGATCGGAGGGCGCGATGGCGAACCAGCCGTTATCCCAGTGCACCGCCAGAGCGGCAACCAGCATGGTTATCATCAAGGGCACCGCGATCAGGCGCGTTCCCAGCCCAAGGAGCAGCAGCAGACCTCCCAGCAGTTCGGTCCAGGTGGCCAGGGCTGCCATCAGCCAGGGCAAGGGCAACCCCAGCCCCCAGTCGGGGTTGCCGAACCAGGACACGGTATCCGGGAAGGTCATCAACTTGGTCAGGCCGGCGGCAATGAACACCGGGGCCAGGTAGAAGCGCAAAAGCAGGGGCGCGAGAAAATCCAGCGCCCGTGTGTGATCCAGCGTACGCAGCCCTGCGCGGGTCAGGCGCCGCAAAAACTCTGTGTTGCTGCCGCTCATGAGTGTCACCTCTCTTGAACCCTTCCGCAGACCTTACCGCCTTTCGCTGCCCGCTTGCACGTACGGGCGTTTTGCCCTGTAATCGCTCCACCACATGACACGGTACAGGCGAGATGAACACATTCTTCCAGGGCACCCTGGCCGCCCTGCTGGTGGGCCTGGGGCTGGTGTTTTCGGGCTGGGGTATTGGCGAGGGCCTGCAGCAGTTCCGCACTGGCGACCGCTCGGTCACCATCAAGGGCCTGGCGGAGCGCAGCGTGGACAGCGATTATGCCACCTGGTCACTCACCTTCCGCCGCGCCGGCGACGATTTCGGTGACGTTCAGCGCAGCCTCGCGGCTGATCGCGAACGGGTGGCGAACTTCCTGCAAAGTAGCGGGTTCTCGGAACAGGAAGTGGAGGTCCGTCCGCTTCAGGTCCAGGACGTCTTCGCCCGGGAATACGCCCCCGGCAACCACCCATTTCGCTACACCGGCAGCGGGCAGGTGATCGTCAAGAGCCCGCGGGTGGCCCTGGTCGAAACCGCGGCACTGGCCGTGGACCCGCTGGTAGAGGCCGGCATCGAGCTGGAGGGTGGCAGTGGCCCGCGCTACCAGCTGCGCGGTTTCAATGACATCAAGCCCGCGCTGCTGGCCGACGCCACTCGCAACGCCCGGCAGCAGGCCATCGACTTCGCCGCGGAGGCCGGCGCGGAGCTGGGCGCCCTGAAAGAAGCCAACCAGGGCGTCATCCGCATCACCGGGGACGACGGCAGCGACTGGGACGACGGCAGCTCCCGCACCAAGCGCCTGCGGGTGGTCAGCACCTTCATTTACGCCCTGCGCTGAATCATGGAGGAGCTGCCCCCCCTGCTCAGGCGTATCCGTGCCTGCGCGCTGTGCGAGGCCAACCTGCCCCTGGGCCCGCGCCCCGTGCTGCAGGCGCATGCCGCGGCGCGCATTCTGATCGTTGGCCAGGCACCCGGGCGCAAGGTGCACGAGACCGGCATTCCCTTCAACGACCCCAGTGGCGAACGCCTGCGCGACTGGCTGGGCGTCAGCCGCGACCAATTCTACGACGAGCAGCTCTTCGCCATCGTGCCCATGGGTTTTTGCTACCCGGGCAAAGGCAAGTCGGGTGACCTGCCACCGCGCCCCGAGTGTGCGGCCACCTGGCGCGCACCGCTGATGGCGGCACTGCCCAACATTCAGCTCACGGTTGCCCTCGGCCAGTACGCGCACCACTACCATTTCCCGGACGCAAGGCGATCGGTGACGGAACGGGTACAGTTGTGGCGGGACAGCTGGCCCGAGATCGTCCCCCTGCCTCACCCCAGCCCGCGAAATATCGGCTGGCTGCAGCGAAACGCCTGGTTCGAGAGCGATCTCCTGCCAGTGCTGCGAGGACGCATCCGCGCCATCCTCGACAGAAACGTCGGCGACCCGAGGAATAGCCTATAATGCCGGCCATGGACACCTCGCTATTTCACAGGATGTTGGGAGAGCTGCGGTTCTGGCTCGGGGTATTCGCCGCGGCGGGGAAAAACTGGCTGGACAGCCAGGCCTTCATTTACGCTGCCGCGCTCGCCTTCTTTACGCTGTTTTCCATTGCGCCGGTGGTGATCGTGGCTGTCACGGTGGTGGGGCTGGTGCTGGGTGAACGCGCGGCCCAGGGCGAGATCATGACCCAGCTGCAGGATGTCATCGGGCCGGAAGCCGCCGAAGTCGTACAGACTGCCGTCGTAAACTCACAGATCAGTGAAGCGGGCCTGCTGCCCAGCTTGATCGGTATAGGCGCCATACTCCTCGGTGCCACCACGGTATTTGCCCAGATGCAGCAGTCGCTGAACGCCATTTGGGACGTTACCGCGAAGCCTTCCCGCAATAGCGTACTGCTCTACCTGCGCAATCGCCTCATGTCCCTGGCCGTGGTGCTGGCCATCGGCTTCATCCTGCTGGTCTCGCTGATGCTCAGCGTCGCCCTGCGCGCGGTGATGAACTACGCCGGGCAGTGGCTACCGCTGCCGGAAGTGCTGGTGTTGGGGCTGGAAATCAGCCTGTCGCTGGCGGTCGTGACACTACTGTTTGCCGCCATGTTCCGCATCCTCCCCGACGTCGTGCTGAACTGGCGCGATGTACTGGTCGGTGCCGCCCTGACTGCCGTGCTGTTCACCCTCGGCCGCTCGGCCATCGCCATGTACCTGGCCACCACGGCAACCGCCTCGACCTACGGCGCGGCAGGCTCCCTCGTGGTGCTGCTGCTCTGGGTCAATTACTCGTCGTTGATACTGCTCTACGGCGCCGCGTTCACCCGCGCCCACCTGGAGGCCCGGGGCTTGCCCATCCGGCCGCGCATCTCGGCCGTTCGCGTGCATAGGGAACTGCTGGAGGGCGAACAGAGGCGTACCAGGGATACCTGATTGCCCCCGGCCACCTGTCAGCCGTGATGCTCCACCAGCTCAACCCCCTCCAGGCGGCGGAACAGTGCTGCATCATGGGCGCTGGTGTCCCCCAGGCCCAGCTGCCGGCGAAGTAGTGCCAGCACCAACTCGGTAATGCTGATCACCGGCAGGTGAGCGGTATCACACAGGTCCACCCAGTGCAGATCCTCGAGCTCGCCATTACCGCGAAGCTCACCCTGCACATGGGCGGCATCGACCAGGAAAAATCGCGCATCAAAGCGCCGCACCTGGCCCGGTGGCGTAATCGCCCTGGCCAGGTAGTCCAGGCGGTGCAGCGCCGGCACCATACCCTGTCGAAACAGTGGGCGCCAACTGGGAGAGCGCGTCGATAGCGGGCGGTCTGTGGGCTCCGCGAGCAACAGGCCGGTCTCCTCCCAGGTTTCCCGTACCGCGGCCATCGCCAGGGCTCGGGCTCGCGCCGGGCTTGCGGCCCGGGTGAGACGGGATGCGACCTCGGGGCGCAGGGCAATGGGCGCCGCCACGCGGGCATCCCCGGCATCCACGCGTCCGCCGGGAAAGACGTAATGATGAGGCAGAAAGGCATGCCGGTGACTGCGCACGCCCATCAGCACCTCGCGCCGGTTGCGCAGGATGATCAGGGTAGCGGCGTCGACAGGACGCAAATGGCCTCCTTGCACGGTGGACGATTGCAAAACAGCGGCCATTTTACACGCACGCATGCAAGGCCAGGCAACTGCCGTCACGAAAGGTCAGGGCACTGCGCGAGAATGGTATGGGGATGGAGCGGGTGAAGGGAATCGAACCCTCGTCGTAGGCTTGGGAAGCCTCTGCTCTACCATTGAGCTACACCCGCCTGGAGCTGGCGAGAGGTTTCGCCCCGCGCTGGCTGATTGTGCAGATAACGCCGCGGGAGCGGCCAGCACAGGGGCGCAAGTCTACACCCAATTTCTCAGTTTGCGCAAAAATTTGCTGGCCGGGGGGCGCCAGTCACCCTGGCACAGGCGCCGCCAGCAATCGCCATGATAACCCGCGAAGCGGGCCGGATGGCTCCAGGGGAATGGTGATCGTAATTAGCGCTCGAGGATACGTCTAATGTCCAGGTCCGAGCTGGACGCATCGAGGTCCTGTCTGAATTTCTCCATAAACTCCCGGTTCAGCGACCCCGCCTGCTTCTTGCGCTTGAGGTGCGCTGGGTCAACTGCCACGCTGCTGAAGCCAAGTCGCTCGGCCAACTCGGCTGTTTGCTCAACAGGGCTATCCAGGAAGTCCTCATAGAATATTTCAATCGGCTCGATACCCGAGGAGGCACAGAATTCCTCGATTCGGCGATTACTCTCGATCACCCCGAGAACCTGGGACTTGATGCCGGTGTAACTGTATTTGGGGGCCTTTCTGTTACCGTCATCAAAGCTTGCCCACTGATCGGTCTGAGCCGCAATCGAATGCGAGACCGCCTGGGCGAGAATATCGCGCCGCTTGGCCACCAGCCAGTTCACGCGGCCGTAGCAGGTGGGTATGGCACCACTGCTTAGCATCATCAGGGCTTGATCCGCGGACGCCTTCATGCCGAACATTGTGTCGGGCTTGTGCACGTTCTCCATGAGCCATTCCAGATAGCCGTAGAATGATTCAATACCATGCCGGGCGGAGCGCTGGGCCACCAAGGGATGGTTCAAGGGCTCACCCATGCCACTAAACCTGCCCGTCGCGCGCATGTAGTCGCAAACCAGGGAAGAACCGGAGCGATTGCTGAACAGCATGACGCAGACCTCCGGGGCCAACATCCGCGCCGAGGCCGGAACCTGGAGAGACCCGAAGACTTTGGCTATCTCCCGTTCGTGCTCACCGGGAGCCAACAGACTCCCATCATTCTGCTTGAACTTCATTCCAACTTCCGAATGAGCCCCCTGAGAACGATCGAAGCGAACAGGTCAACGATCCCCGGCACAGCCCTGAGGAAGATTCGGACCCGGGGGATAATGGAGCTGGCGAGAGGAATCGAACCCCCGACCGGCTGATTACAAATCAGCTGCTCTACCTACTGAGCTACGCCAGCCTTGAACACGGCTACCCCGCTGCCCCCGGCGCCTGTGGATAACCGTGGCGGGGACGCTGCAAGCGACGCGCATATTAACGCCGGCGTGATCGCAATACAACCACGGGCCACGCAGCTCGCGGCCGCTCATTAGCCGAGAGCTTGAACCACCTCGATACTGTAACCGTCGGGGTCCGTGATGAAAGCCACGATCACCGACCAGGCCTCGAGACGCTGTGGCGCTGAAACCACCTCGCAACCAAAGGCTTCGACACCCCGGCAGACCGCTTCGATGTCGTCGCAGTAGAGGTAGAGTTTCCAGAGGGCGTTGCCGTGGTCAATCGGGCCCACGACGTCCTCACGTTGAGCCAGCTGAATTTTGCCGTCGGAGTCATCCGTGCCCAGGATGACCTCCTCTGCTCCGGGTATGGAAATTCGTTGCTGCTCCAGCAAGCCCAGCACTTCGCGATAGAACGCTGTGGACCTTTCAAGATCACTTACGCTGATACAGAACTGCCCAACTCTGTTCGCCATCTCGACACCTTTATTAACATTTATTGGCCGCACGCGGGTGCCAGGAAAAATCCCCCGAACCCGCTACATTACTTAGGTGGTTTTACTCGACTAGTGGCCAGCATACCCGGTAATTCGCTCACGGCAAACGCCGCGGGAAGCTCGACGCTGATCCACCCAAACCACAGCGCCGTAACAAAAACATGAGAGTCATCTGGAGGTCACATGCAACTGCGACTGGAAACCTTCCGGAAAAGCGACCCCTCCCAGCCATCTGTCGAGCTGGGCCTCACCATACTCGAGTTCGCGGAGCCCGAAATACGGCTTCTCGAAGAACTGGAGCAACAACTTCAGCAATCCAGCGAGGACGCGCTGTTGCACGACATCTCCCCCGACGTGATCAACCTCGAGCCACCCGCCGGCTGCGGTGAACTCAAAGAATGCCAGCTGCGGCTGGTTCACGAGGGGGACCTGGACGCGACACACGTGCACCTGGTGGCGCGGCAGGCAAGCGACGACAGCCTGATCTACACCAACACGGTCATGGTGCGCATGCTCACCGCCTGACCCTGCCGGGTGCGCCCGGCCCTGCACAAACTCAATCACCCCGACACAAGTGAGGTACGACTGTGAAAGAGCGATTGTTCTTCTTTGCCCAGGATGAAAAAGCGGCCAAGGCCATGATCGGCAGCCTGGAAACCCTCGGTCTGGAGGAGTCCGACCTGCATGTCATTGCCAACGACCGCGCCGCGACGGAGCCCTTACCCGAGGCGGACCTGACACACCGCAGCGACGTGGTGGATGCGGCCAAACGGGGCGCCGCGACTGGCGGAGCCCTGGGACTGCTGGGCGGGGTATTGGTCGTCACCGTGCCCCCGGCGGGGCTGACTCTTGGCGGCGGTGCCCTGCTGGCGGGAACCGCTCTGGGGTCCGCACTGGGCACCTGGTTCAGCACCCTGGTAGGTGTCAGCGTGCCCAACCAGGACGTCGAGCAGTACCGGCAACGAATCGACGCCGGCGAAGTGATGATCATAGTCGATGCCACAGAGGATCAGCGCCAGCTGCTCACCACCCTGATGCAGCAGCGCTATCCCGATACCCTGTTGTTACAGGGCAACCTGGACGCCGCGTAGTACGGCAGCTCAGGCACGGGGCCGCGCCTGGCACTGCGCGGCCAGTGCCAGCCCCTCCAGCACCAGGTCGGGCACACACTCTCCCCGGCACTCGAGCTGGTGCCACAGCCACTCTCCGCCACCTCCGGTAAACACCACGTAGGGTGGACTCTTCCCGTTTTCCGGCCGCAGCGCCAGCGAGACGGCGCCCAGCTGCGACAGCGCAACCCCGTGACGCACCGCCTCAGCGGTGGAGGTACCCGGCGTCACGGTATACTCGGCGGGCTCCGAGAAGCGAACGCGGCCGGTATCCAGCAGCAAGGCGCGCTCCATCAGGGCGGGCCCGGGAATAATGTAGCCCCCCTCGTGAACGCCCCCGGGCGTCACCAGGTCGATGGTCAGAGCGGACCCGGCATCAACCACACAGAGGCGCTGCCCCGGGTAGCGCGCTCGCGCTGCCAGCATGGCCAGCCAGCGATCGACGCCCATGCGCCGGGGTTCGGCATAGCTGTTATGCAGACCCGCCTGCTCCGCCTCACTGCGCGCAAACCAGGGTTCCACCCCCCAACGGTCGAGCAGCAACTGTCGCAGCGCTCGGTCCTTTTCGTCATCGGCGACGCTGGAGATCCAGATAGCGGAAGGGCCTTGCGAGCAGTCCAGAAGCGCCGTTCTACTGTCAGCGTCGTCACGCCGGTAGACGCCCCGGGCGACAATCTCACCGTCGCGCACCAGACGCCACTTGGCACTGCTGTTGCCCACGTCGAGCTGGAGACAATCCCTCGGGCTCATGACGCCGGCCTCAGGGATACCTCACCACCGTACACCGGCTGCACACCCAGGCTGGTTTCCAGCTGCAGAGCACCGCGCGGGTCGACGCCCCGAGCCGTGCCCGCCTGGCGGAAATCGCCACTGCTGATGACCACCGGGGCACCGGCATAGGCATCCAGGCTCATCCAGGCCTCGCGCCAGGGCGCAAAACCACTGGCACCAAAGCCCGCAAGCAGCGGCAGCAGCTGGTCCAGCAGCGCGGCCAGCAGATGATTGCGGCCAGGCAGCTGGTCGCCCGCGAGGCTGCGCAGGTCAGTCCAGGACTGATCAATCGACGCCGCCACACCGGTCGGCATGTGCACATTGAGCCCAACGCCCACCACCACCTGACAGGGACCGGCGGCATCGCCCACCATTTCCAGCAAAATACCGCCCAATTTGGCGCCGTGAAACAGCAAGTCGTTGGGCCACTTGAGTTGCATCCCGCGGATGCCCAGGCTTTCCAGGGCACGGACTACCGCGACCCCCACGGCGAGACTCAAGCCTTCCAGGGCCGCCGCTCCCCCCTCGTATTCCCAGGTCAGGGACAGATAGAGGTTGCGCGCGAAGGGGCTGACCCAGGGCCGTCCGCGACGGCCGCGCCCAGCGGTCTGGAGCTCGGCGCTGCAACAGAAACCCGGCGGGCTACCGGCCGCGAGGCGCCGCAGGGCCTCGGCATTGGTGGAATCGAGTACCGGCTCGATCAACAGTTCGCCCAGCAGGTGGCGACTGCGAACAGAGAGCGCCTCGCGGACCCGGGGGGCCTCCAGCAACTCGAGTCCGCCGGGAATGCGATAGCCGCGCCCCTTTACCGACTCCACGGCAAGACCATAGTCCTCCTGCAGGCGGTTGAGCTGCTTCCACACGGCGGTACGGCTGACCCCCAGGGTGGCGGCCAGGGCCTCCCCCGAATGGAACGCTCCATCGGCGAGACGGTTGACCAGAGAGAGGTTGGGCGCAGACACGGCGACATTCCCGAGCATGGTTGAAGGCGCATCATAACAAAGCAGACTGCTGCGGAGGTCACAGCACCCAGCGGTGAATTCATTCGGCGGGAGGTGGTCCCGCGCTCGCGGCGGGCGCTACACTCGAGCCTGGCGCCATCGTGCCATCCCAATCCTTATAAGCAAAAGTACCAGGAGCCCCCCATGCCCGGACTCGACGACACCGCCCTGCGCGCAGCCGCCGACAAGCTGATCAAGGCCCACGCCCAAGCCAGCCGCGACAACGAATGGACCTTTTTCGTGGATGAACTCTACGCCACGGACTGCGTGTACACCTGCGAATACGCCGGCGTCATCACCGTGACAGCGAACGGCAGCGAGGAAATCAAAGCCACCCACTACGGTCGCGACATGCAGGTCGGCTGGGAGGGCTGGACCTTCCCCTACCTGGGCGTCTACACCGGCAGCGACAGCCGGCTGGTCACCCACTGGATGAACCGCGGCCCGGGCAAACGCTCCGACGGCAGCCACTTCGAGACCCCGGGCATCTCCTTCATCACCCTCAATGACGAGGCAAAGATCTGCCACCAGTTCGACCTGTTTGATCTGGCCCACCAGATGAAGCTCTGCGACGAGCTGGAGGACGCCGGCCTGCTGTCTCCCGAACTCAAGCAGAACTGGGTCGTACCAATGAAGGACAGGCTGGAAGCGCAGCTGCAGCACAACAGGTCGACGCCCTGAGACATCCCGCCCTGACATCGCGGCCAGATTAGGACATTTGACTTATTAAGTCGATCGTCTTAATCTGGCTGTATGCAAGAGACCCTCAAGGACCCACCCGGAGCCGGCGCCATCGCACTGATGGAGGCTGCCGAGCAGCTGATTGCCGAGAAGGGCATCGATGGCGTGTCCAGCCGGGAGGTAGCCCGCCTGGCCGGGCACAAAAATCACTCGGCGGTAAACTACAACTTCGGTTCCTACGAGGGCCTGGTGGAAGCCCTGATCGAGCACCGCTCCGCCCCCATCAGCCAGCAGCGCAAGGAGCTGTTTGCGGCACTGCTGGCAGCACCCGCAGCGCCCAGCCTGGAAGACCTCGTGGGCCTGATGGTGCGCCCGATGGCGGCAGAGCTGCTGGCCCCCGCGGGGCAGCACCACTTCCTCAATCTGCTTTCCCAACTGCTGACCCGCGATCACTGGCAACAGGTCTTTCTGGAAAACCGCCGCCGGGACCACACCCTGCTGCGCATCGGCGAACAGGTCGAGGCCCGGTTGCACCAGCAGCTGCCAGCCACGGTGTGCCAGGAGCGCCTGCAACGATTGGGAAACCAGATCGTCCATTGCGTGGCGGAGTGGGACAGCCGGATCCGCGCCGGCACCCTGGAAGCCACCCCCGAGGCGCTGAACTGGCGCATCGAGGATTTTATCGTCTGCTCGGTCGCTGCCCTCACGGCGCCGACACGGCCCACCTCCCCGGAGCAATAATAATGACCGACATGGAATCTATTGGCCTGATCGTCCTGTTCTCGTTCCTGGCGCTGTGGCTGATCGAACTGATTGGCGGGCGCCTGCGCCGCTCGCCCCGGCCCCGCCGGGACTTTGGCTTCATGCTCTTTGGCATGTTCTCGAACCTGGTCCTCGCCGGCGCCGCCATCGGCAGCCTGACCGGCTGGCTGGTGGTCCAGCTGTGGCCACACGGTGCGAACAGCCTGGCTTTCGTGCCCTTCTGGCTGGCCTTCCCGGTCATCTTTGTGACAGAGGAAATGGCGCACTACTGGCTGCATCGGGCCTCCCACCAGGCGCGCTGGCTGTGGAAGATTCACCGCACCCACCACAGCGCCCAGGACCTGAATGTCGCAGTCGTCTACCGCTACAACTTTTTCTGGGTCTTCCTGCTGCCCCAGACCTGGATGGGCGCCTTCGCCGTCTACTTCGGGCAGTCGACGGCCTACTTCACCGCCATACTGATCACGTTCTTTGTCAACCTCGCCACCCACAGCAGCTTTCGCTGGGACCTCTGGCTGCGGGAGCGCACACCCGCCTTCCTGCAGCCGGCCTGGTGGCTGATCGAGCGCACCATCACCCTGCCGGACACCCATCACGCTCACCATGCCTACGGGCGCGGCGCACACCCCAACGGCAACTACGCGGTGACCCTCTTCCTCTTCGATGTGATCTTTGGCACCGCCAAGATCCCCAACCGGCGCCAGGAGAACTATGGCCTGCCCATCTCCACGAGACTGCACTGGGCGGAAGAGCTGTTCTGGCCGCTGGTACGCAAACCGCTCTTGCCCAAACCGGGCCCCGCCCCGGCAAAACCCGCCGGGGAATAAGCCGGGAGGCGACCTGCACAGCGGCCGATGCGCCGCTGTTTTTCCCCACATGGCATTACGTTTACGTAAACGTAATTTGGGTCTATAGTACCGGGAAACCTTGACCAAGCGCAGACCATGCCCGACACCACCTACAGCATTGCCGACCTGGCGCGGGAATTCGACATCACCCACCGCACCATTCGCTTCTATGAGGAGAAGGGCCTGATCAGCCCCCGTCGCCGCGGGCAGCAGCGGCTCTACAGCCCCGCCGACCGGGTACGCCTCAAGCTGATCCTGCGCGGCAAGCGTATCGGCATGACCCTCGACGAGTCGGTCGAGGTGATCGACATGTACCAGCCCGGCAGTAACAACAGCGATCAGCTGCACGCCCTGCTGGAGCGAATCGGCGAAAAGCGCGCGCATCTGCTACAAAAGAGACAGGACATCGACGACATGCTGAGCGGGCTGGATGAAGTCCGGGCGCTCTGCCAACAGGCACTGGAGAAACCAGCATGAGCAATGGCTACCCCTCTCTGAACTTCGGCCTCGGCGAGGAGCTGGAGATGCTGCGGGATGCGGTGCGGCAGATGTGCCAGCGGGAAATTGCCCCGCGTGCCGCGCAGATCGACCGCGACAATGCCTTCCCCAACGACCTGTGGCGCACCTTCGGCGACATGGGCCTGCTGGGCATCACCGTGGAAGAGGAATACGGTGGCTCCAACATGGGTTACCTGGCCCACGCCATCGTCATGGAAGAGATCAGCCGCGCCTCGGCCTCGGTGGGCCTGTCCTACGGCGCCATGTCCAACCTCTGCCTGAACCAGATCCGCAAGAACGGCAGCGAGGCGCAGAAGCGCAGGTACCTGCCCAAGCTGTGCAGCGGTGAACACGTCGGCGCCCTGGCGATGTCCGAACCCAACGCCGGCTCGGACGTGGTGAGCATGAAACTGCAGGCCCGGCGGGACGGCGACACCTGGTACCTCACCGGCAACAAGATGTGGATCACCAATGGCCCCGACGCCGATGTCTACATCATCTACGCCAAAACCGATCCCGCGGCCGGCTCGAAGGGCATCACCGCCTTTATCGTCGAACGGGATTTCCCGGGCTTTTCCCGCTCGCCCAAGCTGGACAAGCTGGGCATGCGCGGCTCCAACACCTGCGAGCTGGTCTTCGACAATACCCCGGTGCCGGCGGAGAACATCCTGCGCGGCGAAGGCCAGGGCGTGCAGGTGTTGATGTCGGGCCTTGACTACGAACGTACCGTGCTGGCCGGCGGCCCGGTGGGCATCATGCAGGCCTGCCTCGACGAAGTCCTGCCCTACCTGCACACCCGCGAGCAGTTCGGCCAGCCGATCGGCCAGTTCCAGCTGATGCAGGGCAAGCTGGCCGACATGTACGCCGACCTCTCCGCCTGCCGCGCCTATCTCTACGCGGTCGCCGCCGCCTGCGACCGCGGCGAAGAGACCCGCAAGGACTGCGCCGCGGTGATTCTCTACACCGCGGAAAAGGCCACCCAGATGGCCCTGCAGGCCATTCAGGCCCTGGGCGGCTTCGGCTACACCAACGAAGCCAACACCGGCCGCTTGCTGCGCGACGCCAAGCTCTACGAGATCGGCGCCGGGACCTCGGAGATCCGCCGCATGCTGATCGGCCGCGAACTGTTCAACCAGACCGCCTGACCCGGGAGCCCTTCATGAGCGTGCTGCAGACCCGCCTCAACCCCAGTGACGAGACCTTCCAGGCCAACCGCGAGCACCTGCAGGCGCAGGTGGCGGACCTGCAGCGGCTCAGCGCCCGCCTTCGCGAGGGCGGCGGCGCCAAGGCACAGCAGCGCCACACGGCACGCGGCAAACTGTTGCCCCGGGAGCGACTGGCCGCCGTGCTGGACCCGGACTCCCCCTTCCTGGAACTGTCGCAGCTCGCCGCCTACCAGGTGTATGAAGACGAGGTACCCGGCGCCGGCATCATTACCGGCATCGGGCGTATCGCCGGGCAGGAGTGCATGATCTTCGTCAACGATGCCACGGTGAAGGGCGGCACCTATTATCCGCTGACCATCAAGAAGCAGGGCCGCGCCCAGACTATCGCCGAAGAGAACCGCTTGCCCTGCATCTACCTGGTGGATTCCGGGGGCGCCTACCTGCCCCTGCAGGACGAAGTCTTCCCCGACCGCGAACACTTCGGCCACGCCTTCTACAACCAGGCGCGCATGTCCGCCCAGGGCATCCCGCAAATCGCCGCCGTGCTCGGCTCCTGCACGGCGGGCGGCGCCTACCTCCCTGCCATGGCCGACGAGTCGATCATCGTCAAGAACCAGGGCAGCATCTTCCTCGGCGGCCCGCCCCTGGTAAAGGCCGCCACCGGCGAAGTGGTCACCGCCGAGGAGCTGGGGGGCGCCGACGTGCACTGTCGCACCTCCGGGGTCACCGACCACTACGCCAACAACGACCACCACGCCCTGGAGCTGGTGCGTCGCGCGGTAGCCCGCCTGAACCGGAAGAAGCCGGCACAACTCGACTTGCGCGAGCCGGTCGAGCCGCTCTACGACCCCGGCGAGCTCTACGGCGTCATCCCGAAGGACACGCGACAACCTCTGGACGTACGCGAAGTGATCATGCGCCTGGTCGACGGCTCCGAATTCGACGAGTTCAAGGCCCTCTACGGCGAAACCCTGGTCTGCGGCTTCGCCCGCCTGCACGGTTACCCGGTGGGCATCGTCGCCAACAACGGTATCCTGTTCAGCGAATCCGCAGTCAAGGGCGCCCACTTCATCGAACTCTGCGCCCAGCGCGGCATTCCCCTGGTCTTCCTGCAGAACATCACCGGCTTCATGGTCGGCAAGCAGTACGAGGCCGGCGGTATCGCCCGCCACGGCGCCAAGATGGTCCACGCCGTGGCCTGCGCCAATGTGCCCAAGTTCACCGTGATCATCGGCGGCTCCTTCGGCGCCGGCAACTACGCCATGTGCGGCCGCGCCTACGAGCCGCGCTTCCTGTTCATGTGGCCCAACGCGCGCATCTCGGTGATGGGCGGCGAACAGGCCGCCGGCGTACTGGCCACGGTCAAGCAGGACCAGCTGGCCCGGGAGGGCAAGTCGATGACGCCGGAGGAGGAAGCCGCCTTCAAGCGCCCGACCCTGGAACAGTACGAGCGCCAGGGGCACCCCTACTACGCCTCGGCGCGCCTGTGGGACGACGGCGTAATCGATCCGGCGGATACGCGCATGGTGCTGGGGCTGTGCCTGTCGGCGACGATGAATGCACCGATTGAGGAGACGCGGTTTGGTGTATTTAGGATGTAGGCCTAAAGCCGGGCCGAGAGACTGCTGGGGCTTTCCGGGAAACGCTGCAAGTACATCCCTGTACGCTCCTCGCCGGCCGTCCATGGCCGGCGAGGTTCCCGGAAAGCCCCAGCAGTCTCCCGGCCCTCACCTCAGTGCCAATGCCACGCGCAGAGGAACGCCTGAGTCAGCAACGGCAGTAAATTATCGCCCGAGCCAATTTCGGGACAACGTTAACGGGACTTCAGCCGATGGGCCACAGCCACAGCGGCCGGTCGAGTTCTCCTTCACTTCGCAGGCGTCACCTTTTCTGACATTGCGCTCAGTTTGCTGCCGAGTCAGCCAGCAACGAAGTGCGCGGGTCGATGTGGTTTGCGGGTGTGAGAACCCTGGCTGGACCGTCGCCGGCCATGGACGGCCGGCGACGAGCGTACATGGACGTATTAACAGCGTGTCCAGCCAGGGTTCTCACACCCGCAAACCACTCTCTCTGAACGAGGAAGAAGCACCACTGGACCGGAGCCAACGATGAGCGACAAGACGGTAAGCACGACAATCGACGCCCGGGGTGTGGCGACCGTGACGCTGAACAACCCCGACAAACGCAATGCCTTCGACGACACGATCATCCGCCAGCTGCGCGAGGCCTTCGAGGGTCTGGGGGCAGACGACGCGGTGCGGGTGGTGGTGCTTGCCTCCACCGGCAAGCATTTCTCCGCCGGCGCTGACCTCGGCTACATGCAGCGCATGGCGCACTACGATTACGGTCACAACCTGCGCGACGCCGAGGGCCTGGCGGGCATGTTGCGCGCGCTGTACGACATGCCCAAGCCAAGCATCGCCCGGGTGCAGGGTGCTGCCTTTGGCGGTGCAGTGGGATTGGTCAGCGGCTGCGATATGGCGGTGGCGGAGAGCGGCGCCGTATTTTCCCTCTCGGAGGTGCGCATCGGCATGGTGCCGGCGACGATCAGTCCCTATGTGATACGCGCCATCGGTGAACGCCAGGCGCGGCGCTGGTTTCTCACTGGGGAGCGCTTTGACGCCCAGCGGGCGCAGGCCATGGGGTTGGTGCACGAGGTGGTGGCCGCGGATGCGCTGGATCAGGCCGTGGAGGAGCTGGTGGCGGCACTCCTGCAGTCCGGTCCCGTCGCAGTGGCGGCGGCCAAAGACCTGATCGGCGCGGTCGCCGGGGTGCCGATCAGCTCGGAGCTGGTGGAGGACACCTGCGCCCGCATCGCGCATATCCGCGTCTCCGAGGAAGGCCAGGAGGGGCTCAAGGCCTTCCTGGAAAAACGCTCACCCAAATGGGTCGGTGACTGAGGACGGAGCCATGTTCACGAAGCTGTTGATTGCCAACCGCGGCGAGATCGCCTGCCGCGTCATCCGTACGGCGCGACGGCTGGGTATCGCCACGGTGGCGGTGTATTCCGACGCCGACCGCCATGCCCTGCATGTGCAGCTGGCCGACGAAGCGGTACATGTGGGCCCCGCGCCGGCCCGGGAGTCCTACCTGGTCATCGCGAATATCATCGAGGCGGCGCGACGCAGCGGGGCCCAGGCGATCCACCCCGGCTATGGCTTTCTCTCGGAGAATGCCGACTTTGCCCGCGCCTGTGCCGAGGCCGGGGTGGTGTTTGTGGGCCCGCCACCTGCCGCCATCGAGGCGATGGGCTCGAAATCGGCAGCCAAGGCGATCATGGAGCGGGCGGGCGTGCCCCTGGTACCCGGCTACCACGGCGACGATCAGGATCCGGCCCGGCTAAAGGCCAGTGCCGACGAGATGGGCTACCCGGTCCTGCTCAAGGCCACGGCCGGTGGTGGCGGCAAGGGCATGCGCCAGGTGTGGTCGGCGCAGGAGTTCGACGAGGCCCTGGCGGCCGCCCAACGCGAGGCTAGCGCCAGTTTCGGCGACGAGCGCATGCTGGTGGAGAAGTACCTGACGCGGCCCCGGCATGTGGAAGTGCAGGTGTTCTGCGACAGTCACGGTGAGGGGGTCTACCTGGCAGAGCGCGACTGCTCGCTGCAGCGCCGCCACCAGAAAGTGATCGAAGAGGCGCCGGCACCCGGCATGACCGCCGAGTTGCGCTCGGCCATGGGGGAAACCGCGGTGCAGGCGGCCCGGGCCATCGACTACGTGGGTGCCGGCACGGTGGAGTTCCTGCTGGACGAGGACGGCAGCTTCTATTTCATGGAGATGAACACCCGCCTGCAGGTGGAACACCCGGTGACCGAGATGATCACCGGCCAGGACCTGGTGGAATGGCAGCTGCGTGTCGCCGCTGGCGAGCCCCTGCCCCTGAAACAGGATGCCATCACTCTCCACGGGCACGCCTTCGAGGCGCGCATCTACGCGGAGGATCCGGACAACGATTTCCTCCCCGCCACCGGCACCCTGGCCCACCTGCGCCCGCCGGAAGAGAGTCGCCATGTGCGGGTGGATACGGGCGTCCGCGAGGGCGACGAGATCAGCGTCTACTACGACCCGATGATCGCCAAGCTGGTGGTCTGGGACGAGGACCGCGGGCGCGCTCTGCAGCGCCTGGCCCGGGCCCTGGTGGACTACCGCATCGGCGGCACGGTGACCAACCTCGATTTCCTCTACAACCTGGTCACCACCGCGCCCTTCCGGAACGCCGAGCTGGATACCGGCTTTATCGAGCGCCACCGCGAGCTGATCTTCCGCGAGCAGGACATCGATCTCGCCCGCGACCTCCCCGCAGCCGCGCTGGCCCTGCTGCTTCAGCGCCAGCAGACCGCGCGGGGCAGCCGCCAGCCCGGCGATCCCTGGTCCCCCTGGGACAGCGCCAGTGCCTGGCGCCTGAACGAGCCCCACCGCCACCGGTTGCGCCTGCACTGTCACCAGCAGGACTTCGAGGCGGTAGTCGAAGCTCGGGGCAAGGATCACTACATGGTGTCCGCCCGAGTGAGCGCGGTGACTACCGACGACGAGCGAGCTGATCAACGGCAGGGAGCCGCGGACGGAGGCGACGTGGTTGCCAGCGAGGCCCTGCAGGCGCGCCTGAGCGGCGAGACACTGACCCTCGACCGCGACGGCCACCGCCAGCGGGCCACCCTGGCGCGGACCCAGGACGGCCATACCCTGTATTTTGCCGAGGGCGCCTGTCATTTCCGTGAATGGCAGCCGGATACCGGCGAAGGGGGGCACGATGCGAGCGCCGGTGGCTTGCTGGCTCCCATGAACGGCACGATTGTCGCCCTGGTTGCCGACGTTGGCGCGCCGGTAACGGCGGGCAGTCCCCTGCTGATCATGGAAGCGATGAAAATGGAGCACACCCTGCGCGCACCCGCCGACGGCAGCGTCGAGCAGTTTTTCTTCCGGGCGGGGGACCTGGTCTCCGGCGGGGCCGAGCTGCTGCAGTTCACCCCCGCGGGCGAGGAAAACCGGGAGAGCGCGCATGCCTGACCCGACGACAACAGCGACCGGGAACACGCTTCCCGAACAGGTCACCCTGGTCGAGGTCGGCCCGCGGGACGGCCTGCAGAACGAAGCGGAGCCGGTCGCCCTGGCGGACAAGCTCCGACTGATCCACGAACTGGCGGCGGCCGGGCTGCCGGTGATTGAGGCGGGCAGCTTCGTCAATCCCCGATGGGTCCCGCAGATGGCTGACAGCGAGGCCGTCTTCGCCGGCCTGCAACGGCGCGCCGGCGCGCGCTATACCGCCCTGACCCCCAACCTGAAGGGTTTCGAGCGCGCCCTGGCGGCGGACGCCGACGAAGTCGCGGTGTTCGCGGCCGCCTCCGAAAGCTTCTCCCGCAAGAACATCAACTGCGGCATCGCCGACAGCCTGCTGCGCTTCACGCCGGTCATGGAAGCGGCTCGCTCGGCGGGCCTGCCGGTGCGCGGCTACGTGTCCTGCGTACTCGGCTGCCCCTACGAGGGCGAGATTGCGCCCGCCGCAGTGGCCGGGGTGGTTCGCGAGCTGCTGGACATGGGCTGCTATGAGGTCTCCCTCGGCGATACCATCGGCACCGGCACCGCCGGCAGCATGACGCGGCTGCTGGACAGGCTGCTGGCGGAGTTCCGGCCACGGCAACTGGCGGTGCACTGCCACGACACCTACGGCCAGGCCCTGGCCAACATCCTGGTGGCCCTGCAGCACGGCATCGCCACCGTCGACGCCTCGGTGGCGGGCCTCGGGGGCTGCCCCTATGCCCCCGGCGCCAGCGGCAATGTCGCCACCGAGGATGTGCTTTACCTGCTCCATGGCCTGGGCATCCACACCGGCATCGACCTGAAGGCCGTGGCGGCAGCGGGTAATCGCATTTCCGCCCGCCTGGGGCGAGCCAGCGCCTCCCGGGTCGCGCGGGCACTCGGCGCACAAGCCTGAAGACCGCCGTATCAACCGGGCGCGCCCGCTGAGCAGGAAGGTCTGAACCGGTATCGCGCTGTGCTACAGTGCCACCAGAATAACCGCGGAAACTTCATGCACGAGCGCCAGATTCATCAACTCCGCCACCTGGCTGCCGCCCTGGTGACGGCCATCGGGCTGTGGCAGATCGCCCAGTTGTGGCTGCAGCATTTCCGTGAAGACCTGCTGCTGGAAGCCCTCTGGGGCGGTGTTTACCTGCTGCTGGCGCTGGGCCTGGTGGGCCGCTCCCGTTTCAGCCTGTTTGCCACCGGAGTCGTCTGCCTTGGCCACATCGTCTGGGTACTGCAGAGCCGGGGGCTGGCCACACCGCTGGACGGCCTGGTGGCGCTGATCGACCTGTGCCTGGCGGGCCTCGGCGTATCCCTGCTCTGGGCGCTGCGCCACCGGGGCAGCGTCTGACCCCAGGCCTTGAAATCCCGGCAGCGCGCCCTCACAGTGACTTCGCGAGACCCTTGTGCCCAAGGCGCATAAGGGCAGCTACGCAACACATTACGGTCCGGCACCCGCCGGGTGCCGACCCGAGACAAACACCACTGGAGAACGCACGCACTACTGTCATTGTCAGGAGGATGCTACCCATGGTCCGAAGACACGACCCCTACCCGTCCAGAACCGGTGGCCAGGAGGCCATCCATCCCCGCCAGGACCCGGTGGTCTACGGCGGTCCCCAGGCCGGCACGCCCGGCGCACTCAGCGGCGAGCAGCTGCTGCAATTTGAACGCGAGGGCTACCTGGTCCTCCCCGACCTGTTCAGCGACCTGCTGGAGCCCATCCGCGAGGAATTCCACACCTTGAGCCGGCGCATGCGCGGCGATGAGGCACTGTATACCGAACCCGACAGCGACGAGCCGCGCACCCTGTTCAAGGTGCACGCCTGGAGCGACCTGCTGCAGCAGGTCATGCGCGACCCGCGCATCCTGACACCGGTGCAGCAGATTCTCGGCTCCGCGGCGACGACCATGCAGTCCCGCATCAACATCAAGCCGGCCTTCAAGGGCAAGTCCTTTCCCTGGCACTCCGACTTCGAGACCTGGCACGTCGAGGATGGCATGCCGCGGATGCGCGCGGTGACCGCCTGGATCATGCTGACCGACAACAGCCCCCACAACGGGCCGCTCTATGTCATCCCCGGCTCGCACAAGCACTACGTTTCCTGTGCCGGCACCACCGGGCGCGAGAACTACCGCACGTCACTGCGGCGCCAGACACTGGGGGTGCCGCGCAGCGAAACCCTCAAGGACATGTTGCAGGAGCAGCCCATTCACACCGTGTCCGGTCGCGCCGGCACGCTGGTGTTCCACGACTGCAACCTGCTGCACGGTTCCCCGGACAATATCTCCGCGGACCCGCGCAGCATCCTGATGTATGTCTACAACAGCGTGGAGAATGCGGTGGAGGCGCCCTTCAGCGACCTGCCCCCGCGGCCCCACTACCTGTGTGACCGGGAGGCGCAGCCACTGTCGGCCCTGCAGCAGCCACTGCAGGTTCCCGCCCGGGCCGCCTGAGGGCCAAGGGGCTCACTCCGCGGCGAGAAAACCGATCCAGCGCTCCTCGGTGATGAAGTTCGGGTTGGCCCAGTCGGCCCACTTCTCGCCGAGGCCTTCCGCCACCACATCCTCCACACTGGCGCCCGCGGCCAGGCGACCGCGCACGTGGTCGCGTGTCGCCACCAGCATATCCGCGAAGCGCTGCAGGTCGGCCTTGTCGGCCACATCGCCATGCCCCGGGACGACCACGGTGTCATCGTCAATCCGCGCCAGCACCGCCTGCACCCCGGCAATGTAGCCGTCTACCGTGCCGCCAGAGCTCATGTCCACGAAGGGGAAGCGGTCCTTGAAGAACAGGTCGCCCATGTGCACCACGTTTTCCGCGGCAAAGTACACCACACTGTCACCGTCGGTATGACCATTGGGGTAGTGCTGCAGCTCCAGCGTATCGCCGTTGAAATGCAGCGCCGCCGAATCGCCGTAGGTGACCACTGGCAGGGCCTCCGCCGGGCTCGCCCCCTGTTCCACACCCAGGGCGGCAATGCGCCCGCCGCTGGCCATGCGCGCACGCACGTTGTCGTGGGCCATGACCACCGTGCCCTGCTCACCCCACAGGGCATTGCCACCGGTATGGTCCAGGTGCCAGTGGGTATTCAACAGAAACCGCGGCGTATCGGTGCTGGCGGACAGTTCGCGCACGGCGCGGGCGTAGGCCGGCGCCATGTCGGTGTAGTCAGCGTCGATCAGCAACACGCCATCACCCCCGACCGAGGCGACGATATTGCCGCCTTTGCCCTGCAGCAGGTGCAGCGGCCCCTTCAACGGCGCGGTCGTAAACGAGGGGGCATCCTCCCCGGCGTGATTGTCGGCCTGGGCCGGCGCCACAGCCAGGCAGGCAGCGGCGAGCAGGGCGGGCAAGGCATTGCGCGTGGCATTCATCAAAGACATGGTAAAACTCCCGTGTTGGTGACCCGGGCGCACCGAGAGAGTCAGCCCGCAAAGGGCCACGCGGCGCGCCGGGATGACAGACATGCCCGCTAGGCGTTGAGGTCGGGAATCAGCTCGTCCTTGAGACGCGCAATGGCGTCCTTCAGGCGCAGCTTCTCCTTCTTCATGCGTTGCAGCAGGATCTGGTTCTTGTAGGGGTAAGCGTAGAGTTCCGCGATGCGCTCGTCCAGCGCACGGTGGCGTTCACTGAGCAGAGCCAGACGCATCGCCGGTGGGATATCCTCGTTGGCGGCGTCGGATCCCGGGGGGCCGAATGACGATTGCGGCGGCTCGTTCATGGTCAGGCAGGGTTACCCTGGTAAGCGATTACATGCACCGCACTCTACTCCTTCCCGCTGCCGGTGTAAAAGTGCGCCAGCAGTTCCTGCCACAGGGGATGACCGGCGTCGCCCAGGGCATAGAAATGCGGGCTCATCAGGCTGTCGCGGGCGTTGTAGCGCAGCGGTTTGCCATCCAGCCCCAGCACGGCACCGCCGCAAGCCTCGAGCAGGGCCTGGCCGGCGGCCACGTCCCATTCGCAGCAGGGGGAAAAACGCGGATAGAAATCGCCGCGGCCCTCGGCGATCTGGCAGAACTTCAAGGCACTGCCGCTATTGTCCCGCTCCAATGGGGCCTGCCAGCGGTCTTCCAGCCAGGCCAGGCACTCCCGCAACCGCGGGTTGCGGTGGCGGCGACTCGCCAGCACCACCAGCGGCGCTTCCGTGTTCAGCGGCCGGGCTGCCAGGATGTCCCGCGACCAGCTTTGCCCATCCACGCTGTGAAAACACCAGGCACCCTGCCCCGGGATGCCCAGATAGGCCCGGCGTTGCAGCGGCACGTAGAGCAAGCCAAGCACCGGCACATGGTCGCGCACCAGGGCAATGTTGATGGTGAACTCCCCGGTGCCGGCGACAAACTCCTTGGTGCCATCCAGGGGGTCCACCAGCCAGTAGCAGGGCCAGTTGCGGCGCTGGGCCTTGCGCGCCGGCGATGACTCCTCCGACAGCATGGGCCACTCGGGGGTGAGCTGCTTCAGGCCCTGGCAAAGGTGGACATGGGAATCCAGGTCGGCCTGGGTCAGCGGCGAGTCATCGCTCTTGGACTGAAGACCGGCGTCACCGGGGGCGTGGTAGTGGCTGCAGATCATCTCCCCGGCGTCGAAACACAGGCGCAACAGGGGGTCTGTCAGATCGTTCAGCTCAGGCACGGCCTTTCCCGGCAGGATGGAGCCGATATTGTAGCACTGCAGCGAGCCACAAAACCCGGCATAATGCGCGGCCCATGCAACGCTCCGAGGGCCCCGCGATGCTCGACTGGAACGCCATCGACACCGTGCTGCTGGACATGGACGGCACGCTGCTCGACCTGCATTTCGACAACTATTTCTGGCTCGACCACCTGCCCCGGGTCTGGGGCGAGCGCCAGGGGCTCAGCCCGAACGATGCCTCCGCGACACTCCAGGCACGTATCCACTCCCAGCGCGGCACTCTCAACTGGTACTCCCTGGACTACTGGTCCGAACAGCTCGACATGGATATTCCGGCCCTCAAGCAGGAACTGCGGCACATGATCCGCCTGCGCCCCTTCGCCCTGGAGTTCCTGCAGCGCCTGCACGCCAGTCACCGCGAGGTGGTGCTGGTCACCAATGCCCACCGCAAGACCCTCGACCTGAAAATGACCCAGGTCGACATCACCCCCTGGTTTGACCGCCTAGTGGTCTCCCACGACCTGGACTTCCCCAAGGAGGATCCACAGTTCTGGCAACGCCTGCAGGCCCTGCACCCCTTCGACCCCGCACGGACCCTGTTGATCGACGACACCGAGAGCGTCCTGGAGTCCGCCCACAACTACGGCATCGCCCACCTGCTGACGCTGCTGCAGCCGGACAGCCAGCTGCAGAAACGCCTGGATACCCGCTTCCCGGGCATCCACCACTTCGACGAAATCATGCCCGAGCAACTGGACCTGCCCCGCACGGAGGCCGCCGGTGAGTGAATTGAGCAAACTGCGTATCGACAAGTGGCTGTGGGCGGCGCGCTTCTTCAAGACCCGCAGCCTGGCCAAGGCCGCCATCGAGGGCGGCAAGATCCAGGTCAACGACCAGCGGGTCAAGGTTTCCAAGGAGATCAGCGTGGGCGACCGGCTGCAGATCCGCCAGGGCTGGGACCTCAAGGTGGTGGTGGTAGACGCTCTCTCCGACCAGCGCCGCGGCGCCCCGGAAGCGCAGCAGCTCTACACAGAAACCCCGGACAGTCTTGCCCGGCGGGAGTCCGAGGCTGCCGCCCGCAAGGCCGCCGGCGGCATGATCGAGCGACCGGCGACCAAGCCCACCAAGAAGCAGCGCCGCCAGATCCACCGTTTCAAGGAAACGCCGCAATAAGCCGACGACACCACCGGACCGCCACGGCCATTCAAGCGCCAGCCGCTGGCCCGGCAGAGCGCGCTCTAGCTCGTTGCCACTTCCACGCAATCCCGCCCCCGCGCCTTGGCTCGATACAGCGCCAGGTCGGCGGCCTTGACCAGGTTCTGCGGGGTGGTCGCGTTGGTCGGCTTCACCGAGGCGACACCCTGGCTGACCGTGATGCAGGGCGCCACCGGTGAGGCGCCGTGTGGAATACGCGACTGATCGATACGCTCGCGCAGGCGCTCGGCCGTGCGACGGGCAGCCGCCGCGTCGGCCCCCGGTAACACCAGAATGAACTCCTCGCCCCCGTAGCGGCCCGCCAGCTCACCGGCCCGTGCGACGGTACTGCGCATGATCTCCGCCAGCTGTTGCAAGACCTTGTCACCGGCATCGTGCCCGTAGGTATCGTTATAGGGCTTGAAGTAGTCGACATCCAGCATCACCACCGCAAGATACCCACCATTGCGCCGCGCCCGATTGATCTCCTCCTGCAGCACGCGATTGACCAGGCGGCGGTTACCCAGGCCCGTCAGCTCATCGACATTGGCCAGGTCCACCAGCTGCTTGCGCGCCTCGGCCAGCTGGCGGTTGCGATCGCGCAGGGAATCGCTCAGGTCCGACAGCTCCTGAGCCATGGTGGCACGCTCCCAGGTCGCGGAGATCATGCCCCGCACCGCCAGGTAGACCCGATCACTGGCAAACAGCAGCAGTCCGCAGAGGCCCAGGGTGAACAGGCCAATCAGCAAGTGCCAGGGTGCCTCCCAGTAGTGCAGCAGGCACCACCAGCCTATCGGCAGCAGGGCGGCGTAAAGCTGCACCAGGAAATACTCGCGCAGGGCCATGGTCATGCCCATGGCCACCAGATTCACCAGCAGAATGCACAGCAGAAAGATGTACAGCAGTGCCGGCGGCGCGAAGCTCGCCGCGACGATAAAGGCAGTGGACCATGCCAGACCGGTTGCCAGCGCCCCCAGCAGAAGCCGCGCATAGACCCGACCGGGCCGCTGGTGGTACTCGCCAAACTGCAGGGCCCGCTGGTTGTAACCGGCACGCAGCACGACGAGTGCGAGAACGCCCACGGCCCAGGCCAACAGAGCGGCGACAGGCAGGAACTGCCAGAACAGCAGCACCATGGCCAGTAGACCCAGCAGGTTGGCCCCCACCGTCGCCACGCGGCTATGCTGCAGCAGCAGCTCGAGCTGGGCGGACAGGAGTTCCCGCGCTGGAATGTGTCGCTGATAGACCATCCACGGATGCTACAACGGCCGCGGCGGATTGGCGATGCCGACTACCCCGGATGGGGAAGCCCATCACACCCGCCTGACACAACTCCGATCGGCAACCGCACCTCGAACCGCTGGCAAGCACCCATGACCCAGCGGTTTGCGATTGCCGCGGGAATCGCAGACACTAAAGCGCTCATCCAAAGAGATCCGCAATGCTGTCCTGGCCCCTGATTCGCAACATCTGCCTGGCGCTGCTGCTCCTGCCCCTCGCCCACTTCGCGTGGGTGGTGGGAAGCGAGCATGCCCGGCGCCAGGCCCCGGGGCCGGAGGTGTGGCAAGCGGAAGTCGACGCCTATACTCGGGAAGCCCAGACCCTCAGCCTGCCGGCGGACCCTGTCCTGGTCGCCGGGGGCCGCCAGGTCAAACTCTGGGCCGGACTGGATCGCCTGCTGGCCCCGCGGCCGGTGCTGATGCGCGGCCTGGGTGACGCCACCGTCGACGACCTCATTTATCACTACAGCGACCTGATTGGCTACTACCGACCGGAGAGCCTGATCCTGCTGGTGGGCAACAGCGAATTCCAGCAACGGGATGACAAGGAGCCCACTGAATTACTGCAGGCCGTGCAGCAGTTTGCCGCGATCGACCGGGAGCATCGACCCAGCGGGCAGCTCTACCTGATCGGCCCGGTCAAGACACCGTTCTACCCGGAGGATCACCGGCGAATCGCCCAGGCGAATACCCTCCTGGCGGCCTGGGCCGCGGGGGAGCCCGGGGTCACCTACCTCGATCCCGCTCCGGTACTCGAAGATGCCGAGGGCAAACCCGACGGCAGCTACTTCCGGCCCGGCGGCCAATACCTGAACCGGCAGGGCTACCTGCGCCTCGGGGTCTTGCTGCGCGCGGCGCTGGAAGCCCGTGAGACACCCCACACCCCCGCAGAAAGTTCCGTGAATAGCACCGGGAGTTCTGCGAATGCGCAATGAATGCGCTAGAATTCGCACATGTTGACCGAGATCCCCGTCACCCTGCCCGACACCCCCCTACTGACCGCCGTGGATCAGGGCCGCCCCCTGCGCGAACTGTCGGAGGCAGAACTGGAGCAGCTGGCGCAGGAGCTGCGCGCCTTCCTGCTTTACACCGTTGGACAGACCGGCGGGCATTTCGGGGCCGGGCTCGGCGTGGTAGAGCTGACCATCGCCCTGCACGCCATCTACAACACCCCCGACGACCGCATTGTCTGGGACGTGGGCCATCAGACCTACCCCCACAAGATTCTCACCGGGCGCATGCAGCAGATGCACAGCATGCGCCAGGCCGGCGGATTGGCGGGCTTCCCCAAGCGCAGCGAGAGCCCCTACGACACCTTCGGCGTCGGCCACTCCTCCACCAGCATATCCGCCGCCATGGGCATGGCCCTGGCCGCCCGGCAGCGGGGCCTCGGCCGCAAAGTGGTGGCCGTGATCGGCGACGGTGCCATCACTGGTGGCATGGCCATCGAGGCCCTGGCCCACGCCGGCCACGAGCGCCCGGACATGCTGGTGATTCTCAATGACAACCAGATGTCCATCGGCCACAACGTCGGCGGCCTGGCCAGCTACTTCGCCAAGATCTGGGCCAGCAAGACCTATATCTCCCTGCGCGAGGGCACCAAACGCATCCTCAGCCGCATCAAGCCCGCCTGGGACCTGGCCAAGCGCACCGAAGAGCACATGAAGGGCATGGTCGCCCCCGGCACCCTGTTCGAGGAGCTGGGCTGGCACTACATCGGCCCCCTGGATGGCCACGACCTGCCGCAGCTGCTGCAGACCCTGGAAAACATGAAGGATCTGGAAGGCCCCCAGTTCCTGCATATCCGCACCATGAAGGGCAAGGGCTTCGCCCCCGCCGAGGCCGACCCGGTGGGCTATCACGCCATCAACAAGATCGAGGCCAAGCCCCGCGGCCCCCAGCCGGCCACCCCGCCGGCAGTGAAAAAGCCCAAGTACCAGGAAGTCTTCGGCCGCTGGCTCTGCGACATGGCCGAGCGCGACCCGCTGCTGGTGGGCATCACCCCCGCCATGTGCGAAGGCTCCGGCCTGGTGGACTTCGCCAAACGCTTCCCCGAGCGCTACCACGACGTGGCGATTGCCGAGCAGCACGCCGTCACCCTGGCCGCCGGCATGGCCTGCGACGGCCTCAAGCCAGTGGTGGCGATTTACTCCACCTTCCTGCAGCGCGCCTACGATCAGCTGATCCACGACGTGGCCATCCAGAACCTGGATGTCACCTTCGCCATCGACCGCGCCGGCCTGGTCGGCCAGGACGGCCCCACCCACCACGGCGCTTTCGATCTCAGCTACCTGCGCTGCATCCCCAACCTGGTGATCGGTGCCCCCTCCGACGAGAACGAGTGCCGGCAGATGCTCTACACCGGCTACCGCCACGCCGGCCCGGCGGCCATCCGCTACCCCCGGGGCACCGGTCCTGGTGCGCTGATCGCCGAGGAGATGAGCGAGCTGGAAATTGGCAAGGCGGTGGAAGTACGCCGTGGCGAGGGGGTGGCGATCCTGGCTTTTGGTACGGTGCTGGCTGAAGCCATGAAAGCAGGCGAGGCGCTGAATGCCACGGTGGTGGACATGCGCTGGGTGAAGCCGCTGGATGAGGCGATGGTACTGCGCCTTGCGGAAGAGCATGAGCTGTTGGTGACGGTGGAGGATAATGCGGTGGCGGGGGGTGCTGGGAGTGGTGTGCACGAACTGCTCGCCCAGCACCACGTCGAGATACGCTGCCTGCACCTGGGGCTGCCGGACAGTTTTGTGGAGCATGCGAGCCAGGGGGAGCAGATAGCCTTGGCCGGGCTGGACAGAGAGGGGATTGTGCGGCGTGTGCAGCAATCCATTGCGCGCAACAAACCAACGTCCATCGCATCGCTTAGTACCGTCGAGGCAATTGAGGTCGGTCTCAATCGCTAACCGCCCGCAAGGAATGCTGCATTGAAAACGATCGACCCCGAGCAGCAACACAAGATCAAGGTGTTCTACGACACCATTTACCACCAGGCAAACAGCACCCCCCGTGAACCCTCACGCCACGTCAGGCGCCTAGCCCAACAACTGCAAATCATGCCGAACCAGGATGTTCTGGACGTTGCCTGCGGCACCGGCGAATTCCTCGATGCCTGTGCAGCCCATGGCAACAGCATCGCGGGGGTCGATATTTCCGACACGGCAGTCGACGAGTGCAAGGTCAGGTTGCCGCAGGGCGAATTCCACGCCTGCCCAGCCGAAAAGCTGCCCTTCGAAGACGCACGATTTGATGTAGTGACCTGTCTCGGCTCGCTGGAACACTTCCTCGACCCGGTTTCGGCGCTGCGGGAAATGGTCCGGGTCGCGAAGCCGGGGGCACAATTCTTAATTCTGGTACCCAACAAGGACTTCTTGACCCGGAGGCTGGGGCTATACCGCGGCACGTACCAGGTGGATGCAATGGAAGTCGTGCGCTCACTGGATGAGTGGGACGCACTGTTCAGGGAAGCCGGCCTTGCCGTGCGCAAGCGCTGGAAGGACACCCATGTGCTGTCCTTGAGCTGGATTGGCGCCAATGGGAAAGCCGCTGCCCCACTCCGGGCGGCCCAAGCAGTGGCGCTACTGTTCTGGCCCCTACGCTGGCAGTATCAGGTGTATCACCTGGCAGAAGCCAGGAACTGAAGCGTCGGTATGGCCCCCGAGACCCCGCAACCGTCGACTGGTGAAACCTCCAGACTGAAGGTACTGGTGATCACCCGCAATCTGCCACCCCTAGTGGGCGGCATGGAGCGGTTGCTGCACAACCTCGTCCTGGGCGTGGCAGAGTATGCAGATGTCACCGTTATTGGGCCCAACGGATGCCGCGCCCATATGCCGGAAACTGTTGAGGTCCATGAATGCAGTAATAAGCTGGCAGTGTTCCTGTTTGGCTCCACTCTCGCTGCCCTGCGCATTGTCCGCAAGGGGCGCTTTGATGTGGTGATTGGCGGCAGCGGACTGATGGCGCCTCTGCTGTTTCTTTTGAAAACCCTTTTTCAGTGCAGAACTCTGGTTCTGGTGCATGGACTGGACATAATCGTTGACCACTGGCTGTACCAGCGGCTTTTCATTCCCGCTCTGCGCCGCGCTGATCAGGTGGTGGCCAATAGCCGCAACACCAAGCGTCTCGCCGTCGAAAAAGGCGTGCGGGAGGACCGCGTCACCATCATCCACCCGGGCACTCATATACCTGAACTTCCAGACGACAACCGGAAACGAGAGTTCCTAAAGCGCTACCAGATACCTTACAAACGCTACATGTTGTTTGCAGGACGGATCACTCGCCGCAAAGGCCTTTCGCCCTTCATCCGCCACAGCCTAACCAATATTCTGCAGGCCTGTCCGGATTCTGGACTTGTGGTGGTGGGTGACAACGCGAGCGACAGCCTAAACCGACAGGGGGAGAAAGCGGAGGTGCTGGCAGCCATCGAGGAGGCCAGCTTGGGCGACAAAGTGATGTTCCTGGGTCAAGTGGATGACAGGGATCTCGAAACCGCCTATGCCTGCGCGGCGGTGCATGTATTTCCACTGATTGAGGTGCCGGGAGATGTGGAAGGATTCGGGATGGTGGTTATTGAGGCGGCGGCCCGGGGGGCACCGACGGTCGCGTTTGATGTCGGTGGGGTCAGCGATGCTGTGCGGCCTGCTGGCGGCAATCTGATTGAAGTAGACCGTTACGACCTGCTGAGCGAGGCTGTATCCCAACATCTTTGGAACATCGACGACACTTTCCACATGTGTCACCAACATGCGCAGCGGTTTTCTTGGTTTCGCTTCAATCAGGAGATTCGCCGCCTGATCTGTGGACAAAGGCATGAAGGTTGACCCAACAAAGTTGAGCCACTGGCGACTAATCGTTCTCCAAGGTCTGTTTACACTACTGGCGATAGGCCTTCGACCGTTTACAGCCCGGCCCGCCAGGCCGCTGGTAATACTCTACGGACACCAATTCAACGGTAATCTCAAAGCGCTATACGAGGAGTGGCGCCAACGGGGGACAGATCACCTGGAACTTGCCTATCTAACACTTGACCCCACCCAGTATCAGGCACTCCAAAAAGACGACATTCACGCTCTCGCGTGTTTCCGTTGGCGGGACATGTACAAGCTCAGCAGCTGCTCAGTAGTGATCACCGACCATGGATTGCACGCCATGCTGCCGCTGACGTACCTCACAAATATCTACTTTGTGGATGTATGGCACGGTATACCCTTCAAAGGGTTTACGCCGATGGACTTCAAACTCCAACACGGCTACGACGAAGTATGGGTTTCTTCAGCTATGCTCAAGAACCTATATATTGACCGCTTCGGGTTCTCCCCCGGAAAAGTACACTGCCTAGGTTATGCTCGTACCGACAGGCTTTTCCAACGTCCCACGCCAGCTTCGCAGTTTCGGGCCCGGGCTGGAATAGCCGACGACCAGAAAGTGGTGCTTTATGCCCCTACCTGGCGCCAGGATGATGCTGGCAGGGAACTATTTCCCTTTGGGGCCTCGCAGGCCGAGTTTACCAAAGCTCTAGCTGATACCTGCCGGACCGCAGGCGCACGCCTGGTAATTCGCGCCCACCTCAATGCAAGCATCAGCGGTGGGAATACCGACGATAACCTCTACTGCCCTCAGAAAGACTACCCGGACACCGAAGACCTTTTGTTGGCAACTGATATTCTAATTTGCGATTGGTCTTCCATCGCCTTCGACTTCCTGGTGCTGGAAAGACCGACCCTGTTCCTGGATGTGCCTGCCCCATTCAAGCACGGCTTCTCTTTGGGGCCGGATTACCGGTTTGGGCGTGTCATTAACAACCTGGAGGAACTCGGAAATAAGCTGAATGAATACATACTCGATCCGGAGTCTTACAAGGAGGACTATGCTTCACGGCAGCGAGAGACAATCGCTGCGCTTTATGATGACTTCACCGCTGGCAGATCAGCGCAACGACAGTTGGAAAGACTTGCAGAACTAACGGGGGATGCAGCCCCATGATTATTAGTACCGGATCCTCTCAATGACTTCAGTAGTGGAGATGGCTGGCGTGCGCGGCAGATACACCACTTCACAGAGCGAACTAAACTCGTCAAAGCGCCCGCGCCAGTCGTCACCCATGACCAGCACGTCTGCACGGAACTGCCTGATGTACTCGCCTTTGAGTTCGAGGGATTCTTCAAGGAACACTCCATCTACGCAGCGTAGAGCAGCTATAATCTCTAAACGCTCCTCCTGTCTGTAAACGGGCGGACGCCCTTTCTTGGATAGATTGAGGGTATCGGTGGATACACCGACAAACAGTTGCCCCCCCAAAGATCTCGCTCTCTCCAAAATCTTCAGATGACCAACATGAAACACATCAAATGTGCCAAAAGTAATCACTTTTTTATTCCTGGAAGTCAAGGCGTTCTCGCCTCCGAAAATTTTACTTGAATTTCACTGTTCGCTTACGGCCTACCCCAAGAACCGCGATGCTCCGCTTATAACAGTAAACCACAAAGTACCGGAGGTAATATAAAATGATTCCTGCCCAGTGTAGACCCGGAATTGGATAGTGCTTACGAAATAATACCCGAATTGCGTTGATGTTTCTATGAGACCGCATGTTATATAAAGACTTGAAAAAGTCTCGAACGCTCATATCATCCATCTTAAATGCAATACTTGTGCGCGTGTCATCAATGTAAACCGAAACACCGGAAGCCAAATACAGGGGAACCTCGAGGTCGTTGGCTCGCAGGAAAAAGTCATGATCAGCGTAATAATGTGGTAGTGTTTCCTCGTCGAAGAAACCCACTTTTTTAAACACGGCGGCCGGAATAATTGCTCCTCGGCCTCCACTTATCAGACCGACTCGCTCTACCGATCCAGGACCTGTAGATTCTGGACGCCTCCAAGGCAACACCAAGGTTGGAAATCCCAGTAAAAATAAACTTCGAATAACAGACTTGGTTATTTCGCCGGTACGCCAGTCCCTCTGAACCGGCGCAATAACTGAACCGGGGAGCGAGGCAGCCAATTCATCTAGAGTAGATAGCGTGTTCGGATCGACGTAGCAATCATTGTTCAATAGCATGATGCGCTCAGCGCCTTTTGCTAAAGCATGACGAACACCAAGATTAGTGGCCCCGGCCCACCAAAGATCTGATGAGCCAGAGATGAGCTCAACCTCCGGAAATTCTTTAGCCACACATCTAGCAGTCAAGCCTGAAGTTCCGTGATCGACCAGTACCACTGAGTATTCTTGTTTAAGACTGTATCGCAAAGACTGCAGACAGATTCTAGTCTGCTCGAAACCATTGAAGTCTGCAATTATCACGTACATTGTTAAATCAGACCCGAAAAATTCTCGAAATGACGAAAAAACGACTCGAACAAAAACGCCCCTACTTCGAAATATTTCACCATTACGTTCAAGCTTGGTCGCGCATACCAAGTCCTGACGACCGACCTTGGAGAGTAGAATAGTCACGCCATACCCCTCTCGCAGGAAGGAGCATCATCAGGGCCCTGAATCCACGCCTAACAAGGGGAACCATGAACAACCTAAACAACCCTTTACGAATCAAAGAGGCTTTACGCACGAACAGCAAATAGCCATTAACAGCCACCAAGTCGTATTGATACCGAGCAGCCAACAACTTCATCGCCTCTTCACTGTAGAAGAAAACATGCTGACCTGTTTCGGGCGCGAGGTACCACCAGTCTGGTCCTTGACCTTCGTACAACAAAGTACTCAACAGAACCACCTTGGCACCTCGGCTGAATATTTCATCCATCTCTCGCGCAGGATCAGAAAAGTGTTCAACCACCTCAAACGCAGTTATCATATTAATGACTTCACATCCAGAGTCGATAAATCCTTGAGCGTATACGGGCCAAGCGTGCGAATCCATTAGGTAGCAATTGACTTCATAATCTCGAAGCATTCGACATAGAAAACCGTCCCCACCACCGAAATCCAACACATTCGGCACGGAGAACAGCTTCACAACAAAATAGCATATAGCAAGATTGTGAAGATTACGCTGCGCCACTCCAGTATCCAGCAGAGACAAACTCGACATTTGATAAGCCTCTCCTAGCCAAAAAGGATGCTCTGTCTGCAGTGACCGACACGTCTGACACAAAAAGTAACTGACTGAGTACCTCTCTAGAACTTCACTAGAGAATTTAAGCACTAGTTCTCCACCACAAAGCCGACAGCGATGGACCTCAAATTCTTTAGAATTCTTTGCTACTAAGGGCATTGAGCGCCTCCATCCCACCTTAACTTGCTCAAAGACTCATTTTTCTGTAGATTTCGATGCTATAAGAAATCTTTGCGTAAACGTCATATCGAAACTCCCAAGGAAACTCAACAAAAAATGACTTTCCACTGTCTTGGCTGCATCTGATGCGTATCGCATTTGACTCACAAATATTTGCTCTTCAAACCTATGGCGGAGTATCAAGATACATAACCCGACTCGCATCTGAACTAAATGAACAACAACAAGATGTTAGGATTTTCGCACCAATATATTTGAACAAGCACCTTAAAAACATACGCCCCGAGATCTTCAGCGGGGTCCATATTCCTTTAAAAATACGTGGAACACTTCCGCTTTTCCGCTATATAAACTTCAATTTCTCTAAAGCAAAAATGGCGGCATGGAAGCCTCAGATAATACATGAGACTTACTACGCAACCCAACATATTTCCCCTAAGAATGTTCCCTGTGTAGTGACACTTCATGACATGATACACGAGAAAATGCCGCACCAATTCAAGGCCAACGACCACACATCACATACTAAAATGGAAGCTCTAGACCGAGCTGATCATATCATTTGTGTCTCCGAAAATTCACGAAGAGATCTTTTGGAGCTCACATCAGTTCCTTTTAGCAAGACATCTGTCGTACACCTCGGCTTTGATGCACCAGAAATCTGCAACCCAACTGTTGAGCGCTCACCATATAAACAACCAAGTCGTCCATATATCCTTTATGTCGGGAAGCGTAAAGGCTACAAAAACTTTAAACTCCTTATCGAGTCATTTTCCCAATCAACTACTCTAAGAAATGAACTGAATATCGTGGCGTTTGGCAGCCATCCCTTTACCCATCAAGAGAAAGAACTCATGGGTAAACTTGGACTCAAGCGTGGTCAAGTACAGCACCATATAGGCAACGATTCAAGTCTCAGAAACTTTTATCGACATGCCTCAGCTTTTGTTTACCCTTCACTTTACGAAGGATTTGGAATTCCGCCATTGGAGGCTATGGCCAATGATTGCCCAGTAGTGAGTAGTCGCGCGGGCTCAATGCCGGAGATCCTTGGGGAAGCCGCAGAGTTTTTTGACCCGTCTGATTATAATCAACTCGCCTCAGCAATTGAAACCGTAGTGTTTTCTTCTAATCGTCGGGCTGAACTGATTCGCTTGGGTCAAGAACGCTTAAAAAATTACTCCTGGAAGAGATGCGCAGAGGAAACATTAGAAGTGTACAGAAGGTTGCTCTAGCACTTCGGAATCAATAGGGCCTAGGCTGCAATTGCAAATACTTTTATAGAGGCTACAAATTTGCTCGAAAAATCAATAGCCAGAATATTACGCATATTCGGCATGAAAGTTAATCTAATTTCCGCCAAAACTGATATCAATACCCAAATTCTCAAGAGTATCGAGCGCGCGGGAGCTAAGCATGTACTCGATATTGGCGCAAATGCGGGACAGTTTGCGAAAGGACTATTCTCTGCGGGATATAGAGGCGATGTGGTAAGTTTCGAGCCTCTTAGTTCCGCGCACAGAATGTTGATTCAAAATGCAAAAAAGGTACCCAGCTGGACTGTTCATCCCCGCACAGCCATTGGTAACAGTGAGGGAAAAATTGATATCAATATTTCCGGGAATTCGGAAAGCTCTTCTATTCTACCAATGCTTAGGCTGCACAGCGATGCGTCGCAAGGCTCAAGTTACACTGACACTGAAGTGACTCAAATAACGAAGCTTGACAATGTCGCTCCACAATACCTTAAACATGGCGTTGACTACTTTCTTAAAATCGACACTCAGGGGTTCGAGTGGGAGGTGCTAGAAGGCGGGCCAGAGACTGTTCGCCATGCCGCCGGGATCATTTGTGAGGCATCAGTAGCGCCCCTCTATGCTGGCGCGCCCCATTGGATGAGAATGCTCAATAGAATTGAACGCTCCGGGTTCACCTTGTGGGCTCTCCAGCCAAATTTTATTGATTTACGCACGGGGCAAACTTTGCAGATGGATCTTGTTTTCCTGAACAATGCAAAGATATAGCTCTGCACTCCACGGAGCAAACAACATATTTGGCCAAGAGCTTGAGACCAAAGCTAGCGCGCCCAAGAAAAAAGGCTCCTCGTCACTCTGAGTGGAATTAGACCACATGCTGGGGCATCCTACCGCGCACCGA
>NZ_BAAGXL010000013.1:0-11367 GCF_054779855.1 Haliea atlantica | reverse complement strand
ATCAACTTCGATGCTGAGCTGTCGATTCATTGATTTCTACAGTTTTTCAACGGCCTGCTAATGAGTTTCACCAATGTTCTATGTTTAGCTGACGGGCTCTAGACCTAGGTTTTACTGTAACTATCGCCACGATAAACCTGTGTCATGAACACAGGTCAAGTGGCGCTCGAATTCGGATGCCACAATATCCAGATGGTCGTCGTTCTCTGAGCGCTCGGGCCAAGATCGGCCTCGAGATATCGTCGCTTGTAATTGCTGATTACACTCTCCTGCCGGGCAACTTTGTAAAGCTAAATGGCGGTGCATAGCGCAAAGGCTATCGCTATTTGCTTGGTCATGACCCGCAACCACGTGAGCTACAGATTCCGCTACTCATCGCATGTTAAGAAACATGAAACCGGTATTAGTAGGGTAGAGGGAAATGCCTGTCAGTCGCATGACGCAAAAATTACAACAACGTAATGTGGGGGTAATCTTTCTGTTGGTCCGTAAATTCTATTATGGGATCGTGCGTGGCTTCCTTAAACAAGACTAGGGCGGCAAATGGGTACCTGTTTTTTTCGTTACAGAATGGTGTGATCCCATTATATCTGCAACGATTATCTAAATACTGGACGAAGCGGGTGGAACTGGGGAGTAACCTGAATGGTTGCAATTAACATAGCTGGACTCCTGCTGATCGCGCTCATGGTATGGGGGTTCTGGCTGTACAAAGACGAAACAGATACTCAAGTGGCCGGTGATACGGTTCCATCACTTCCGGTCAGTCATCAATGCTGCTATTTTTGAGAGTTGGTAAATCCCCTTGCTCAGCGGTAGTTGTGTTCGCTGATCTAAGTATTAGCCAAGACCTAATAGTGGATGAAGTGTCTGAAGTCGCTTTACCTGCTCTCCCAGCGGAAAAATATGTGTTTGCGCACCAGATGCAGATGTATCGGGGTGGTTTAGCAGTGAAGGAGGTTTGATATGAGGAGTGCCGAGAATGAAGCAAAGCAATGGCTCACCGTTAGAAATATCGCCATCACCGGGTGAAGAGATCGAATCGCACGAAGGCAAACAAGAAAGGAACAACTAGCATGGCCTGCTATTTATCCAACAAACTCGCTAGATTCTCCAGCCGCAATTGGGTGCGAACTTTTCGAGGCCGAGCGATATTCCGATTGCTGATGTTGTGCCTCGTAGTGAAGCTACCGATGAATGCTTTTGCTTCGGATGGCAGCGCAACGGAATCACTTCTTACGGCGCGAAAAGCGGTGCTGGTAGCGCTTGAAGACAATCCTGGCCTGGCAGCTATGCAAAATCGCTACGAAGCGCTGCAGGAAGTGCCTAGCCAGGTCGGTAGCTTGCCGGACCCCATGGTCAACATCAACGCGATGAACTTCCCAACCGACAGTTTTGATCGCGATCAGGAGGGCATGACGCAACTGCAGTTCGGGTTTAGCCAGGAGTTTCCCTTCCCCGGGAAACTGGATCTCAAAGAAGAAGCTGCGACGTTTGATGCGATCGCCGCTGGCTACTCTGTAGACGAAATGAGAGTGCGGCTAGCGAACTCCGTAAAGACAACCTGGTGGCAGATACACTATCTTGATCGCGCGTTGGAGACGCTGGAGAAAAACAAGGAGCTACTGCGTCAGTTTATTGCAGTGGCCGAAACCAAATATGAAACGGGCAGGGGACTACAGCAGGATATTTTGCTCGCGCAGCTGGAACTTTCCAAGCTGATTGACCAGGGCATCACTCTGGTGGCGTTGAGAAAACACCAGTCGATCCAGCTCAATACGCTCATGGATAGACCGGCCAGCACTCGTGCAGCGCTCGCTGACGTTGACCCCAGCTCGATGCCGGGCATCCTCAGCGAAACCGAGCTCTTTGCGATCGCGGACGAATCCAGGCCAACTTTAAAAGAGAAGGAGACTCAGGTAGAAGCGGCTCTAACGCGGCTCGAGCTTGCAAAGAAAGACAGGTATCCGGATTTCAAGCTGGGTGTCATGTATGGAGAGCGCGCTGGCGACAACCCGCCTTTCATGGGTGGATCACGAGCGGATCTCTTCTCGATAATGCTGGGCGTCAAGATACCGCTTTATGCAGGCCGCAAGCAGTCACGAGCCATCTCTCAACAAACCGCGGAAGTCGCGAAAAATCGCTACGCGCTTATTGATGAGAAAAGTGCCGTGAGATCTGCCATTGCAACCGCTGTCATCGACTATCAAAAATCGAAGGACCAGAGTGAACTGTTCAGTACAGGGATCATTCCACAAGCCGAGCAAACGGTGCAATCGATGCTCGCTGCCTATCAGGTGAGTGAGGTCGACTTTCTCAATTTGGTACGAAGTCAGATGACATTGTTCAACTATGAGCTTCTGTACTGGAAGTCAGTCAGTGAAGCCAACCAGGCCTTGTCGCGCCTGGAGGCCGCAGTAGGAAAGGAGTCCATCTATGAGTAAAGCAATAATTATGACAGGGGTCATCATGCTTGGCCTCGGGCTGGCAGGCGGCTATTGGCTATCTCAGGACAACGCAGGCGACACAGTCGCTGAGGTGGGCGAGCCCGAGCCGCTTTACTACCGTAATCCAATGAACCCGGGCGTCACCTCGCCTGTGCCGGCGCAAGACTCGATGGGCATGGATTATCTCCCGGTCTATGCAGAAGAAGCGGGCTCAACGACCGAGCCGGAAATCTTGTACTACCGAAACCCGATGAACCCGTCGGTCACTTCGCCTACTCCCATGAAGGATTCCATGGGTATGGACTATGTACCCGTGTATGCCGAAGGCGAGAGTAGCGATGTCGTCGGCACAGTAAAGATCGATCCTGTGGTCGTCCAGAATATCGGGGTTCGCACCGCGATAGCGAAATCTGAATCCATAAGCCGGACGATAAGAACTGTTGGTCGTGTTGACTTCAATGAGGAGCGCATGGCGCGGCTCCATCCGAAAGTTCAGGGCTGGATAGAGGAGCTATACGTTGACAAGACTGGTGAAACTGTCGCATCCGACGACATACTCCTGAGCATCTACTCCCCGCAGTTGGTTTCCACTCAGCAGGAATACCTGCTGGCACTGAACAATCTGGCTGCGCTTGGCGAGAGCCCTTTTGAAGAGATTCGCGAGGGTGCCAGGGATCTGGTGAAGAGCTCGCGTGAACGGTTGCAGTTTCTGGATGTACCCGAACACCAGATAGAGGAATTAGAGACAAGTAGGGAGATCAAGAAGAGCATTCACATTCACTCGCCTGTGGATGGCACGGTGCTGCGAATTGGGGTTCGTCAAAGGCAGCATGTAACGCCCCAGCAAGAACTCTACATGCTGGCCGACCTGAGTGAAGTGTGGGTATTGGCCGACATCTATGAAAACGAGATACCTTGGGTAAATGTCGGCGACGAGGTGGAAATGACACTCACATCCGTACCCGGTAAGACCTTTACGGGTGAAGTGGCTTACATCTACCCCTATTCGGAGGCAAAGACCCGGACCACCAAAGTCAGATTGGTGTTCGACAATCCTGACCTCCTGCTCCGGCCCGATATGTTCGCTGAAGTGAAAATTCTATCTGACACACGCGAGAAGTCCGTTGTAGTGCCATCCGAGGCAGTCGTGCGCTCTGGAGGCAATCCGCAGATATTTGTCGTGAGGGATCCCGGAAAGTTCGAGCCCAGGACTGTCAGGCTAGGCGTGGAATCAGGCGGTCGCGTCGAGGTGCTTGACGGTGTCAGTGATGGAGAAGAGGTGGTGACATCGGCGCAGTTCCTGGTTGACTCGGAATCAAAGCTGCGCGAGGCCACCGCCAAAATGATGGACGCACTTAAAGGCGAGGATATTCAAGCCGAGGCTGATCACTCCGCGCAATCGGGTGGTCGCAAGAACATGGATGGCAACGATTCTGAAATGTCTGAAGCGCAGGGCGACGCTCGTAGCGATACGGGGCATGAGACAAGCGATGAACCAGACCATGAGATGGGCGAAGACGCTCACGGAGGCATGGTTCATGATTAAGGCGATCATCAATGCGTCCCTGCGTGATCGATTTATGGTTCTGGTGGCGACCTTCATTGTAGGCGTGGTCGGCATTTTCTCTTATAAGAACGTTCCGCTGGACGCAATTCCCGATTTGTCGGATGTCCAGGTCATCATCTTTACCAAGTACCCGGGGCAGTCGCCGCAGGTTGTGGAAGACCAGGTGACCTATCCGCTGACAACCTCGATGTTGGCTGTTCCCGATACGAAAGTTGTGCGGGGCTACTCGTTTTTTGGACTGTCGTTTGTCTACATCATTTTTGAAGATGGAACCGATATGTATTGGGCACGCTCGCGCGTGCTCGAATCAATCAACTACGTCAGCGGGCGATTGCCCCAGGGCGTTACGCCCACGTTGGGGCCCGATGCAACCGGCGTGGGTTGGGTCTACGAGTACGCGCTCGTCGATCGAAGCGGTAAACACGACCTGGCGGAGCTTCGCTCTTTGCAGGATTGGTATCTTCGATATCCCCTACAAACCGTCAATGGCGTTTCGGAAGTCGCGTCTGTTGGTGGCTTTGTCAAGCAGTATCAGGTTGAAGTCGATCCCAATGCGCTGCTTCGCTACAACATTCCCCTCGACAAGGTCAGGATGGCAATCAAGATGTCCAACAAGGATGTCGGTGGTCGTCTGGTGGAAATGGCTGAGACCGAATACATGGTGCGCGGACTGGGCTATATACAGTCTATTGATGACCTGAACTCCATCCCTGTGTCGGTTGATGAAAATGGTACGCCAATCCGTCTGCGAGATGTCGCGAATGTGCAGATCGGCCCCGAACTGCGGCGCGGGCTCGTGGATCTCAATGGGGAGGGCGAGGTTGCAGGCGGCGTTGTCATTATGCGCTTTGGCGAGAATGCGTTGGCAACAATTCAGGCCGTGCGGGAAAAACTGGAAGAGCTGAAAGCAGGGCTGCCCGAGGGCGTTGAGATCGTCCCGGTCTACGACCGTGGTGATTTGATTGAGCGAGCGGTTGACAGCCTCAACACATCGCTCGCCCAGGAACTGGTTATCGTAAGCATCGTGGTGATTTTATTCTTGCTACACGCGCGCTCTGCGTTTGTAGTGATTATCACTCTGCCCTTGGGCGTTCTGATGGCCTTTATCGTAATGCGTATCCAAGGCCTTAACGCCAACATCATGTCATTAGGTGGGATCGCAATCACCATCGGGACCATGGTGGACGGTGCCATTGTGATGGTGGAGAACGCGCATAGCCGACTTGCAATGGCTCGCGACGCCAAGGGCAGTGAGCTCACGATCGAGGAGCGTTGGAAAACGATCGGCGAGTCTTGCCAGGAAGTAGGCCCTGCTCTGTTTTTCTCCCTTCTTGTGATTACCGTATCGTTCCTACCCATTTTTACCATGCAGGCACAAGAAGGGAGGCTTTTCAGTCCTCTGGCTTTCACCGCGACCTATGCAATGGCCGCTTCAGCAATACTGGCGATTACACTGGTCCCGGTAATGATGGGCTACTTTCTGCGAGGCAGGATCATTGCCGAGCACAGAAACCCACTGAATCGCGCGCTTCACGCACTCCATCGGCCTGCTTTGAAAACGGCGATGCGCTGGAGGGTAGTGACCGTCGTGTGTGCGATAGCGCTTCTGGGCGCTACCTACTACCCCTATTCCAAACTGGGCAGCGAGTTCATGCCGCCGCTGGATGAGGGCGACATACTGTATATGCCCACAACGTTCCCCGGAATATCGATCACCAAGGCAAGGGAACTGTTGCAACAAACGGACAAAATACTCGCCACATTCCCCGAGGTACATCATGTGTTTGGCAAGGTGGGCCGTGCAGAAACCGCGACTGACTCCGCGCCACTGGCAATGATCGAAACCACTGTGCGGTTGAAGCCAAAAGAGGAGTGGCCCGATCCGGGCAAAACAACGAAAGAGCTGATGAGCGAGATGGACGCCGCGATCCAGTTTCCTGGGCTTGCCAACGCATGGACCATGCCGATAAAGACGCGCATCGACATGCTTTCTACCGGCATCAAGACGCCTATCGGTATCAAAGTATCGGGGCCTGATCTCAATGTCCTGCAGGAAGTCTCTCAGGACATTGAGCAGGCCATGAAAACACTCCCCGAGACGACCTCCGCGTTTGGCGACCGCGCAGTCGGTGGCTACTACCTTGATTTTGACATCGATCGGGAAAGTGCTGCGCGCTATGGACTCACGGTTGGCGCAGTACAGGACGTTATTCAAAGCGCTATCGGGGGTATGAATATCACCGAAACCGTGGAGGGATTGGAACGCTATCCCGTAAATCTGCGCTACCCCAGAGAGCTTAGGAATGATCTGGAAACCCTCAAGCGCGTGATCATACCCACGCCAACCGGTGCGCAAATTCCTCTCGCTCTGGTGGCTGACATCAACTACACACGAGGGCCGCCGGTCATTAAGAGTGAGGATGCGAGGCCCAATGCATGGATCTATGTAGATATATCCACTTCGGATATTGGCGGATTTGTGAACAAGGCTAAAGAGGTGATTAACCAGCAAGTCGATATACCGGCTGGCTATACGCTGACATGGTCGGGCCAGTTCGAGTATATGGAACGCGCAGCGAAGCGGCTTGGTATCGTTGCGCCTGCAACCCTCTTCATTATCTTCCTGCTGCTTTACTTCAATTTCCGGAATGTTATTGAGCCGGTTGTAGTGATGATATCGATCCCCTTTGGTCTGATAGGAGGAATATGGCTCATCTATTTCAACGACTACAACGTGTCGGTTACGGTAGCGGTTGGGTTCATTGCGTTGGCGGGCATGGCGGCAGAGATTGGCGTGCTTGTGTTGAGCTTTATCGATACAGAAATTGCCGAGCGCAGAAGTGAAAGCGCAAGGCGTCTTACGTTAGAAGAGCTTCGGGATGCTGTACTGAACGCAACATCTAAACGAGTAAGGCCGGTAGCAATGACCGCCATCTCCACGATGGCGGGTTTGATACCAATCATGTTGAGTAGTGGCACAGGATCGGATGTCACCCATCGAATTGCCGCGCCCATGCTCGGCGGAATGCTGACCGTGATGATACTCAATCTGCTGGTGCTGCCGGTGATTTATAGCTTTGTTCTCCAGTTTCAGGAAAAGCGACGCGTTGTGGCCGATAGCTCTGAAGTACAGTCCGAAGACGGGCCAGCAGGTGCGGTTTCATGATTATTGCGATCGCGTTAGCGTTCGGGCTGGTCGCCTTGACGTTTATGTTTCATTACCGGGCGTTACTTTGGCTGGGATCAAGAGCTACTCGGTTTAGAATTTCTACACAGGCAAAAGTGCTATTTATCGTTGTGACGCTCTTTCTGGTACATATAGCAGAGATCGGAATGTATGCGATCACCTACGGTGTCTCTGTGTCCGTTCTGGAGCTTGGAGTTTTTCAAGGTGCCTTGATCACGGATGCGATGAGCTATCTCTACTATTCGGGCGTGATTTATACAACGCTTGGTCTGGGTGACATTGAGCCTCAGGGCCACATCCGCTTTATCACTGCCATTGAAGCACTCAACGGTTTTCTACTTATTACATGGTCTGCGTCATTCACTTTTCTAGCGATGGGCCGTTTTTGGCCATGGGAAAATAGATGCGGCATGCCGATTACGCATGTGGACACGACACTTGTCAACGAGAGGGGAAGTAGGAATGATTAGAATGAGGAGATTATGTGCTGCTAGGGGCGCGGTAGCGGCAATGTTTGCGATGTTTCTAGTTGTGGCGTGCTCGGAAACGCAACCTGTTCCCGGTCAGCAAAGCGAGGTCAACAGCATCAAGATGGAGGTGTTCAAGACCCCAACTTGTGGTTGTTGCAATAAATGGGTAGACCATCTAAAGAACGAAGGGTTCGAAGTGATCACGAAAGACCGGGTGAGTCTTGATGCAATAAAAGAGGGGTACAACATAGATCCTCACTACCAGTCTTGCCATACGGGTTTAGTAGATGGGTATGTCTTTGAAGGCCATATTCCCGCGAGATTGATTAGGCAATTCCTAGACGACATACCGGAAGGCGCACTCGGATTAGCGGTACCAGGCATGCCCATAGGAAGCCCTGGTATGGAAATGGGTGAGCGATTCGATAGCTACGATGTGCTGTTGCTGAAAAGCGACGGGACCAGCGAAATATTTTCCCATGTTGATGGTCGGGACTAGGTGGACCAGAGTCTAGCTAGTAATGGCAAAGAGAAAACGGCTAGAGAAGTGACACTAAAGTGATTTTCCGATTTGGCACGACGTATTATTTTCACCGGTGTCTTGCGATAAGTCAAAAACGCCGCAAGAGCATCGCAGTATGCAACATGAAATGAGGGTGTAAATAATTCTGTGTAACCGCCGGGGTTAAACGTAGTCTCTGATGCGATCCTCAAACTCGATCATAAACCGGTTCAGCGCAGCCTTCCAATTACGGATCGGCATCGTCCATTTTTTCGACGCATCCATGATTGCCAGGTAAACGACCTTGCGGGCGGAGTCGTCAGTTGGGAACAGCTTCCGTTTCTTGATGGCCTTGCGGATGACGCTGTTCAGGGACTCGATGGCGTTGGTGGTATAGATCGCCTTGCGGATGTCCTCGGGGTAGCGGAACAACGTACTCAGATTCGGCCAGTGATTACGCCAGGAGCGGCTGATGTGAGGGTATTTCTCACCCCAGCGGCCCTCGAACTCGTCCAACGCCTGCAGGGCTTCCTCCTCGGTGACTGACTGGTAGATGCGCTTGAGATCGGCCGTCACGGCCTTGTAATCCTTCCACGGCACATACTTCATCGAGTTGCGCACCATGTGAACGATGCAGAGCTGGATCTGCGCCTGCGGGTAAGCTGCACTGATGGCATCGGGGAAGCCCTTGAGTCCATCGACGCAGGCGATGAGGATGTCCTTCACACCGCGATTCTGGAGCTCTGTCAGGACGCCCAGCCAGAACTTGGCGCCCTCGTTCTCGGAGATCCACATGCCCAGCAGTTCCTTGTGGCCTTCGAGGTTGACGCCCAGGGCCAGGTAGATCGCCTTGTTGATGACCTGCTTGTCCTGCCGGATTTTGACCACGATGCAGTCCAGATAGACGATCGGATACACCGGGTCCAGGGGGCGCGACTGCCATTCCACGACCTGATCAATGACAGCCTCTGTCACCTTGGAAATCAGGGTAGGCGAAATGTCGGCGCCGTACATCTCCTTGAAGGTGGCGACGATCTCCCGGGTGGTCATGCCCTTGGCGTACAGGCTCAGGATCTTGTCGTCCATTGAGGTGAACCGGGTCTGCCCCTTCTTCACCAGTTGCGGCTCGAAGCTGCCCTCGCGGTCACGGGGCGTGTTCAGCTCGAATTGGCCATCCTCAGTTTTCAGGGTCTTGCTGGTGTAGCCGTTGCGGCTGTTGGCGTTATCAGAGGCCTGGTGTCGGTCATAGCCCAGATGGTCGTCGAGTTCGGCATTCAGCGCCGCCTCGACGGTGATCTTAGTCAGCATCTGGCTGAACTCGTTGAGATCCTTCTCGGTCTTGAGGGTTTTGGCAGCCTCCCGTGCGAAGGCTTCCAGTTCTTTCCTGTTCATGTGGCCTATCCTTACCCTGTCAGGGTGCAATGATAGGCGGTTTACACAGTTTTATTTACAGGCTCCATGAAATAGGCAGCATCATAGTTAAATTACGGATACGCTGATGGCATGGTAATCCACTGACATTGGGTATGTATGACATATTTTTACGATCAGGCATTCTTTTCAAAGCTTGTTTCCTGTGCCGTCCTCCTCTTTTTTCTAGCGTTAGGTTTGCAGCTATTCGATTTGGGCCTTGTCGACGCGAAACTAGTCTTTTGGGTGCTTTCAGTAATAGTGGCGGCGATATTCGGCAAGACGGTCGTTCTATTGTTCATAGCTTCCCCGTTATACAGGAAGGAGCGCTGGATACTTGGGCTCGCCCTGCTCCTTCGTGGCGAGCTCGGCCTCATCGTTGCCAGTATTGGGCTTTCAAAGCAGAACATTTCTCACCACGGCATGGTGGCCCTGAAGATCATGACCCTAATGATGGCCCTGCTACTTCCACTGCTGTTACCGAGATTTAGAGATTGACCTGTGAGTAGGACAGAGGTGTAAGTTATAGACAGCTGTAAAGCTTATAGACGCTCGGGCCAGTATGCGTCTAGGGTAATGATTGGGAAAGGCACTCGAAGCTAGGAGTTAGGTGATGCGCGTGAATGAATTTGCAGGCAGTATTGGAGTTTTTGCGCACACGATAAGATTCTGCACACGTAAGGGTCTGCTGCGGCCCGAACGATGCCCGACGAATGGGTATCGGGAATACCGCGCGATGAAAAGAAAGCCAGCTGCGATTCATACTGGTGTGAAACTACTTAGTTTTTACCTCGGAGAGGTTGCCCAGATCTTTGAAGGGCCGAAAAGGGTGAAACGCAATACCCCCTCTGTGCCGAGTAATGATCAAATAGCGTCTGGATGAGATAGAGCAGTTATTCCAGGATATGACATTAATGAAAAATAGAATGCGCCGGGCCTCTCACGACTGGTGAGTGAGTCCGATGGCATGCCCAATGAACACAAGATCTGTCACCTGGTTGAGGAATTTCGCGAATAGATAATTAGCGATGTGTAGAACGATAGCAACGTAGACCTACAGAATATTGAAGGCTACGCCAGCGACAAAGAACACAGCTCTCCCTATGAGTAAATGAGTTTGTCGGTGGTTCTTTCGTTGTTTGTGAACAGAAATGAAAATACCGGAGGATTGTCATGAAAAAGTTATATCTCACCATAACGTTGTTCGGAGCCCTTGGTTTTGCAACGCTAGGAGTGGCCCATGAGAGTGGCTCGAAACATAATCATCGTGAGCACAAAGGCTTGCCGGGCGGGCATTCGTCAGTTGATTCGACGGGGTCAGAGGGTACATATCAAGGCACACACGATCACCGCAAGCGTAAAGGTCTGCCAGGCAAAGGGATACCGACCGATCAGGCTGCATCAGAATCGATGAAGTCGTCCTCCGAGGAGCCTGATGGTGTCTCGGCCGGTTCGACTGGTAGCATCAAGCACGACCACCGCAAGCAGAAGGGATTAGCTGGCTCTTCTCTGCCAGACGAAGGCGAAGTCGTTGAGCGCTCGGGCGATCTAAGCTCCAAGAAAGCCCACGATCATAAGAAGATGCACAAGTGACACATTACCAGATATGTAAATAGAAACAGGCACATGAATAAATTGTTGAAGCAAACGAACCAGGTTATTTATAGGGTGAAAAAAAATGCACATGGATCGGAAGTTGAAAAAATCTTAATGGTTACACTACTTACTAACTTTTTCATTAGTAAAGCGACAGGTGTTTGATATACTTGCGGCATGAAATGCAC
>NZ_BAAGXL010000012.1:0-10248 GCF_054779855.1 Haliea atlantica | reverse complement strand
CCTGATTGCCAGCCCTGCGGGCTCGATCCTGAAATCCACATGAAATGACGAAGAACCAAATACCAGTCACTGTTGATGGCGTGGATGCGATGTGTTCGAAAGTGTGGAGCTTCCTTCGGGTCATCTTTTCGTTGCTTGGGTGGATTGTTCATAGTCTTACCAGGGTATAAACCGCAATAAAAGAACGTTGAAAAAATCATGGGGAGATTCCCCCCCCATGATGGAGTTTTGGTTAACTATCAGTGTCGTGATTAATGTCGCCTGTGGGAGTGGAGTTACTGGCACTTCTGCCATGCAACAACGCATAGAGCACAGGGAGTACAAACAACGTCAACAGGGTGGACGAGATAATCCCGCCGATCACCACGGTCGCCAGAGGACGCTGGACTTCGGCGCCGGTGCCGGTATTGAGGGCCATGGGCACAAAGCCGAGACTAGCGACCAAAGCGGTCATCAATACCGGCCGTAAGCGGATCAGGGCGCCTTCGACAATGGCCTTCATCAGGTCACCCTGCTCGTGCCACAGATCGCGGATAAAGGCGATCATCACCAAGCCGTTTAACACCGCCACCCCGGAGAGGGCGATAAAGCCAACACCCGCCGAGATCGACAGGGGCATGTCTCGCAGCCACAGGGACAGAACCCCGCCGGTGAGGGCCAGTGGCACGCCGGTGAAGATGATCAAGGCATCCTTGAGGGAGCCGAAGGCCATCACCAAGAGTGCGAGGATGATGGCGAGGGTCACGGGCACCACGATGGCAAGCCGCTGACTGGCGGACTGCAGTTGCTCGAAGGTCCCGCCGTAATCCAGCCAGTATCCGGGAGGTAGGTCCACGTCGTCCGCAATGCGCGCCTGTGCTTCCTCGACAAATCCGCCCAGGTCGCGGTCCCGCACGTTGGCGGTGACCACCACCCGACGCTTGCCGTTTTCCCGGCTGATCTGGTTGGGCGCCGGAGCCAGCTCCAGCTCGGCCACTTCCGACAGGGGCACATAGCCGCCGTCCGGCAGGGGGACTGGCAGGTCCGCGAGGCTGTCCACATCCCGGCGGATGTCTTCGGGCAGACGCACCACCAACTGGAAGCGGCGGTCGCCTTCGTAAATCAGGCCGGCGTTTTCGCCCCCGACACCGGCTGCCACCAGATCCTGGAGATCATCCACTGTCAGCCCGTAGCGGGATAGCGCCATGCGCTTGGGGTGTACCGACAGCATGGGCAGGCCGGTCACCTGTTCGACCCGGGTATCGGCAGCGCCCTCCATGGATTCCACAACCTCAAGGACGTCGTTGGCCGATGTCAGCAACTGATCCAGGTCATCGCCGAACACTTTGATACCGAGGTCGGCGCGCACGCCGGAGATCAATTCGTTGAAGCGCATCTCAATGGGCTGGGTGAACTCATACTTGTTGCCGGGAAGCATTTCCACCGCTTCTGCCATTTCCGCCACCAGTTCATCCTTGGTTTTGTCTGGATCTGGCCATTGGCTGCGGGGCTTCAAGATAACGAAGTTGTCCGCCACGCTGGGGGGCATGGGGTCGGTGGCCACTTCCGGCGTGCCGATCTTGGCGAACACCTTGTCCACCTCCCCAAAGGCCTTCAGCCGTTCTTCCAGCTGCGATTGCATCTCGATGGACTGCTCCAACCCGGTGCCCGGGATGCGCAGGGCATGGAGAGCAATATCCCCTTCATCCAGTTGCGGAATAAACTCCGAACCCAAAGTGGTCGCTAGCCAGATGCAGACCCCCACCAGCGCGGTCGCGCCGCCCAACACCAGCCAGCGGAACCTCATAGCCAACAGCAGCGCGGGCCTGTAGAGCGATTTGGCGCCGCTGATTACCGGGCTTTCCTTTTCGCTGATCTTGCCGCCCATGAAGACCGCCACAGCGGCGGGCACCACGGTGAGTGATAACACCATGGCCGACAGCAGGGCCATCACCACGGTGGCCGCCATGGGGTGGAACATCTTGCCCTCGACCCCAGTGAGGGCAAAGATCGGCAGGTACACCACGGTAATAATGGCGACACCGAACAGGCTGGGGCGAATGACCTCGTTGGTGGCCTCGAACACCAGTTGCAGTCGCTCCTTGAGGGCTAGTTGACCATTGTGCTGGGCCTGGGACAGGCGCCGGATACAGTTCTCGACGATGATGACCGCGCCGTCGACGATCAGGCCGAAGTCCAGCGCCCCCAGGCTCATCAAGTTGGCGGACACGCCAGACCGCACCATGCCGGTGATGGTGGCGAGCATCGAAAGCGGAATGACTGCTGCCGTGATCAAGGCGGCGCGCAGGTTGCCCAGCAACAGAAACAGCACCACGATGACCAGCAGGGCCCCTTCAAGCAGGTTTTTCTCCACCGTGGCGATGGCCTTGTCCACCAGCGCCGTGCGGTCGTATACCGCCTCCACCTTGACGCCGTCGGGCAGCGAGGGCTGAATGGCGTCCAGTTTCTCGGCCACCGCCTGTGCTACCGCCCGGGAGTTTTCCCCCACCAGCATCATGGCGGTGCCCATCACCGTTTCCCTGCCGTCGCGTGTGGCGGCTCCGGTGCGCAGCTCCTTGCCAATGGCCACATCAGCTACATCGGCTACCCGGACTGGCGCACCATTCCGGTTGGCAATCACCACCTTTTCAATATCGCCAATGGTGGCCAGCTGCCCGGGCGAGCGCACCAATAGCTGTTGACCGTTGCGTTCGATATAGCCGGCGCCGCGATTGGTGTTATTGGCCCGCAGGGCGCTGACCAGTTCATCCACCGTGATGCCGAACTCCAGTAGCCGTTGGGGCGACGGCGTAACGTGGTACTGCTTGTCGTAGCCGCCAATGGTGTTGACCTCGATCACGCCGGGCACCTGGGCCAACTGGGGTTTGATAATCCAGTCCTGGATCTCCCGCAGTGCCGTAGCGTCCAGCGGACTGCCATCCGCTTGAGTGGCGCCGGGCAGGGCTTCTACGGTATACATGAAGATCTCGCCAAGACCGGTGGCGATGGGACCCATCTCCGGCTCCAGCCCGGGTGGCAGCGCGCTCTTGATGGCGCCCAATCGCTCATTGATCAGATTGCGGGCGAAATAGATGTCCGTGCCTTCCTCGAACACCACCGTGACTTGGGACAGGCCGTAGCGGGACAGGGAGCGGGTGTAGGACAGATTGGGCAGGCCGTACAAAGCCGTTTCCACCGGGAAGGTGATGCGCTGCTCAGCCTCCAACGGGGAGTAGCCCGGTGCCTCCGTATTGATCTGCACCTGGACATTGGTGATATCCGGCACCGCGTCGATGGGTAGGCGCTGGAAACTCCACACGCCCACACCGACCAGCACCAGAATAAGGGATAACATTAAAAACCGCCGCTCTACCGAGAAGCGTAAGATGGCATTGATCATCATAGCCTCCTGGTTAGTGGTCGTGGGATGCGCCGGATTTTTCGATATCGGCCTTGATCAAATAACTGTTTTCCACCACATAGCGATCTCCTGCCTGTAGGCCGCCCAGCACCTCAGTCAGGTTGCCATCGCTGCGGCCCAGCTCCAGTGGGCGGATTTCGTAGGTGTCATCCACCTGAATAAACACCACGGTCCAGTCCCGGAAGGATTGTAGGGCGCGGTTGTCTACTGCGAGGGGGGCGTCCACCGTTTCCACTACGATATCCCCGGTCACCAGCAACCCGGGGGTCAACAGGCCCTCGTCATTGTCGACCTCGACCCGGGCCAGAGTGTAGGGCGCGTTACGGGGTGCCGGCAGCAGATGGCGGATGGTGCCTTCCCGGTCAATGCCGTCAGCCCTCAGCCGGACTTTCTGGCCGACGGCCACCTCGGCCCGCTGGCCAGGGAAGACCTTGAGTTCTGCCCACAGAGTGGTCAAATCGGCAATGGCGAACAGGGATTGCTCCCCGGCCATTTCCCCGTTGCTGATCCGACGCTCAATGACGATTCCGTCGATGGGCGCTCGCAGTGGGTAAGTCCGTAGGCTTTCGTTGGATTCCACCTGGGCCAGCACGTCGCCACGCTCGACCCGATCGCCCAAATTGACCTTCACCTGGCTGACCACGCCCGGGAAACGGGCGCGGATCCGGGCAATCTGCTGCGGTGCCGTGGTCAGGCTGCCGTAGGTGTTCAGGCTGCGTTCGATAATACCCGGGCCGGCTGCGGCCGTTGTAATACCCGCCTTTTGGGCGATATCAGGGGCGATCCGGGTGCGACCTTCATGGGATTCCCAGTGCCAACGGTAGTGCTTGCCGCCCATGGCGAGGGTCACTTCCACGTCGAAGGAGTGGGGTTCGGCCACCACGCCATCGCCAAGCCAGTACACCCCCTGGTAGGCGAAGTCGAAAGTGTCCACTTGCCCGCCCAGACGAGTGAGGTTAGCGCCAAGATCAATGTCGTCCGTCACTGCGCGGCCATCCCTGGTGACCCAGGCCCGGTACTCCGGGGGAACCCCTTGCTCGAATATCTGCAGTTCGACGGTGGCGTCGTCCTGTCGCAGTAGTATGCCGCCGTGAGGCCCTTTAGCCTGGGCTTGCGATTCGCCCTGCTGTTCCTCGGCGGCTTGTAAGGGGGTGATGGCAAAACAGCTGGCCACCAGAATCAGACAGAGTTGTTTTATCAGTTGCATGGTTTGAATCCTGAATTCGGGGGTTAGCGCGTCGGGGCGCCCGGGACAGTGACGAGCGGCTGCGCTGTGAGTTGTTCGATCAACGCCTGATTGAGCAGCGCTGTGGTGGCAGCGTCGACCAGTGTCTCCCGTGCTGAGAGCAGCTCCCGCTGGGCGGCGGTCCATTCCACATAGCTGTAGCGGCCGCGTTCGTAGGCCTCGCGGGTCTGAGTTAGTGCCTCGGTCAGGTCGGGAAGCATTTGGCTGCGAATCTGCTCAACAGTGTCGATGCTTTGTTGCCGCAAGTGGTAGGCGTCGAACAGGCGCGAATGGAGGCGGAGCAGAGTGTCCTCCCGGCGAAATCGGACCTCATCCCGGGCTGCCAGGGCCGCCTGCACCTCGCCGCGATTGCGCCGTCCGGAAAAGAGCGGCACCGAGAGCCCAGCGGTCAAGGCGGTATCATCCGTCTCCTCGAAACGCCGGATGCCCACTTGCCAACGGATGTCGCTCTCGGACTGGTTGCGCGCAAGCTGAATCTCCGCTTCACGGATACGCTGTTCGCTCGCGTAGATTTGAATGGCCGGGCTGTCGCTGACCCGCTGGTACAGGGCATCGAAGTCGTCGGAGGATCCGAACTGGAACAGATCGCCTTCCAGAATCTGAAAGTCCAGGCTGGTATCACCCCACAAGGAAGCCAGAGCTATTTTCCGGCTCGCGTATGCGGCTCGCAGACGGGACTGCTGAATACGACTCCGGGTGAGCGCGGCCCTGGCGCGCAAGACCTCGGCCTGGGGCGCTGCGCCGCGGTTGGCGCGACGTGCGACGATCTCGTGGGTGGCCTCGGCCAGCGACACGGCTTCAGCGGTGAGTTCAAGTTTTTCCTGCAGGGCCAGGGTGGCGACAAAGCGCTGGGTTACCTGTCCGAGCACATCCAACGTTTCGGCCCGGCGCTCGGCCTCGACCCGCCCGAATCGTGAGTCAACCACGCTGACGCGGGCCTGACGCTTGCCGCCGAGTTCGAGGACCGATGACAAGGACAGGGTGTACTCCGCCCCGTCGATCCCTCGCAGATTGTCGCTGCCGAGGAAGTTTTCCACTTCTAGGCCGGCTTCCAGGGCAGGATTTTGATTTGCCGTAAGGCGGCGTCCCTCAAGGCCCTGGACGCGAAAATCGAAGACCTGGAGGATGGGGTTTTGCGCCATGGCCCGTGAGAGGGCCTCAGAGAGAGTTAGCGGTTTTTCACCGGCGTTTGCCACGGCGGCACTGAGAGCCAGCGTTAGAAGCCAAAAGGCATGGATAATAGAGTGACACGGCTTTGCGCGCCGCCCGTTTTTTACGGGCATTCTGAAAAGCATGAGACTGCTCCTACGAAAGTCTAAATGACAATTGTTCCCCGGGTGGGGAAGGTGTTCGCAGGATCAGATAATAGGAGGGCGAAAAGGGGAGGATTGAAATCCGGTGGTGAAGTTGACTTGGTAGTCGGACCGTACTATTCCCTCGGCCAGCCCGAAAATGTTGGCGAGAGTTCCCAGCAACACCGTGTGGAAGCAGCTATGGCTGTGATGGCAATGGTCCGCTGAATGATTGGGGCTATCGGGAGACGACTTGGTTGCCTGATTTTCGCTGAAAAAATCCGCTGATTCGTGTGAATGCTCATCATGATGTGGCATTGCAGGGTTGTGCGGCTGTGCCTCATAGACAATAGACGCTACTGATTGCAAAGCAATCAAAAGCGTTATTACCACTATGAAACAGCGTTTAAGCATGAAATCGTCCCGAACATTTGAGCCCGAGCTTACCAAAGTAGCAATCATCTTAATAGGTTTAAGCACTGACAGGGACAATTTTCTGGCATCGCTGGTAGGCTCCCCAAAAATTTCCCCACAGTTTCCTGGTTTCGCGACCAAACACGTGTCATCCCAGTAGTTGGGGCGATCTATTGTCAGGCCTTTCCCTCATCTGTTAACTGTCTCAAGCCCCTCGTGGAGGGAACCGATCAGCGGGCAGGTGACATTGTCGTTCTGCGTACAACATTCCTCGACGAGTTGGTCGAGCACGCCTTCAATTTGCTGAAGGCTGCGGATCTTGTCTCGCACGTTGTCCAGCTTGCGTTCACCCAGTGCTTTGGCCTCGTCGCAGTGGGTGCCATCTTCGAGTTTCAGCAGTTCTCCGATTTCCTCCAGGCTGAATCCCAGCCATCGCGCCCTGCGGATGAATCGAAGCCGGGTCAGCGCCACGTCGTCGTAGCGGCGAATCCCGCCTAAGGGCTTCTCTGGCTCCGTCATCAGCCCCAGCCGCTGGTAGTAGCGAATGGTTTCGACGTTTATCGCTGCGGCCTCGGCCAGACTGCCGATGGTCATTGATGTGTTTTGAGAACCGGACACGATGCTTGACTCCGTAGTCGACTACGGAGATAAGCTTGCCATAGTGGTGAATGAAAATACAGGAGGCTTGCCCATGCCCGAATCCAAAACGGGAGGTGGTTCGTTGCTTGCCGGGGGTATTGCCGCCCTGCTGGCCTCTGCCTGTTGCCTTGGGCCGCTGGTGTTGGTGGCGCTGGGTTTTTCCGGCGCCTGGATCGGCAATTTGACCGCCCTGGAACCCTATCGCCCCTGGTTTCTTGGCGCCGCCTTGGTGGCCATGGTGTTGGCCTGGCGCCAGCTATACCGGCCGGCCAGAGCTTGTGAATCCGGCGATGTCTGCGCCGAACCCAGGGTGCGTGGTGCTTACAAAGTCGCCTTCTGGTTGGTGGCGTTGTTGATTGCCGTCGCCGCGGTATTTCCCTATGTCATACCCCTGTTTTATTGAGAGGCCAGAAATGAAAAAGTTCTTGCTTGTAAGTTCACTGTTTGCCCTGTTCAGTCTGCCCCTCTGGGGTGCTGAGCAGACCGTCACACTGGATGTGCCCGGTATGACCTGCGCCGTCTGTCCGATCACCGTCAAGACCGCACTCAACCGGGTTGAAGGTGTCAGGGACGTCAATATCAGCTTCGAGCGGCGCGAAGCCAGGGTCACCTTCGAGGACACGCAAACCTCTGTCGCAGCATTAACGGAAGCCACGGCCAACGCCGGTTATCCGTCTACCCTCAAGCAGGGCGCGACGGACCAGGAGTAATTGAACATCTGGGCGACCTTCAGACAAGGAGCTCTCATGAGTGAAGCGCAAGCGATACACATTGCTGTCATTGGTACCGGCGGTGCCGCCATGGCCGCGGCACTGAAAGCGGCGGAACGCGGCGCCCGGGTAACCGTGATCGAGCGAGCGACCATCGGTGGCACCTGCGTGAATACCGGATGCGTACCGTCGAAGACCATGATCCGAGCGGCGCATATCGCTCACCTTCGGCGCAGTAGCCCCTTTGACGATGGACTCGGCGCCCGGGCACCGCTCGTAGATCGCGCCAGACTGCTGGAACAACAACGGGGCCTGGTAGAAGCACTGCGCGAGGCTAAATATGCCCGTATTCTACATGACAACCCGGCCATTACCCTGATCCAGGGAACAGCGCAATTCGTGACGGCCAATGCGCTCGACGTCACTACCCCGGAGGGCGGAGTGCGGCGAATCGAATTTGATCGGGCATTTATCGGCACGGGTGCGCGGCCGGCGATCCCACCCATTCCGGGGTTGGCTGACATGCCGTACCTGACTTCCACCTCCGCCTTGTCGCTTCCCTTTATCCCTAAACGCTTGTTGGTGATCGGGGGATCATCGGTGGCATTGGAGCTTGCCCAGGCCTTTGCGAGGCTGGGCAGCCAGGTAACGCTCCTGGCGCGCAGCCGACTGCTTTCCCGAGACGATCCGGCAGTTGGCGATGCCATTTGGAAGGCCGTTGAGCGGGAAGGCATTCGGGTATTGCTGCAGACTCAGGCCAGCCGGGTCGATTACGCCGATGGCGAGTTCGTACTGAACACCAAAGTTGGGGAATTGCGCGCAGAGCAGTTGTTGATCGCCACCGGGCGCACACCCAATACCGAACAGCTGAACCTGGAACAGATCGGCGTAAAGACAGTGCGTGGCGCGATTCAGGTGGATGAGCGCATGCAAACGAACGTGCCGGGTATCTATTCGGCCGGCGATTGCACCGACCAGCCGCAGTTCGTCTATGTGGCCGCCGCCGGAGGCAGCCGGGCCGGGGTCAACATGACCGGTGGCGAGGCCATGCTCGATCTCAGTGCCATGCCGGCGGTGATTTTTACCGATCCGCAGGTGGCGACCGTTGGTCTGACTGAGGAGCTGGCGACCACGCAGGGCTTGCGGGTCGATACTCGCGCGCTCAGTTTGAACAGCGTGCCGCGCGCCTTGGTGAATTTCGACACCCATGGCTTTATCAAAATGGTGGCCGAACAGGATTCAGGTCGTCTGCTGGGAGTGCAGGCAGTTGCCGCTGAGGCTGGAGAACTAATCCAGACGGTAGTGATGGCGATGCGGGCCAATATGACCGTGCAGGAAATGGCTGACGAACTTTTCCCCTACCTGACTATGGTGGAAGGGCTCAAGCTCTGCGCCCAGACCTTTACCCGAGATGTGGCTCAATTGTCCTGTTGCGCCGGGTAGGGCTGCGTTCCCGGCTCAGTCGGCATACCTGATCAGGCGCGGCAGCCAGCGCAGATACGCCACCATGCCGAATAACTCGACCAAGGATTGGAACACAATGACAACGACGGCGGCACGCCAGGGCTCTGGCAGTGACAGCGCCAGCGGCAGCATGACGAAGGAATTGCGGGTACCAAAGCTGAAGGTGAGGGTGCGGCCGATAGTGGGCGAGAACCCGAGCAGCTCACTGAGTCCCTTGCCGATAATGGCGGCGGCAGCCAGATAAAGTACAAAGACCACGAGCGCTGACCACAGAAGTGCGCCATTGTCGATCACCAGGCTGACTTGGGAGCCGGCAATCAGAAACACCACCAGGGCCAGCAGTGGCACGGGCAGCCACCCGAGCCAGTCCACCAGTGTTTGTACTCGCGGATGCTTCTCCGTTAACCGTTCGGTTAACCAAGCCAGGATCAGCGGGGTGACAATCAATCCGAAGAATGCTGGTAGCAAGTGGCTGCCAACCGCCAGCTCAATGGCGATATTGCCCATAAAAAGCCACATATAAACGGGCAGCAAAATGAGCTGCACAATCAGTAGGATCGGTGCGGCCGCGATGGCCCGGGCCCCGTCCCCGCCGCCAAGATGGGTAAAACTGATAAACCAGTCCGTACAGGGTACCAGCAGTACCAGCAGCACGCCGAGCCGAATAGCGGGATCATCCGGTAACAGGCACAACAGAAGACCAACGACCACCGGTACCAGAATAAAATTGCCCGTCAGCAAAGCGGCTAGGAAGCGGCGATCACGAAACGCTGCCCTGAGATGTATCAGTGGCACCTGGGTAAAGGTGGTATACAGGAGAACGCCCAGAGCTGGCCACAGCAATAGTTCCCAATGACGAGTCTGCTCTGGTGACATCCGGCCGGTGGCTATGCCGGCCAAGATGGCAACCAGATAAAGCCAGACCTGATATCGCTCCAGTTGTTCGCGCATTCAAGTCTTTTCCTGCTGTTTTTCGAGGGCACTATAATATCACTGGTGCGCAATGAGCTCCCGGGACACGCCCTAACAGGCTGTTGAAAAACCCTGCTTCAGGGCAAGGTATTTGAGATAATGCCGGCGGCA
>NZ_BAAGXL010000011.1:0-18016 GCF_054779855.1 Haliea atlantica | reverse complement strand
CCTGATTGCCAGCCCTGCGGGCTCGATCCTGAAATCCACATGAAATGACGAAGAACCAAATCCGGGACAGGTGCGTTATACTGGTGCGCTTCCCACACTCGAGAAAACACAGGAAGGTTACCCCGTGGAAATTTTTGACGAGTACGAATCCGAGGTTCGAGGCTACATCCGCTCATTCCCCACCGTGTTTGACAAGGCGATGGGCTCCGAACTGTTTGACGAGGACGGCAAGCGCTACATCGACTTCTTTGCCGGTGCCGGTACCCTGAATTACGGCCACAATCCCGAAGAGGCCGTGGAAGCTCAGATCCAGTACCTCAAGGACCGCCGTATTGCCCACGGCCTGGACAAGGCCACCGTGGCCAAGAAGGAGTTTCTCGAAACCTTCATCGAGAAGATCCTCGAGCCGCGCAAGATGACCTACAAGCTGCAGTTCACCGGCCCCACGGGCACCAACTGCACCGAGGCCGCCATGAAGCTGGCCCGTCAGGCCACGGGTCGCAACAATATCATCGCCTTTACCAACGCCTATCATGGCCACACCATGGGCGCTCTCGCGGTCACCGGCAACGAAGCCTACCGCGACGAATCCTACGGTGCCCGGGGTGCGGTGAGCTTCATGCCCTTCGACGGCTTCCTCGGCGACATCGACACCCTCTATGTCTTTGAGCGCTACCTGGAGGACAAAGGCTCGGGTATGGAAAAACCCGCAGCAGTCATTCTGGAGACGGTCCAGGGGGAAGGGGGCATCAATGTCGCCTCCAGCGAGTGGTTGCAGGGCCTCGAGAAGCTCTGCCGCAAGCACGATATCCTGTTGATCGTCGATGACATCCAGTCTGGCAATGGCCGCACCGGGGAGTTCTTCTCCTTCGAGAAGTCCGGCATCAAACCCGATCTGGTCTGCCTGTCGAAATCGATTGGCGGCGGCAACCCGATGGCCCTACTGCTGATCAACCCGGAAGTGGACGTATGGTCGCCGGGCGAGCATACCGGGACTTTTCGCGGCAACTCCCTCGCCTTCGTGGCGGCCAAGGTACTGATAGACCAGTACTGGTCCGATGACACACTCTCCCGCGAAGTGCACCGCAAGACCGATATCATCATGGCTACCCTCAACGGCCTGCGAGACGAGTTCCCCGGCCTGAACTGCCGGGTGAAGGGACGCGGCCTGATGGTAGGTATCGAAACGCCGATCGACGGCTTCGCCGACGAGGTGTCAGCCGCGGCTTTCGAGCGCATGCTGATCTCCGAAACCTGCGGTGCTGACGGGCACGTCAACAAGCTGTTTGTTGCCCTGACCATCGAGGATAAGATTCTGCAGGAAGGACTGGATATTTTCTGCGAAGCCTTCCGGGAAGTGGCGAAAAAGCACAGCTGATTTCGACACCCCGGGCAACCGGGGTGACTGCATACCAAAGCTTGCGTTGATAGCCCCCTCTCGGGGGCTACGGCGCGCACCTCTCCGGCAACAGCCACTGCACTCCTCTTTCGAATTCGGCGGTCGGTCTACACATGTTCACTAACCGCCAGTTGATCCACAGCTGCATAACCCTCAAGCTAGTAAACGGATAGCAAAGCTTCAAATCCGTCACCGCGGTCGATTATGTCGAACCGAGGCAGGATCGGGGTGTCGGATACCTGAACCATTGCAACGCGAGGAATGTGCAGCATGAACTCAGATACCTCCCAAAAATCTGAATCAGCCGTGCTCTATCGCATGGTCATGCACAACCATGTCTGCCCGTTTGGCCTGAAATCAAAAAGTCTGCTGAAACGCGCGGGCTACGACGTTGAGGACCACCACCTGGAGACACGCGAGGACACCGAAGCCTTCAAGCGCGAACACAAGGTGGAGACAACGCCACAGGTATTCATTGACGGCAAGCGCATCGGTGGCTATGAGGAACTGAAAGTTCACCTGGGGAAAAAACCCGCCGAAGAGAATCGGGACAGCACCAGCTACCAGCCTGTTATCGCGGTATTTGGCGTGGCATTGCTGATGGCACTGGGCGCCAGCCATGCGGCCTTCGGTACACCTTTCACCCTGCGTGGCGGCGAGTGGTTTATTGCCATCTCCATGTCGATCCTGGCGATATTGAAACTCCAGGACCTGTCGAGCTTTACCAATCAGTTTCTCGGCTACGACCTGCTGGCACAGCGCGAGGTGCGCTATGCCTACGTCTATCCCTTCGGTGAGGCCCTGGCCGGCGTCCTGATGATTGCCGGCGCGCTGATGTGGATCGCAGTACCGGTAGCGCTGTTCATCGGCACCATTGGCGCAGTCTCCGTATTCAAGGCAGTGTACATTGACCAACGCGAGCTGAAGTGCGCCTGCGTGGGTGGCGACAGCAACGTGCCCCTGGGCTTTGTGTCGCTGACTGAAAACCTGATGATGATCGCGATGGGCATATGGATGGCGATAAAGTGAACGCCTGGCGGTCAGCAGAATCGGGACTTGCCGGCACTCCCTTCGCCCAAGGCTGCAGAAAATGATAACTTTGCTACGCTAATGACCAACCCGAAAATTCGCTTGCCATGCGAAGGCACGACATCGGGTAGTTTTGGCACGAATTTTCGGTCTTTCTCGCGCCGTAGGAAAGCAGACGCGGCGCTGCCTGAAAACCAACCGAGAAGGAGCGCAGAATCATGTTTATCAGATCACTGTCACGCCTACTCGCCATGACAGCGGCAATTTGCACACTCGCCCTGACACAAGGGACTGCATTGGCGGCAGAAAAGAAAATCGAGGAAATCACCGTGCTCGCTCCACGCATCACCAGCGAGCAACGCACCTCGCCGCCCTACGGCAAGACCGTTGTTGCACAAAAAAGCATGGTGGTAAACATCGCGGACCTGGATATCACCCGCACCGCCGATATGCGCAAAGCGCGGGATCGAGTCGAGGAGGCAGCAACAAGCGTTTGCGAACAGCTTGAGGAGGAGCTTCCTTTCGGCCAGCCACGCACCCCCGAGTGCATACGCCGTGCGGTATCGGACACCATGGCCCAGCTGGAAGAAATTGCCATGCTTGAATAAGCGTGCAGACACCGCCGGGGCACCTGCTGTGCCCCGGCGCTTCTACGACACTCTTCGTAATTTGCGGGCAGCGCGATGCGGTTAAGCCACTATTGCGAAAGCCCGCGTGACTGGCAGTGCCGATCCCTGCCCTCCTGCTTGGCGCGATAAAGTGCGGCGTCGGCATTACCCAGCAAGAACTCTCCATCCGGCACCCGGGTTGACCCCATGGCAGGCGTCCAGGTTGCACCCCCGCTACTCACGCTGATGGGAGTTTCCAGGCCAGTAATGGAATGCACCATCCCGCTGAGGCGTCGCGCGACGGTACAACAGCCGGTTTCATCGGTATGCGGCAGCAACAGCACGAATTCCTCACCGCCCAGGCGTACCGCACAGTCATTCACCCGAGCGAGCCTCTGCAAGACCTTCGCCATCTTGCGCAGGGCGACATCGCCCGCCGGGTGGCCGTAAGTGTCGTTGTAGCGCTTGAAGTGGTCGACATCGACAACCAGCAGAGACAAGGGCTCCCCGGTGCGTGCGCTGCGATGCAACTCCTCCGACAGGCGTCGGTCCAGTTCCCGACGATTGCCCAGCTGGGTCAGGGGATCGGTGGTCGAAAGCACTGCCAGCCGGTGGTTGAGCGACTCGAGTTCACGCTGCTGCTGAAGCAGCTCCGCCTCGGCCTGCTTCTGGGCCGTGATGTCCTGTATCTGGGAAACGAAGTAGTCCGGCGCTCCGGTCTCGTCGCGCACCATCGACACGCTGAGAAGCGCCCATATTTCCCTGCCACCCTTGTGGAAATAGCGCTTCTCCATGCGATAACTGTCACGTTGGCCCGCCAGCATTTCCAGCAGGAAAGCCAGGTCCGTATCCAGATCATCAGGGTGAGTGATCTGCTGGAAATTAATCGCCAGCAACTCGCTTTCGCTGTAACCGAAGATGGCCGTCACGGCCCGGTTGACCCGCAACCATCGGCCCTCGAGGCTCACCAGTGCCATCCCGATGGGCGCATACTGGAAGGCACTCTCGAACAACTCCGTGTTTACTCGCAGCCGGCGCAGCGCGTCCTGGCGTCGGCGGTCTGCCTGATCCTGCTCAACGACCTGGCCGATGCGGCCGGCCATCAGTTCTATCAGTTCGATATCCGTTTCATCGAAGGGGTGCTGGCGCGCCTCGGGTGCCGTGAAGTTGAGCGTGCCGAAAATTTCCCCCTCGACCCAGATAGGCGCCGCAAGGTAGGACTCAAGCAGCATCTGACGGTAGGCCGGGTGCCCGCCCAGCGCGGGATCCACGGCCGCATGGGAGACCGCCATGGTCCTCTGCTGACTAATCACCGCCGAGCAGTAGGTATCGCCAAGCGGCATGCTGTCACCCGCCGCGAAGCCCACGGAGTCGGGCGCGACGGCGAGAATCGTATACTGCCCCTCGCTGATTCTGCTGACGATGCCCACCGGCATGTCAAACAGTTGCATACCGGTCTTCAGGTAATCCTCGTACAGCGCGCTATAGGAATCATAGCGACTCAGACTCAAGCGATGAAATTCGCGGAAGCGCGCCGTCAGCTCAAGGAAATTGCTTCCGGTTTCATGATCGGCCATGGTGTTAGGGGTCCGCGGGTAGGAAAAAGCGCCTGCGCCTGACACAAGCGGGTTACGCAAAGACCCCTTAGTTTAGAGTAATAAAGGGCAGTCGGGTCAAGTGAAAAGGATACTTCCCGGCCCTTCAGCAGGCCGCACACAGCACACCACTTCCAGCCTGTGCCGTGTGCGATTGGGCGGATGACACTGGGTCAGAAGGCGAGCGTGAAACCGAGACGCAGATCGCGCCCCTGGGCGCGCTGGCCGACAATCGCCTCGTAGCCCGGAATCGCAGTGAAATCCTCGATGCTACCGTGATCCAGGTAGACCTCATCGAAGACATTCTTCACCGACAGGGTAACTTGCAGCTTGGGCGCCTGTCGGGGGCTCCACTGCAGGTAGAGGTCGTGAACGTTGTAACCGGGCTTGTCGATGGCCGCGTCGGCAGATTCGACCTGAATGTTCTCCACGTCCTGTACCCACTGGGCAGTCCAGCCGGCCTCCAGGCTCTCGCTGATGGAGTAACCTAGGTCAAGCGTCAGAGTGTCTCCGGTGGTGGTACCCAGGTAGCCGTAGGCATAGCGGGTGAGTGGCTCGCCATTCAACTCGGCGTCCGTACTGACAAAGTCGACTTTCAATCGCATGCGCTCGTCGCTGTAACGCATACCCAGGGCATAGCCATCCGATTCGATATCACCCAGGTTCTCATAATGGCGCGACCACGGCAGCGCGTTACCGATGGCATCCTCAATGGTGACATCGTGAAGCCCCATAGAAAAGGTGAATCGACGCCAGTCATAGGTAAGGCCGAGCTCGGCGTTTTTCGCGCGTTCACCCTCGAGGTCAGGGTCATTGGTAGTGCCAAATAACTTGAATCCATCATTGGTTTCCGGTCCCCGCAGCGCTTCGGCATAGCCGCCGCTGAGCGTCAGCGCCGGTGTGATACTCCAGGAAAAACCGGCATTGGGGGAAAAACCGTTCTCTTCGAAATCGTTGGCATCGTCGTCAGTCAGATCAAACTGGTCATAACGCACACCCAGGCTTAAGAGGAAATCCGCCGTAAGCTGCCAGTGATCCTGCAGGTAGTACCCCAGTACCGAGCTGCTTTCCTTCTCCGCATCATCATTCGGCAGTTCTCCCGCCGTCACCTCGTCGTCGCGGTAATCGATGCCATAGGTAAATTCATGATTTCCGGCACCGCTCGTATTACGCAGATCCAGCCCCCAGGTATCCACTGAGCTGGTATAGCTGTCTATGGGACGGTAGATTTCGAAATCCGTATGATAAAGAGCCACACTGATATCCAGCCAGTCATGGTGTTGCGGCTGCCAGCGATAATTTCCGGTCGTGGTCTTGCGCGTGAACTCCAGGTCCCAGGCCGGGTTGGCCGGACTCTCGGCCCACTCGGGCCGGCGAAGCTTCTCGCCCTCCTCGTCCAGCTGTTCATAGCTCAAACTGAGCTGCTGTGTCTCGCCCAAGTCACCCACAAGTTTCGCATAGCCCAGCGTTTGCTGAGACTCCGTGCCGGCGAGCGCGTTGCCGTCGCCGTCCTCCATCTCCGCCTGGTCGGAATAGACATAGCTGGCCAGAGCACGCCAGCCGGCCCCCAGGCGAGCATAGCCCGTGAAGCTCGATTTCACTCCTTCCGTATTACTGTAGAAACCGGTCTTGACCATTGCACCAGCGCTCCTCCCGGTTGCCAACAGGTCCTGTGGATCCTTCGTCTCGAAACGAATCGCGCCACCCATGGCCCCGGGGCCGTTGGTGGCCTCGCCTGCACCTACCTGTACCTCAACCTCCCTGAGGAGTTCCGGTTCGATGGTTATCCGACCCGTGTGATGATAGGTCACCCCCGACTGTGTCGCGCCGTCGATCATGATGTTCAAGGTGTCCTCACCCAGATTCCGAACATAGATCTTCTGGGCGGCCCCCACCGAGCCGCCAACCAACACGGTTGGCACACCGGCAAAAAGGTCGTCCAGGTCGTTGGCCTGTCGGCGCTCAATATCCAGGCTCGTCAAAACACTGTCGATGCGTTGACCGAGCACAACGACATGCTCGAGCCTCTCCTTCCCCGGCTGACCCTGTGCTTCCGCGAGCCCCGACTGCATGACACCTGCCCCGAGCACAAGTCCGCTCAAGCCAACTATGAGATCATTTCGGTATGTCATAAACTCCCCCTCATAAAAAATCGGAACGCGAATTATTATCATTCATATTAAGAAAAGTAAAACATCGGTAAGTCAACCTGAGCCAGGCATCACAAGACCTGCTTTTCAGCCCACACGTCGCCAGTGCCGATGAAACCGGAAACTGATGGCCTCCAGCGCAACGCCCCTCGCCCACCATCACTGGCAGCAATGCAAATTGAGAGCCCTTTGAGACCTCTGAGACTGACATCGCACCCCGGAAACACCGATAGTCAATCCGCCGAGGCCGGTGGCTATCCATCGACCCATCAAGCGGCGCGAAAACACCATTCAAAGGAAGGGGAAAGCGTGAAAAGACTGATCAGGGGCAGCGCCAGTATTATCCTGCTGTTGCAAGGCAGTGCAGCACTGGCGGAGACGGGATTCATCTACGACTTCAGCGACGGCAGCGCCACCTCAAGTTCCGGTGACGTGGTGTCACCCATCAGCGGCGATAGCACTAGATACTCATCAACCGTCGACTACACAGAATCCAGCTTCCGCATGACTGTCGAGCCGACAGGCGCCGTGGTCACAGTGGGCAAGTATTACTCGGAGAGCGAGGGCGTCGTTCACGGTCACTGGAGCGCGGGTGGCGCCAGCAATGGCATGGATCGACTCTTGTTCCGGGCCGAGTCAGGGGAAACCTTCGACCTGAACTACTATGTCCTGACAAGTAACACCGAAAACGGTGGTGGCGCCGCTACCGGTAACGAGGACACCTATATTGTGGCCTCCAGGGACGGTGTCACAGCCTCGTTTCGCTCCAAACTCCCCTCTGAAGACTGGGGCATTAGCGACGGCGTCCGGGAGATCTACCTGGGGCCCGAATTCGACGGCATCCAGGCCTTCTGGTTTGAGTCAGAGGGTGGTACTTACTGCTTCGGGATGGACAAATTTTACGTCAACCTCACACCGCCGCCGCCCTCGACCCCAGACCCCATCGTTGTAGGCAGCGGTACCGTGGACGACGCCATTGAAGAACCGACGGATAGCGACGGTGACGGCACGAACGATGAGGACGACCCCTTCCCTAACGCGGTGACACTCGAGCAGAATGGCGGGAGCATCCTGGAAACCACACCCGGCACCGCGACATCCAGCTGCTCCATCATGAATGGCTCATTCAACCCCAACCTGCCGCTGCAAGCCATTCCTGCCGGCATTACCGGTATCGGCCGAGCCATCGAGTTCACCCTTGAGAGCTGCGCAGTCGGCGAATCCATCCAGGTCAGTGTCGACCTGGGCGACGACCTGCTCCCGGGCGCTGCCGTCTACAAGATCAACGATGCCGGGGACTGGGCACCGATTGCCGGTGCCAGCGTTTCGGGTTCAGTACTGACCTACACCTTGACGGACGGTGGGCCGTACGATGAGGACGGCATCGCCAATGGCGTGATTGTCGACCCGGTAACCGTAGGCTACGCCGCCGCGGCGAGCGCGGCACCGCAGCCTGTCTGGACCCTGCCTCTCTGGGCTATTGGCATACTGGGTGCCGGGCTCTCCTGGATAGGCGCTAGCCGCATGCGCAAGCGCAGCTGACTGCCTCGGCAGATTGGCGCCTTGCAGCGCCAATCTGGACCAGGCAAAGGCTTCCGGCATTGACTTGCCGGAGGCCTTTGCCTTGGGCATGCCACCGATAATGGAAACCACGCCATAGCAGCTGATAAGATGACACCGCATGCGGCGTGGTAAGTCCTGGCAAACCCGGATGGGCACTTCGCAGCAGGGAAGCTGCCAGGGAAGGACAGGTGTTCACCAACTCAATCATTGCACGTCTGCTCGTTGCGTGCGGCGTACTGCTATGGACACTGTCGGCTCACCCGGCGGTATCACTGCCCGGATCGGAGCTGGTCTTCCTTGAGCGGGAAGCCCCTTCCGACGCGCTTACGCTGACAGAGTTTCTGGCAATTCCGGACACAGAGCTCGTACCCCGCCAGGCCGTCATATCGCACGGTTATACACGCTCCGCCTACTGGGCACGCGTCTACATTCCCCGCCACCTGTTCGAGAACAGCGGAGAACTTTGGCTGCAACTGGGCCCGGTCTTCCTTGATCAGCTCACGGTCTATCGACGTTCTTCGAATGCTCCCTGGCACTGGATCCCTGAAGAACTCGGGGACAGGTCTCCGCTACCCCGCGGCGACATCAATTATCGACACCCTTTGCTCATCCTGCAGCCCCCTCCCGCGGACAGTGACACCTATGAATTGATATTTCACTACAAGAGCAGTAGCGCAATGCTATTGCATGGAAAACTGTGGAAACCCGCAGCTTTTCTGGAACATGCCAGTCGTGAAAGCGTTTTCTGGGGCTTCTATTTTGGACTGGCATCCCTCTCGACGGGCCTGGCGCTGCTAATCGCTCTGCTGACCCGACGCAAGTTACTTTGGCTACTCTGCCTATTCTCCAGCACTTACCTTTTGGTCGCCTGCATACAGGGCTATATCGACTGGTTGCTGGGCTCTATACCCTGGCAGATGCAGCACTACCTGACCAGCATACTTACCCTGACATCCTATGGCTGTCTCTTCTGGATGTGTGCTGAAGCATTGAATACGCGACGAGAGAGTCCGCGTCTGCACCGCCTTGTCATGGCTCTTATATCAGTTATATTTGCCTCGCCAATCAGTATCCCGCTGGACCTTTACAACTACGCGATTCAGATGCAGTTTGTCCTTTGTGCGATTGCAATTGTGATTCTGGGCTCCATCTCAGTTCGCGGACTCCGTCGCCAGCAGCCACGCTCCGCAATGGAGCGCGGCTTCAGCGTGGCATCTACCTGGTACCTGCTCACCGCCTTGCTGGCACTACTATCCCTGTTTGGAGTGTTGCCCTATCACGAGCACTTGTATGCGCTATGGCAATATGGCCTCGTGGTTAACACGCTGATCGTACTTGCTCTGATTACAATCAATGCCCTCAACGAGGAGCGACTTGAAAGAACCCGACTGCAATTATCCCACGATCTCGAGGTGTCACGTGAGGCACGCTCCCATCAAAGACAGTTCATGGGTATGGTTGCACACGAGTTTCGAACACCACTGTCCGTGATCAGTGCAGCACTGCATAATTTGCAGCACCTTGATCTCGATAGAACACAACGCCAATCCCGAATCGCCAACATCGTCCGTGCCAATGAACGATTAGTGCAACTGACTGACAACTGCCTCGCCGATTCACGCCTGAACGCCTCGCACCTGCAACTGGAATATGGACCAACCGATATCCATCAAGTGATCGATAGCGCCGGGGCCATCGCTCGACTTTCACCTAAGCATTCACTGGTCGTGGAATCGAACTTTCCCGAGACTTCTGGTGATAATGCAGTTGCTCCCGACATTACGGCAGATGAAGGCTTGCTGCGGATCGCCATATCCAATTTACTGGATAATGCCGTGAAGTATTCCACTGGGCCAGAAATCCGGGTCATTGTTTGTCTGAGTCCGCACAGGCTCGAACTATCGGTATGCGACCAGGGACCGGGAATAGAAAGCAGCCTGGCAGAAAGGCTTTTTGAACGCTTTCAGCAGGGTCATATGCGAAGCTCCGGTGTCGGACTCGGCTTGTATGTGTCACGGGAAATAGCCCTTGCCCATGGCGGCGACCTTGTACTGACACGCAATTCTCCGAATGGCTGCTGCTTCACACTTTTTATCCCCCATCACGGAACACAAGCCGATGATGCCTGAACCGAATATCGCTATTCTTGAAGACAGCCCCGAGCTACGCGAAGAACTGCTATTTTTTCTGCAAGCCCAGGGCTTCAATGCCTGGGCGACAGAAAGTGCCGAGAGCTTCTGGAAGCAGCTTCATAAATCTGCTGCGGATATCGTGATTGTGGATATCGGGCTTCCCGGCGAGGATGGTTTTAGTGTGGTGCGGTTCCTGAAGCGTCTACGCGGCGACTATGGGCTTATCGTAGTCACAGCACGTGGCGCTGCCCAGGAAAGACAGCGCGGACTGGCTCTTGGGTCTGACCTCTACCTGGTCAAGCCGGTAAACTTTGCTGACTTGCAGGAGAACATAGAGGCACTATGGCGGCGCATCTGCATTGGACGAGATACGCCGGACCTCTCGCCAGTGCAAAGTGTCAACACATCGAACTGGAGGCTGACTCCAATGGGACTGTACGACCCGGCGGGAAAATGCCTGCCACTGACACCGCGAGAACACCGGCTGATGGAAATTTTGTATCAACGCCGGAACGAAGTCTGCAGCAAAGCATTACTGCACGAACTGGTTTTTGGCACCAGTGAGAGCTTTGACCACCATCGTATTGATGTCATCATCAGCCGCCTGAGAAGCAAGGCGCGCAAGCTTGAAATTCCCCTCGACATCCGCTCGATCTTCGGGCGCGGCGTCGTCTTCCTGGACAAGTCGCCGGAAACGGGTTCCACCCCAAGGCACACGGGCGCCCAGTCGCCATGAGCGCCCTGCCGACCGTCGCGACGCTCCTGGGACGCGCTGGCTTGCTGCCCTTTGTCGCTGCGCCACTGGCACTAGCGACTCTGGGTGAGGAGCACAGGGCGCTGGTCAGCGGGCTACTGGCCGACTACGCCTTTGGTATTGTCGCCTTCCTGCCGGGCATCTGGTGGGGCCTGGCCCTGGTCCGCCGTCGTGCCCCAATACTCCTCATGAGTAATGCCATTTTTCTCGGCGCACTGGCCGGCAAATGGATACTGCCCGATGGGGAGTTCTTAGCCTTCGCCGCCGCCCTCCTGGGGCTCATGCTACTGGTGGAGAGGTCACATACGCTATTCCGCCCCCAGCCAGCCTATTATGCGCGGTTGCGGATCGAGCTGACGGTGGTGGCCGGCTTCGCTCTACTGGTGTCAGCTTCAATCCCGAACGCGGGCTCCTGATAGCGTCAGTTCTTCGGTTCTCCTCGTGCGGGCGCGCCAGACTGTCTCACCCGCACCTACTGTTCCGCTGGCACGCCCAAGGGCTCCAGTCGATAGAGCGCGCCGTTCGGCGAGTCGGTGAGTAGGTAGAGATAGCCATCCACACCCATGGCGACATCCCGGATGCGGCCGAGCTCACCACGCAGCAGTTCCTCCTGGTGAAGCACCTGATTATCGGTGCTCAGTTCGATACGGAGGACCTTCTGGTGGGCCAGTGCCCCCATGAAGAGATCGTTCTTCCACTCGGGAAAGTCATCCCCCGTATAGAATGCCATGCCGGAAAAAGCCGGCGAGGGATCCCAGTATTTGACGGGATCGGTAATTCCCGGACCTGTCTTTTCACCGATTGGCTTCTGGCCCCTGTAGGTGTCGCCGTAGCTGTAGGCGGGCCAACCGTAGTTGTTGCCCGGTTCTATCAGGTTGAGTTCATCGCCACCGTGGGGCCCATGCTCGTGCTGAAAGATGGCGCCGGTTTGCGGATGAATGGCCATGCCCTGCTGATTCCGATGACCATAGCTGAAAACCTCTGGACGGAAGCCCTCCTTACCGACGAAAGGATTGTCGGGCGGCACCGATCCGTCCATACCCAGACGTACCGTCGTACCCACCGAGGTCTGCGCGGTCGGTATCTCGACGAGCCTCTCGCGCCGCTGACCACGTTCACCCATGGTCACCAGCAGGGTTCCGCCCTCCTGAAAGGCGATCCGAGAGCCAAAGTGATAATTCGGTTCAAGTAGCGGAGTCTGCCGGTAGATCTCCTCCCGATCGACCAGCGTGGCACCTTCCAGACGAACACGCGTCAGCGCGGTCCCTCCCTTGCCCTCCTCCCGGATGGCGTGGGTGAGGTAAATCCAGCCACTCTCACCGTAGTCGGGCGATACCGCAACGTCGAGAAGCCCACCCTGGTTTTCCGCCCAAACGTCGGGTACACCGGACAGCGCTGTCGATTGGCTGCCATCCACGAGGTACAGCGCACCGCCGCGCTCGGTAATCAGGGCCCTGCCGTCAGGCAGCCAATCAACCGCCCAGGGGTGCTCCAGATTACTCACGACCCGCACGACACGAAAGGTTGCGGCTTCGGAATCGACCTCGTCCAGGACGACCACCGCTTCGGGCACTGCCTTGGTTCCTGCCTCAGGCTGGGCGCCGAGTGCGGGAATGGCGCCGGGCAACAGCACAAGCGCAAGCCGGTGAATCAAGGAACGCTGCATGGGGGACCTTCTCCTTCTGTCCTGGTTTGACTCAAGCCTGACTTTACGCGATCCCTTGTCAGGCCGGCGGAATGAGAGCGAGGGAGCGCTCACAACACCTTACGGCGACATTCCGCGACATGGATCACTGGGGTATCCGCGCGACACCTAACGCCGCACCGACAGACCGAGGATGTCATAACTCATGGTTTCCCTCGCTTACTGCTTGCGTGGTACGACTTTACGGTTCTTAGTATAGCCACCCTACCACTATTCAGCCTCCCACACCCTGCCCTGGCGAGTTCAGGGTTCCTGTGGCGACTGGTACCAGGGCAGCCCCGCACGAGCACTTTTTTCAAGCTCGGCAATCACTTGTGCCCCCAAGAGCAGGATGACCGCACCCATTTCCAGGGTAATCAGCAAGATGATAATCGTCGCCAGAGAGCCGTAGATAACGTTGACGAAAGAGACGTTTTGCATGTAGTACATGAGCGTCAGACGGGTGCCCTCCCAGAGAACAGCCGCAATAAATCCACCTATGACGGCACGCGGCAGCGCGATGCGAACAATGGGAAGCACCTTGTAGATGGCACTGAACAAGATAAAAACGCTGACGAAACTGAGCGGATATAGAATGATCGCGGGCCTGTCATAGAAAAGCTCCGCAAGACCGAAAAGCAGAGTCAATGTCAGCATGCCAATGCCCAGTACCGCGATGAAGACGTAGTGCATGGCGGCGGATACCCAGAAGCTGCGTAGAGGTGTATCCGGCTGCCGAAAAATGATGGCAATGGAGTCCTCCAGCCCCCGGAACGCTGCGGAACTGAAGATCAACATGACAGGAATGCCGACCAGACCAATGAGGTCCCGCGAATCCAGAAACGCCTGCACGGCATCCAGTATCAGATCAGCGTAGTTGGAGGCAAAGTGGCGCACCTGGATATGCATTACCTCCATGAGCTGGCCCTCGGGGACCAGGTGCGTCAGCAATACCCCGAGCAGTGCCAGCAGCGGAATCGCCGAGAGCAGCACGTTGTAGCCAACGCCGCCCGCAAGCAATACGCCGTGGTTCCGGAGGAAATGACGCAGCACCCGCCGGCTGAAGTTCTGTGTCCGTCGGACCGTCCGGGCTGCGCTGGAAAGCATAGTGCGTGACACCCACATGCGGCTCAAATTCCAGTGAAATGCTGGTATTGCCTACTCGGCTTACTGAAGCCTCTCAGGCGGACCGTCGTGAGCACCGCCCGTCTTCTATGTTAGTTTGTAAGGCATGGGTAACAAAACTGCGGAGGAAAAACGATGAGCAAGACAGAGTCGGTCACAGTTTCAGCAGTTTCCACTGAATTCAGCGCCAGTCGCAACTGGTTCCTGGCACTGGGCGTCGTCAGCACACTGCTCGGTGCCGCTGCCATTGTGTTTCCGCTGGTAGCGGCCCTGACGATCGAGCTGCTGATTGGCTGGATCCTGGTGATCAGCGGGATCTCCGGGCTGATTCATGCCTGGCGCGCCGGGCGTTGGCACGGCTTTCACTTCTCCCTGGTCTCGTCCCTGTTTGCCCTCGGCCTCGGCATGCTACTGCTGCTTTTCCCGCGCTCGGGCATTCTGTCACTGGCATTGCTCGTAGCATTCTTTTTTATCATCACTGGCATCATGCGGATCATGACCGCCTGGCGACTGCGAGCACTGAAGGGCTGGACCTGGCTGCTGGTGAGCGGAATCATGCCGATGGTACTCGCGGTGCTCATACTGATGCTCTGGCCAGAGGCTGCCGGCTGGGTTATCGGTGTGCTGCTGGGAATAGATCTGCTGTTCTCCGGCATCACCCTGATTCTGCTGTCTACGGCAACGCGAACGTGACACCGCGACTACCCAAGCGGTGGCAAGTCTGTTGAGCGGCTCCCCAATGGCCACAGCTCTGGATCTTCTGCAATGGCCGGCCATGCTGGTGACTCTGGTTGCGGTATGGCTGGTTGGTTACCAGCGCAAGACCGAGCGCAAGCACGGATTCTGGATATTCCTGGGGAGTAACGTGCTCTGGGTTGTCTGGGGTGCCCACACGGGTGCGTGGGCATTGGTCGTGTTGCAGTTTGGGCTGGCCGCCCTCAATATCCGCGGGATCGTCAAGAACGAACCCGCAGGATGAGCGCACCACAAGCCCTGCTCACAGATGCCAGGTTACCCGCGCCCCCAGGGTACGCGGCTTGCCCCAGACCCCATAGCCCCAGTCATCACCCAGGGTGTTCTGATAGGTGAAATACTCCTCGTCAGTCAGGTTGTTGACGAAGGCCTCGAGAATGTAGCGCCCGTCCGATGATGCCCAGCTGACCTTGGCATTGGCAATGCCATAACTCTCCTGAAGAGAGTAGGGGTCGTTCTCCACCTGGAGGAAGTGATCATCCTGCCAGGAGTAGTCCGCCTGCAAGGTGACTTCCCCCGACTCGCCCAGGGGAATGTAGTAGCGCATGACCGTATTGAAACTCCACTCCGGTGCGGAGGGCAGCTCTATTCCATCGTAGTCATAGAGATCACCCGCGACGGGACTGGACTGATCCGAGTCCATTTCCGTCGACAGGTAGCCGGCACCCAGGATCACCTCGAAACGTTCGCTGACCTGGGCAGTGAGCTCCATTTCCAGACCGTATCCGGTAACGTCACCGGCATTGAGAATACGGGCACCACTGGCCAGGGTGTCAAACAACTGGGCCTGGAAGCCCTCCAGCTCGTAGACGAAGGCAGCGCTGTTCAGGCGGGCGCGGCCACCCAGCAGCGACGTTTTCAGGCCAACTTCAAAGTTGGTCATTTCCTCGGAATCCACGGGCTCGAAGGCCTCGGGAACACTGTTGTAACTGGCGGAATACCCGCCACTGCGGAAACCCGTGGACAGACTGGTGTAGACCAGGGTCTCATCCACCGGGCGCCAGTCCAGACCGATTCGGCCGGAAAAGTTCTGGTCGGATATCGAGTCCTGGACCAGAGTCGGCGTCGTGGTGGTCGGCGTATTGTAGTAGGAGATATTCCTCACGTAGTCGTAGTCGCGCTCCTCGTCCGTGTAGCGTGCCCCCAGGACCAGCGTAAACTCCCTGGAAAAGAACCACTCCCACTGGCCGAAAAGCGCAGCGGATTGCGTCTCGAGCGTTACATCTTCCCGGTGAGCGAAATCTATCTCTGCGGCATCGGCAAACTCGACAGCAGTCGGATTCTGCGTGCGCATGTCCCGCTCGTCATCGTAGAGGTAGAGACCGACGACCCAGCTTGACACCTCATCCATCTTGTCGAGCCTGAACTCCTGGGACAGCTGCTCGGCGTCCACACTGTATTCTTCGTCAAAGAACACATCGAAACCCGGACCACTACCGACACCATCGCCATCATCCTGGAGGTATTTTTCCAGTTCTTCATAGGCGGTAATGGAAGTCAGCTTCACGCCATTTTCGAAGGCCCATTCCAGCTTTGCGGAAACCCCGAAAGTATCAATTTCGGTGTCCAGCCCACCGCTGACACTCGAGGACACGTCCTCGGGATTGAAGTCGCCACCCGCCTGTTCAATACCAGTCGTTTGGAAGGTGTTGCTGGTGCATTCGCCCCGGTGAATGCGCGCGGTGGAGCAGGTTTCACCGCCCGGAGTTTCCTGGTAGCCCATGTGAGCAAAGCCCACACTCGCCTGGTCCGCCTGACTGCCATGCACATCAAGAAGCAGCTCGGCGTCCGCACCAATATCCACTGCCAGTTTGGCGCGGTAGCCCAAGCTGTCCGTTTCGTTCAGATCCTGGTCTGTGTCGACTGGAAACCCGTAATCATTCACCGGGTCGGCGTTGTTGGTCTGCCAGCCGTCGGCCTGGTTGACCTTGAGCGCGACACGACCGCGCACGCTCTCCGCAAGCGGGCCGCTCAGCATGCCCTCGAAAATCCGCTCCGAATAGCTGCCAACCTGGAAGCTTGCCGAGGCCTCCAGCTGGTTTGTTGGGTCGTTGGAAATATAATGCACCAGGCCACCCGTTGCGTTGCGCCCATACAAAGTGCCCTGGGGACCGCGAAGTACCTCCACTCTTGCCAGGTCAAACAGCTGTATCGACGAGCCGGCGGGGTTGCCGCGATAGACATCGTCCACGTACATCGCAACCGGCGCCTCCCAGGAATCGGAAAAATTCACCAGGCTGATACCCCGCAGGCTGATGGAGGGGCTGGAGGCCTCACCAAAGATTGCGAAGAAATTCATGTTCGGGACCTGTGCAACAATATCCAGCCCCTCTTCAAAGCCCATCTTCTTGATGGCATCGCCGGAGAATGCCGACACCGACACGGAAGCATCCTGAAGCGACTGTTCCCGCTTCTGCGATGTCACGATGATTTCCTCCATGACCGACTGGCTGGCCGAGGCAGTGCCCCCCAGGGCAACGAGAAAAGACAAAGCCAGTGACCGGTGGAGCAAACCCGGAGACAAGGCAACAGGATAGTGGTGTGATGTTGGTTTTGATGGTTCTTGATCGGCCCTCATAGTGACGTCCTCTCATTTTTTATGCTTTTGTGATGAATTCGCTCACGCTGTGCTTATTTTTCTTATGAATGAGCGAATTCGACCTTACCATGCTCCGATACAGGATACGAACCGGGTTTCAGGTCAGGCTGGATCGTCGTTTTGCGATCTGCGTGGTTTTGATAGCGAGGATTGCGCAGGGAGCCAGCACGCTTCGGCTGGCTCTGCTATTGCTATGGCTGGAAAGCGGCTGTGGTGGTTTTCGGCAGCATTCACTCCCTATGAGTCGCCGCTACTCCCACTCGATTATCAATAAGCCATTTTTTTTCTTTTTTATCAATGGCTTATTTTACTCAGAATCGGAAATACCATGAAAAATACCATGTTCAAAAATTCCTCAAAAATAATTTCATTTTTTTACTGATAGCCCCGCTCAACAGGGTCAGATGCAGCCAAACCGGGTAAAAAAACCACCAAGCCTGTGGAGACGCCCATCCACTCTACTGCCGGCAAAAGGGTCAAGTACTGGCACTGACTATTTTACCGTGTCTCTCCCGACACCGCCTAAAGAGATTCCATTCCTCCTCGATAAGCCTGCCGAAACCCTTAGCAGGCCGTTGAAAAACTGTAGAAATCAATGAATCGACAGCTCAGCATCGAAGTTGAT
>NZ_BAAGXL010000010.1:0-118891 GCF_054779855.1 Haliea atlantica | reverse complement strand
TGATTGCCAGCCCTGCGGGCTCGATCCTGAAATCCACATGAAATGACGAAGAACCAGAAAATGGGTTTGATTGGCTGGCGCACGTTGTACTGGATACCGACTTCTCGCTAGTAGGTGCTTGCCTTGCGCCTTATGCTCAAGTCTGGCCTGAGATAGAGCGGACTACAGGAAAAGTAGGGTTTCCAACGTCATCAAAGCTGGCCGGCAGTCGGCTAATTACGTCTGAAGTAAATGCAGCCCAGTTGGAGTTGGGTTTTGGCATTTAACAAGGCCATTAAGGTTGTTCCGGGCCTTTGGCCCTCCACCGGACGCCCTTGTCAGGGCGCCGCTTATGGCTGGCGTTATATTATTTATCACACTATCGGGGGATCAATTGAAAAAAGTTAATCCATTCAAACCGCACAGTCCCGCTCCTACAGCGATGTTTGCAGGACGCTTTAACGAAATTGATGCCTTTGAGAAGGGGTTACACCAGACTAAACATGGAAGCCCAAGTAATTTTTTAATTACCGGTGAACGCGGCATTGGTAAGTCTTCATTGTTAATGTTATACAAGCCTCTCGCTAACGGAGGTATTGAGACTAATTATGGGAATTTTAATTTTATTACGATAAATGCAGTTATTTCTTCCAGAACAAACCTTTTGACATTTATTAAAATTATCGATCGCGGTCTAAAACGTGAACTCGGTAAAATTGAGTCAGTTCGATCTTTTTTGAACCACACTTGGGAGTTTGTTCAAAGAATTAAAGTAATGGACTCCGGTATTGAGCAGGCCATAGGTACAGAAGATCCCGATTTGGTAATTGATGATTTTTCCTACTCTCTTGCCGAAACTTGCAATCGCATCGCTAATCCAGAAAAGGGTGAGCAAGCGAAAGACGGTATCGTTATCTTCATAGATGAAGCTGACAATGCATCAGGTGATCTACATTTAGGTTACTTTATTAAGGTTGTAACAGAGATGCTGCAGCAGCATGGATGTAACACTGTAATGTTTGTAGTTGCGGGCCTCCCTGATGTTATTGAAAGATTGTCTGCTTCTCATGAGTCTTCATTGCGAGTGTTTAATCAAATAAAAGTTAAAGAGTTAAGTCCTCAAGACAGGCATTATGTTGTTGAGCGTGGCATGGAAGAAGGCAATAAGGTCAATGAGGGGTTAACGACTATAACTTCAGACGCAAAAAACCATATTTCAACGCTTTCGGAGGGATACCCTCATTTTATTCAGCAATTTGCATATTCGGCATTTGATAAAAATACCGATGGTGAAATTTCGGAAGACGACGTCCTTAATGGTGCGTTCGATGTCGGTGGAGCTTTGGATGCTATTGGTAGTCGATATTATGCATCGCAATATCATGAGCAGATTAAATCTGACGAATATCGACAAGTTTTATCGATTATGGCGGAGAATATGAGCTCCTGGGTTAAGAAAAGTGAAATTAGAGAGAAGTTTACAGGCAACGACCAGACGCTCACGGACGCCTTGAAGGCCCTGACAGCCCGTAAGATTATCCTAAAGAACCCATCTAAAATTGGGGAGTACCGACTTCAGCAACGTGGTTTTGCTCTTTGGATAAAGCTGTTTGGTAATCGTCGTAAATAATATAACAAGTCACGGAAGGCGGACGCGTTAGACGCGCCGCTTCGTTTAGCGTTAGGGTCACTCATGGATAGCACAGCTTCATACCTGAAAGACGAGTTAAGAGAAACATTTAGAGTAATCGATACATGCCTAGCATGCGTCTATTCAGGGGAGGTTCATATGTATCGCGCATTGGCATCTCAATTGAGAATATTGTTGTGCGACACAAGATACAAAAAAGATAACTCATTGCTTGTTGCGGTTTACCCTAATTTAGAAGTCTCAGGTTTAGAGTCAATAAATTGGTCTAGTGAAAAATCTGGCCATATTTCTATAACTCAAACTGAAGCTGGTTCTAATCGTGTTGCTCAAATGCCATTTGAAATTACTCAGTTTTCGAATGGACTTTCGGTCGCTGATTTACAACTAACAAAATTGACTCTCGTTCCTATTGAGCAATGGTGTGAGCAAATAGTAACTTATAGCCCTTCTACATTAACCATTAAAGAGATCATCCGCTCTGTAGCTGATAAGGGTGGCGGTGCACATATCGATGCAACAATGTCACCAGCCTTAAGGTATATGCGCCAGAAAACACCAGTCGGCGAAACATATGCTCAGCTTTTTATCGTAGCTATCGGTAGGTTTCTTCAGGCTCTGGGAGAAAAGCTTTTTTCCTACAGTGGCTGTAAAGTTCCGGAAGTTCTTTTAAAACAAAAGCAGCACAAATATAACCTAGGTATTGTGGCTAATCATGAGTGGTCAGATGCGCTAGAACCCTAGCAAGGCCGAGCACAATCGTGCAATGCAAAAATCGCATTGCACTGGACAGCCTACGCTGCGCTTCGGCTGCCTGTGTTGGCGGCGTTAGGTGGATAAATAGATCGGAGAAATATAATTATGCGAGGGCACGTTGAAGGTATTGGAGTTTTCCTATTCATAGGCATGGTTTTTTCATCTCAAACCCATGCCGAAGATAATCGAAAAATTTGGGAGTGCAATAATGGAAGTTATTACATTAAAAAAACAGAGCATAACCTTTGGCTTGTCGAAGACGGAAAAGACTCCTATGTAAAATTCTATGAATCTCGCATAGCAGCAACATACTACATGCACGGTTTAGAAAGAAGGTGGGATTGGGAGGGCGGCAACTTTAGCGTTCGACTCAAGCCCGACAATACAGCACTATACTTCGACTTTAGTGCAGTTGAGGGCGGCGAGACTACTACAGCCAAATCGCTATTTGGGTGTAAAAAAATCCAAGGATAGAAATGTACCAATCGCGCTTCGTGTCATCACCTAACAAGGCGCCCAAGCTCACTCCGGGCGCAAAAAACGCGCCCTTCGCGGGACGCATTACGCGTTGCTCCATGCGCCCCTTGGCTTTGCGTTATAAAAAAGGGATAGTGCGTGCCAAAACTGGATTTGTCTGAGGATACGAAAAGGCAACGAAAGAATTTAATGGTGACAACCATTCTTCTTATTTTCATTGAGGCGGCCGATGTTGGCTTCGGTGATAGTGTTAGTTTCCTTGGCGCGACTCTAAGCATAGGAAATCCTGAATTCATTCATCATGGTGTTCTTGTTTTCCAAATTTATTTTTTGTGGAGGTTTTACCAATATTTCTCCACAGACAATGCCTATGGGGTTTTGATATCCCAATATAAAGAATATATTGAATCAAAAACTTCAATTGCAATTGTAAGGCTTATTTGCAAACCTAAGGATCTTAAGGGTCTGAGCGGCGAATATAAGTTTGAGGATTTAAAAAGCAAAGATTTTTTTAAGTATCATGTTGATGCTGCAATCATTGATAATAAAAAATCATATGACCCGGAGACCATAAAATTTGAAGCAGAAATATCTAAAATCAGAGTGCTAGTCTCTCGTTTTATGGCATTTGTAACTTTCATTTTTAGAGGCAGGATATTAACTGATTATTTTGTGCCCTACCTGCTTGTTGTAATTTCGGTAGGGTGGCAATTTTTATAACAAGTCGCAGCAGTACGCGGCCGATGGCCGCCGGACGCCCTTTCCGTGGCGCCTTCGTCGCCACTCCAAGGTCGCCGCTGTGCTTCGGCGTTAGGTGGATCAGATGCACATTGCAGTCTTACTGATCGGTTGCTTTTTCCTAGTGAATTCATCACGGTCGGATGATAGTTGGAATGTAGAATTTGGAACAGTAAGTGGCTGGGGTAGTGGGTTTCAGATATTGTTAGATAATACAAACCACTACGACTATATCGAAAGAGACTTTTCCGAAGCCGGAGAGTGTGTTGGTCAATTTGATCCCGCTGATTTCCGTTCGATCGGGCTATTAGTTAACGTCATTTTACGTGAAGAGCACCCAGTGAAGCTCGCTAGACCAGAAGGCGGATGTGCTGACGAAACCACTTATTATATTCGGGTAGAGCAAGGCGCTTCGAGCCAGGTAGTGGCTGAATATGGATTCAGTTCAATACATTTTTGCAGGGCTGTTAATTTTCCAGAATCCGTGTCCAATCTTGCCCTCAAGCTTGAGCGCTTGGGAGCTACGAAGCTGAAGAATAAATGTTTGAGGGAAATGGCTCTAAATCCATCTAACAAGCCAAGGTTGGGGCCGCAATGACGCGCCCCGAGCTGGGGCGTTATACGCCGGGGAGGCAGAGTTGCCAAAAATAACTTTAAGAGGCCACATAGTCGTTCCGGCTGAGAATCTGGACGCGGTGCTGAGGGAGCTGCCATCACATATTGAGCAGACACGCATGGAGGCAGGATGCGCGGTCTTCGAGGTGACTCAAGATCGAGGTGATCCGAACCTCTTCAAGGTGTACGAGGAGTTTGTTGATCGTAGTTCATTCGAATTTCATCAGGAGCGAGTGCAACGATCAACCTGGGGGCAAATAACCACGAATGTGCAGAGGCACTATGACTTAACCGAGGCCAGCGGTGACCTATGACAATCGCACGCAACACGAAGCAGAAGGTACGGCCAGGCGCCCTCCACTGCGTGTCGGGTGTCGCTGGTACGGGCCTTGCGCATCATTCCAAATATCGAGAAGCCATGAAACGTGAAATGCGAACGGGCGGCGTAGCCGCGATAATTCAGGCGTGCTGTTATGTCCTGGGCTTTGTATTGCTAGCGACGTCGATGAACCCCGGAAGCACGGAAGGGTGGACGCAGGTTCAGAAGCTCGAGTTCATTCTTGAGCGACAGTCGATTTTCGTATTCTGGAACATCGTCATATACGTGGTTTTCGGGGCGGCACTGGTGGTTCTGGCTGTCGTACTCCACAGGCTGCTCCAGTCTGCATCTCCCCTTGTGGTATCGATTGCAACTCCATTTGGCCTCATCTGGGCTGGCCTGGTTATCGCGAGTGGGATGGTTTCGAATGTCGGGCTTTCCTGGGTTTCGCAGGCGTATGAAGCAGGGCCTGAAGCGGCGGCACAGAGCTGGGCGGTGATCGGTGTCGTCCAGGATGGAATAGGCGGGGGTGTGGAAGCGGTCGGTGGGCTTTGGGTTCTTCTCGTCAGTGTCGCCTCGCTTAAGGCGCGCGCAGTCCTCCCCACGACGATTAATCTGCTGGGTTTTGCTGTTGGCGTCTGCGGTGTTGTAACGATCGTGCCGGCACTGGGTGACCTGGGAGCCGTTTTTGGCCTTCTGCAGATCGCATGGTTTGTCGGCGTCGGCATCGTGTTGCTTCGTGCAAATGGCGATCAACAAATCGATGCGCGATTATCGTTTCATGGATAGATTCCCCGGGGCGAATCATTTCGGGGTGTGGCCTCTTTGAACGCTGGGGTCAGACGGTTGCCCGGTTTATCAGCCCCGAGGGTGTGTTGGTGGGTCTGAGTTATGCGCCGTGGCTGCATGAACAGGACAAGGAATGCTGATGTATCAACCCCGGCGGATCGAGACACACAGTGACTGGCTGGACGACGATGGCCTGAAGATCTACTGCATCTCGCAGAACGGAGACCCGGTGGAACAGGGCCCGTTCAGGCAGAGGCTTTGTGCCGTGAAGCAGGCGAGGGCGCTGTCCTGGGCCGAGAGGCCGGGCTTTGTCATCTTCCACGAGGGGGCCACCGCGCGTTATCTGGTCCTGGTCTATTGGGGCAATGACAACGAGCTTTTTCCGATTGTCTCCGTCGAGACAGAAACAGGCTGGGTTGAAGCGCCTGAGCGCTATTCCTTCTGCCTGTGGGATCTCGAGGTCATGTGGCAGGAGCGACAGCTGTATATTGAGCACTGCTACAGTGGCGCAAAGGATCTGGCTGCCTACCGCCGGGCAAGGCCGGCTATCTGGGTACACAGTAGTTAGAATGACAATCTATCGGCGCCTTGGTCTTGGCGCGTTTGTCAGGAGTACGCCGTCATCAAGCTTTTATGGATCGCGATTTTTCTGCTGACCCTGATCTGGTCCGGCATCAACCCGAAGGATCAGTTCACCTGGTTCCTGGAGGTGCTGCCCGCCATCATCGGCGGGGTGCTGTTGGCGTTCACTTACAAGACCTTCAGGCTTACCCCCCTTCTCTATGGCTTGATACTGTTGCACTGTGTCGTGCTCATGGTCGGTGGCCACTACACCTATGCCGAAGTCCCGCTGTTTGATGGCCTCTTCGGCTCGGAGAGGAACAACTACGACAAGGTGGGGCATTTTTTTCAGGGCTTCGTGCCGGCCCTGTTGGCCAGGGAGATCCTGATCCGGAAAGCGGTGGTCAACGGGCGTCTCTGGCGTGACCTTTTTGTCGTGTCGGTATGCCTGGCATTCAGTGCCTTCTACGAGCTGATCGAGTGGTGGGTTGCCCTCGCCAGTGGGCAGGGTGCGGAGGCCTTCCTGGGTACGCAAGGTTATGTCTGGGATACCCAGTCGGACATGGGCTGGGCTTTGGTCGGGGCGATCGGCTCACTGCTGTTGCTCTCCAGGCTGCACGACCGTCAGCTGGCAAATCTGCCGGCGGGCAGTGCGGTCCCCCGCGAAACGCGCTCTGCACCATAGGTCCCGGAATCCATGGAGTATCTTTCCGAATTCGGGTATCTGGGCCTCTTCACGGCTGCATTCCTGGCGGCGACGATCTTGCCCCTGAGCTCCGAAGTCGTGTTGACCGCCTTGCTCCTGAGTGGTTTATCCCCGGCAGCACTGGTGATCACGGCCACGGCCGGCAATGTCCTGGGCTCACTGGTCAATTATGCCCTGGGCTACTGGGGTGGTCTGCTGGTGGTAAAAAAGTGGCTGGGGATCTCCGAGGACGCGTTTGAACGCGCGGAGCAGCGCTTCGTTAAGTACGGCCTGTTTTCCCTGCTTTTTGCCTGGGTTCCCATTATTGGCGACCCGCTGACGGTTGTGGCCGGCGTTTTGCGGGTGCGGCTGTGCTGGTTTATTGCCCTGGTGGCCGTGGGTAAATGGCTGCGGTATGTTGTGATCAGCGATATGGTGTTGCGTGTCGCGTGAGGGGCTTGCCCTCGAACATTCCTGCCACGTCATGGAGGCCGCGCAATGCGAAAGACCGACAGGAAGACGGAAAACCTGATCATCAGGGCCCTGACCGAGGCCTGTGAGATCGCCCTGGAACGCTTTGATGGCTTCCGCTGGCTGACCCACTTCGTCGACTATCAACGTTTCCCGGCCTCGCTGACGATCGTCTGCGTGTATGACACCAATGCACAGCTCGCCCATGCCGACCGGGAGGCGATGTGTGAGCTGATCAAGGCGGAGCTGGCCGCTGTCGGGATACCCATCAAGGATATCCGGCGACAGGTGCGCTTCGACACCGAAGAGAACTGCCGGGACGAGAACCATGGCAAGTGGCGCGAGCGCTTCCGCGATGGTCACGGTGCGCCCCACGACGTTAGCGTCTCGTTGACCGATCCGTGAGCAGCGCCGGCCGTGCCCTTTAGCGCGAGGTGAAATGGCGTGTCGATACCGCTATTGTTGCTTCTGCTGGCAGATGCCATCCTGGTCCTGCACCTGCTATTTGTGCTCTTTGTCGTGCTGGGGCTCGCGGCCATCTACCTGGGTTACCTGTTCCGGTGGCAATGGATCAGGCAGCGGACGTTTCGCTTGCTGCATTTGCTGGCAATCGGCGTTGTGGTCCTGCAGTCCTGGCTCGGGATGATTTGCCCTTTGACACGCTGGGAAATGGCGCTGCGGGCCGAGGCGGGGGCCGAGGTCTACGCCGGCTCGTTCATCCAGCATTGGGTGCAGGCCCTGCTGTATTACCGCGCGCCCGACTGGGTGTTTGTGGCACTGTATACCGGTTTCGGCGCTCTGGTGCTTGCCAGCTGGTTTCTGGTGCGGCCTCAAGGCCGCCCGCGTTAACTGACTCACTGACGGTGTCATATTCCATGATCAAACATGTCGTCCTTCTGAACTGGAAAGCGGATGTCACGCCCTCCCAGGTCGAGGCCGTCAGCGCGGCTTTCGACGGACTTCGGCAGGAGATACCGGAAATCGTCAGCTACACCTTTGGACCGGATGCCGGTATCTACCGCGGCAATGCGGACTATGCCCTGATCGCCGAGTTTCGTACCGAGGCGGATCTGCAGGCCTACGTCAAACACCCCCGTCATCAGGCACTGATGGCCGAGGTGACCGGGCCGATCATGGCGTCGTTCCAGTCGATCCAGTTCAGGGACGCGAGCCAGGTGGCTGGTGACGCCTGACACAGAATAAATCGAGGCGCTGTCGTGAGCCTGAGAAGGTGTTCAGCGTTGCCAAAAGCGAGAGGGGGAGTAGGGGAAGATGAACAAACTGTCGTTATTGCTGGTTTTGGTGTTGCTGGCGGTGGTGGGGGCCGCGGGGTTCGGCTACGCGGAGATGCGTCACCGGGTGCAAGTTGCGGAGGAAACTGCCGAGCGCGAGATTTCTCTCAGGCAGATTAACGTCAGGAATTCGATCCCGTCGCAGGAAAGTGAATTCATTTTCTCCAGGGTTACTAATCACTACACGCACTACTACAACAAGGTGTTCACTGCCGCCGTGGTGAGTAGGGACACGGTCAAGATTGTCTACGAGTGGCCCTACACTTTCAGCTTTGGTATCAAGGTTCCGGACGGCTGGGACTGGTGCATTCAGCATGTCGAGGGGGAGCCGGGCTATGTGCAGGTAAATTCGCCGTTTCCCACCTTCATCAGTTCCAATCCACCCCGGCCGAAGGAAAAGGACATCATCAATGGCTCTGCCTATGCCGTAAACGACCAGACCCGGGCCGACGAGATGGAACAGTTGTCCTTGCAACGGGTCGAGGAGGATGCACAACAGTACCTCGCCGACGAGCATGTGCAGAAAAATATTCGGCTGGCCTTTTCCAAGCACCTGCAGGATGTCATGAACCTCAGTCACCCGGACTCTAATCCGGTCGCCGGGGTGACGCTGAACTACGTGGCGGAATCCGCGTGTTTGTGAGGGTATGCCTGGCTCCCCTCCCTCTTTCTGCGGTATTGTCGCCATCGCAAATTCCTGGAGAGTGACCGTGATGCAGAAATGGTTGTTGGCTGTGTGCTGTGTGTGCCTGCCCGTGCTGGGCGGCTGTGCCCTGCACGAGGTGAAGGGCGAAGTCGGTGGTGTGGAAGTCGAGGCTCGCACCAAATCCGGCAATGGTGATTTCTGCCCGCCCGGGCAGGAGAAAAAAGGCAATTGCTGAGCGCTGACAGGCGCTAATCGCGACGTAACAGGGAGGTTCAAGCGTGCGCACACTGGTGACCGGTATTCGCGATGGCAAGTCCTGTGTCGTCAGGGAGATTGACTGCAGGGTCCAGGGCGAGGGGCTTTCCATGATCCAGCTGCTCGACCTGGATCTCGCGGCGCTGCCGCCGCGACCGCCGGGCCGGGGCAACTTTGTCGATCTGGGCGTGCCCCCGGGCACCTTTCGCTGGTCGCGCCTTCGCTTCCAGGCGGGGCAGTCCTGGGCCATGCACCACACCGACACCATCGACTGCCACACGATCCTCTCGGGCACCATCGACCTGCTGTTGGACGACGGCCGCCACACCCTGGTGGCCGGGGATTGCGCGGTCGTGGCGGGGGTGGATCACGGCTGGCAGGTGGGGCCCAAGGGCTGCGAAACCTCGATCATCCTGCTGGGTACGCCAGCCCCCTAGTTTCTTCCCATCACAAGCGTTCCGTCCCATCACCAGGAGGACAGTGCATGAAGGTATTGATCGCCCTGTTGTGGCTTGCGCTGCTGCCGGTCGCCGGGGCTGCCGAGCCGTCCACCCTGCAGGTGGAGCCCCTGGGCGAGGGCCTGTACCGGCACATTTCCTACCACCAGGTCGCGGGTTACGGCCGGGTGGACAGCAACGGGCTGGTCGCGGTGTCGGCCGGGCGGGCGTTGATCGTCGATACGCCCTGGTCTGCTGCGGATACCGAGGCGCTACTCGACTGGATTGAGGCGCAGGACTACGAGCCGGCGGGCGCCCTGGCGACCCACTTTCACGACGACAGTGCGGTGGGTTTGGGCGTGCTGAATGCGCGGGGCGTTCCCACCTATGCCTCGCGGCAGACCAACGCGCTGCTGCTTGCCCAGGGCAGTGCCGTCGCCACGCAGGTGTTCGATGGCGAGTCCTTCACGCTGGGGCAGGGACTGCTGGAGGTATTCTTCCCGGGGCCGGGCCACTCGCGGGACAACCTGGTGGTCTGGCTACCGCGGCACCAGCTGCTGTTTGGCGGCTGTTTCGTCAAGGGCCTGGCCTGGAACAACCTGGGTTTCGTGGGCGACGCCGCCGTTGATCGCTGGGACGCCTCACTCGCCCGGGTGCAGGCTCGCTATCCCGAGGTTCAGCGCGTGGTGCCCGGGCATGGCGACGTCGGCGATGGCGGCCTCCTTGCGCATACCCGGACCCTGGTCCAGACTGCGGAGAAGGCTTCGAGGTAACCGGCGACTATGATGGCGCTCTCCAGCACCGGGTTTGCCGTATTCGGCGCCGCGCTGGTCGCCATCAGCTATGGCATTGCGCGTTTCGCCTTTGGTCTCTTTGTGCCCGCCATCCGCACCGACCTGGCCCTCACTCCATTCGAGATCGGCGTGGTTGGTGCCCTGCCGCTGATCAGTTTCCTTTTCGCCACGCTGGTGGCGCCCCTGGTCGCGGATCGCCTCGGCGCCCGCAATGCCGCCGTGCTCTCCAGCGCCTTCGGCGTTGCGGGGCTGGTCCTGATCAGTCAGGCGAGGGGGGCGACGTCCCTGGGCGCCGGCGTGATTGCCTGCGGCATCTGCACCGGCCTGATGATGCCGGCCCTCACCGCGGCCATGCAGGCCCTGGTGCGGCGCTCCCTGCACGGGCGGGTGAGTGCGGTGATGAATGCGGGCACCAGTGTCGGGGTGATGCTCGCGGTGCCGGCTGTGCTGTTCCTGGTGGGGGCCTGGCGCTTTGCCTACCTGTCCTTTGCCGTATTCGCTGCCCTCGGGCTGCTCGCCGCCTGGCTGCTGATCCCCTCGGTGTCGCGGGTCACACCGGCGGAGGCCAGCCCGCCGCCGCGCATCGCCGCGCTGCAGTGGTGGCGCCTGTTGCGGCTCGCGCTGTTTGCCGGGGTGATGGGTTTTATTTCCTCCGCCTACTGGATCTTCGCGCCGGACCTGGTGGTGCGCCACGGCGTGCTGGCCCCGAGCGCCACCGGCTGGCTGTGGCTGGCGGTGGGTCTGGCCGGCCTGGGTGGCGCGGTGGTGGCGGATCTGGCCGACCGCAACAACCCGCCGATTACCCACGCCCTGATGCTGACCATGCTGGCAGCGAGTCTGGCCCTGCTGGCCGCGAGCCCGGGGCAGCTGCCGCTGGCGGTGTTCTCCGCGCTGGTCTTTGGCCTGGCCTACATGAGCCTGACCGGGCTCTACCTGGTGACTAGCCTGCGCCTGTTGCCCGGGCGTCTGTCGATGGGCCCGGTGCTGCCGTTCATGGCGGTGTCCCTGGGGCAGGCGGTGGGTTCCCCGGTGGTCGGTGCCCTGGTGAACAGCTTTGGCTACGCCAATACCTTTGCCCTGTTCGCGGCGGTGGGCATCCTGGTGGCGGTCCTCTCGCCGCTCTACCCGCGCTATCTCGAGCAGCCCGTGGACGAGGAGCTGCAGGAGCAGACCGGCCTGCAGGCGGCCTGGGATAACCAGCTGCAGGTTGTGGAGGAGGAGCTGCCGGCGCCGCACCCCGATACCTGAGGCCCGTCGCGGCCGCGGATTTTTGAGTCCCGCCCGCGGGCGTGCTATACAGGGCGCCTTTCCCGACACCGGATGGAAACCATGCGAATTGCCTCCTGGAACGTCAACGGCATCCGCGCCGTGATGAAAAAGGATTTTGCCCAGTCACTGCACACCCTGGATGCGGACATCCTCTGCCTGCAGGAAACCAAGGCCCAGGACGACCAGGTGGTGACCGCGCTGGAGGGCGTAGAGGGCTACCACGTGCACAGCAACTCCGCGGAGCGCAAGGGCTACTCCGGGGTGGCGATCCTCACGCGCCGGGCGCCGATGCGGGTGTTTCCCGACATCGGCCTGCCCGAGCACGACGCCGAGGGGCGGGTGCTCACCGCGGAGTTCGACGATTTCTACCTGGTCACCGTCTACACCCCCAACTCCGGCAACGAGCTGGTGCGCCTGCCTTACCGGGAAACCTGGGACCGGGCCTTCCTCGAATTCGTGCAGGGCTTGCAGCGGGACAAGCCGGTCCTGATGTGCGGCGACTTCAACGTGGCGCACCGGGATATCGACATTGCGCGTCCCAAGCCCAACTACAACAAGAGCGCCGGTTACACCCAGAAGGAAATCGACGGCATGGACAGCATCGTCGCCGCCGGTTTCGTGGACACCTTCCGCCACTTCCACCCGGACACCGTCAAGTACAGCTGGTGGAGCTACCGCGCCGGCGCCCGGGCCAAGAATGTCGGCTGGCGCATCGACTACTTTCTCGGCAGCCGCGCGCTGGTCGAGGAGCGGGTGAAGGCGGCGGAGATCTGGAACGACATCCACGGCTCCGACCACTGTCCGGTTAGTGTGGATCTTGCCTGAGTGGGTGTCGCCAGGGCAGGGAGCAAGGTGAACCGCATTATCGTCTTCGGCAACTCCGGCTCGGGCAAGTCCACCCTGGCTGCGCGGCTGTGCCGTGAGCACGGCCTGGCCCACCTCGACCTGGATCCGTTGGCCTGGCTGCCCACTGAACCCCCGCAGCGCCGCCCCCTGGAAGACTGTGATGCCGCGCTGGAGCAGTTCCTGGCGGGGCACGCGAGCTGGGTGATCGAGGGCTGCTACGCCGACCTGCTGGCGCGGGTGGTGCCGCAGGCCACCCAGGCAATCTTTCTCAACCTGCCGGTGGCAGCTTGCCAGGACAACGCCCGGCGCCGGCCCTGGGAGCCGCACAAATATGCCTCCCGGGAGGCCCAGGATGCCAACCTGCCCATGTTGCTGGCATGGATCGCGGACTACACGCAGCGGGATGACGTCTTGTCCCTGCGCGCCCACCGGGCGCTGTTCGAGGCCTTTCCCGGGCGCAAGCGGGAAATCACCGACAATGATGCGCTCTGGGGTCTGAGCGACGATGAGCCGACAGGGAGATAAGGGCATGAGGATCTGGGTGGACGCGGACGCCTGTCCAGTGGTGATCAAGGAGATTCTCTACCGGGCGGCCAACCGCACCGGTACGCCGCTGGTGCTGGTGGCCAACCAGTCCCTGCAGACGCCGTCCTCGCCGCATATCTCCAGCCTGCAGGTGCCCAAGGGCTTCGACGTCGCCGACAACGAGATCGTGCAGCGCTGTGAGGCGGGCGACCTGGTGATCACCAGCGATATTCCCCTGGCGGATGAGGTGGTGAGCAAGGGGGCCCAGGCCCTGAGCCCCCGGGGGGAGCTGTTTACCCGGGAGAACATCAAGGCGCGCCTGAACATGCGTGACTTTCTCGACACCCTGCGCAGCAGCGGCATCCAGAGCGGCGGGCCCTCGGCCCTGTCGGCCAGTGAAAAGCAGGCCTTTGCCAATCGCCTGGACCGCTGGTTGAGCCAACGGGCCCGGCAATGTTCGACACCCTGACCGCCAGCGTCGTTGCCTTTGCTGCCGCGGCCCTGGTCATTACCCTGGCCGGCAGTCAGCTGGCCCGGGTCGCCGACGAGCTGGCGGATCGCACCGGCCTCGGCGAGGCGATGTTCGGCGTCCTGCTGCTCGCCGGCGCCACCTCCCTGCCGGACTTTGCCGCCACCCTGAGCGCGGCGCTGGATGCGCGCCCGGAGCTGGCCATGAGCAACATTATGGGCAGCATGGCGGTCAACCTGGTGTTCCTGGGGATTGCCGACATGCTCTACCGCCAGGCCAATCTCGAACACGCGGCGGCGTCCCCGGCCATTCTCATGCTCGCCGCCCTGTTGATCGTGCTGCTGAGCCTGCCCCTGCTGGCGATGGCCATGCCCCCGGTCAGTGCCTTTGGCGTCCACCCGGTGACGCCCTTGATTACCTTGGGCTATCTCTACGGCCTGCACCTGGTGCGGGGTACCCAGGAAAAGCCCATGTGGTTTCCGCGCCCCACTCGGCAAACCGTGCGCGACCGCCCGGCGCCCTATGCGCGGGAGGGGCTGGCGGCGGCCTGGGGCCGCTTTGTCGTCCTGGCGGCTCTCACCGCCCTGGCCGGCTGGATACTGATGGAGGCGGCCAAGGGCATCAGCGACCAGGCCGGGCTCTCCGATACCCTGGTGGGGGGGCTGCTGACTGCCCTGGCTACCTCCTCCCCGGAACTGGTCACCACCATCGCCGCCATCCGCCACGGCTCGCTGACGTTGGGCGTCAGCAATATCTTCGGGACCAACTGTTTCAACATGCTGGTGGTGGCGACCGCCGACATCGCTTATCCCGGCGGCTCGATCTACCACGACATCGCGCCCCTGCAGATGACCTGGGCCCTGGTCTGTATCCTGATGACCGCCATCCTGTTGATGGGTATGCTGAAACGCGAGGTATTCGGTATCGGTCGCATCGGCTTCGAGAGTGCGCTGATGCTGGCGGTCTACGCGCTGGCCGTCGCCGTGGTGGTGGCGGCCGCCTGATGGTCGAAGAGCCAGGGAGGCAAGGGATGCGCCCGGAGGTGAGGAAGGGCCTGTTTTTCCGCCGCGCCCGGCAGCGGGCGGAGCGCTATCTGCAGGAGCCCGAAAAGCTGCGCGGCCTGGTGGAACGGGCCTCGCGCAAGGCGAGCGAGCGGGTCTCGGCGCTGGACCCGCTGCGCGAGCGCCTGGCCGCCTGCTTCCGGCTGATCAAGGCCTACGGCCAGGGGCGCTACCGCACCATCCCGTGGAATTCCGTGCTGATCCTGGTCGCCGCGGTGGTGTATTTCGTGATGCCCATCGATGCCGTGCCGGACTTTATTCTCGGCCTGGGCCTGCTGGATGACGCGGCACTGTTGGGCTGGGCCCTGAAGACCTTCCAGTCGGATATCGACGTGTTTCTCGCCTGGGAGCGCGAGCAGGAGGAGCAGCCGTGAGCCCGCTGTTGATGATTGGCCTGGTGTCCTGGCTGGCGGGTATCGCCGCCTTCGTCGGCGGTTTTGGGGCGCAGCTGGAGGGCAGCGCCGAGAGCGAAGGCAAGCGCGAGCTGATCCACGGCATTGTCGCCTTCGGCGGCGGGATCCTGATCGCCGCGGTGGCCTTTGCCCTGGTACCGGAGGGGGTGGCGGCGCTGCCCCTGTGGGCGCTGGCCCTGGCCTTCTGCGGTGGCGGCTTACTCTTCTGTGCCCTGGATGCCCTGATTACCCGCCACGCGGGCAACCGTGCCCAGTTCCTGGCCATGCTGCTGGACTTCGTGCCCGAGGCCCTGGCCCTGGGGGCACTGTTCGGGCACGGGGGCGGCGGCATGCTGCTGGCGCTGTTTATCGGTGCCCAGAATCTCCCCGAAGGATTCAATGCCCACCGGGAGAACCTCGGCTCGGGTGTCGCCCCGCGCACCTCGCTGCTGGGGCTGCTAGGGGTGAGCCTATTGGGCCCGCTTGCGGCCTGCTGCGGTTACCTGTTCCTGCGCGACCAGCCCCTGCTCACCGGCACGATTCTGAGTGCCGCGGCGGGGGGCATCCTCTACCTGGTCTTCCAGGACATTGCGCCCCAGGCGCAAATGCGTCGACACTGGTCGCCGACCCTGGGGGCGGTGCTCGGCTTCGCTTTCGGCATGGTGGGCAAGGAACTGTTGGGGTAAGGACGATGCGACTGATTGCTGTGCTATTGAGTCTGCTGATATTCGGCCTGCTGATCTACCGGCAGTTGCAAAGTAATCCCGGCGCGGACTCAGCGGTGGACCCTGAAGCCGAACGCACAGCGGCACCCCGGGTGCCGACTGCGCCCAAGCAGTTGCCGGCCTTCGAGCAGCAGATGCAGGATTATGTGAAGGAGGCGGCGGCGCAGCGGGCCGCGGCCATGGACGCCGCCGAGCGTGGCGACTAGGGTGATGCCTTGCACAAGGATGGAGATGCCATGACAGAGAGCCGTTATTTTCGCGTGACCGGGCGCGTCCAGGGCGTGTTCTATCGGGCCAGCACCCAGGCGCGGGCAGAGGAGCTGGGGCTGACCGGCTGGGTGCGCAACTGTGCCGATGGCAGCGTCGAGCTCGAGGCGAGCGGCGACGCCGAGGCGTTGCGGCAGCTGGAAAGCTGGCTCTGGCAGGGCCCGGAGCGGGCGCAGGTGAGCGCAGTGGACGTAGCCGAGGGCGCGGGGGAGCCAGTGTCCGGCTTTGAAGTGCGACGAGACCAATAACAAGGGAGCAGCAGCATGGCGAAGGCAACCGGCCCGGTGATCATCGAGGCGGCCATCAACGGGGTGACGACCCGGGAGCAGAACCCGCGGGTGCCCATTACCCCCGAGGAGGTCGGGGCCGAGGCCCTGGCCTGTATCGAGGCCGGGGCGGCGGTGATTCACAACCACACCACGGTGTTCGGCCAGGGACCGGAGGCTTCCGCGGATGCCTACCAGGCCGGCTGGGAATCCGTCCTGGCGGCCCGTCCCGACGCGCTGCTCTACCCCACGGTGGACTACGACGAGAACGGTGTCAGCTACGAGCACCTGGCGGCACTGGCGCGGCGCGGTTGCCTGCGCATCGGCATCTGCGACCCCGGCTCCATCAATCTCGGCAGCATGGGCGAGCGCGGCCCCGAGGGCATTGTCTACGCCAACAGCTACGAGGCGATCGGCCGCTGCCTGGATATCCAGACAGAGCACGGCCTGGGCCCCAGCTTCGCCATCTACGAGCCGGGCTTCCTGCGCACGGTGCTGGCCTTCCAGCGCAAGGGGCGGGTGCCGCCGGGAGGCATGCTCAAGTTCTACTTCTCCACCGAGCGCGGTCTGTTCGGAGCGCCCTTCGGCCTGCCGCCCACCCTGCAGGCACTCGACATGTACCTGGATATCCTGGGTGACTGCCCGATGCCCTGGGCGGTCTCGGTGGTGGGCGGCGATGCCGGGCGCTCCGAGGTGGCAGCCGCGGCGCTGGAGCGGGGCGGCCATTTGCACGTGGGGCTGGAGTTTTTCCACGGCGAGCGACAGCCTTCCAATGTCGAGTTGGTGCGCGAGGCGGTGGCCCTGTGCGAGCAGCACGGCCGCCCGGTCGCCACCCCGGCGCAGGCGGCGGAGATCCTCGGCCTGCCGTCGCGGCCCCGAGGGTAATCGCGCGAGTGCCTGAGAAAAGGCGGCGACAAAGGCACAGGAGGAATCCGTGATGCATGAACTGGAAGAAAGCACGATTCACTGTCCATACTGTGGCGAACCGATCACGGTGCTGGTGGAGGACATCGGCGAGGACCAGGAATACATCGAGGATTGTCAGGTGTGCTGCCGGCCCATCGTGATCGGGGTGTCCGTCGCGCCGAATGGCGAGGCGAGCCTCTCGGCGCGCGCCGAGGACGACACCTTCTGAAGCGCCATTCGCAACCCGACAGGAGTGCTCTCCATGACAGATTCGATTATCGATCAATGCCTTGAATACAACCGGCGCTATGCCGCCGGTGAGGCTCCACATGTGGCGGCCTACCCCGGCAAGCAGCCGATCCGCCCGGCGCGGCAACTGGCGGTGGTGGCCTGCATGGATGCGCGCCTCGACGTGGAAGACCTGTTGGGCCTGCAGACCGGCGAGGCACATATCATCCGCAATGCGGGGGGCGTGGTGACCGAGGACGCGCTGCGCAGCCTGGTGATCTCGCATCACCTGCTGGATACCCGCGAGATCATGCTGATCCACCACACCCGCTGCGGCATGCTCGCCTTCACCGACGACCTCCTGCGTGCTGGGCTCGAGGGCGACGCCGGCGCGGAAAAACTGCTCGGTGACGCCACCGGCCGCAAGTTCACCAGCTGCGGTGCCGCGGCGAGCAGTCCGGCGGCCTTTCACGCCTTTCGCGGCGAGCTGGAGCCGCTGGACGCGGTCCCGAGCGAGCAGAGCCGCGAACGCCTGCGCTGGGATGTGCGCCGGGGCATGTCAGCCCTGTGCAATCACCCCTGGTTGCCGACCGAGGGTCCGGACGCGGTCAGTGTGCGCGGCTTTGTCTACGACGTGGACACGGGCGCGCTGGAGGAAGTGAACTATCCCGGGGCCATGGGCGGGGCCTGAGTTTGCAGTCCATCCGGGCGCGGCGAGAAGCCTGCCATCGACCGGGCCGGAAGCAGATGTAACCGCCCCGGGAAGCAGGTACTATGGCCTTACGGATTGTAGGAGTTTGCGGTCATGCCTGTGGGTCTTGCACATGGAGTGCTCTGGGCCGTCGGTCTGCTACCGGCTGCCATCGCCGTTCTGGCGCTGCCCGGAGAGAGTCTCGCCGGTACCTCGGCGGTGCTCAATGCGCTGGGGCGCGTGAGTGGTATCGCCGGGCTCGGCCTGATGCTGGTGGCGGCCATCTTCAGTGTGCGCATACCGGGCATCGACCGGCTCTTTGGCGGGCTGACCAGCCTCTGGCGCACCCATCACCTGATGGGGGGCGTGTCCTTCCTCCTGCTGCTGGCGCACCCCCTGTTGCTGTCGCTGGCCGCGGCCGAGGTTTCCATCGGCGCGGCGGTGACCGTACTGTTTCCCGCGACCGGGGGCCTGGCAACCTGGCTGGGCTGGGTGGCACTGTTGCTGATGATGATCTTCCTGGCGCCCAGCTTTGCCTTCTTTGGTCCCCCCCGCTACCAGCGCTGGAAGCACCTGCACAAGCTCTCGGGCGTGGCGGCGGTCCTGGCCCTGGTTCACACCTGGTGGCTGGCCCGCAGCATCCCGGCGCCCTGGTTCACGGTGATCTGGAGCACCCTGGCCCTGGCCGCGGTGATTGCCCTGGCCTATGCGCTGCTGCTGGCCCGTCGCGCCCACCGCTACCCCTACCAGGTGGTGGCGGTGGCCCACCCGGCCAACAACGTGGTGGAGCTGAGCCTGCGTCCCCTGGCTGAGCCCCTGCGCTACCAGGCGGGTCAGTTCGTCTACCTGACACCCCGCGACCGCACCCTGTCCGCCGGCCAGGGGGAGGAGCACCCCTACACGATCTCCTCCGCGCCGGAAGAAGCCAACCTGCGCATCGCGATCAAGGACCTGGGCGACGCCAGTCGCGCGATACAGTCGATCAGCGAAGGCAGCAGCGTCGACGTGATGGGGCCCTACGGCGCCTTCTTCCCCGCCCACGGCAATGAAGCCGAGCTGTGGATTGCCGGGGGCATCGGCGTCACGCCCTTCCTGGGGCGCGCCCGTCACCTGGCCTCGGCGGGTCATCCGGTCGACATACAGATGATCTACTGTGTGCAGGACGAGAGCCGCGCGCTGTTCGCCGAGGAGCTGCGCGCCTTGAGTGAACAGATTCCCGGCTTCCGTCTGACCATGCACTATTTTTATCAGGAGGGACCGCTGTCGGTCGACTTTGTCCGCGTCCACTGCGAGGACTGCGGCGAGCGCCAGGCCTACGTTTGCGGCCCCGGCCCCCTGAATGGCCTGGCGCGCCAGGTGTTGCTGGAAAGCGGCTTGCCGCGCCACCGTTACCACAGTGAGGAGTTCAATCTGCTATGAAAAAGCTCTGCTACTCGGCCTTTGTGGCCTTCTGGTCCAGTATTGCCACCTTGCTGGCGCTGCAGGCCGTGGCGACCGACAAGGCGCCGGATACGCAAGCGGGCGCCGCGGTGATCAGCCTGGAGGAGCTGGCGGTGCACAACAGCGAGGCCGACTGCTGGATGGCCATCGAGGGCAAGGTCTACAACCTCAGCGATTACCTGCCCAAGCACCCGACGCCGGCCAGCATGCTGGTGCCCTGGTGTGGCAAGGAGGCGACCGAGGGCATGCGCACCAAGGGCTACGGGCGCGATCACAGCCCGATGGCCTGGGAGATGCTGCAGGCCTATGAGGTCGGCACCCTGGCGGACGGGGCGTCCGCGGACTGACAGAGCGAACGGGGGGCAGGGGGATGCACAGTACATGGAGAGGGATCGTCGCCGGCCTGCTGGCACTCGCGGCCCTGGCGGCGACGCCCGCGCTGCAGGCGGATGACAGCAACTGCCTGATGTGCCACCGGGACCAGGCTGCCAAGGGCTTTGGCCTGCGCGCCCATGGTCTGGGGGCCGATCCCAGGGGGGAACAGGCGGCCATTGGCTGCACCGACTGCCACGGTGCCAGTGAGGCCCACGCCGCGAGCCCGGGCGCGGCACCGGACTTCACCTTCCACGGCGAGCAGGCGGGTGCCGGCGATGAAGCCTGCCTGAGCTGCCACAGCGATGCCGGCCTCGGCCACTGGGCCTTCAGTGAGCATGCCGGCAGCGACAGCGGCTGTGTGGCCTGCCACAGCCTGCATACCCCCACTGACCCGATCCAGGAGGCCGGCGGCGAGTTCGCGGTCTGTACCAGCTGTCACCAGCAGGAAAAGCACGGCCAGATGAAGTTTTCCCGCCACCCGATGCAGGAGGGCCTGGTGAAGTGCAGTGACTGCCATGCCCCCCACGGCGGCGCGGCGATGAATGGCCTGGTGCAGCCGACGGTCAACGAGACCTGTTACCAGTGCCACGCCGAAAAGCGCGGCCCCTTTCTGTTCGAGCACGAGCCGGTGCAGGACGACTGCACCCACTGCCACGACCCCCACGCCTCGGTGAATGACCAGCTGCTCACCGCGCGCCAGCCCTTCCTCTGCCAGCAGTGCCATATCGCCTCGCGGCACCCGGGCACGCTCTACGACGATGATCGCCTGGGTGGGCGGGACATCAATATCATCGGGCAGTCCTGCACCAACTGTCACAGCCAGGTGCACGGCGGCAACCAGCCCGTCAACAGCGCCTTTCGGCGCTAGGAGGGCAGATCCATGAGAGCCTTTCATCTGTTGTGTTGCCTGCCGGTCTGGGTTGCGGTGGCGAATGCCGAGGCGCCCCGGGAGGACCTGACCCAGCGCTGGATGAGCCTGGGCATCGGTGTCAGCGAAAATGCCAACGGCCGCTTTGGCGAGTACTCGCAGCTGTTGCAGACGGACCGCCTGTTTGGCCTCGGTGAACTGGGATACCGTTGGCGCAGCGGCGAGGACCCCTACCAGTCCGCACGCCTGGAGGCGCGCTCCACCCTGGAGCAACTGGGCGCCAGTGCCGAGCTGGCCCGCCAGGGGGATTACCGTATCGGCCTCGACTACCGTCAGTTCGAGTCGATCTCCCGGGAGGGCTACGATTCGGTCTACCGCGGGGACACCCTGCAGCAGTCGTTGCCGCCGGGCTACAGCGGGCCGGAAACGGCGACCGCCTTTCGCGCCGACGCCGGGCTGCAGCGCCAGCAGGGGGAGCTGAGCCTGATGCGACAGCTGGGGCCCTGGCAACTCTCCGCGGCGGTGGCCAGCGAGGACAAGTCCGGTCGCAAGGTGAACGGCTTTAGCGAGCGTTTTGGTGACGCCGCCCTGGTGGCGGTGCCCGTCGACCAGCGCCACGATACCCTGGAACTCACCGCGGCCCATGCCGCCGGGCCCTGGTCGAGCAACCTGGCCTGGTATTACTCGGCCCTGAGCAATGATGCCCGCGAGTTTGGCTTTGCCAACCCGGTCAATCTCGAGGCACCCCGGCGCGCGGTTGACCTGGGGCCGGACAACACCTTCCAGCGCCTGAGCGCCGATGGCCTCTACCGCGTGGCCGACAACCGCCATCTCTCCTGGTTCGCCAGCTACGCCGATGCCCGGCAGGACGAAGACTTCCTCGAGCCGGTGCTGTTGGAGGGGCAGGCGGTGCTGGACAGCCTGGATGCGCGGCGCGTGGACACCGACCTGCGCCTGGGCTTCCGTCACCAGCTGAATTCGCGCCTGGGCTACCGCCTGAAGGCGGACTATCGCGATCGCGACAATCGCACCGACGTCATCCAGCTCTCCGCGGAGGACTACAGCCACCTCTACGACCGCCGCCGCTACCGCGCCCAGGCGGACGCCCGCTACCGCCTCGGCGCGGGGATGAGCGTGAGCAGTGGCCTGGAATGGCAGCGCGTGGAGCGCACCACCCGCTCCCGGGAGTCCTACACCGATGACCGCGATACCACGCGCGTCTGGGCCGCGCTGCGCCTGCCGTCCCTGGGGCGGCTGAATACCTCCCTGCGGGTCGAGGGGGAGACCCGGAACAGCGATTTGTCGGCGGAGCGCCTGGCGCGGCTGGATGTCGCCGCACCCTCGGAGGCGCTGCCCCAGTACCTGCTCGAGGGGCGCAGCTGGAGCTACCAGTTGCGCGGGGACCTGCCGTTGACGGCGTCGCTGAGCCTGGCAGCGGACTACCGCCACACCCGTGACAGCTACGACAATGATTACTACGGCCTGCGCGGGCGCGACCGCGACGACGTCTCGGTCAACCTGAGCTGGCAGGCCAGCCGCGACCTGGCCCTGAGTGCCTGGGGCCAGTACCAGCACGATCGCCTGGATCAGCAGGGCTTCGAGTTCGGGCCGCCCGGGCGCACCACTTATGCCAATGCCCCCTGGCGCCAGCAGGTGCGCGACACCAATGCCGCGCTTGGCCTCAACCTGCGCTGGCAGGCGAGCGCGGCGCTGGAGGCCACCCTGGATATCAGCCACAGCGACAACGACAGCAGCTACCGCAGCCGCTGGCTGGACGACGCCGACAGCGGCGAGGCGGCCAACAGCGTGGACAGCCTGCCCGGCTACGGTGTCGATGTGCAGCGGGTGCGGGGCGAGCTGGAATATGCCTGGTCCCCGCAAACGGATATCACCCTGCAGTACCGTTACGAGCGCCTGGACGCGGGTGACTGGGCCTGGCAGCGCAGCGACTTCGCCGTGCTGGCCTTTGGCTGGGCTTCACCCGGCTACGAGGCCCACGCCCTGCTGCTCAGCGTGCATCACCGCTTCCCCGACCGGCCCTAGCGGGAGGGGCTATACGCCGGCGAGGTCTTCCGCCAATGCCTCGCAGAGTTGCAGCAGACGGCGGATGTCCGCGGGGCGGGACAGGCGGTGGTCGCCGTCGCGCACCAGGCTCAGGACCACGTCCTCGCTGGCGAGCTGCTCCACCAGGCGCAGGGCGTGGGTCCAGGGCACATCCGGGTCGCGCATGCCCTGGAGTATCCGCACCGGGACGTCGATGGCTATTGGCGCGTCCAGCAGCAGCCACGCTCGCGCATCCTCGAACAGCGCGCGGGTCAGGGGGTAGGGCGGGCCGTAGTCGGAGGCCATCAGCGTCACGCCCTGTTGCTGCACCTCCGCCTGTGCGGCCGGGGCGAGGTCCGGCCAGATCAGCCGCTCGGTGAAGTCGGGCGCCGGGGCCACCAGGACCAGCCCGGCGACGCGCCCGGGGCGGGCGAGGGCGGCCAGCAGCGCCAGCCAGCCGCCCATGCTCGAGCCAACCAGGACCAGGGGGCCCTCGGTCAGGTGATCGATGGCGTCCAGCGCGTCCTGCCGCCAGTCGCCGAGGGTGCCCTCGGCAAACGCTCCACCGGAGCTGCCGTGCCCGGAGTAGTCGAAGGCCAGGCAGCCGTGGCCCGCGTCCCGGGCCCAGTGCTCCAGTGCCTGCACCTTGCTGCCGCTGATGTCGGAATTGAAACCACAGAGCCAGACGTAGGTCATGCCGGGGCGAGCCGGCGGCGTGTAACGGTAGGCCAGGCGGCGCTGGTGGGGAGAGAGAAATTCCGAGCTCACGACGGGGCGGCTCCAGTGGCGGGTGGGTCGCTATTCTGGCACAGCCTGGGCGGGATTCCCGCGTGAAACCGGCTGCCCGCGAGCGGGGTCGCAAGCCCGAAGGGCGCCGGGACACCGTGGTATAGTGCCCGCGCACCCGCATGCGGGGGCGACAGACACGATGGCAATCGGGAGGCGAGGTGAGCGGCGGGTCCTGCAGGTGTGGAATTCTCGACGGGCGTACCGGCCGCCGTGTCGTCTGAGCAAGCGGATAGCAGCCTGACGGACCTGCCGCTGGTACTGGCCGGGCCGCTGTTGCGGCGGACGCAGGCCACGGAAATGACCCTGTGGCTGGCGGTCACTCAGCCGGTCGACTGGCAGTTGCAGATCGAGCGCGAGGAGGGCGCCTGGCATCCGCTTGCGGCGGATGACCCGGCGGGCAGCGCGCAACTGCTCACGGTCAGCCCGCGGCTGCACTACCTGCTCCTGCACCTGCCGCTCGACCCCGCCCTGCCCGAGGCGCGCTGGATCGGCTACCGCCTGGCCCTGCGCCCGCGCGGTGCGGCCGCGGCGGCCTGGTGCTACCTGGACGACCGCGTGCCGGGGCTGTGCTACCCCGGGAAACGCTCCCCGGGGGTGATACTGTCCTCCCGCGTGGCCAGCGTGCTGCACGGTTCCTGCCGCAAGCCCCATCATCCGGGCGGCGACGGCCTGGCCAGGGCGGACGCCTGGTTGCAGGACTGCCTCGATGCCACCTCTGGGCGCGATGCTGCGGTGACCGGGGAAGATGAGTTGGGCGCCTGGCCCTCACTGCTGGCCCTGACCGGCGACCAGGTCTATGTCGACGACGTTGCCGGCCCGATGTTGCACGCGATTCACCAGGTCGTGGCACTCCTCGGGCTGCCCGACGAAGCCCTGGACGGGGTCGAGACCAGCGGGGTGGACAGCGCCGCGAACCTCTACCGGCACCCGGCGAACTATTACCAGCGCGAGTCGCTGCTGCCCCAGCGCAGGGCCAATCGGGCCCTGCTCGAAGTGCTTTTCGGCGGGGTGGAGAAGCCGATCTTCACCACCGCCAACGCGCAGAATCACCTGATCACCCTGGGTGAGATGCTGGCCGCCTACCTGCTGTCCTGGTCGCCGGTGCTGTGGGACTGGGTGGACCTCGCGCCCCCCGAAGGTCTGAACGCCGAGCTGCGGGCCCGCTATGTGCGGGAACGGGAGGCGATGGAGGATTTCGTGTCCAGCCTGCCGGCGGTGCGGCGGCTGTTGGCCCATATGCCAGTGGCGATGATCTTTGACGATCACGACATCACCGACGACTGGAACCTGAGCCGGGAGTGGGAGGAGGTCGCCTATGGCCACCCCTTCTCGCGACGGGTCATCGGCAACGCCCTGCTGGCCTACCTGGTCCACCAGGGCTGGGGCAACGCCCCGGAGGCCTTTCCCGCCGACCTGATGGCGCAGGTCACTGACAGTCTGCGCGCCCCCGGCTCGGCGGTGCACGAGCAGACCCTGGACCGCCTGTTTGCCTTTGACCGCTGGCACTACAGCTGGCCTACCCAGCCGCCCCTGGTGGTGGTCGACACGCGCACCCACCGCTGGCGGGCGGAGCGCACCGCGAGTCGGCCCTCGGGCTTGCTGGACTGGGAGGCGCTGACCGATCTGCAGCAGAGCCTGCGCGGGCTGCCCGCGGTCCTGCTGGTGTCGCCGACACCGATCTTCGGGGTCAAGCTGATCGAGACGATCCAGCGTATCTTCACCTGGCTGGGGCAGCCGCTCATGGTGGATGCCGAGAACTGGATGGCCCACCCGGGCTCCGCCCACGCCATCCTCAATATCTTTCGTCACTCGGGCACTCCGGAGCACTTTGTGGTGCTGTCGGGGGATGTGCACTATTCCTTTGTCTACGATGTCGAGTTGCGCGGCCGGGTGCGTGGGCCCGACATCTGGCAGGTCTGCAGCAGCGGCGTGCGCAATGCCTTCCCCGGGCGCCTGCTGGCGGTTCTCGATCACGCCAACCGCTGGCTGTACTCGCCGCGCTCGCCCCTGAACTGGTTTACCCGCCGCCGTCACCTGCGCATTACACCGCGCAAGCCCGAGGGCACCCCTTCCGGGCGCCGCCTGCTCAACGGCAGCGGTGTCGGCCTGGTGGAGCTGACCCCAGAGGGCGTCCCCTGGCGCATTCGCCAGTTGCTGACGGATGGCGATACGGTTGTTTTCCAGCGCCGCGAGGCGGAGAGCCGCTGGGATTGAGGCCGCCCCCGGTGCGGGCTGGCAGCTGATGGGCCGGTGCCCCTCGCCGCAAAATTTTGCGCAAGATTCGGGTCGCGCCGGCACGGGCACTGGGCCAGACTGGGCGCATGGCATTTCAGCGGGCCCCTGCAGGATAAAGGCTGTGGAAACGACCGACTACAAGCGCATTGAAACGGCGATTGCCTACCTGGCGGCGCATGTCCGCGAGCAGCCGACCCTGGAGGTGCTGGCGGCCCAGGTGCACCTGAGTCCCTGGCATTTCCAGCGCCTGTTCTGCCGCTGGGCCGGCATCAGTCCCAAGCGCTTTTTGCAGGCATTGACGCTGGAGCAGAGCAAGGGACTGTTACAGACACCGCAGCCCCTCGAGGCCATTGCCGACGAACTGGGCTTGAGTGGCAGCTCGCGGCTCCACGACCATTTTGTGCAATTGGAGGCCCTCAGCCCGGGGGAGTATCGCAGGCAGGGCGAGGGCGTCGCGGTTGCCTGGGGTACGGCGATGACCCCCTATGGCGAGATGTTTCTGGCCAGCACGGCGCGCGGGATCTGTCGGGCCGGTTTTACCGAGGCGGTACCGCTGGACGAGCAACTGTCGGCCCTGCGCGGAACCTGGCCCCAGTGTCGCCTGGAACGGCGCCCCGCGATGGCCAGGGACCTGGTGTCAGCCCTGTTCGCCGCGGACGACGCGCGCGATACATCGCTGCCGGTCTCCCTGCACGTCTCCGGCACCAACTTCCAGATCGCCGTCTGGCGCGCCCTGTTGCAGGTCCCCGCAGGCAGGGCCGTAAGCTATGGCGAGCTGGCACGGGCGGTGGGACGCCCGGGAGCGTCCCGGGCCGTGGGCAGCGCCGTGGGCGCCAACCCGGTGGCCCTGTTGATTCCCTGTCACCGGGTGATCCAGCAGAGCGGGGCGCTGGGGGGTTACCGCTGGGGCGTGGCGCGCAAACGCGCTATCCGCGTCCGGGAGTGGTTGCGCGGTGGCGCGCACGATCCCGGCGCCCTGCGGGAAAGCGCCGAGATTTGACAGGGATTCTCCTGCTTACCAGTATGAGAATTGAAGTGTCACGAGCGGAGGCAATCGGCCGTGCCAGGTACCGGAGACGAGGCGTTGAACGACGAGCGGGAACTGGATGTCAGTCTGCTGAAACGCGTGATCGCGGTGCAGACCGGGGTGGCCCGCCTGGGCGTCGACTTCGAGGCGATTGCGACTCTCGTGGCCAGGGAGATTCTGGGCATGACCTCCGCGGATGCCGCCATCGTCGAGATGCTGGAGGGCGACGAGCTGGTCTATCTGGCCGCTTCCGGTTCGGCGGCGAGCAGCGTTGGCCTGCGCCTGTCTCTGGCCACCAGCCTGTCCGGCGTCTGTGTGACCCAGGCGCGCACCCTCTACTGTGAAGATGCCCACAGCGATCCCCGGGTGGACCGGGAGGCCTGCGATCGGGTCGGTCTGCGCTCCATGGTGGTGGCGCCGCTGTTCCATCGCGGCGCGGCGGTCGGCGTCCTCAAGATCCTTTCATCCCGCCCCTCGGCTTTCGGTTGGCGTGACCGCAAGGTGCTCACCTACATGGCGGAGGTGATTGCCGCCTCCATCCACACCGCCTCGCGCTATGCCGAGGACGCGCTCTTCCGCAAGGCCACCCGGGATCATCTGACCGGACTGGCCAACCGGGCCCTGTTCCACGACCGCCTGGAACATGGGCTGGAGCAGGCGGCGCGACATGGCGACCACCTGGGCCTGGTGTATGTGGATATGGATGAACTCAAGGCACTGAATGACCGGCACGGCCACCAGGCGGGGGACATTGCCCTGAGAACCCTTGGGGCGCGCCTGGTCTCCTGTGCGCGTCGCTCGGATACCGTGGCCCGGCTGGGTGGCGACGAATTTGCCGTCGTGCTGTCCCCGCTGCAGGACCGGAGCGCGGGCGAGGAGGTGGTGGCGCGGATGCAGGCCTCGCTGGAAGAGCGCATGCTGATCGGCGGTGAGCCGCGTCGCTTGCGCGCCAGCTTCGGCCTGGCGCTCTACCCCGAGGACGGTATCAGTCCCGATCAGTTGCTCGAGGCTGCCGACCGCGCCATGTACCGGGCCAAGCGCAAGCGTGTGCGTGAGTCGCAATGACCCTGCGCTATTTGCGCCGTATCCCGCGGGCCCCGCGGGGGCCTGTTCCCTTTCCGGCGCCTGTTTTTTGTCGCCTCGCGCCCGGACAGTGGCTGAATAGCGGGGTATGATCCCGTGGACAGCGGAAAAGGGCGCGACCATGACAAGTAGATTGCGACGCATGCTGACGGCAATGCTCTGGCTTTCTCTGGCCGGCCCCTGGGCAGCACTACAGGCGGCCGACGAAAGGGCGCCGACGCTGGTTATCGAGCATGTCGATGTCATCAGCATGGTGCAGGGCGCGCCACCAGTGTTGCGGGACCAGACGGTGGTGATTGCCGGTGGCCGCATCCAGGCGGTTGAAGCGAGCGCCTCACCGACGCCGGTGAAGGGCGCACAGCGTATCGATGGCCGCGGGCGCTATCTGCTGCCCGGGCTTGTGGACATGCATGTGCATGTCTGGGACGAGGCGGAGTTGCCGGCTTACCTGGCGTACGGGGTGACCACGGTCCGCAATGCGTCCGGCATGCCCTTTCTGCTGGCGTTCGCCGACGCCATCCAGGCGGGGCGCTTGACCGGCCCGGAGCTGATCACCACCGGGCCGATACTCAACGGCCGGGGCCACAATACCCAGGCCAATCATCAGATCGTGGAGACCGCGGCGGAAGCCCGCGAGGCGGTATTCGCCCACCATGCCCGGGGCTACCGCCATCTCAAGGTCTATTCGAACCTGAATCCCGAAGCCTACCGGGCCATTCGGCTTGCCGCGCGTGAGCTGGGCATGTCGATCATGGGTCACACCCCGGAGGGCGCCCGTCAGGTGGACGCCGCTGGCGTGCCGACCTTCGAGATTGCTTTCCGCGATATCCTGCGGGATGGCTGGCTCAGCATCGAGCATGTCGAAAGCATTGTCTGGCATGCCCTGGGCGACCGGCTTGACCCGCAGGCAATGTGCGCACTGGCGGCGGAGATTGCAGCATCGGGGGTGCCGGTGACACCGACGCTGCTGGCCCACCACAACCTGGTGCGGGTGGCGCGCAGCCAGGGGGCCTTCCTGCGGCGCCCCGGCGTGGAGACCATGAACCCCTTTATCGCCCAGCTGGAACAGCCGGTCTACCAGCACTGGGCGTCGCAGCCCCCGACCAGCCGCGATGCCCACGACGCCTTTTACGCCGAGGCCACGCGCTGCCTCCACGAGCAGGGTGTGACGCTGCTGGCGGGCTCGGACGCGGGCATCTTCGTCAATATCCCCGGCCTGTCCCTGCTGGAGGAGCTAGAGCTGCTGGGCGGGGCGGGTATTTCCCCTTGGGAGGTCCTCGCCACCGCAACGCGCAACCCGGCGCGGGTGCTCGGTCGCGCGGCACGAGCGGGGCAGATCGCGCCGGGATTTGACGCGGATCTCCTGCTGCTGGCTGGCAACCCGCTGGAAGACCTCGGTGCACTGCGGCAGCTGGAAGGGCTGGTGGTAGCCGGCGCGTGGCACGACCGGCAGGGTGTCGAGGCGCTGCACCGGCAGTCGCGGCAGGCATCCCTGGAGCGCAGTCAGCAGCGAATTCTCGCGGCCATGGCGGCTCAGGGTACGCCTGTTGAGTAGGCCCGCGCCGCCCGCATGTTGGCGGTGAGTACCGGGCTTCCGGTATCCTGAGGCGATACTAAGGAGGGCCGACATGAGCAGCAAGCGCGACTACCCCCAGGAGTACCAGCGATCCCTGGCGGACCCGGAGGGTTTCTGGGCCGAGCAGGCGGCAGCGCTGCCCTGGTATACAGCACCGCGCGACATCCTTTGCCGAAATGGCGACGGCACGGCGCGCTGGTTCGCCGACGGCGAGATGAATACCGCCCACATGGCCCTCGATCACCACGTCGAGACCGGGCGGGGTGAGCAGCTTGCCCTGATTTACGACTCGCCGGTCACCGGGCGCCAGCAGCGCTACAGCTACCGGGAATTGCGCGAGGCCGTGGCGCGCTTCGCCGGGGTGCTGCGCGACCAGGGCGTGGGCAAGGGCGACCGGGTAGTTATCTACATGCCCATGGTGCCGGAAGCAGTGATAGCCATGCTGGCAGTTGCCCGTCTCGGCGCCGTGCACTCGGTGGTCTTCGGTGGCTTTGCCGCCCACGAGCTGGCGGTGCGCATCGACGATGCGCGCCCGGCGGTACTGGTGACGGCCTCCTGCGGTATCGAGGTGGAGCGGGTCATTCCCTACAAACCCCTGGTGGACAAGGCGCTGCAGCTGTCGGCGCACCCGCCGTCCCGCTGTATTGTGCTGCAGCGGCCAGAGTGCCAGGCCGAGCTGAGCGCCGGACGGGACCTGGACTGGGAGCAGGCGGTGGCCGCGGCGGCCCCGGCGGACTGCGTGCCGGTACTGGCGACCGACCCCCTGTACATCCTGTATACCTCGGGTACCACGGGCAAGCCCAAGGGCGTAGTGCGCGACAACGGCGGCCACGCGGTGGCCCTGCGCTATTCCATGGCGGCGGTTTACGACATGGCGCCGGGGGAGGTGTTCTGGGCCGCCTCGGATGTCGGCTGGGTGGTCGGCCATTCCTACATTGTCTACGGCCCGCTGCTGGCGGGTTGCACCACCTTGCTCTACGAGGGCAAGCCGGTACGCACGCCGGACGCCGGCGCCTTCTGGCGGGTGGCGGCGGAGCACCGGGTCAAGGCACTGTTTGCCGCGCCCACCGCCTTTCGGGCGATTCGCAAGGAGGACCCGGATGGCGCACACCTGCTGGACCACGATCTCGGCGGGCTGCAGACCCTGTTCGTGGCCGGGGAGCGCCTGGACCCGCCGACCTACGACTGGCTGCGCGAGCACAGCGGCAAGCCGGTGATCGATCACTGGTGGCAGACCGAGACCGGCTGGGCGATCTGCGGCAACCTGATGGGGATCGATCCGCGGCCGACCAAGCCGGGCTCCTCGACCCTGCCGGTACCGGGCTTTGATGTGCGCATCCTGGACGACAGCGGCCACGATCTGCCCGCCGGCCAGCAGGGGGCAATCGCCCTGCGTCTGCCCCTGCCGCCCGGCTGCCTGAGCACCATCTGGGGCAACCACGAGCGCTTTGTCGCCGGCTACCTCTCCACCTACCCCGGGCATTACGTCTCCGGGGACGGCGGCTACCGCGACGAGGACGGCTACGTCTTCATCATGGGCCGCACCGACGACGTGATCAACGTTGCCGGTCACCGCCTCTCTACCGGCGAAATGGAAGAGATCCTGGCGGCCCACGCGGCGGTGGCGGAGTGCGCTGTCATCGGCGTCGAGGATGAACTCAAGGGGCAGCTGCCGGTAGGGCTGGTGATCCTCAAGGATGGCGCGAGCATCGCACCGGAGGCGCTCGAGCAGGAGTTGGTGACCCTGATTCGCGAGGAGATCGGTGCCATTGCCTGCTTCCAGCGCGCCCTGGTGGTGCCGCGCCTGCCCAAGACCCGTTCCGGCAAGATCCTGCGCAAACTCTTGCGACAGGTAGCCAACGGCGAGGACTACAGCGTGCCGTCGACCATCGACGACCCGGCCAGCGTGGACGAGGTCGCTGAACAACTGCGGCGACTGCGCGATGTCTGAGCCGGTGTTGCGCAGTCTGTATATCTCCCACGGCGGCGGGCCCTTGCCCCTGCTGGGGGACCCGGCCCATGCCGAGCTGGTGCGCACCCTGGGTGAACTGGCGGATGTTGTGCCGCGACCCGAAGCGATCATCGTGGTCAGTGCCCACTGGGAAGCGCCGGTGGCGACGGTGACCACGGCGGCCAGGCCGGCGCTCTACTACGACTATTACGGCTTTCCCGAGGCTTCCTACCGGATACGCTATCCGGCGCCCGGGGCGCCGGGCTTGGCCGGTAGGGTCCGGGACTGCCTGGCGGCCCACGGTCTGGCCCAGGCCGGAGATGCAACGCGGGGTTTTGATCACGGCCTGTTTGTGCCGCTGAAATTGATGTATCCCGAGGCCGAGATTCCCTGCATCCAGCTCTCCCTGCTGCAGTCCATGGACCCGGCGGCCCACCTGCGCCTGGGTGAGGCCCTGGCGGACCTGTCCAGCGAGCGGTTGCTGGTGCTTGGCTCGGGGTCTTCCTTTCACAACCTGCAGGCCTTCTTCGGCCAGCCCGGCCCTGAACTCTACGCACGCAACCAGGCCTTCGAGAACTGGCTGGCGGAGACGCTGACCGACACCGCGCTGCCGGAGGCGCAGCGCCGGCAACGTCTGCTGGACTGGGAGCGCGCACCGCATGCCCGCTACTGTCATCCGCGGGAAGAGCACCTCCTGCCCCTGCACGTATGCTACGGGCTGTCGGCGGCGCCGGCGAGTCGGGCCTTCCGCTTTACCATGATGGGTATGCACGGCAGCTGCTACCTCTGGTGAGCGGGCACTCCGCAGGGGTGCCTGCCCGGCCATTCGCGGGTAACATGGAGGCTGTTTTTTTTCCGCTATTGAACCGGAGAAGCCCATGTCCCTGCGTCGTCCCGCGCTGGCCCTCGGCCTGTGCCTTGCTTTCTGCCTGAGTCTGTTCGCCACAGCTCCAGTTTCCGCCGAATCCGAGCCCGAGGTGTTGCGCGTCTCGGCGATCCCCGACGAGGCGCCCACCGAGTTGCTGCGCAAGTTCGAGCCCCTGGGCGCCTACCTGGAAGACGCGCTGGGCATGACAGTGAGCTTCGTGCCGGTTACCGACTACGCCGCAGTGGTCGAGGCCCTGGCGGCGGAGCGCATCGACCTGGCCTGGCTGGGGGGCTTCACCTTCGTGCAGGCGCACCGGCGCACGGGGGACGCGGTGCCGCTGGTGCAACGGGAGCAGGATCAGAGTTTCACCAGTACCTTCGTCACCGCGCGTACGGATGTTGCTACTCTGGCCGATCTGAAGGGAGCGGCGTTTGCCTTCGGTTCCGTCTCCTCCACCTCGGGACACCTGATGCCGCGCCACTTCATGCGGGAACAGGGTATCGAGCCGGAAGACTTTTTCAGCCGCATCGCCTTCTCCGGGGCCCACGATGCCACCGCCGCCTGGGTTGCCTCGGGGCGCGTTGACGCCGGGGTACTGAACAGCGCGGTGTGGCAGAAGCTGCGGGACAGCTCGCCGACCTTGACCGGCAAGCTGCGGGTGATCGAGGTGACCCCGGGCTACCACGACTACAACTGGACCGTGCGCGGCAGTCTGGATAGTGACCTCCAGACGCGCATCCGCGAGGCCTTCCTCGCCCTCGATCCCGCGCAGCCCGCCCACCGCGAGATACTCGAGCTGCAACGCGCTTCCCGCTTTATTCCCACCCGGGTGGAAAACTACCGGGCGATCGAGGCCGCGGCGCGCGACGCCGGCCTGCTGTAAATGAGTTCGGGCACGCCCGCCGCTGTCCTCGACGCCGTCAGTCTGGCCCATCGCAATGGCGCCCGGGCCCTGCGCTCGGTCTCCCTGCGGCTGGCGCCGGGGGAGCAGGTGGCGGTGATCGGCCCGTCGGGCGCCGGCAAGACCACCCTGCTGCGGGTGCTGTCGGCCACGCTGGCGCCGCAATCCGGGGCTGTCACGCTGCTGGGGCAGTCCCCCTGGCAGCTCTCCCCGCGCGCCCGTCAGCGCCTGCGCGCCCGACTGGGCCTGGTACACCAGGCACCGCCCCTGCCGCCCGTGCAACGGGTGATCACGGCGGTGAGCGCGGGGCGGCTCGGGCGCTGGTCAACGGGGCGCGCGCTACTCAATCTGGCCTGGCCGCTGGATGCGGCGGGGATCGGCGAGGTATTGCGCCGCCTGGACCTGGAGGATCGTCTCTACAGTCGCTGCGACAGCCTGTCCGGCGGTCAGCTGCAGCGGGTGGGCATTGCCCGCGCCCTGTACCAGCAGGCGGACCTGCTGCTGGCGGACGAGCCGGTGTCGGCCATGGATCCGCGGCTGGCCGCACACTGCCTGCAGATCCTGCAGGCCGATGCGGCGTCCCGCGGCGCGGCCCTGGTGGTCAGCCTGCACGCGGTCGAGCTGGCGCTGGAGGCCTTTCCGCGGATCATCGGCCTGCGGGAGGGGCAGGTCCTGTTCGACAAGCCGGCCGCCGAGGTGAGCCCGGCGGAACTCTCTGAGCTGTTTGACAACGCGCAGCTGTCCGCGCCCGAGGCGACGCGGGCGGCCGAGCCGGCGGGGGTGATTCCGCGTTGCTGAGGGTGAACGACCCACAGCGCTGGCCGCGGCTGGGTTGGACCCTGCTTCTGCTGGTCCTGCTCTGGCCGGCCCTGCGCCTGAGCGAGCTGAACCCCGCGGGGCTGGTGGCGGGGGACTCCGCCCGGGCCATGGCGGGCTTTCTCGCCGGCTTTTGGCCCCTGGCCCACGACCCCGCCTTTCTCGCCCTGGTAGGACGCTCCACCCTGGAAACCCTGGCCATCGCCACCGCGGGGATGGCCCTGGCCGTGCTGCTTGCCGCCCCGGCGGCACTGGTGATCAATCGTGCGCTGTCCCTCTCGGCGCTGGCGGCGGAGGGCCGGCCGGGCCCCTGGGGGGCGATGGTGCGCTGGCCCCTGCGCGGCCTGCTGATCGTGCTGCGCAGTATCCCCGAGCTGGTCTGGGCCCTGCTGCTGGTGCGGGCCCTGGGCCTGGGGCCGACCGCCGGCGTGCTGGCCATCGCCATCACCTACGCCGGCATGCTGGGGAAAGTGTACGCGGAGATCCTGGAGTCGGTGGACCCGGCACCCGCCCGGGCCATTCTGGCTGCAGGCGGGTCGCGCCTGGCGGCCTTCGCCTACGGACTCCTGCCCAACGCCCTGGGCGAACTGCTGTCCTACACCCTCTACCGCTGGGAGTGTGCCCTGCGCGCCTCGGTGGTGATGGGCTTTGTCGGCGCCGGGGGCCTGGGTCAGCAGGTCGAGCTGTCCCTGCGCATGCTGGCAGGGGGCGAGGTGGCCACGCTGCTGCTGGTCTTTGTGCTGTTGGTGACCGCTGTTGACGGGCTTTCGCGCATCCTGCGCCGCAGCCTGGGGGTGGGGGCGTGACGGTGCGTCGGGCGGGACTGTTGTGGCTGGGGCTGGCCGTGCTGGCGACTGGCTGGGCCTTCCACTACCTGGCCCTGGACTTCGGCGGCCTGCTGGCCGGCGCCGGCTGGGACGCGATGCGCGACTACGCCCGCGGCTTCCTGCAACCGGATCTGAGCCCGGCGCACCTGGGCCGGGCCGGGCAGGCCCTGCTGGAAACACTGGCGATGTCGGCGGTGGGCACGCTGCTGGCGGTTGTGCTCGGCCTCTTGCTGGCCCTGGTTGCCGCCGGGGCGCCCGCTTGGCGGGCGGTCCCGGCCCGGGGCCTGGCGAATATCCTGCGCGCGGTGCCCGAGCTGGTGTGGGCGGCCCTGATGGTACTGGCAGTGGGGCTTGGCCCCAATGCCGGGACGCTGGCGCTGGCCCTGCACACCACGGGGGTACTGGGGCGTCTCTATACCGAGGCCCTGGAAAACACCCCCGCGACAGCCGCGGAGGCCATCCGTGCCGGCGGCGGCGGGCGCCTGGCCGCCTTTTGCTATGGCACCCTGCCGGGCGTGTGGCCGCAGCTGCTGGCCTATGGCCTCTATCGCTGGGAGAACAACATCCGCATGGCCAGCATTCTCGGGCTGGTAGGCGCCGGCGGGCTGGGTCAGATGCTGCACATTCACCTGTCGCTGTTCCAGGAGGCGCGCGCCTCGACGGTGATCCTCGCCATGCTGGGTCTGGTGCTGCTGGTCGATGCGCTCAGCCAGGTGCTGCGTCTGCGCTGGGTGCGGCGCTGACTCTCACGCCGGGCGCCGGAAGGGTGTAGGATCACAGCAGGCGTCATTCGGGGGGCAATATGACCACACAGATAGAATCCCTGGCGGTCTGGTGTGCGGTGCTGATCGAGGCACTGGGTATCGTGGTGATTACCGGCGTGGCGGTGTTTGCCCTGGGGCGGGCGGGTTACCGGCACCTGCTGCGGGACGACCGTGAAGCCATTTTCCAGGAGCTGCGCCTGCGCATGGGGCGGGGCATCCTGCTGGGGCTGGAAATCCTGATTGCCGCGGACATCATCACCACGGTGGCGGTGGACCTCACTTTCGAGGGGGTCGGGGTGCTCGGCCTGATCGTGGCCATCCGCACCTTCCTCAGCTTCAGCCTGGAAATGGAGCTGACCGGGCGCTGGCCGTGGCAGTCCGGGCCCTCGGTCTGAGGCTGGCGGGTGGCCGCGAGGAAGGCTACACTGTACTGTACATAAATCCAGTAGTGTGATGCCCATGACCATTCAGGACGCCCCGCTGGCCCGGCGCGGTCGCGGCGCCACCTTCGACCCCGCCAACCGCTATGCCCCGCGCACCAGTGTGGCGGAGGCCGACGGCTGGTGGCAGGAATTTCCCCCCGCGCGCCTGGCGACCACGGTACAGGACGAGGCGGCCAAGTCCGCCCTCAGCTGGAACCGCTCCCCGGATCTCGGCTTCGATCGCTCCCTCAACCCTTACCGCGGTTGTGAGCACGGCTGTATCTACTGCTATGCGCGGCCGAGCCACGCCTACTGGGACTACTCCCCGGGGCTGGACTTCGAGACCCGGCTGATTGCCCGCAGTGGCCTGCTGGAGCAGCTGGAGATGGAGCTGTGCAAGCCCGGCTATGTCTGCCGGCCCATCAATCTCTCCGGCAATACCGACTGTTACCAGCCGCTGGAAGCGGAGCGGGGTACCACCCGGCGCATCCTCGAACTGCTGCTGGCCTGCGGGCACCCGGTGACCATTGTCACCAAGAGCGCCCTGATCCTGCGCGACCGGGATCTGCTGGCGGCGCTGGCGGCACGGCGCCTGGTGCAGGTGTTCATCAGCCTGACCACCCTGGACGACGCGTTGAAACGCCGACTGGAGCCGCGCACCGCCTCCCCCCGCGCACGCCTGCGGGTGATCCGCGACCTGAGCGCGGCGGGGGTACCGGTGGGCGTGCTGACCTCGCCGATGATTCCCGGCCTCAACGACCACGAGCTGGAAGCCCTGCTGGCAGCGGGCCGCGAGGCGGGGGCCGACAGTGCGGCCTGGATGCTGCTGCGCCTGCCCCTCGAGGTGGCCCCCTTGTTTCGCGACTGGCTGGCCGAGCACTATCCCGAGCGCGCCGACAAGTTGATGAACCGCGTCCGCGACACCCGCGGCGGCAAGGACTACGATGCCCGCTTCGGGCAGCGCATGCGCGGCGAGGGGGTGTTTGCCGACCTGCTGGCCCAGCGCTTTCGCAAGGCCTGCCGGCGCCTGGCTTATCGCCAGGATCACCGCGAGAGCCTGGACTGTTCCAGTTTCCGGCCGCCTCGGGCACAGGGGGATCTGTTCGCATGAACCTGCCTCACTGGCACCGGCGTTTGGCGGCCGCCTTTGCCGGCGTGATACTCGCTACGGCGGCCACGGCGGCCACGGCGGCGAACTGTCCCGAGCGTGCCGCGGTGGCGGCTCACGTTGCGGCCCTGGCGCAGGGGCGCCCGGGGCCGGGCTTTGGCTTGCAGCTCGAGGCTGGACAGGTCGACTGCGCCCGGGCGGCCCTGGTTCGGGCCCTGCCCGCGGTGCTGGGGCAGCCGGTGGGCTACAAGGCCGCGTTCACCGGCGAGGCGGTGCAGGGGCGTTTCGGCATGCAGGGACCCGCCTGGGGCGTGATGTTCGACCGCCACCTCTTGCCCAGTGGCGCCAGCCTGCCCGCGGACTTTGGCGCAGTGCCGCGCTACGAGCCCGATCTGTTGGTCGAGGTGGGCAGCGCGCGTCTGGCGGACGCTACCACACCTGCGGAGGCCCTGGACGCGCTGCGGGCGATTATCCCCTTCATCGAATTGCCCGACCTGGTGCTGGAGGGGCCGGCCAATGGCTACGCCATTGCCGCCATCAACACCGGTTTTCGCGGTGGTGTGCTGGGCGCCTCCATCGCGGTCGCCGAACATCGCGAGCCGCTGCTGGCGGCCCTGGCGGACATGCGGGTGGTGGTACGCGATGCCGCACGCGATCAAGCGCTTGGGCAAGCCGCGGGCGAGAGCCTGATGGGGCACCCGCTGAATGCCGCCATCTGGGTGGCGCGTGCCCTGCGGGAAGCCGGTATCGAATTGCGCCCGGGCGATCTGCTCAGTCTCGGGGGCTTCCTGCCCCCCGCCAGGCCGGAACCCGGCCTGCAGCTCGAGGTTCACTACCGTGGCTTGCCCGGGGACCCGCGCTTGGCGGTCCGCTTCACCGGGCGTGGAACGCCGGGGAGCGCGGGGCCCGGCCCGGAAAGTTGAACCGGGGCAAGTCGCCGATCGCGGGGCGCTGTCGCCGGCCCCGGGTAGCGGTAAGATGGCAGGCCGATTGAGGGCCTGCTGCCGGCTTCGCCGCGGCTGCCGGGCCCGCGTCATTCTTCGACAGCAATAAGGAATTCGCATGTCAGCCACGCTGTTCAGCCCGGTCTCACTGGGTGCCATTGAGTTGAAAAACCGGGTCGTCATGGCCCCCATGACCCGGGCCCGCTCGCCCGAGAATATTCCCACCCCGTCCAACGCCACCTACTACGCCCAGCGAGCCGGCGCCGGGCTGATCCTGACGGAAGCCACCCAGGTGTCTCGTCAGGGTACCGGCACCATCGCCACACCGGGCATCTACACCGAGGCGCAGATCGCCGGCTGGCGGCGCGTGACCGACGCCGTGCACGCCGCTGGCGGGCGCATCGTTTGCCAGTTGTGGCACTCCGGGCGGGTCTCCCACACCTGCTTCCAGGAAAATGGGCAGCCGCCGGTTTCCAGCTCCGCCGTACGCGGTGACATCCGCACGTTTACGCCCGACGGTTTCACGCCCACCTCCGAGCCCCGCGCCCTGGAGCTGGAGGAAATTCCCGGTGTGGTGGAGCAGTTCCGCCAGGGCGCGCTGAACGCTATCGCCGCGGGCTTTGATGGCGTCGAACTACACGCGGCGAACGGCTACCTGATCGACCAGTTCCTGCGCGACGGCGTCAACCAGCGGACCGATGCCTACGGTGGGTCGGTGGAAAACCGTTGCCGCTTCCTGCTGGAAGTTACCGATGCGGTCGTCGATGCGGTGGGTGCCGAGCGCACCGGGGTACGCCTGGCACCTTTCTCGAGTGTCTGGGACTGCCACGACAGCAACCCCCGCCCGCTGTTCCTGCACGCGGTGGCGGAGCTGGACCGCCGCAAGCTGGCCTTCCTGGAAATCGTCGAGCAGATCAACGAATCCGACGTCTCCAAGAGCCAGGCGGCCGCGGTGGCGGACTTCAGTATCGACGACCTGCGGGCGGTCTACCATGGTGACCTGGTACTCAACGGTGGCTACGACGCCGAGCGCGCTGAGGCGGTACTGGCCGCGGGCGGTGCCGCAGCCATTTCCATCGGTCGTCCCTTTATCTGCAACCCCGATCTGGCGGAGCGCTACGCAGCGGGCGCCGAACTCACGCCGATGGGCGACCCCTCGGTCATCTACGGTGGCGGCGACGCCGGCTACATCGACTTCCCGACCATGGGCCAGTAAGGCCTCAGCGGTCCTCGGCGCGCAGCATGAGCCAGAGCAGAGCCAGCTGCGCCGAGTACCAGAAGGCTCCCTCGAGGGCGGCATGGCCCAGTTGTGTCTGCCACATCTGGAAATAGGCGCCGCCCAGTGCCGAGAACAGCCCGAACCACAGCAGCACGCCAAGCCCCAGGCCCAGCAGGGCCCATTGCTTGGCCGCGTTGAAGGCGTCGGGGCTGGCCTTGCGTGCTCGCCACAGTGACCAGCTTCCCCAGGCGAGCAGCAGGCCCGCGATTAGCTCCAGGGCAATGATGATGGCCAGGGCCAGCCAGGTCATCCAGCCGGCGGCAATGGCTGGCCCGATGCCGGCCGGATAGGCCTCGTGGCCCTGCATGCCGAAGACATGCACCACGAAGCCGTGGGCGGCCTCCAGGTTGGCCAGGTTCTGCAGGGCGTAAAGCAGGCAGAACAGGCTGGCAAAGGCGGTCAGGGCAATTTTCAGGATGCGCGACATTTTTTATTCTCCTGCCTGCTCGTGGCTTGTATGAAGGAGCGATTACCCTGAAAGTAGCAAAATCGGCGGGGCTCGCGCATTGGCCCGGGGTGTGACCACCCGCGCAACGGACTCTGTTCCGGGGGCGCCATCGGCAGGGGGTATGATGAATGTCGTTCGTGGTGTTTCGTCACTGGCTGATAGCCGTTCCGGCGGCGCCCGCGTTGCATGAGCACTGACCAGGGGCTGGTATTCGCGGTGCTGGCCGCGACCCTCGGCCTGCTGGTCTGGAACCGCTGGCGCTACGACATCGTGGCCCTGGGGGCGCTGCTGGCGCTGGTGTTGGCGGGGGTGATCCCTGCTGCCGAGGCGTTTAGCGGACTGGGTCACCCCGCGGTCATTACCGTGGCGGCGGTGCTGGTGATCAGTCGCGGTCTGCTCAACGCCGGGGTGGTGGATGTGCTGGCGCGGCGGCTAATGCGTCTGGGCGATCACCCGGGTCTGCACGTTCTGCTGCTGACAGCGGTGGTTGCCCTGTGTTCGGGTTTCATGAACAACGTCGGCGCGCTGGCGCTGTTCCTTCCGGTCGCCGTGTGGATGTCCCGGCAGTCCGGCTATTCGCCCTCCCTGACCCTGATGCCCCTGGCCTTTGGCTCTCTCCTCGGGGGCATGCTGACCATGATCGGCACCCCGCCCAATATCATTATTGCCAGCTACCGGGCCGAGGTGGCCGGCGAGGCCTTCGGTCTGTTTGCCTTTTTGCCCGTCGGCCTCGCCGTGACCCTGGCGGGGGTGGCTTTCATCGGCTTGTTGGGCTGGCGCCTGACGCCCCGCCGGCAGCAGGAGGAAAGCCCGGACCAGCTGTTCAAGGTCAGCGCCTACCTCACCGAAGTGCGGATTCCCGAGGGCTGCAGTCTGGCGGGCCAGACCACCTACGACCTGATGGCGGCCGTCAAGGACGACGCCGACGTGATGGTGGTGGGCCTGGTGCGCGGGGAACAGCGCCAGCAGATGCCCTCGATTTACAAAGTGCTGCAGGCCGAGGACATCCTGCTGGTCGAGGCGGACTCCGACAGCCTCAAGACCCTGCTGGATGTCACCGGCCTGGAACTGGCGGGGCGGCGCAGCGAGACGGACGACGAGGCCTCCGGGCATCGGGAGGATTTCGGTGAGCTGACGCTGGTGGAGGCGGTGATCAGCCCGGGGTCGCTGCTGGTGGGTACCTCCGCCAGCGCGCTCTCCCTGCGCCAGCGTCACAGCGTGAACATTCTCGCGGTCGCCCGGCGCGGTGCACGGCTGAAGGAACGGCTGGGTCGCATCCGCTTCCTGGCGGGTGACATCCTCCTGTTACAGGCGCGCGAGGACGCACTGCCCGGTGCCCTGGAGAGCCTCGGCTGCCTGCCCCTGGCCTCCCGGGAGCTGGAAATCGGCCGTCCGCGCAAGATTCTCCAGGCCAGCGCCCTGTTCGTGGGTGCGCTGGCCGCCATCGCCCTGGGGCTGGTCGACGCCGCGACGGGCCTGGTGGTGGCGGCGCTGTTGATGGTGCTCTCGGGACTGGTGCCCGCGGGCAAGGTCTACGACAGTATCGACATGCCGGTCATTGTGCTCCTCGCCGCGCTGCTGCCGGTGGGGCAGGCCCTGGAAACCACCGGTGGCGCCGCGCTGATCGCCGGGCAGTTGCTGGCAGTGGCGGAGCAGGTGCCGGCGGCGCTTACCCTGGCCCTGCTGATGATGGTGGTGATGCTGCTGTCCAATATCATCAACAATGCCGCGGCGGCGATTCTCGCGGCGCCGGTGGCCATCGACCTGGCCGCGGGCATGCAGGTGGCGGCGGACCCGCTGCTGATGGCCGTCGCCATTGCCGCCTCGAGTGCCTTCCTGACCCCGGTGGGCCACCAGTCGAACACCCTGGTGATGGCCCCGGGGGGCTACCGCTTCGGCGATTACTGGCGCATGGGCCTGCCCCTGTCACTGCTGGTGGTCCTGGTCTCGGTGCCGGTCCTGCTGCTGGTCTGGCCTCTCTAGTGGGCGATGGCGGCGGTTGGGCGCGCGGCCGTGGTGGTATCCCGCACGCGGCTCGGGCTAACATGGTTTACAGCTGCCACTCCGGCAGTTCAGGCAGATAAGGAGAACGAGAATGGAAGGCATGGGAATCATTGCGTTTCTGGTCATCGGTGGGCTGGCGGGCTGGATCGCCGGCAAGCTGATGAAAGGGCGGGGGTTCGGCCTGCTCGGGAATATCGTGATCGGTATCGTGGGTTCGGTGATTGGCGGCTTCGTGTTCAACCTGCTGGGCCTGAGTGCCGGCGGTTTCATCGGCTCGCTGGTGATGGCCACGGTGGGTGCGGCCCTGCTCCTGTATATTGTCAGCCTGTTGCGAAAATAGCGGGCCGAACTCGGCCCATCCATGCCGGTGAAGTGCCGGCACCTTTCAACCCTGTAGAAGGACCTGTCTATGTCGAGTGAAGGTTACCACGAGCCGGTTGCGGAGCTCAGCGATGAAACCCGGGACATGCACCGCGCCATTGTGTCGCTGATGGAAGAGCTGGAGGCCGTGGACTGGTACAACCAGCGCATGGATGCCTGCAAGGATCCGGAGCTGAAAGCGATCCTGCGGCACAACCGCGATGAGGAGAAAGAGCACGCCGCCATGGTGCTGGAGTGGATCCGGCGCCGGGACAAGGTGCTCGACGAGGAAATGCGCGACTACCTCTTTACCGACAAGCGCATCGCCCATGACTGAACGCCTCGGGGCGTTGCTGCTGACTCTGCTGTTGATGGCCTGTACCGCAGTGCCGGAGGGGATCGCGCCGGTGCCGGAACTGGACACCGAGCGCTACCTCGGGACCTGGTACGAGATCGCCCGCCTGGACCACAGTTTCGAACGCGGGCTGGACAGCGTCACCGCGCGTTACAGCCGCCACCCCGATGGCGGCCTGCGGGTACTCAACCGCGGCTATGACAGCGAGGCGGGGGAGTGGCAGGAGGCCGAGGGCCGGGCCCGTTACGCCGGTGACCAGCCCAGTGGCCATCTGGAAGTGTCCTTTTTCGGACCGTTCTACAGCAGCTATGTCATCTTCGAGCTGGATCCGGACTACCAGTACGCCTTCGTCTCCGGCTACAACCGCGACTACCTGTGGCTGCTGTCGCGCACGCCCAAGGTAAGCGAGGCACTGCGGGAACGGTTTGTCGACGAGGCTCGGGCGCGGGGTTTTGCCGTGGAGGAGCTACAGTTCATCAGTCAGGCCCGACACCGCTGTGGGGCTGGCGAGGCGGCGGCACACTGCGGCACCGTCGCCCCGGAGTGAAGTGATCAGGGCATGGCGACGCCAATCAGTCGCCATTCGCCCTGCTGGTCATCCTTTTCCGTGTAGCGATAGCGCACCTTGGAACCGTCCGGTGCGTTCTCGATCATCGCGTTCTTGGGCTCCTTGAACTGGATGCGGTTGCGTCGCTGCAGGTTGCACTCGCTGCCCCGCTCCGCACGGGCGGCGGAGTGAAACTCCACATAGACATCCCGGCCCATCTGTTCGGCCTTGCCCTTGTCGACAGTGCCTTCGAGGATGCAATCCTGGGTGACTTCGGCCCGGGCGCCGAGGGCGACCAGGGGCAGGGTGGCCAGCAGCAGGCTGCGGCGGATCGTGTGCGTTATCATGATAGTGACCTCCTGGGTGGGCGTCTCGCGACGCGTTGTCCGGCTATGGGTCGATCCTAGACCAGGCTTCTCCCCGCCATCCATCGCTGTCACGCCGATGTCACAATAAATTCACATTGTTCGTGTATGGCGCTGGGCTAGCGCATTGCGCTCCAGAGCCTGTCGGCGCCTGTGTGCGAGGGCCTTACAGACCCTTCAGGCGAAGATACCGTGCAGATACCAGCCGCCGCCCAGGCGGTCGCGGAAGACCCAGTAATACTGGCCGGCGCTGCCCCGGGTCAGGTAATAGTCCCGGGAAACCGGTGTCTGCCACCAGCCGTCCTCGATGCGCTCCGCCACTCCCAGCAGCTGTAACGGGCCCTGCCAGTAGAGCCTGCCCCCGCGTAGCGCCAGTGGCCGGGGGGCGGGCAGCAACCAGAAGGGGCGCGGGCCCGCTTCGCCGGTCGCTTCCGGCAGTGGCCCGGGAGCCGCATGGCCGAGGTGCAGGGCCAGCTCCGGCAAGTGCTCATCGCGACAGGCAATGCGGCTGATCGCCTGTCGGCCGAGGCGGCTGCAAAGCCGGTCCAGCAGGTCCTCGAGAGCCTCCCGCTGGCCGGGGGCGCCGAACAGGTCCCGGGGGGCATGAGCGAGGCTTTCCAGCTCCTCGCAGCGCAGTGTCAACTGGTCGGCGCCGTGTTTCAGTTGTTCGCGCTCCAGTTGCAGGCGGGTCAGTGACAGCCAGTGGCCGGGGTCCCCCTGGGGGCTGCTGCTGCGCACGGTAAAGACCAGGGCGCTGCCCTGGCGGCTGTCCAGCTCCCAGCGAATGGCCCGGGTAGCCAGCTGACACTGCTGCAGGAAACGGCCCAGGGACTGCAGCAGTTGCCGCATGGCCGGCAGTAGCTCCTCATTGACCTGGACCTCGTAATCGAACTGGCAGCTGTCGCGGAACTCGGCCGGAGGCCGATAGTCAGGGTGACGCTCGGTGTCGCGGCCCAGGACGCGGCGCAGGGCGCCGACGAAGTCCCGGCCACAGCGGCGGGCCAGGGCGGCTTCGGGCAGCGTCAGCAGGTTGCCCAGGGTCGTGCAGCCGGTGCGCTGCAGCCCGGCCACCGCCGCCGGAAAGGCCTCCGCCAGGTGCTCCAGGGGCAGGGGTGACAGGCGCGTTTCCAGGGGCTCGGACAAGTCGTCCAGGCCATGGGGGGCATGGGACAGCAACCAGGCTGCCCCGGCCGTGGCCGCCAGGCCGCTCGCCACCAGCAGGCCCCGCCGGGCCAGCTCCCGATGAACCCCCTCCAGCAGGGCCGGCAGGCCGCCAAACAGCGCCAGGCAGCCGCCGATTTCCAGCAGCAGGCTGTCGGGGGGGCGGGGGTGCAGGTGGGGCGTGATGCCGTAGGCCCATTGACAGAGCTGCTCCAGGTCGCGCTGCTCCCGCTCGGTCTGTCGTTCGAGCAGGGTCAAGGCCTCCTCGCCGGCGAGGGCGCGGGCCGTGGCCACGCTGTTTCCCCGGCGGATGCCCAGCGCCGCGGCGCAATCGTTGTGGCAGAGCACCCGCTGGCGCTCGACCACCGCGACTGGCCGGGACTCCTCCCGGTTCAGGCATTGCAGCGGCAGGCATGGAAAGCGCAAACACAGCCAGAGGCTCACGATCGGGCTCCGAAGAAAGGCAAAAAACTGTACATATATACAGTATCGGGGCGATCTCCCGGCGTGTCCAGCGCTGGAAATCTGCAGCCAGCTGGGCGAATATGCAGCGCATACATTGGTCGCCGGCAGCGCGGCCTGCATTTGCATGTGCCAAATTTCGAGGTATCTATGTTGTCAGCAAACTTCAAGCGATTGAGCCTGGCCTGCCTGGCCGCCAGCCTGCTTCTGGCCGGCTGCTCCCGGGAGGACAGTCAGCCCGATACGGCGGTGGTGGAGGACACGGTGCCCGCGGCGCAGGACAGCGCCACTGCCGGCAGCGACGCCGCGACGTCCCCGGCGGACCCGGCGGTTACCGACGCCTTCCGCACCTTCCTGGAAGAAAACTACGCGGTGGACATGGCCCGTTTCCCCATGAGCGCCAGCTACCGGGGCATCAAGACCAACCAGGACCAGTGGGATCCGGTCAACGAGGATTTCCAGCAGGAGACCCGGGAGATTCTCGAGGCCCGCCTGGCCCAGTTGCAGGCAATCGACCGCAGCGCCCTGTCACCGCAGGACCAGCTGTCCTGGGATCTCTACAAGCTGGACCTGGAGCGGCAGCTGGCGGCGGACGATTTTCGCCACCACCACTATGTCATCCATCAGTTCCGCGGCCCCCACACTCTGGCGGCGAGTGGCCTGATCAACATTCATCGCGTGAATACACTGGCGGATGCCGAGGCCTATATCGGGCGGCTCAACAACCTGGGCGACTGGTTCGATGGTGTGGTCGAACAGGTCCGCATTCGCGGCGAGAAGAACCTGTTGCTGGCGGACTGGCAGTACCCGCAGATGATCGAGTCGGCCCGCAACGTGATCAGCGGTGCCCCCTTTGACGACAGTGGCAGTGACTCCACCCTGTCGGAGGACTTCCAGGGCAAGGTCGCCGACCTGGAGGTGGAGCCGGAAGTGCGCGAGCAGCTGCTGGCGGAGGCCCGCGAGGCCCTGCTCGAGGTAGTGCAGCCCGCCTACCAGGAACTGATTGGCGCCCTCGAGGCGCAGTCGGAGGATGCGCCGGATGCCGATGGTGTCTGGAAGTTCGAGGACGGCGACGATTTCTACGCCGAGCGCCTGCGCTGGTTCACCACCACCGACCTCAGTGCCGACGAGATTCACGACATCGGCCTGCGCGAGGTCGAGCGGATTCACGGCGAGATGCGCGAGATCATGCGCGAGGTCGAGTTCGAGGGCGACCTGCAGGCCTTCTTCACCTTCCTGCGCGAAGACCCGCAATTCCTCTACCCGGATACCCCGGAGGGCCGTGAGGCCTACCTGGCCGATGCCCGGGCAGCGATCGACAACATTCGCCAGATCCTGCCCGAGTGGTTCGGCCTGCTGCCCGAGGCGGAGCTGGTGGTCAAGCGCGTGGAGGCTTTCCGCGAGCGCTCCGCCGGCAAGGCCTTCTATCAGGGTCCGCCACCGGACGGTTCCCGCCCCGGCATCTACTACGCCAACCTCTACGACATGACCGCCATGCCCACTTACCAGCTGGAGGCGCTGGCCTACCACGAGGGCATTCCCGGACATCACATGCAGCGGGCGATCTCCGTGGAGCTGGAGGACATCCCCGAGTTCCAGCGCTACGCCAGCTTCACCGCCTTTACCGAGGGCTGGGGGCTGTACTCCGAGGAGCTGGCCAAGGACATGGGCATGTACGAGGATCCCTATTCAGACTTCGGCCGCCTGGCCCTGGAGCTCTGGCGGGCCTGCCGCCTGGTGGTGGATACCGGCATCCACAGCAAGCGCTGGACCCGGGAGCGCGCCATCGACTACCTGGTGGAGAACACCCCCAATTCGGTGGGTGATTCCACCAAGGCGATCGAGCGCTATATCGCCATGCCCGGCCAGGCCACGGCCTACCTGATCGGCAAGCTGAAGATCATGGAGTTGCGCGAGCGGGCCCGCGAGGAACTGGGCGAGGCCTTTGACGTCCGCGACTTCCACGACGAAGTCCTCAAGGACGGGCCGGTGCCCCTGTCGCTGCTGGAGCGCAAGATCGAGGCCCTGATCGCCCGCGGCGGGGAAGCCTGACCACCTGCTCTGACCCGGCGGCAGCTGCTTGACCGCCGCCGGGGTGGCGCCGGTCCACCTGGGTTCGGCGCCTTTCCAGCCAATCAGCCCAGGGGGCTGCCCGGGAGTGGCCAGGCGTTGTTGCGGCTGAGGAAGCGCTCCTGCCGGTAGGCCTCGCCGGCTTCCGGGCTCAGGCCGACGCCGGTGATTTCCCGCATTGCCATCACCCCCTCCATCAGGGTGCGTTGCCAGGACAGCCCCAGGTCCAGGTATTCCAGCAGCTGCTGGTAGCGGGGGTGGTCGATGATGTCCGCGGGGAAGTAGCGCTCGCTGACGTGGATCATGTTCAGGGCCTTGCGTTTCTGCAGGGGTTCCAGCCGGGCCCAGAAGCTGATCCCGCGGTCCAGGTCGCCGAGGGTGAAGGCGACAACGCCGTTGTTGAAGAAGTAGTCCTGACCCCGCTGGTAGATGGCCTCCAGCGCCGGCCCGTCGACGGGCAGCTTGCCGGACAGCGCGGCGATAATTTGTTCGCTGTAGTCCAGGGTCAGGCCCTCGCTGTCTTCTTCGCGCAGCCGCTCCAGGTACCACCGCGCCTCCTGGGTGCGCCCCGCCGCGAACAGGTCCCGCGCCAGCGGCCCCAGCATGCCGATGTGCTTGGGGCGCAGCATCAGCTGGTCCTTGCGCAGGCGGATGGCCTGCTGCGGCTCGGCGATGGTTACCCGGTAGTCCCAGCTCTCGTCGGGGGTCAGCTCGTAGGGGCGCGTTTCCCGGGCGGCATTCAGAAAGCCCTCGGCCTCCTCGTAGAGGCGCGCGCCGATGAGGAACAGCGCATAGTGTGCCAGGGCGTAGCCGGGGGCATCCCCGGACAGGATCTGGCGACGCAGTATCGATTCCTGTCGCCGGTACTCGGAGCCGGCCATGCGCATCTCGATGGCGCGGATGGATTCCAGTACTGCGTGTTCGGGCGCGATCGACGCGACATCGCGGTGGACCTCGGAGACGCGCCGGAGCAGGTGACGCTGTTTCTCCAGGCGGCTGAATACCGAGAGATTGTTGGCGGCAGTGGCGATCCCCAGGTGGGCATTGATGAAATGCGGGTCCAGCTCGGTGGCGTCCTGGTATAGCCCCATGGCGCGTTCGAAATCCCGTGGGTTGAACTGGTTGTAGTAGAAGTCGCCCTTCATGAAGCGTTCGTAGGCGACGGCATTGGTGGTGCCCCAGTCGTACATCCGCGCCCGCTGTTCCTCATCCAAGTGAATGCTCAGGGCCGTGACGATATTGGAGACGATGTGGTCCTGTACGCTGAACACCCCGTCCTGACCCAGCTCAAAGCGTTCCGAGTACTCGTGGATACCGTCCCCGCTGCGCACCAGCCGCACCAGCAGGCGCTGCTTGCCGTCGGCCTGTAGCAGGGTGCCGCCGAGAACGTGGTCGACGGTATCGGCGACGTCCCCGGACTGCCCCGCATCCAGGGCCACCACCCGCACCGCGCGCAGGCGTGCCAGCTGGTTGATCAGGCTGGTGCGCAGGCCGTGGTGCAGGAGGCTGGTCTGTTCTTGCCCGCCCCCGGGTACGCTGAAGGGCTCCACCCCGATAGTCACGACACCGCTGCGGCTGGGCGCAGGCCGGTGCTCCAGGGCCATTGCCAACAGACCGACCATGACCACCAGCGTGCCCAGACTGACTGCCAGTTTGCGCGGGTCCAGACCGGCAGTGAGCTGGCGCCAGAGGCTGCGCCAGCGCTCGCTGGCGGGGTGGCGATGTTCCCGGGTCGTGGGTGTCTGCAGCATCCGGTAACCGCGACGCGGCAGGGTCTTGATGAACTGCTGGCCGCGGACACTGTCGCCCAGCGCTCCGCGCAGCTCGGAGATGGCCTTGTGCACCGCGTGGTCCGAGGCCACCGGGCTCCAGAAGCGTTCCAGCAGCTCCTGACTGGTGACGACGCGGTCGGCATTCTCCGCCAGGTACACCAGCACGTCCATGTTGCGTGGCGTGAGCTTGGTTTCCTGGCCCTGGCAGCGGAGCAGGCAGGGCTCCGGCAGTACCTCGTAGGGGCCGAGATAAAACGGGTCTACTGACATGCTGTCCGTTCCCCCTGCACTGAAAACTGGCACGCCTGCCCCGTCAGAGCGTCTTTTCTGGTGCAGCGCCAGTCCGCTGGTGCTGCAAACCCGGTGCATCCGGTCATGTGTTTCCTATGTTCACAATCCCGTGATGTCTGCAGCAAATTTGATGCCATCGGGGCTCCCAAATGCCGATCGGAAACCTCCGGGAGGTTTCGGGAGGAAAAAGAATCAAGAAAACAGCCCCCCGGGAGGACTTTCAGGTTACCCGGTCGTTACAAATGTTCACGTCAGGCACGACATCCCGGCTGGCCGCTGCCAATCGGGACGCAAAGAACCTTCACTGTTCTGGTGCGTGCCTGGGATGGGTCCGGTGCCGGCATACAGCCCGCTTCCACCCCGATCTTTGATCTAGGCATCTCAGGGGGAGATTGATCGTGAAAAAGATTCCAGGTAGCACCCGTTTTAGTAAAAGCCTGTTGGCAGTGTCCGTCGGCATCGCGGTGGGGGCAGCGCCTCAGGTCATGGCCGCGGACGACGTCTCACTGGTGGGCGAGCTCGAGGAGGTGATTATCACTGGTGCCCGAGGCAAGCCGCGCTCGGTCACCGATTCGCCGGTACCGGTCGATGTGTTTACGGCCGAGACCATTGGGGAAGTTTCCTACACCGATACCAACGATGTTCTCAAGACATTGGTGCCTTCCTTTAATGTCTCGCGACAGCCGATCAGTGACGGCGGCACCTTTGTGCGCCCCGCCCAGCTGCGTGGCATGCCCACCGACAAGACCCTGGTGCTGGTGAACTCCAAGCGCCGGCACCGTTCCGCGCTGGTGACCATCGGCGGCTCCGGTACCCAGGGCCCGGATATCGCGACCATACCGACGTCGGCGCTGAAGAGCGTGGAGGTACTGCGCGACGGCGCCGCCGCCCAGTACGGTTCGGATGCGATTGCCGGGGTGATCAACTTCATCCTCAAGGACAACCGCGAGGGCGCCAGCCTGACGGTGGAAAGTGGCGAATACTCCGAGGGGGACGGATTCCAGAAAACCGTCCAGGGCAATATCGGCTTTCCGCTGGGGGCCAGCGGTTTCCTCAGCATCTCCGGGGAAATGAGCGAGGCGGATGCCACCGATCGCAGCGAACAGTACTGCGGTTCCTGGTTCTGTCTCGACCAGGACAACCCGGTCTATGACTCCAACGCCTGGTACACGGCGTTCACCGAGGATCCGGAGTTCATGGCGGCGGCGCGCTCGAGCGCCAATATCGGCCCGGGGGACAATGTGCAGCCCTGGGGTCAGCCGAACACCGAGGCGAAGCGTGTATTCTTCAATGCCGGTTATGACCTCAGCGGCGACATGTCGCTCTACGCCTTCGGTAACTACTCCGAGAGCGAGGCGGATGGCGGCTTCTACTACCGCTACCCCTACAACGGCACCATCGAGGACCTGCGCGAGCCGGACGGTTCCATCTACTCCCCCCTGGAAAAATTCCCGGGCGGTTTCACCCCGCGCTTCTTTGGCAAGGTCTCCGATTACTCCCTGGTGGGTGGCCTGAACGGCACCCTGGACAACGGCCTGGGCTATGACCTCAGCGCCCGGACCGGCCAGAGCAAGATCGAATATACCCTGCGCAACACCGTGAACCCCTCCATGGGCCCCGATTCTCCCACCGCCTTCCGGCCGGGGGATCTGATCAACGAAGAGTCTCAGCTGCAGGCGGATTTCTCCTACGAGATCGACACCGAGGCCGTTGGCCCGCTGCTGGTGAGCTTTGGTCTCAGCTACATGGACGAGTCCTATGAAGTGTCGGAGGGTGGCGAGGCGTCCTATGTGGCCGGCCCCTATGCGGTCCAGGACCCCTGGGGGCTGTGCAACGCGGACGGCAGTGCCAGCGGCGCCGGCCTGAATGCCATCGCCGGTGGCTCCAGCCTCGACTGCGCCGATCCGGACGACCCGGTTTACCAGGTGGTGGGTGTGGGCTCCAACGGCTTCCCCGGCTATTCACCGGAGTACTCGGACACCTACAGTCGCGACTCCTATGCAGCCTTTGTCGACCTCAGTGCCGACGTCACCGACCGGCTCTTTCTGCAGGCGGCGGTCCGCTTCGAGGACTATTCCGACTTCGACTCCGAGGTGGTGGGCAAACTTGCCGCGCAGTATGACGTGACCGAGAACTTTGGCATTCGCGGTTCATTTGGCACCGGCTTCCGGGCGCCGACGCCGGGGCAGCAGGGGACCATCAACGTCTCCACGCGCCTGCCCGATGGCTTCCCCGTTGCCACCGGGCTGTTCCCCGCCGGTAGCGATGTGGCCCAGGCTCTCGGCGCCTCGCCCCTGGAGCCGGAAACCTCGACCAACTATACCCTGGGCTTTACCTACACCCTGGGCAACCTGGACATGACGGTGGACTTCTACCGCATCGACGTAGCGGACCGCACCTACGCGGTATCGGCGATGGATGTGTCGACCGACCCGAGCAGCGGTGTCGCCTATGACAACTACCTGGCGCTGGCCGGCGCCGGGGTGTCCGGGGCCGAGACCATTGGCGGGGTCTTCTACTTTGCCAATGCCTTCGACACGGTGACCGAGGGCGTGGACATTGTCGCCACCTATCCGCTGGAGTGGGGCAACGGCGGGGTGACCACCCTCACGGCGTCCTTCAACTACAACACCTCCGAGTTCGATTCCGATCCGAGCGCCTTCCTCAACGACGAGGACCAGTTCGATTTCGAGAACTTCGATCCCGAGTGGCGCGGTGTGTTCACGCTGCGACATACCCAGGGCAACCTGAGCCTGATGGCGCGGGCCAACTACTACGGCTCCTACGAGAACGCCGAGGGCAACGGCGCCGATCAGACCATCCAGGAGTACGGCTCCGAGGTGCTGGTAGACCTGGAGGGCCGCTACTACTTCACCGACCATCTCTCCCTCGCCCTGGGCGGTCGCAATGTCTTCGACACCTACCCCGACAAGGACGAACTCGGCGACATGTGCTGCGGTGCGGTGTACATGTCGGACACCGTGGTGAGCTGGCAGGGCAGCTACTACTACGCCCGTCTCAACCTGGACTTCTGAACCGTCTGATCAATGCCCCCGCCGCCAGGGGCGGGGGCCATCCACTCACTGATCGTCTTGGGAAGGGATTCGCGTGACTTCAACCATCAGCCGCAGGGATTTGCTTCAGGCACTGGGACTTGCCGCTGGCAGCGGTGCTCTGATCGCCGCCGGCGGCAGTCTCGGCATGCTGCCGACGCCGGCTGCCGCAACGGTTCTCGACCACGCCCGTCTGGGGCGCCAACCACGCCGGATCGCGATTCTCGGCACCGGCATCTCCGGCCTGGTGGCCGCTTATGAACTGCAGCGCGCCGGGCACGAGGTTACGTTACTGGAAGCCTCCCACCGTCCCGGTGGACGCGTCTTTACGGTGCGCCACGGGGATCTGATCGACGAGATTGGCAACCGTCAGTACTGCGAGTTCGACGATGAGCCCCACCTGTATTTCAATGCCGGTGCGGCGCGGATTCCCAGTACTCACCACAACATCCTGCATTACTGCCGCGAGCTGGGCGTGGAGCTGGAGGTTTTTGTTAACGAGAGCAAGACGGCCTGGGTACAGGATGACCGTCTGTTGGGCGGCAAGCCGATACGCAATGTCGAGTACACCACGCATTTGCGCGGTTTCATGGCTGAACTGTTTGCCAAGTCGATGACCCGTGCCGAGCTCGAGGCGCCGGTCTCCCGCGAGGATACCGAGCAGCTGTTGCAGGTGCTGCGGCGATTCGGTGACCTCGACGAGGATCTCATCTATCGGGGCAGTGTGCGCGCCGGCTATGCCAGTGGCGGTTTCCTCGAGCACGGCAGCTCGCGCGAGACGATCGGGCTCCATGCGCTCCTGCGATCTCCCTATGCGTCGCAGCTTTTGCAGGCCAGCGAGGGGGAGACCGGGCCCATTCTGATGCAGCCGGTGGGCGGCATGGACCGGATTGTCTCGGGCTTCGTGCGCGCACTCGGTGACCGCATTCGCTACCGGGCGCCGGTCCAGGCAGTGCTGATGCGCGATGATGGTGTCGATGTGGCCTACGACCAGGGCGGTCGCCGCCACTGGCTGCGGGCAGACTATGTGTTCAACTGCATTCCCAGTCACCTGCTGACGGGCTTGCAGAACAACTTTTCCCGCCCCTACCGGCGCGCCCTCGGGCACATCCGTCGGGGCGAGGCCTTCAAGGGCGCCTTCCAGGCACGCACCCGCTTCTGGGAAGCGCAGGACATCTACGGCGGCATCACCTGGGTGAACGCGCCGATACGCCAGATCTGGTACCCCGCGCACGGGATTCACCGCGCCAAGGGCGTGATCCTTGGGGCCTACGACTTCGGTCACGGCATGCACTTCACCAACCTGACGCCCGCTCAACGTATTGAGGCCATGCTGGCTCAGGGGCAGAAAGTCCACCCGGACTATCGCCAGCAGGTGGAGAAGGGCATCACCGTCGCCTGGCACCGGATGAATCACATACTCGGTTGCGCTGCCCGCTGGACCGACAGCTACCGCGCCCTGAATGCCACCGAGGAGCGACTGATGCATACCCTGGTCGAGCCGGAGGGGGGGCGCCACTTCCTGATTGGTGACCAGGTCAGCCAGCACGTTGCCTGGCAGGAGAGTGCCGTTCTTTCGGCGCATCGCGCGCTGGAACGCTTTGCACGGGACCAGGACGCGGCCGCGGAGACACCGGCATGAAGACTCGGCCACGGCGCGCTTTGTCCCTTTTCCTCCTTTGCCTGGGACTTGCGGGCCTGTCGCTGGAGGCGCTCGGGGAAGACGCCCGGGAGCCCTATGACGATTTCTACTGCACCACCTGCCATGGGGCCGACGGTCGCGGCAATGTCGGGGTACAGGCGCCGCGACTGGCGGGCATGGAGCCCTGGTATCTGCGCCGCCAGCTGGAGAAGTTTCGCGATGGCCGGCGCGGTACCCATCCGCAGGATGTCGAGGGCCGTGCCATGCGTCCCATGGCCACGCCGCTGAGCGACGACAGCATCGACGCGCTGGTGAACTGGGTGGGCAGTTGGCCCCAGGCCGCGGTTGCGAAAACCGTCGCCGGGGATGTCGATGCCGGGCGCCGCTGGTACGCCGGCTGCAGTGCGTGTCACGGCGCGGACGCCAGCGGCAACCAGGCCCTGGGGGCTCCCGCCCTGGCGGGTCAGAACGACTGGTATCTGCTTACCCAGCTGCGCAACTTCCGCCTCGGTTATCGCGGTCGGCACCCCGCGGACAGCGAGGGCGCCGCCATGGCCGCGGCGGCGCAGACCCTGCCCGACGAACAGGCCCTGGTGGATGTCATTGCCTATCTCAATACGCTCGCGCCGCCGGACACCGTCGCCGCCGGAGCAGCGAATCGCCATACCCAACTGCAAGGAAACTGACCATGAAAATGCCCATCACTGCCTCCCTGCTCACTGCGCTGCTGTGTGCCGGGCCGCTCGCCGCCGCCGACGCGATCAAACGCGAGGGGGAGGGCAAGCTCTTCTACACCACGATCGAGATACCCGCGGGTGCGGAAACCCTCTATCTCAGCGGTTCCGGCGCCTCCCCCGACGCCGATGGCAACTGGGGCGACATGGAGGCCCAGGCCATCGATACGCTGGCGAAATTCAAGGAGACCCTCGAGAGCCGCGGCTGGTCGATGGCGGATGTCGTGCAGGTGCGTGTCTTCGCGGTCGCGGGTGAGGACGGGAAGCTCGATTTCGCCGGCTTCAATCGCGGTTATATGCAGTTCTTTGGCACCGAGGAAAACCCCTCCAAGCCGGTGCGCTCCTTCGTGCAGGTCGCCGATCTGGTGGTCGACGGCTGGCTGGTGGAGATCGAGGTGCGAGCGGCCCGGATGCCCCAGTGAGCGTGGGCTTATTCCCGATCAATCCTGTGAGTGAATGGAACAGACAATGGGTGTCGATGTGTTGACCTTTATAGCACTACTTTCCGGGGCCGGAATCATTGCCGGTCTCACTGCCGGGCTGTTCGGGGTAGGCGGCGGTTTTGTGGTGGTGCCGGCCCTGCTGGCGGTATTTCCCTTCCTGACCGACAACACCGAACATCTGATGCTGGTGGCCGTGGGTACTTCTCTGGCCACCATTGTGGTGTCTTCAGCGCGGGCCATGTTTGCCCACGCCAAGCGCGGTGCCGTGGATTTCCAGGTACTCAAGGACTGGGCGGTGTGGCTATTGGTCGGGGTTGCCGGTGGCTTGCTGGTGGCTTCGCTGATCGACGGCAACCGTCTGATCATGGTCTTCGCGGTCGGTGTGCTGCTGTATTCCGTCTACTTCCTGTTCCCGGACGCCTTCGAGCGCTTCAAGGGCAAGCTGGAAATGCCCCACGGGCCCGGGCGCGCCGTGCTGGCCAGCGTCCTCGGCGGTTTTTCCTCCCTGCTGGGTATCGGCGGCGGAACGGTCACGGTACTCACCATGGTCCTCTGCAACCGGCCGGTGCACCAGGCCGTGGCAACCGCTTCCGGGGTAGGGGTGTTGATCGCGATCCCAGGTGCCATTGGCTTCATGTTGCTGGGCCTGAATGCCGAGAACCTGCCCCAGGGTTCCATCGGCTACATCAACATTCCGGCGCTGATGGCGGTGGCCGCCTTTTCGCTGGTCACGGCGCCGATTGGCGCTCGCCTGGCCCATAGCCTCGACGAGCGTCAGCTCAAGCGGGCCTTCGGTATCTACCTGGTTCTGGTGGCGGCGGCGATGTATGCCAAGGCCTGATTTTTTCGACCTCTTTCAGAACGTCTCATCAAGGAGAACGCCATGTCTGTTTCCATGAATCGCCGACTGTTCCTGGGTGCCGCCGCGGGCGCTGCTTCCCTGCTTGCCGGGGGGCGTCTGGCGGGCGCGGCGGGGCCCGCCGCGGCTGCGCCACTGCGACCCAGCGTGAGTTACGGCCCCGCTGCGGGAGTGGCCAAGCTCAACGCCAACGAAAACCCCTTCGGGCCGAGCAAGGCGGCGCTCGCCGCGGTACAGGAGGCCAGTGCCCAGGGCGCCTACTACGTCAATGACAGTGCCCTCAAGCTGCGCGCGATGATCGCCGAGTACCACGGTCTCTCACCGGAGTACATCACCCTCAGTGCCGGCTCCAGTGGCGGCCTGGTCGCGGCGGCGGTGTTGGCCGGACAAAGCGGCAATATCCTGGGGCCGGACCTGTTCTGGGACACGACCTCCTTGAGTATCGAGAATCAGGGCCTGGGTAGCATCGAGCGTTTGCCGAAGCGCGCCGACATGGCGATTGATCTCGATGCCATGTATGCGGCGATCGACGACAGTATCGCCATGGTGCAGGTGACCAACCCCAATAACCCGACCGGCATGTTGCTGGACGCCGGCAAGCTGCGGAGCTTCTGCACCCGCGCGGCGCAAAAGACCCTGGTGCTGGTGGACGAGGCTTACAACGAGCTCACCGATATGCCGGCAGCCAACAGCATGGTGCCGCTGGTCAAGGACGGGCACCGGGTGATCGTCGCGCGGACCTTTTCCAAGATTTATGGTCTGGCGGGGCTGCGGGTAGGCTATCTGATTGCGCCGCCGGATATTATCGAGGCGATGGGACGCTACGGACTGGGCTGGTACGGGCTGAACCAGGCGGGCCTTGCGGCGGCCATTGCCAGCTATGAGGACCAGGCCTTCATGGATATGTCCCGCAGCAAGATCCGCGAGGGCCGCGAGATGGTGATGTCGGCGGTCAAGGCCAATGGCCTGAGTGCGCTCCCCTCGCAGACCAATTTCGTCTTCGTCAACCTCGGTGATCTCAATGCCGAGGCTTTCCGCGCTGCCATGGCCGAAGAGAAGGTGCTGATTCGCGGTATTTACCGCGACTATACCCAGTGGTCGCGGGTCAGCATGGGCCAGCTTGCGGACGTGCAACGTTACGTCGATGCGCTGCCCCGGGTGCTGGAGAAACTGTCCTGACAGGGGACTGTCCGAGAGGCCCGGTCCCGCAGGGGCCGGGCAAGTGGGGAGTGATGAGGAAATACCGAATTCTGGTCGCGCTGCTGTTCGCGCTGCTCTGCACTGGCTGTGAGCAGGCGCGGCATCCCGCAGCTGCAGGAGCGCCGCGGGAAGTTGCCGTCGAGCTGTGGCATGTGCAGCAGACGACGGTCGCCGAACATATCGAGTCCGTGGCCACTCTCGCCGCCCGCGAGTCGGTCGCGCTCAGCTTGCAGGTCAGTGGCAAGGTCAGCGCATTGCACTTCGAGGACGGTGACACGGTGGCCGCGGGGCAGATGTTGCTGGAGCTGGATGCTACCGAGGCGGCGGCGCGCGTGGCCGAGGTCGAGGCGGCCCTGGCGCAGGCGCGACTGGAACTGCAGCGTTTGAGCAGACTGGGCGCGGATATTTCCACGCGCGCGGCGATCGACATCGCGCGGGCGAGCGTGGCGGCGGAAGAAGCCCGGCTGGCGCAGGCGCGGGCCATTCTGGAGGAGCATCGTCTGCGGGCGCCCTTTGCCGGAGTTCTGGGCTTTCGTGAGGTCAGCGTTGGCGCCCTGATCACGCCGGGTACCGAGGTGACCCAGCTCGACGCCATCGACCGTCTGAAGCTGGATTTCACTGTGCCGGAAGTGCACCTTTCGCGCCTGCGAGTGGGCGACAGTGTGGAGGGACACAGCCCGGCCTGGCCGGACCAGGTATTTGTCGGCAGCGTGCGCAGTATCGGCAGTCGGGTCGATCCGGTGACGCGGGCGGTGACAGTGCGCGCCACCCTGGACAATGCCAGCGGCGAGCTGCGGCCGGGCATGCTGCTGACGGTCAATCTGCTGGCGGGAGAGCAGACGGCGCTGGTCGTGCCCGAGCAGGCCCTGTTGCAGCGGGGGGGCAGCAGTTTTGTCTACAGCGTCGATGACGCGGGCCGTGCCTTGAGCGTGCCGGTGCGTATAGAGCGTCGTGTGGAAGGCGGTGTGCTGATCGAGGGCGAGCTCGTGCCGGGGACGCCGGTTGTGCTGCGCGGGCACCTCAACCTGCGCGATGGCACGCCGGTGCGCGCAGTGGCGCCGGGCTCCCAGCTGGCCGAGGGGCCCGCCGCGTGAGGCTCTCGGATCTGTCGGTGCAGCGCCCGGTCTTCGCGACCGTGCTCGCGCTGTTGCTCGCCGCCTTTGGTGCCATGGCCTTCTCCCAGCTCTCGACCCGGGAGTACCCGGATGTCGCCGCCCCCCAGGTGTCGGTGAGCACCAGCTACCGGGGAGCCGCAGCCGACGTCGTCGAGACGCGCATCACCCAGGTGCTGGAGGAGGAGCTGGGGGGTATCGAGGGGGTGCGCAGTCTCCGCTCCAGCAGCATCGACGGGCGCTCCAGCATCAACATCGAGTTTGACCTGTCGAGGGACATTGATGCCGCCGCCAACGATGTTCGCGACAAGGTGGCGCGCGCGCTGGATCGCCTGCCCCAGGAGGCGGAGAGTCCGACGGTTTCCAAGGCCGACAGCGATGCCTCGCCGATCATCTATATCAGCCTGGAGGCAGCGGACCTGCCACTGGTCGAGGTTACCGATTACGCCGAGCGCTATATCAAGGACCGTTTTGCCGCCATCAATGGGGTGGCGTCGGTGAACACTTACGGCGGTGGTGCCCGCGCCATGCGCATCTGGATCGACCGCCACAAACTCAACGCACGGGGCCTGAGCGTCAGTGACGTGCTGGAAGCCCTGCGCCGTGAGAACATCGAACTGCCGGCGGGTCTGGTCGAGTCGACCCGTATGGAGTTTCCCCTGCGCCTGCAGCGCGCCTACCGCAGTGAGCGCGAATTCCGCGAGCTGGTGGTTACCCGCGGTACGGACGGGCACCTGGTACGCCTGGGCGAGCTGGCCCGGGTGGAGATCGGCAGTGAGGACAGCCGCCGCCTGTTTATCACTAACGGCCGGGAGAGCATGGCCCTGGGGGTGGTCAAGCAATCCAACTCCAATACCGTGGAAGTCCTGGCTGCCATCCGTGCGGAGATCGAGTCGGTCCGCGCGGACCTGCCCGACGGTATGGAAATCTCCGCATCCGGCGACGCCTCGGCCTTCATTCGCGCCGCCATCAGCGGTGTGTACTGGACCCTGGGGATCACCACGGCACTCGTGGCCGCGGTGATTTTTCTGTTCCTGGGCGCCTGGCGGGCGACCCTGATTCCGGTGGTCTGCATACCCTTGTCCCTGCTGTCGAGCTGTATCGCCCTGCTGGCGTTTGGTTACTCGGTCAATTTGATCACGCTGCTGGCGATGGTGCTGGCCATCGGTCTGGTGGTGGATGATGCCATCGTGGTGCTCGAGAATATCCACCGGCGTGTGGAAGAAGGCGAGCCGGCGCTGCTGGCGGCGTCCCGGGGGGCGCGCCAGGTGGGCTTCGCCGTGGTCGCTACCACCGCCGTACTGCTGGCGGTATTCACGCCGATTGTCTTCATGCAGGACATGACCGGGCGGATATTCGCCGAGCTGGCGGTGGCGATTTGTGTCGCGGTCATCGCCTCGTCGGTGCTGGCCCTCAGCCTGGTGCCGATGCTGTGCAGCAAGCTGCTGCGCCCCCAGGCGCGGCGCTCGCTGCTTGATCGCAGTGTCGGCAGTGCATTGCAGGGCCTGTCACGCGGCTACCGCAGCAGCCTGCAGTGGACCTTGCGGCGACCGCTGTTGATGCTGATTCTACTCTCGCTACTGGCACTGCTCGCCTTCCAGATGCGCGACCAGCTGCACCTGGAGCAGGTGCCGGTGGAAGACCAGGATACGGTGCTTGTTCTGGCTCGGGCGGAGCAGGGCACAGGCATTGACAGCATGCGCCAGGTGATCGAGGCCTTGCAGGCGCCGGCGCTGCAGCGAGCAGCTGATGGCACTATTCCCCGCGTGCTGTTCGTGTCGCCCTCGTTTGGCACCACGACCCCCGATGGTGCCTTTTCGCGAATCTCCATGGTCAGTCGCGACCAGCGCGACTACTCGGCCTTCGAGCTGCGCGATGCGCTGATGCGCGAGTGGCGCGAGATTCCGGGTGTCCGCGTCATGGCATTCCTGCCCTCGGGGCTGGGGCAGGGCGGCGCCAATACGCCGGTGGAGTTTGTGCTGCAGGGACCCGATTACCGCAGCCTGGCGCAGTGGCGCGATATTGTGCTGCGCGAGGCCGGTAGCAGTGGTCTGTTCGGCAACCTGGACAGCGATCTGCGCGAAACCCAGCAGCAGCTGCATCTGCATACCGACCTGGACCGCGCGGCGGCGCTGGGGGTCAGCGCACGCGCCCTGGCCGAGGCTCTGCAGGCACTGATGAGCGAGCAGGAGGTGTCGACCTTCAGTGAACGCGGTGAGGAATATCCGGTTATCGTTCAGCTGGAGCGAAGCCAGCGCAGCAGCCCGGATGACGTGCGCAATATCTTTGTCCGCAGCGACAGCGGCGAGTTGATTCAGCTGGCCAACCTGGTGAGCCTGGAAAGTCGCGCCGGTATCAGTGCCTTGCACCGCTACAACCGCATGCGTGCGGTAACCCTGAGTGGCAGCCTGGCGCCGGGCGTTAGCCTCGGCGAGGCCCTCACCTTTCTCGAGGAGGTGGTCGAGCGCAAGTTGCCCCCCATGGCGAAGGTGGATTATCGCGGCGAGTCTCTCAATTACAAGGAGTCCACCGGCGCGCTCTACGCAACCTTTGGCCTCGCCCTGCTGGTAACCTTCCTGGTCATGGCGGCACAGTTTGAAAGTTTCGTGCACCCCACGGTGATCATGATCACCGTGCCGCTGGCCGTGGTCGGGGGGCTGGGGGGGCTGGTGCTGACGGGCCAGTCCTTCAATATCTTCAGCCAGATCGGCCTGCTGATGCTGATCGGAATCGCGACCAAGAACGGCATTCTTCTGGTGGAGTTCATCAACCAGTTGCGCGATGCCGGGCGAGCCTTCGAGGACGCCATCCTGGAGGGCTGCCAATTGCGTCTGCGTCCGGTGTTGATGACCACGGTCTCGACCCTGGCGGGGGCTCTGCCGCTGATGCTGATGAGTGGACCGGGCTCGGCCAGTCGCAATGTGCTGGGCGCGGTCATTCTGTTTGGTGTGGCGCTCGCCACGCTGTTTACACTCTACCTGGTGCCCGGGCTGTACTACCTGCTGGCGCGTCGCACCGGATCCCCGGAAACCATTGCCCGGCAGATGGCCGCACTGGAGCGCGCTCAGTGATGGGTGGCATCACCGTGAGGGCGGTGATAACCCGCGGGAAGAGGATCGGTATCCTGGGGGCGCGGGGGCGAGCACTGCCCGCGGCTCAAAGCCCGCCGTGTTCCATCAGGTAGGTGATTGCCACCTTGATCAGGAAGCCGAAGATCCCGAGTGCCAGGGCGATATAGAGAATGAAGGTGCCAAAGCGGCCGGCGTCGCTCCGCCGCGCCAGGTCCCAGACGATAAAGATCATGAACAGGATCAGGGCACCCACGCCCAGGGTGACACCGTAGTCGGTCAGCCAGCGGTCCATGCTGCTCAGGCGACTGTCACGTCGGCCTCGAGGTGGACCTCCGCGTTCATGGAACTGGTGATCAGGCAGGCGGCCTCGGCCTTCTCCAGCACCCGCCGCGCCTTCTCCGGGTCGCTGCCCTCGGGGACGCTGAGACGCGCGGCGACGGTGACCGCGGTAAACCGGGTGACGCGCTCGACTCGGTCCAGGGTGCCGGTAGCGTCGCACTCGAGACTCGTCCACGTCAGGCGGGAAGCGCTGGCCACGGCACGGAAGGTCAGTATGAAGCAGTCCGCCACGGCACCGAGGAGCAGGCTCTCCGGGGACCAGTAACCCTCGGGGCCGCCGAACTCGGGGGGCGGCGTGGTCTCCAGAACCGGCAGCTTGTCGCCCTCAAGCCTGACCGGGCCGTCACTGCTGCCCCGGGCGTGGACGCGGTAGTGGTGTGGGAAATCCTGCATACTCTACTCCTGCTGCGTGTCGTCAGGCCTGGACCTGACGCCATGATAACGCCGGCAGCGAGTCCAGGCCATCGGCATTGCCGTGTCGGTGTGCTGGCCCGCTCCTTGCATCGTCAAGAATATGTCCACTGTTTTGCGATGCCTCCATGTCCCAGTCCGCCGCTGATTTCCTGATTGCTGCCCGCCAGAGTGAGATACGCACCCTGCAGCATTTGCTGCCGCGGGTGCGCCTGGTGGTGATTGTCAGTGGCCTGGTGCATGCCCTGCAGCGCGAGCGTGGCGCCTCGGGCATTTTTACCGGCTCGAGGGGGCAGCGTTTCCGCCAGCAGCGGCGGAACCTGGTGAGCGCCACGGACCAGCAGGTGCTGGCCTTCGATCAGCTGCTGGCGGACCTGGAGCGCGACGAGGCCCTGCAGCAGGCGGGCAGCCACCTGCTCAGCCGGCTGGCGCGAGTGCTCCACCAGCTCGGTCGACGCGATGCGATTTTGCGCGGCACCGCGCGCCTGGAAATGGACGAGGATCGGATCTACGACTTTTACACCGGACTGATCCAGGACCTGCTGGGCGTGGTGTTTGACATCGCGGATACCGCGACCGATTCCGCGGTGACGCGGGCGCTGGTCGCGCTGCTTCACTTCATGCAGGGGAAGGAGCTTGCCGGTCAGGAGCGCGCCCTGGGTGCCTTGCGCCTGGCCAGCGGCCGGCTGTGTGCCCAGCGCAGCGAGAAGCTGGTCGTCTTGCAGGAGGGCCAGCGCCGCAGCTTGGAGGTCTTCTCGCGCTTTGCCGACGCGGGCAGCCTGGCGGTCTGGCAGTCGTGGCTTGCCGACGTATCCAGCCAGCAGGCCCTGGACGACCTGCGCGCTCACGTCGTGGCGCGGCAGTCGGAATCCTCGTCGGACGCCGATCTCAGTGAGACCTGGTTTGCCGTCTGTACCGCGCGCATCGATGCCATGAAGGCGGTGGAGGATCAACTGTCGCTGCATCTGCGCCACGCCGCGGAGGAGAGTCTGGCGGCGTCGCGCCGGGAGTTTGCCGCCTGCCACCGGGAGGTGCATGCCCTGGCCCAGCTGGACCGTCTGTCGGAGCAGCCGGAGGCGGCGCTTGTCGGCGACGGCGAGGCGCTGCGACCCGGCATGCGGCGCTCCCTGATTGATCTGTTGGAAGAGCAGACCAGCCGGCTGGCCGACCTGCAGGAAGCGCTCGAGCAGGCGCGCACGGCGCTCGCCGAGCGCCGGCTGGTGGACCGCGCCAAGGCCCTGCTGATTCGACACCGCGGCCTTTCGGAACACGAGGCGCACAGCCTGCTCCGCCGCATGGCGATGAACCAGGGCTGCAAGCTGCCGGAAGTGGCGCGGGCGGTCCTCAACCTGTCGGAGGTTTTCGGTGGCTAGCTGCGCGAATTTGAGGCGTCTGCACAGCGCTGGTGCGCACAGAGCGTGCGTGGCCGCACGTTCGGAGACCCCTGAAATAGGCTGATTTGCCGTTTTACGCGGCTTGTCGGGAATCTGGCACGCGCTTTGCTCGAACAAATGTGAATCCGGACAACGGCGTCCGGGCTTGCAGACAGACCGGGTCCCCAGGGGCCAGCGACCGAGCAATGGCGCTCACCACACGGAAAAACCTTCCGTGTCGTGGGCGCCTTTTTTTTGTGCCGAAAAAACCGAGGAGCATGTGATGAAGCGACCCCTTGCCACCCTGCGCATACTGCTGGCGACAGCGCTGTCCCTGGGCAGTGCTGCCCTGCAGGCGCTGGGTTATCCCGAGAAAGCGGAATTGACCTTCGGCTTCATCAAGCTTACCGATATGGCGCCCCTGGCCGTGGCGCGGGACAAGGGCTTCTTCGAGGAGGAGGGGCTGTACGTCACACTGGAGGCTCAGGCCAACTGGAAGGTTCTGCTGGACCGCACCATTTCCGGCGAGCTCGACGGCGCCCACATGCTCTCCGGCCAGCCCCTGGCGGCGACCCTGGGTTACGGCACGCAGTCACACATCATTACCGCCTTCACCATGGACCTGAACGGCAATGCCTGCACCGTGGCCAACGATGTCTGGGACGCCATGAAACCGCAGGTGCCTCACCAGGATGGCAAGCCGGTGCATCCGATCAGCGCCGCCGCCTTGCGTCCGGTCATCCAGGCTCACCGCCAGGGCGGAGAAACTTTCCGCATGGGCATGGTGTTCCCGGTGTCGACCCACAACTACGAGTTGCGTTACTGGCTGGCGGCTGGCGGCATCCACCCGGGCTATTACGCGCCCCGGCGCGGCGATACCGCCGGCACCCTGGACGCGGATGTGCTGATTTCGGTCACGCCGCCGCCGCAGATGCCGGCGACCCTGGACGCGGGCACCATCCACGGCTATTGCGTCGGCGAGCCCTGGAACCAGCAGGCGGTATTCCGCGGCATCGGTGTCCCGGTGGTGGCCGACCTGGCCATCCGCAACAACATCTCCGAGAAGGTCTTCGGCGTTACCCAGGCCTGGGCCGCGCAGTACCCCAACACGCACGTGCGGGTGGTGAAGGCCCTGATCCGCGCCGGGCACTGGCTGGACGAGCGCAATAACGCCAACCGCGAGGAGGCTGCGCGACTGATCTCCCGCTCGCACTATGTGGGCGCCGACTACGAGGTCATCGCCAACAGCATGACCGGGGTCTTCGAGTACGAGAAAGGGGATGTGCGCCCGGCGTCCGACTTCAATGTCTTCTTCCGTTATCACGCGACCTACCCCTACTACTCGGACGCGATCTGGTACCTCACCCAGATGCGCCGCTGGGGACAGATCAGCGACGCGAAACCAGACGACTGGTACCTGGAAACCGCGCGCAAGGTCTTCCGCCCCGAGATCTACCGCCAGGCGGCGGAGGCCCTGATCGACGAGGGTCTGATGTCGCCGCAGGACTTTCCCGATTTCGAGACCGAGAGCGGTATCCGGCCGGTGGCCCACACCACCTTCATCGATGGCATTCCCTTTGACGCCACGGCGCCGAATGCCTACCTCGACGCCTTTCCCATCGGCCTCAAGGGCGATCAGCAGCCCTGAGTCGACCCAAACGCTGGAGATGCATTCATGAATACTTCGCAACTTGTCAGTCAGCTGCATGCCCGCCTGCCGGATCGCGATCGCGAAGGGCTGCGACAGAGCGGGCAGTGGCTGCTGCGCACCCTGGGTGCACCCCTGCTGGGACTGGCACTGTTCCTGCTGCTCTGGCAATTCGCGGCGCAGCGGGTGGACACCTCCCTGGGCGCGTTTCCCGGCCCCGTGGCGGTGGCGGAGCAGGCGGCCAATCTGTTGCGGGAGCACCAGCGCGAGCGGGAGCGGGCCGCGGCCTTCTACCAGCGGCAGGAGCAGCGTATCGCCGAGCGCCTGCGGGACCAGCCGGACTGGCAGCCGACCTGGCGCAGCTACACCGGCGCACCGACCTTCCTGGATCAGATCCTGACCAGTCTGGGCACCGTCCTTGCGGGCTTTCTGCTGGCCTCGGTGATCGCGGTTCCCCTGGGCATCGTCATGGGCCTGAGCCCCTTCGTGAATCGCGCGGTCAACCCGCTGGTGCAGCTGTTTCGCCCGGTCTCGCCGCTGGCCTGGCTGCCCCTGGTGACCCTGGTGGTCTCTGCGGTCTACACCGGCGATGACCCGCTGTTTGAGCGCGCCTTCGTGGTGTCGGCGATCACCGTCACGCTGTGTTCCCTGTGGCCGACCCTGATCAACACCGCGGTGGGTGTGAAGGCCGTCAGTCCGGACCTGGACAACGTCAGCCGGGTGCTGCGGCTGGGCTGGTTCAGCCATGTGTGGCGGATCGTCCTGCCCTCGGCAATCCCCATGATCTTCACCGGCTTGCGGGTGTCCCTGGGCATTGCCTGGATGGTGCTGATCGCCGCCGAAATGCTGGCGCAGAACCCCGGGCTCGGCAAGTTCGTCTGGGACGAGTTCCAGAACGGCAGTTCCCAATCCCTCAGCCGGATCATGGTGGCGGTCCTCGCCATCGGTCTGATCGGCTTTCTGCTCGACCGGTTGATGTTGCTGCTGCAGCGCCGGGTCGACTGGCAACAAGGAGACTGAGATGAGTAAGTGCCTGCTGGATATATCCGCGGTCGACATGCGCTTTCCCACGCCCCGGGGCGAGTTCGAGGCCCTGCGCGACGTCAACCTGAAGATCCGCGAGGGGGAATTTGTCTCTCTGATTGGCCACTCGGGATGTGGCAAGTCTACGGTACTCAACCTGGTGGGCGGCCTGCTGCAGGCCTCCGCGGGGGGCATCATTCTCGACGGGCGCGAGGTGCGGGAGCCCGGCCCGGAGCGTGCCGTCGTGTTCCAGAACCATTCCCTGCTGCCCTGGCTCAGTGTGCGCGAGAACGTGGCACTCGCGGTGCGGCAGGTGTTCCGGCGCCGCAAGAGCCGCGCCGAGATGCGCGAGTGGGTCGACCACCACCTGGCGCTGGTGCACATGAGCGATGCCGCCGACAAGCGACCGGACGAGATTTCCGGGGGCATGAAACAGCGCGTGGGGATCGCCCGGGCCCTGGCGATGCAGCCGCGTGTGCTGCTGATGGACGAGCCCTTCGGCGCCCTGGATGCCCTGACCCGCGCCCACCTCCAGGACACGCTGATGGAGATCCAGCGCGACCTCAATAACACCGTGATCATGATCACTCACGACGTGGACGAGGCGGTACTGCTTTCGGACCGCATCGTGATGATGACCAATGGCCCCTCGGCGACGGTCGGCGAAGTGCTGGAAATCGACCTGCCGCGTCCGCGGGACCGCCTGGAACTGGCGGGCGATACGCACTACACCCGCCTGCGCCGCGAGGTCCTGCGTTTTCTCTATGAAAAGCAGCGCAAGGTGGAGGCCATGCCGGCGGCGTCAGGCCGTGCAGAGGCCGGGGCGTCCGCGGGCGCGACAGACCAACGCCGCGCCGTCGGCAGTGACTTGTGAAGGAGGCGAGCATGAACAAGCCCAGACTGGTAGTGATTGGCAACGGCATGGTGGGGCAGCGTTTTCTCGAGGAAATGGTGGAGCGCGGTCACCCCTACGAGATAACGGTTTTCTGCGAGGAGCCCGTGCCCGCCTATGACCGGGTGCAACTGAGCAGCTGGTTCAGCGGTGCCACGGCGGATGACCTCGCGCTGACCTCAATGGCATGGTTCCGGGAACAGGGAATCAAGCTGGTGATCGGCGAGGAGGCGACGTGCATCGACCGCGAGCGCCGGGAAGTCACCGGTAGCCGCGGCACTGTGGTGGCCTACGACGAGCTGGTGCTGGCGACCGGTTCCTACCCCTTCGTGCCGCCGATTCCCGGGAGCGAGCGCGAGGCCTGCCTGGTCTACCGCACCCTGGAGGACCTCGGTGCGATACAGGCGGCCGCTCAAACCAGCCGCGTTGGCGCGGTGGTCGGCGGTGGCCTGCTCGGGCTCGAGGCGGCCAAGGCGCTGCAGGACCTGGGCCTGGAAACCCATGTGGTGGAGTTCGCGCCGCAATTGATGGGCGTCCAGCTGGATGGCCCGGGCGGGGCGCTGCTGCGCCGCAAGATCGAGGAGCTGGGTGTGCAGGTGCATACCGGCAAGGCGACCCAGCACATCGAGGACGGTGCGGACTGCCGTCACCGCATGGTATTTGCCGATGGCGAGCTGGAAACCGACCTGGTGCTGTTTTCCGCGGGCATCCGGCCCCGGGATGTGCTGGCGCGTGACTGCGGGCTGCTGCTCGGCGAGCGCGGGGGTGTGGTGATCGACGACCGCTGTCGCACCTCGGACCCGGCGATCTACGCCATCGGCGAGGTGGCCCTGTGGCAGCAGCGCATCTTCGGCCTGGTGGCGCCGGGCTACGACATGGCCCGGCAGCTCGCAGCCGGGCTCTGCGGTGATGCCGACGCGGCGTTTCGCGGCGCCGACATGAGCACCAAGCTCAAGCTGCTGGGGGTGGAGGTGGGCTCCATCGGCGACGCCCACGCGCGCACGCCGGGCTCGCGCGCCTGCAGCCTCGAGGACAGCGTCGCCGGCGTGTACAAGAAGCTGGTCATCAGCGAGGACGGCAGCCGTCTCCTGGGCGCGGTGCTGGTGGGGGATACCGGCGACTACGGCAGCCTGCTGCAATACTGCCTGAACGGTATCGACCTGCCGCCGGCGCCCCTGAGCCTGATCCTGCCGGCAGGCGAGGACAAGCCAGCCCTGGGTGTGGATGCGCTGCCCGACAGTGCGCAGATCTGCTCCTGCAACAATGTCAGCAAGGGTGACCTGTGTGCCGCGGTGAGTGGCGGCTGCACCACGATCGGCGCCTTGAAATCGGAAACCCGCGCCTCCGCCACCTGCGGCGGCTGCAGCACCCTGGTCAAGCAGGTGCTGGACGCCGAACTCAAGCGCCAGGGGGTGGAGGTCACCAACCATCTCTGTGCGCACTTCCCCTACAGCCGCCAGGAGCTCTATCACCTGGTGCGAGTAAACGAGCTGCGCAGCTTCGACGCCTTGCTGGAGGCCCACGGCAGCGGCCTCGGCTGCGAGATCTGCAAGCCCGCCGTGGCCTCGATCCTGGCTTCCTGCTGGAACGACTACGTGCTCGACCCGCGGCATGTCGGCCTGCAGGACACCAACGACAACTTCCTCGCCAACCTGCAGAAGGACGGCAGCTACTCCGTGGTGCCCCGTGTGCCGGGCGGGGAGATCACCCCGGAAAAACTGCTGGTCCTGGGGGAGGTGGCGCAGCGCTACGATCTCTACACCAAGATTACCGGCGGCCAGCGCATCGACCTCTTCGGTGCCCGGGTGGAGCAGCTCCCGGCGATCTGGCGGGAACTGGTGGATGCAGGTTTTGAATCCGGGCACGCCTACGGCAAGGCCCTGCGCACGGTGAAGTCCTGTGTCGGCTCCACCTGGTGTCGCTATGGCGTGCAGGACTCGGTGGGCATGGCGATCTTCCTGGAAGAGCGCTACCGCGGTATCCGTTCGCCCCACAAGCTGAAGATGGCCGTTTCCGGCTGTACCCGGGAGTGCGCCGAAGCCCAGGGCAAGGACGTCGGCGTGATCGCCACGGAAAAGGGCTGGAACCTCTATGTCTGCGGCAACGGCGGCATGCGGCCGCGGCACGCCGAGCTGTTCGCCAGCGACCTGGACGACGCCACGCTGGTGCGCACCATCGACCGCTTCCTGATGTTCTACATCGCTACCGCCGATCGCCTGCAGCGCACCTCCGTGTGGCGAGACAACCTGGAAGGTGGCCTGGCCTACCTGCAGGCGGTGATCCTGGAGGATTCCCTGGGCATCGCCGCGGAGCTGGAGTCGCAGATGCAGGCCCTGGTGGACAGCTATGTCTGCGAATGGAAACGCACCATCGAGGATCCGGAGGCGCTGAAACGCTTCCGGCCCTTCGTCAACGACGAGCGCGGTGACGAGCAAATCGTCTACGTGCGCGAGCGCGGCCAGAAGCGCCCCGCCCGTCCCGAGGAAAAGGCCGAGGTCACCGCACACGAGCCCCAACGCGTACTCGAGGAGACTCTCTGATGAATAGTCCAGCTGCCCGTGTTGTGTCCACCGAGCCCGCCTGGCGGGGTGTCTGCAGGCTGTCCGACCTGGTGCCCGGCAGTGGCGTCGCCGCCCGGCTGGGTAGCGACCAGGTGGCCCTGTTCCATACACCGGAGGGCGTGTTTGCCATCGGCAATTTCGATCCCTGTAGCGGCGCCAACGTGCTTTCCCGGGGCATTGTCGGTGACCTGGACGGTCGCCTGGTGGTGGCCTCGCCAGTCTACAAGCAGCACTTTTGCCTGCGCACCGGTGAGTGCCTGGAGGATCCGGGGGTGCGTGTCCCGACCTGGCCGGTACAGGTCGCCGGCGAAGACGTCCTGCTGGCGGATCAGCCGCAATCGGCGGCGGCCCTGGAGCGCTGACATGTCGCGGCGGCAACGGCTTCTGGTGGTGGGCAACGGGATGGCCGCGACGCGGCTGCTGGACGAGTTGCTGCGGCGTGACGCCGGGCGCTTTCAGGTGACGGTGGTGGGTGCCGAAGCCGAGCCCGGCTACAACCGCGTGCTGCTGTCGCCCCTGCTGGCCGGTGAGGCGGCGGAAGCCGAGCTGATCACCCATGACCGCGACTGGTACCGCGAGCGGGGCATCGCCCTGCATTGCGGCGACTCGGTCACTTGGCTGTGCACCCGGGAGCGCCGTGCGCGCACGGCCAGCGGGCGGGAACTGGCCTGGGATCAACTGGTGCTGGCGACCGGTGCCCGCGCGGCGCGCCCCGCGGTGCCAGGTATCGCGCTGGACAACGTGATCGCCCTGCGCTCCCTGGCCGACGCCCGCTGGTTGGGGCAGCGTGCCGAGGCCGGCGGACGGGCGATTGTGGTCGGCGGTGGCTTGCTGGGGCTGGAGGCCGCCTGCGCGCTGCAGGCGCGCGGCATGCAGGTCAGCGTGCTGCAACGCGGACCGTGGCTGATGAACCGGCAGCTGGATGCCGAGGCGGGCAGCCTGTTGGCGGAGCGGCTGGCGCGGCGAGGGGTGGACTGCCAGACCGGTGCGCGCCTGTCCGAGCTGCTGGGAGCGGACGCGGTTTCTGGCGTGTGCCTGGAGGATGGCCGTCGCCTGGAATGCGATCTGGTGGTGCTGGCCGCGGGGATCGAGCCGCGCACCGAACTGGCCCGCGCCGCCGGCCTGCGCTGTGATCGGGGAGTGTGCGTCGACCCCTGGTTGCGTACCTCGGCCACGGGCGTCCACGCCCTGGGGGAATGTTGCCAGATTGGCGAGGAGCTTTTTGGGCTGGTGGCCCCGGTCTATCGCCAGGCAGAGGTGCTGGGGCGGACACTGGCGGGCGAGGCGGTCCCGGGCTACCGCAGCGAGCCGGCGCCCACGCGCCTCAAGGTCAGCGGCCTCGAGGTGTTTTCCGCTGGGCAGCCGTGCTGTGGCGAGGCGATTCGCAGCCTGGCCTGGCGCGACCCGGTGGCGGGGCACTACCGCCGGCTGTGGCTGCGTGCCGGGCGGCTGGTGGGCGCCGTGCTGCTGGGGGAAACGCGGGACGGACAGCAGTACTTCGATCGCATTCAGTCGGCGCAGGCAGTTGAAGACAGCGACCGTTTGTTGCTGGGCCTGGACGCGGCATGAGCGGCGCGGTCTGTACCACCTGCCCCTACTGCGGTGTCGGCTGCGGGGTCCGGGTGACCGTCGGCGAGGCTCAGTCCGGCCAGGTCGCGGTCAGCGGCGACCCCGACCATCCCGCCAATCTCGGTCGGCTGTGCGTCAAGGGCAGTGCCCTGGGGGAAACGCTGGGTGACGAGGGGCGCCTGCTCTACCCGGAAATCGAGGGTCGCCGTGCCTCCTGGGATCAGGCCTTGGACCAGGTCGCGGGCGCCCTGCGCCGCACTCTGACGCGCCACGGCCCCGAGGCCGTGGCGTTCTATGTTTCGGGTCAACTTCTGACCGAAGATTACTACGTTGCCAACAAGCTGATGAAGGGCTTCCTGGGCAGCGCCAATATCGATACCAACAGCCGCCTGTGCATGTCCTCGGCGGTTGCCGCCCACAAGCGGGTACTCGGCAGCGACTCGGTGCCCGGCAATTATCGCGATCTGGAACTGGCGGACCTGCTGGTGATTACCGGCTCCAATCTGGCCTGGGCCCACCCGGTCTTGTACCAACGTATCGCCGCCGAAAAGGCGCGGCGGCCGGGGCTGCGGGTGGTGGTAATCGACCCGCGGCAGACAGCCACCTGCGAGCTGGCGGACCTGCACCTGCCTTTGGCGCCGGGCAGCGACGGTTACCTCTTCGACGGTTTGCTGGCCTGGCTGGTGCGGCAGCAGGCGGTCGACCGCGACTTTGTCAGGCGGCACACCGAGGGCTTCAAGGCGCAGGCAGCGGCGAGTCTTACGCGCAACCCGGATCTCGCTGCGAGCGCTGCTGCCTGTGGCCTGCCAGCGGAAAAGCTGGAGCGACTCTACCGCTGGTTTGCGCAGACACCGCGCACGGTCACGCTGTTCTCCCAGGGCATCAACCAGTCGACGACTGGCGTCGACAAGGGCAGCGCGATTCTCCACTGCCACCTGGCTACCGGCCGCATCGGTCGACCCGGCGCGAGCCCCTTTTCGATTACCGGGCAGCCCAACGCCATGGGGGGGCGCGAAGTGGGTGGCCTGGCCAATCAGTTGGCGGCACACATGGAGTTGGACAATCCGCAGCACCGGGAGCAGGTGGCGCGCTTCTGGGGCGCCTCGCAGATACCCGCGCGCCCCGGGCTGCGCGCTGTCGAGCTGTTCGAGGCCGTGGCTCGGGGCGACGTGAAGTTTCTTTGGGTGATTGCCACCAACCCCGCGGTATCGCTGCCCCGCAGCGCCCGGGTGCGCGAGGCACTGGCCGGCTGCGAGACCCTGGTGGTGTCCGACTGTGTCGATGACACCGATACCCTGCGCCATGCGCGGATTCGCCTGCCCGCGGCGGCCTGGGGGGAGAAGGATGGCACGGTGACCAATTCCGAGCGCCGCATCTCGCGCCAGCGGGCGTTCCTGCCGCCGCCGGGAGAGGCGCGCCCGGACTGGTGGATGCTCTGCCAGGTGGCCAGTCGCCTCGGCCACGGCGGTGCCTTCGATTACCCGGGACCGGCGGCCATCTTCCGCGAGCACGCGGCGCTGTCGGCCTTCGAGAATGGCGGCCGCCGGGACTTCGATATCGGTGCCCTAGCCGAGCTCAGCGATACCGCCTACGACACCCTGCGGCCGGTGCAATGGCCCTGCCCGGCAACTCCGGTGGGCAGACATTCTGGCGCGGGCGCTGGTTCGGAAGACAAGGCAGGCGATGCCCTGGACCGGGACACGGGAGATGAGCTGGGCGAGCCGCGGGGAAGCGGGCGCCTGTTCGCGGATGGTCATTTCTTTACGCCCTCGGGGCGTGCCCGCTTTGTCGACTGCAGGCCGCGGCCGCTGCCGGTGGCTGTCGACAGTGAATTCCCGCTGATGCTCAACACCGGTCGCATCCGCGACCAGTGGCATAGCATGACCCGCACCGGACGCAGCGACCGGCTTCTGCAGCACATCGCCGAGCCCTTTGTGGAGATGCACCCCGATGACCTGGTGCAGTGCGGCCTGGAGGACGGCGAGCTGGTGGAGGTGCGCAGTGCCCTGGGCCAGTGCCGGGTGCGGGCCCGAGCGCAAATGGGACAGACCCCTGGCACGGCCTTCATGCCGATTCACTGGAGTGACGGCTTCGCGTCGGCTGCCACGGTCGACACCCTGGTGGCCGCGCAGGTGGATCCGTACTCCGGGCAACCCGCGTTCAAGCAGACGCCGGTTTCAGTGACGGCCCTGTCACCGTGCTGGGAGGCCCTCCTGCTGAGCCGGGAACGGCTGCCACTGCCGGATGTTGACTACTGGTGTCGCCGACCGCGGGGTGGCTGGCAGCTGGTCAATCTGGCTGCTCGTCTACCTCCCGGCATGATCGACTGGAAGCAGCTCTGGCAGGGGGCTGTGGAGAACTGGGCGGAGCTGGAGGACAGTGCCGGCGAGTTCCTGCGACTGGTGGGCTATCGCGAGGGGCGGCCGGTCTGCTGGCTGGCGCTGGGTGCCGGCCGCCCGAGCGTGGATGAGAGCTGGTTGCTGGATGCCCTGACGGCCGGCGAGTTGCCGGCGCTGAATCTGGCGCGGGGACGTCCCCTCGCCGGCGGCGATTGCAGCGCGCTGGTGTGCAGCTGTCATCAGGTCCGCGAGGCGGCCATACAACAAGCAATCGACGATGGCGCGCAGACTGCCGAGGCACTTGGCGAGCAGACCCGGGCGGGAACCAACTGCGGCTCCTGCCTGCCGGAGTTGCGCAAATTGTTATCGATGCGGTGATCACGGTTTCGGTGATGCGCCGCGTGGTGTGAAAAACAGGGGGACGACGATGAAGAAAAAGTGGGACAAGAGTGTGTGGTCATTGCTGGCCATCCTGGGGGGCGCCTCGGTGCAGGCCGGGGAGGCCGTCGGGGTCGACAGTTTGGCGGCGGCCCTGCAAGAGGGGGAGATCGGGTTGTCGTTTCGCCTGCGCCACGAGCAGGTGGCGGATGACGTCTTCGCCAGGGACGCCAATGCCTCGACGCTGCGGGGGCGCCTGAGCTGGAACAGTGCCCCTTGGCGTGGCTGGGAGCTGGCGGCGGAAGTCGATCACGTCGCTTACCTCTTCGACGGGCGCTACAACGACACACGCAACGGCAAGACCGGATTTCCGGTGGTGGTGGACCCCACAGGCACCGATCTGAATCGCTTCAGCCTGGGCTGGCAGGGGGAGCAGGTTTCCGTCGTGGCGGGGCGCCAGCGCATCCTGCTGGACAATCAGCGCTTTGTCGGCGGGGTGGGTTGGCGGCAGAACGAGCAGACCTACGATGCCCTGCGTCTTGCCCTGCAGCCGCTGACCGAACTTCAGATCGATTACACCTGGGTGGAGGATACCCGGCGTATTTTCGGCCCCGAGCGCGGAACACCGCCGGCGAGCCTGGACAGCGATCACCACCTGCTGAATATCGCCTGGCGCCCGGGCGAGGCCATCGGCCTGACCGGGTATGCCTACCAGCTGGATTTCGGCCGCGAGGCACCCGGGCTGTCGTCGCGAACGCTAGGGGGCTATCTGCTGGGGCGCGTGGCTCTGGACGGGCTGCTGGCCGACGAGCTGGTGCTGGATTACCGGCTGGAATTGGCGCGCCAGGAAGATGCTGGCAACAATCCGGTGAAATACAGTGCCGGGTTTTCCCATCTCGGGGCCGGTCTGAGCTGGCGGGGCTGGCGACTGGGTGTGGCGCGGGAAGTGCTCGGCGCGGACCGCGACGCGGGCGTGGCCCTGCAGACACCCTTGGCGACATTGCACGCCTTCCAGGGTTGGGCCGACAAGTTTCTCAGCACCCCCGCCGCGGGTCTGGAGGACCGCTTCGTCGGTGTCAGTGGGCAATTGGCCGGCGTCACATTGCAGGCCACCTGGCATCACTATCAGGCGGATACCGGGGACTCAACATTCGGCCGCGAATGGAACCTGCAGGCCAGCCGACAGTTCGCCGGGCGCTATACCCTCACCCTCAAGTACGCGGACTACCGCGCGGATGATTTCAGTCGCGACACCCGCAAGCTTTGGCTGGTGGCGGAAGCGGGATTCTGAGCCCGGGCTTACCGGTTACGAAACGGTGTCCTCGCCGCGATCTCCTGGTAGCGTGGCGGTATCCGGCGCCGGTCGATGAACAAGGCGTCGCCGTCTTGCTGCTTGGCCTGTGCCTTGGCCTCGCTGGCCATGGCGGCGACGTCGTGGTGCGAGCTGCAGCTGCCGGGGTGAGGGCTGACCACGCCGATGGAGAGACTCAGCAGCGGGTGAAATATGTGCTTGCCGCTGCGGTCCTTGCCCTGGATCCCCCCGCGCGCGAGATCGTCCGGCCGGTAGAAGTAACGCACCGCCCGGTGGAACTGCTCCAGCACCCTCTCGCAGCGCTCACGCCAGTTGCGACTGGTAAATATCAGGATAAAATCGTCGCCGCCGACGTGACCGACGAAGTCGTCTTCGGGGTGAACCGCCGCCGTCAGTAGCTCTGCCAGCTTCTGGATGACCTGATCACCCTGGCTGTAGCCGTAGGCGTCATTGAAGGGTTTGAAGTGATCCAGGTCACAGTAGGCCACGGCGAATGACTCGTTGTTCTCCAGCAGCTGATCCAACCGCTCGTAGATGGGCACGTTACCGGGCAGGAGCGTCAGGGGGTTGGCGTAGCGGGCGCTACGCACTTGCAATTCGGTAATCTTGCGCAGCAGGTCCACTACGCGGCCGATACCCGCGAAACGTCCCTGGTTGGTGATGATGAACTCCTCGTCGAGCCGCAGCTGCATGTTGTCGGTCACCAGCTGGCTGACCTGTTCCATACTCATGTCCTGCTCCACCACGACGGGTTCTGCCTCCATCAGTGCCACCACCGGCTTTTTGCCGTGTAGTGCACGCCCGAAGTTGCTGGCGTAGACGTCCAGCACCTGATAGCGCCGTACCATGCCGAGTGTCACGCCGTCCGCGCGCACAACCGGCAGTGACAGCAGTCCCGGGCTGTTGCTGAAAAGTTCGACCACGGTTTCCACCCGTGTCTCGGGGGCAACCTGGGGGGACTCCCGCATCAGACAGCTAACGCTCTCTCCCAGGCGGGTTCCCCGTTGCCCGCCGGTGCTCTGGTCAAACAGCTTGGGTGGCAGGGATACCGGCGGCAGGGTATGTGGCCGTGCAAAGTAGTAGCCCTGGCCGATACCGATGCCCAGGCTTCGAATGCACTGGTACTCTTCCACGGTCTCGATGCCCTCGGCGATAACCTGGCAGTTCAGGTCCCGGGCGATGTCCAGAATCGAACGCACGAAACCCTGCTTGACCGGATCCTCGTGGATGCTCTGCACGAAGTGTTTGTCTATCTTGACGTAGTCGGGCTGTAGTTCGGACCACATGCGCAGCCCGGCGTAGCCGCCGCCGAGATCATCCAGAGCGATGCGAAAGCCCAGTTCGTGGAAGTGACGAATGGCCTCGCGGACCAGGGCAAAGTCCTCCAGGGGGTGCTGCTCTGTCAACTCAATGACGACCTGCTCTGGTGACAGGCCAACCTTTTCGAGCAGCGCCAGGGTGTGATGCGCCGCGTGGCTTGCCTGAAAGAGGCTCATGGGAGTTGCGTTCAGGAACAGGGCCCCCGGTAGCCCCAGGTGCTGGAAGTGCTTCAGCGCTGTTTCGCGGCAGAGGAGCTCCAGCGTCGATAGCTGGCCTGAGCGGAAGGCCGTGTCGAACAGGGCGGTTGGATTGTGCAGGTGGCTGTCCGAGGGGCCCCGGCTCAGAGCTTCGTAGCCCAGTATCCTGCGCTGCTTCAGGTCGACCACGGGTTGCAGCAGCGTACTGATTTGTCGTTGTCTGAGAATATCTCCCAGGGCCTCGGACATGACCCCGGGGTCACTGGTCGAGTCTGTTATAGATGGAAAGTGCTGGCAGGGAGCAATCAGCATGCCATGGGACTCCGGGTCGGGTCGCGTGGTGACGTCTCCGAAGGTAGTGCACAGGAATACTTGCGCAGGTCTACGGAGCACGGCAGGTCAGTCTAGACGACCCATGTTGCACTTCCGTGAAGCCCGGACGGGACCCTCAGGCGCTACCTGCCAGCTCCCCCTTGCTAATCGCCGCTTGCGGCCAGGCCGGCAGCTCCCACAGTTGCGGGTGCTCGGGGTGCTCATCCGCGGGGGAGAGGTAGATGTCCTCGCCCTGACGGCCGCCGCGCTGCTTGAGCAGGTGCACGGTACGCCAGGCGCGCATCTGCAGTCGCAGGCCGGCGGGGCTGGACTCCGCGGCGGCGCTGTTGGGGCGAAACATTACTGCCAGCGTATCGCTGCCGGCGGCGGCAAGCTGTAGCTTGCGCAACTCGCTGTAGCGATACTGCCCGGCGCCCAGCCAGGCAAACACACTGGCGCTGGTGCCGCTGCGCAGGGCCTGCTCCACGCTCCACAGCAGATCTTCGCGATTGCGCGGGTGGACCAGCAGGACCTGGCGGGTATCGATGCCCCGCGCCGCCAGCAGGGGCGCATAGGGCGCCCAGGGCGGAGCGATGAAGACCTGCCAGCGGCGCTGCCCGCCGAGGGTGGTCATGGCCGGCAGGAACAGCCCCATGTTGCCCAGCCCGCAGCCGTCGCTGAGCACCTCGATGGTGGTGCCGGCGGGCCAGCCTTTTTGCTGCAGGGCCTGGTCCAGGTTGCCGTAACCGGTGGCCAGGCCGCGGCTGTGCCAGTCGCCGTTGGCGGGCTGCCGCCCGCCCTCGAAGCGGCCCGGCCGCCCGCGCCAGGTATCCGGGCGGCGAATAACCTGAGCCAGGGCCTGTTGGGCGAGCGGACCGGCATCATGCCCGCTCTTGTGGTGCTCGGTGTAAGTGGTGCTGTCCATGGTGGCCTTGCCTCCGCGGTTTGTCCCTTTTGCTGTATAGATATACAGTAGTTTGGCGGGTGGCGGATTGCAAGTGAAGGGAACAAGGGCGCAGGATGACCTGTCGCCTGAACGCACAGGTCCGCAGTCGCAAGCGGGGCCGCGGGGGTTTAGCAGGAGAGCGACCGCGGTATGGGCGCGGCAGAAGTGCTGTGGAGGTTTAGGCCAGACGGGCCGGAGCGGCTGGCAGTTTGACTCCGGCGAGTGCCAGCAGCAGGGCCTCCAGACGGTCCCAGGGTTTCCCGGGGGCAAAGCCCTTGATACAGGCATCCACCTGCTGGGCCTGGCGCAGCAGCTGCGCCAGCGAGGGACTGGCGTGGCGCTCCAGGGCCGCCTGGGTGGCGGCCAGCCGGCTCTTCCATACCCGGTGGCGCTGAAGTACCTGGCTGACCGGTGCCCCGGCCTCGCACTCGAGCTGGAGACCGTGCAGGGTGCGCAGCTCCCGCGCCAGTACCCAGAGGATCGGCATGCTGTCGCTGCCTTCGCCGCGGAGACCGCGCAGCATGCGCAGGGCCGCCTCCGCCTCCCCGCGCAGGGCGGTGTCCAGCATGGCGAAGAGGTTGTAGCGGGCATTGTCCAGGACGGAAGCGGTCACCGTGTCCAGGCTGACGCGGCCGTTCCCGGCCAGCAGCACCAGTTTCTCGACTTCCTGTACGGCGGCATAGAGGTTGCCCTCCAGGCGTTCCGCGAGCAGCTCCAGGGCATCGGCGTCGATCTCCAGCCCTGCTGCCTGCAGCCGCTGGCGCAACCAGCGCGGCATTTCCCGGGCACCCACCGGCCAGACCCGGACCGCGGCGCCGGCCTTGTCCAGGGCCTTGAACCACTTGCTGTTCTGGGACTGCTGGTCCACCTTGCCGCAGAGCAACAGCAGGATGTCGTCGCTGCCGCGCTCCAGGTACTCGCACAGCGCCTTGCTGCCGGCGGCACCGGGCTTGCCCGAGGGCAGGCGGATTTCGATCAGCTTGCGGTCGCCGAAGAGTGACATCTCGGCGGCACTGTCGCGCAGCTGGCCCCAGTCGAAGCGGTCGTCGTCCACTTCCAGCAGTTCGCGTTCGCTGCAGCCTTCGCGGCGGGCCGCCTGGCGAACCAGGTCGGCGCATTCCTGCAGCAGCAGCGGTTCGTCACCGTGCAGGAGGTAGGCAGGGAGGCACTGTTTCTCCAGGTGGCCGCGCAGTTGCTCCGGCTTGACCTGCATCAGCGGGCGGCGGCGTGGAAGCCGATACGGCGGAGGATCTGTCGGGCCAGTTCACCGCGCATCTCGGATTGCAGAATGCGGATTTCCTCGGCCTTGCCGACCACGTTGCGGGGGTCATTTTCCATTTGCTTCACCACCACGGCCTCGGTGGACGGCATGGCGATCTCCCCCTGCCGGTCGCGCACACTGAAATTGGCGCGCATGGTGAGTTCGAATTCGGCGGCCCGGGCCTGGTTGTTGAGGGACAGGTTGCGCTGCTGGAAGCGCTCGGGGGAGAGCTCCAGGATATAGGCGGCATCGCCGCGCTCCACCCACTCGACCCCGTTGGCGGAGAAGCGCGCCTGCAGTTCGCGGCTGAACTCGCTGTTCGGGTTGCCGGTCTCCAGCGCCATCTGCCGCCAGCTCTCCGGCAGGGCGGTGGCGCTGCTGTCACCGCGCAGCTGGAAACCGCAGCCCGCCAGCAGGCCGGCGAGCAGAAGAACGAGGGCAGTGCGCAGCATGGGCTTCTCCGGGGCCATCACTTGGCCACTATGTTAACCAGTTTGCCGGGCACCACAATCACCTTGCGCACCGTGACGCCTTCCAGGAAGCGCTGGGCATTCTCCTGGGCCAGGGCCGCGGCCTCGATGGCCTCGCGGTCGGCATCGGCGGGCACCGACATGGTGGCGCGCAGTTTGCCGTTCACCTGCACCGCCATGTCGATGCTGTCCCGGGTCAGAGCCGTCTCGTCGACGGCGGGCCAGGGCGCGTTGACCACCTCGCCACTGCCCCCCAGGGCCTGCCACAACTGGTGGCAGACATGGGGTACCACCGGGCACAGCATCAGTACCACTGCGCGCAGGCCCTCGTCCAGCACGGCCCGGGAGGCGGGGCTGTCGTCCAGCCGGCCCAGTTCGTTGCAGAGTTCCATCACCGCCGCGATCGCGGTGTTGAAGGTCTGGCGCCGGCCGTAGTCGTCGCCGACCTTGGCGATGGTTTCATGGGTCTTGCGCCGGGCGTTGCGCTGGGCGTCATCTAGGGCATCCAGCGCCAGCTCGGGTGCGGGGCCGGCGGCCACGTGGCCGGCGATCAGTTTCCACAGCCGCTTGAGGAAGCGGTTGGCGCCCTCGACGCCGGAGTCGGACCACTCCAGGGACTGCTCGGGCGGCGCCGCGAACATGCTGAACAGGCGCACGGTGTCGGCGCCGTAGCGGTCGATCAGGGCCTGCGGATCCACGGTGTTGCCCTTGGATTTGGACATCTTGGCGCCGTCCTTCAGCACCATGCCCTGGGTCAGCAGGCGCACGAAGGGCTCGTCGGAGTCCACCAGGCCCTCGTCCCGCAGCAGCTTGTGGAAGAAACGCGCGTAGAGCAGGTGCAGGATGGCGTGTTCAATGCCGCCGACATACTGGTCCACCGGGGTCCAGTACTTGGCTTCATCGTCCAGCATGGCCCGGTCGTTGCCGGGGCAGGCATAGCGGGCGTAGTACCAGGAGGACTCCATGAAGGTGTCGAAGGTGTCGGTTTCCCGCTCCGCTTCGCCGCCGCATTTCGGGCAGGTGGTGCGATAGAACTCGGGCATCTTCTTGATCGGCGAGCCGACGCCCTCGAAGGCGACGTCGGTGGGCAGCACCACGGGCAAGTCTTCCGCCGGCACCGGGACCGCGCCGCAGCTGTCGCAGTTGATGATCGGGATGGGGGCGCCCCAGTAGCGCTGGCGGGAAACCCCCCAGTCGCGCAGGCGGAAGTTGACCTTGCGCGTGCCCTTGCCCTCGGCTTCCAGGCGGTCGGCGATGGCGTCAAAGGCCGCGGCGAAGTCCAGGCCGTCGAATTCGCCGGAGTTGACCAGGATGCCCTTGTCGGTGAAGGCGGCCTGGTCGAGGTCACAGGGCTGATCGTCTGCGGGGCGCACCACCTGCTGAATCGGCAGGCCGTAGCGGGTGGCGAACTCCCAGTCGCGCTGGTCGTGGCCGGGCACCGACATGACGGCGCCGGAGCCGTAGCTCATCAGTACGAAGTTGGCGACCCAGACCGGCAGTTCCTCGCCGGTGATCGGGTGGCGCGCGGTACGACCGGTGGCCATGCCTCGCTTCTCCATGGTGGCGAGGTCCGCCTCGGCCACCTTGATATGGCTCTGCTCCTCGATGAAGGCGGCCAGCTCGGGGTTGCCCTCGGCGGCGGCGCGGGCCAGCGGATGCTGAGGCGCCACGGCGAGGTAGGTCACCCCCATCAGGGTATCCGGGCGGGTGGTGTAGACCCGCAGGGCCCCGTTATCCGGCAGCCCGAAATCCAGCTCGACGCCCTCGGAGCGGCCAATCCAGTTGCGCTGCATGGTGCGCACCTGCTCGGGCCAGTGCTCCAGCTGGTCGAGGTCGTCCAGCAGTTGCTGGGCGTAATCGGTGATGCGGATGAACCACTGGTCGATCTCGCGGCGCTCCACCGGGTTGTCACAGCGCCAGCACTTGCCGTCCACCACTTGCTCGTTGGCCAGTACGGTCTGATCGTTTTCACACCAGTTTACTTCGGCCTGTTTTTTGTAGGCCAGGCCGCGCTCGAAGAGGCGGGTGAAGAACCACTGCTCCCAGCGGTAGTACTCGGGCTCGCAGGTGGCGATTTCCCGTTCCCAGTCATAGGCAAAGCCCAGGCGCTGCAGCTGGGCGCGCATGTAGGCAATGTTTTCCCGGGTCCAGCGGGCGGGGGGGACGTTGTTCTTGATGGCGGCATTTTCCGCCGGCAGACCGAACGCATCCCAGCCCATCGGCTGCAGCACATTCCTGCCCTGCATGCGCTGGAAGCGGGCGATGACGTCGGCGATGGTGTAGTTGCGGACATGCCCCATGTGCAGCTTGCCGCTGGGGTAGGGGAACATGGCCAGGCAGTAGAACTTCTCGCGCTGGTCGTCCTGCTGCACACAGAAAGTGCGCTGCGTCTGCCAGTGGGCCTGGACGGCCTGCTCCAGATCCTGGGGTTGGTAGTGCTGTTCCATGAATGCTCGCGCCAGTCAGGGGCTCCGGGGCCGGCTGTGGCCGCGTCGGAGCGGGTCGGGAAAACCGCGCATTCTACCACACCGTCAGTCGTTCTCCCGCCAGAGCGTGTGATAGAGCACCAGCATCAGCAGCAATACCAGCAGACAGGCGGAGAGCACCGGACGCGAGCCGAAGCTGGCGAAGGGGGTGCTGCCCAGCATCACCTGGGCCTCGCCGGTGAGCACGACTTCCTCGAACTGCGGGCTCTGCGCCAGGATACGGCCGCGGTGATCGATAATGGCAGAGACGCCGTTGTTGGTGCCCCGCAGCAGATAGCGGCCGGTTTCCAGGGCCCGCATGCGCGCCATCTCCAGGTGCTGCAGCGGGCCGATGGAGGCGCCGAACCAGCTGTCATTGCTGATGGTCACCAGCAGGTCGGCCCGGCGCGCGCCCTCCGCCACCAGGTCGGGGTAGACGATTTCGTAGCAGATAAAGGGTGCCAGGCGGTAACCGTTCGCCACCAGCAGGTCCTGTCCCGGTGGCCCGGCGCTGAATCCGGACATGGGCAGGTCAAAGAAAGCGATCAGGCCCCGCAGCCAGCTCTCCAGGGGAACGTATTCGCCAAAGGGCACCAGGCGCTGTTTGTGGTACAGGCCTTCACCGGCACCCAGGGCCACGATGCTGTTGTAGTACTGGTCGCTGCCCGCTTCGCGCCAGGGAATGCCGGTAATCAGGGTCTCGTCCAGCAGGCGCGCGTGGCTGTCGATCGGGTCGAGGATGTCGCGGACCTGGTGATAGAAGCGCGGCAGGGCGGATTCCGGCCACAGGATGATGTCGTGGCCGTACTGTCGCGGCAGGGCGCGCTCGAACTGCTCCACGATGCGCGGAAACTCGCCCGGCGACCACTTGCGCTCCTGGGGAATATCCGGCTGGTAGAGGGCGACCGAGAGGGGCTCCGCGGCGCCGGGCACCACCCATTCGATGGGGCGCAGGATGGCGCCGCCGCCCCAGAGGGTGACCAGGATCACGGCATAAGTGGCCAGGGCGGCTGCCTGGCGGCTGCGCCAGGCGAGAAACAAACAGCTGCCGGTGAGCACGGTGGCAAAAGAGAGCGCATAGACCCCGAGGATGGGCGCCCAGCCGGCCAGCCAGTTGTCCAGGTGAGCATAGCCGAGGAACAACCAGGGGAAGCCGGTAAACAGCCAGCTGCGCAGCCATTCAAACAGCACCCACAGGGCCGGGAAGCCCACCAGCATACCCCCCGGCAGGGCGCGCACCCAGCGTACATAGACGCCGGCGAACAGGGCCTGCAGCAGGGCCAGTCCCGCGCAGAAGAGGACCGTGAGCAGGGCCGCCAGCGCGACACTGGCATAGCCGTAGACGTGGATGCTGACGTAGACCCAGGACACGCCCGAGCCGAACAGGCCCAGGCCGTAGAGCCAGCCCCGCCACAGGGCCTGGCGGGGTGTGCAGCGGGACAGCAGCCAGGCGTAGAGAGCGCAGCTGAGAATGCCCGCCGGCCAGAATCCGAAGGGCGCCAGAGACAGGGTGACCAGGGCGCCCGCGAGGGGTGCCAGCAGGACGACCCAGGCCGGGTGCAGGCGCGCCTCGTCCATAGTCAGCGCGCCGCGGGACGCATGCGCAGGCTGTGGATTTTGCGCTGGTCGGCGTTGATCACCTTGAACTCACAGTCGTCGATCCAGGTCACCTCGTTGCGCGCCGGCATGTGGCCGAAGGCCTGGATGACCAGCCCGCCGATGGTGTCGAACTCCTCGTCACTGAAGCGGGTGTGGAAGTAGTCGTTGAAGTCCTCGATCGGCGTGAGTGCCTTCACGAAGTAGTCGCCGTCGCCGATCTTGCGGATGAACTGGTCCTCTTCGACATCGGTTTCATCCTCGATGTCGCCGACGATTTCCTCTAGGACATCCTCGATGGTCACCAGGCCGGCGACACCACCGTACTCGTCAATCACGATGGCCATGTGGTTGCGGTTCTCGCGGAATTCCCGCAGCAATACGTTGAGCCGCTTGCTTTCCGGTACCACGACGGCCGGGCGCAGGAGGTTCTGAATGCGGAACTCCGAGTGGTCCTGGCTGAGGATCTCCGGCAGCATGTCCTTGACCAGCAGGATGCCCTGGACGTCATCGGGGCTCTCCCCCACCACCGGGTAGCGCGAGTGGGCGGAACGGATGATCTGCGGGAGCATTTCCTCCAGCGTGGCGCCCGCCTTGATCACCACCATCTGGGCGCGGGGGATCATGATGTCCCGCACCTGCATGTCGCTGACCTTCATGGCACCTTCCATGATGCTGCGCGCGTCCGGGTCGATCACCTCATTTTCGGCGGCGATGGCCAGCACGTCCTCCAGGTCCCGGCGATTGTGGGGCTCGGAGGAAAACAGCAGGGCGATCTTCTCGAGCCAGGAGCGGTCTCCTGACTCGTGACTTGATCGATCTTCGCTCATGGCGTTACGGGCTCCTCTTCATAGGGGCAGGGAAAACCGAGGGTGGCGAGCAGTCGGGTTTCCAGGGCCTCCATGGCCCGGGCTTCCTCGGGGTCAATGTGATCGTGGCCGAGCAGGTGCAGACAGCCGTGCACCAGCAGGTGGGCCCAGTGGGCCCGGGCCGGCTTGCCCTGGGCTGCGGCTTCCCGGGCCACGACGGGGCTGCAAATGACAATATCGCCCAGCAGTGGCAGCGCCAGCTCGGGGGGCAGGTCCGCGGGGAAGGAGAGCACGTTGGTGGGCCCGGCCTTGCCGCGCCAGGTGCTGTTCAGCGCCGTCATTTCGGTCTCGTCGACCAGGCGCAGGCACAGCTCGCTGTCCTGCCCCGGGCGCTCCCGGTCGAGTACCGCGCTCAACCAGCTGCGTATGTCATCCTCGTCGGGGGCGGGCTCGCTGCAGGCGCGCTGGATGTCGATCTGCAGGCTCATGGCTTGCTCTTGTCGAGGTGCAGGGCCTTGTCGTCGTGGGCGTCGTAGGCTTCCACGATGCGCTGTACCAGGGGGTGACGCACCACGTCTCGACTGCCGAAGAAGGTAAAGCCGATACCCTCGACGCCGGTCAGGATCTTGCTGGCATGGGTCAGGCCCGAGGGAATGCCCCGTGGCAAATCGATCTGGGTGGCATCGCCCGTGATCACGGCAGTGGAGCCGAAGCCGATCCGGGTCAGGAACATCTTCATCTGCTCCCGGGTGGTGTTCTGGGCCTCGTCCAGGATGATGAAGGCATTGTTCAGGGTGCGGCCGCGCATGAAGGCCAGCGGCGCCACTTCCACCACATTGCGCTCAATGAACTTGTTGACTGTCTCGAAGCCGAGCATCTCGTAGAGGGCGTCGTAGAGCGGGCGCAGGTAGGGATCGATCTTCTGGGTCAGGTCACCCGGCAGGAAGCCGAGTTTTTCCCCCGCCTCCACCGCCGGGCGTACCAGCAGGATGCGCCGTACCCGCTCTTCGAGCAGGGCCTCTACTGCGCAGGCCACCGCCAGGTAGGTCTTGCCGGTGCCCGCCGGGCCGATGCCGAAGTTGATGTCGCACTGCTTGATGGTGCGCACGTAGCCCTGCTGGTTCTTGCCGCGGGGTTTCACCGAGGCGCGCTTGGTGCGGATGACCTGCAGGGATTCCACGGCGCCGTCATCCACCGGCTCGGGAGCTTCCATACCGGTCTGCTGCAGCTGGAGGTGCAGGGACTCCGGGCTCAGGCCCACGCCCTGGCAGACCTCGCGGTAAAGGTGCTGCAACAGCTCGCGGCCCTGGGCCACGGCGGTCTCCGGACCCGTGAGCAGGAACTCGTTGCCCCGGTTGTGAATGCTGATGCCGAGACGGCTTTCGATCTGGCGCAAATGACTGTCCAGCTGGCCGCAGAGCAGGGCCAGATGGCGGGCATCATTGGGTTCCAGGGTAAAAGTCGTCCGGGCAGACGCTTGCGTGGGAGGTTCGCTGTTCAAGTCGCTCTTCGGCCCTCGTGGGCGTTTGTGCATGGAAAGACAGGATATACCGGATTGATCACTAGTCAACCAGTTGCCCGCATCGGATGCCCGGGCGCCAGCTGGCCGCGCAGGGAGTTGGGCAGGGCCTCGAGGATCTCCACGTCGACGAAATCGCCGATCAGGCCGTGATCGTCGCAGCGGAAGTTGACCACGCGGTTGTTTTCCGTGCGCCCCTGCAGCTGGCCTGGGTCCTTTTTCGAGGGGCCGCTGACCAGGATGCGCTGGGTGCTGCCGACCATGCGCCGGCTGATTGCCTGGGCCTGCTGCAGGATGCGGGCCTGGAGGATCTGCAGGCGCTGCTTCTTGACCGCTTCGTCGGTGTCGTCGGGCAGCTCCGCGGCGGGGGTGCCGGGGCGGGCGCTGTAGACGAAACTGAAGGAAGTGTCGAAGCCGATGTCGTCGATCAGCTGCATGGTGGCGGCGAAGTCGGCCTCGCTTTCACCGGGGAAACCGATGATAAAGTCCGAGGAAATGCTGATATCGGGGCGTATCTTGCGTAAACGTCGGATTTTTGACTTGTACTCCAGGGCGGTGTGGCCGCGCTTCATGGCCATCAGCACGCGGTCGGAACCGCTCTGCACCGGCAGGTGCAGGTGGTCCACCAGCTGGGGGATCTCGGCGTAGGCCTGGATCAGGGCGTCGGAGAACTCCACCGGGTGGGAGGTGGTATAGCGGATGCGCTCGATACCCGGAATGCGGGCGACGAAGTGCAGCAGTTCGGCAAAATCGACCGTCTCGCCCAGGTGGTTGTCGCCGCGGTAGGCGTTGACGTTCTGCCCCAGCAGGTTCACCTCGCGCACGCCGCCGGCGGCCAGGTGGGCGATTTCCGCGATGACGTCGTCCAAGGGGCGGGAGACTTCCTCGCCCCGGGTGTAGGGCACCACACAGAAGGTGCAGTACTTGCTGCAGCCCTCCATGATGGAGACAAAAGCGGTGGGCCCCTCGACTTTGGGCTCCGGCAGGCGATCGAATTTCTCGATTTCCGGGAAACTCACGTCCACCACCAGGGTGCCGCCGGGGCCGCGGGTGGCGCGCTCCGCCATCATTTCCGGCAGGCGGTGCAGGGTCTGGGGGCCGAAGACCAGGTCCACGTAGGGGGCCCGCTTGCCGATCTCGGCGCCTTCCTGGCTGGCCACGCAGCCCCCCACGCCGATGATCAGGTCGGGATTCTTCTGTTTCAGGTGCTTCCAGCGCCCCAGCTGGTGAAAGACCTTTTCCTGGGCTTTCTCGCGGATCGAGCAGGTGTTCAGAAGCAGGACATCCGCCTCCTCGGGCGTGTCCGTGGGCGTCAGGCCGTGACTGTCCTGGAGCAGGTCGCGCATGCGCGCGGAATCGTACTCGTTCATCTGGCAGCCGTGGGTCTGGATGTAGAGCTTCTTGCTCACGGGTCCTCTTTGCTCCCGGATCGGGGGCTGGTCAAAAAATGGGCGGCAATTATACCCATTTGACCCGCCGGCGCACAGGGGGCCGGTAGCTGGCGGGTGCCCGGAGTGGTAGTATTCGCCCCCTTTCCACAGCCACCCGCCGCCCCCTCCGTGGCGGCGACGCGAAGAGGTCGCAATGCCCAGCCAGCCCGTCTACAAGGTGATCTTCCACAACGCCAACCAGGTGTTTGAGGTGTTTGCCCGCCAGATCTACCAGAGCGACATGTGGGGCTTTATCGAGATCGAGGAATTCGTGTTCGGGGAGCGCTCACAGATCCTGGTGGATCCGGGCGAGGAAAAGCTGAAAACCGAGTTCGCCGGGGTCAAGCGCAGTTATGTACCGCTGCAGGCGATCATCCGTATCGACGAGGTGGAAAAAGAGGGGCCGGCCAAAGTTTCCGACGCCCCCGCCGGCAGCAGCCGCGGCAACGTCACCTCCTTCCCGGTACCCGGCATGCAGCCGCAGGTCGGCCGCGACGACTGAGGATGGGTCCCGGGGGCCCGGCGGGCCCCCAGTAGTGAAGGTATGACGCGTCTCGCGAGGGCGCCTTCAGGCGCCCAGTTTGTGCTTCACCGACGCCAGTTTCACGCACACCACGAAGGCTTCCATGCTCGCTTCCAGGTCCTCGAGAGAGGGAAAGCTGGGCGAGATGCGGATATTGCGGTTCTCCGGGTCCTTGCCGTAGGGGAAGGTGGCGCCGGCCGGGGTCAGCTTGACGCCGATCTTGCCGGCCAGGTCGACAATTTCCTGGGCCAGCCCGGGCAGGGCGTCAAAGGAAACAAAATAGCCTCCCTCGGGCGCGGTCCAGCTGCCCATGCCGGTGTCGCCGAGCTCGCGCTCCAGGGTATTCAGTACGCAGTCGAAGCGCGGTTTCAGCAGCTCCGCATGGCGCGCCATGTGGGCGGCCAGGGTGTCGCTGTCCTTGAGGAAGCGCACATGGCGCAGCTGGTTGACCTTGTCCGGGCCGATGGTCTGGAAGGCCAGGTGGGCCTTGAGGGCGGAAAGGTTGCGTTCGGAGCTGCCGACGAAGGCGACGCCGGCGCCGGCGAAGGTCACCTTGGAGGTGGAGCCGAACTGGAAAATGCCGTCCATGGTCTCGAAGCGCCGGGCGTATTCGCTGATGGAGGCCAGCGCCGTGGCATCCTCGCGCAACTGGTGCACGGCGTAGGCGTTGTCCCACATGACGATGAAGTCTTCCGAAGCCAGTTTGGGCAGCCGCGCGAGGCGTTCCACCGTGGCGTCGTCGTAGACGCAACCGGTGGGGTTGGAGAAGCGCGGCACGCACCAGATCCCTTTGATCGCAGGATCCTCCGCCACCAGGCGCTCGACTTCATCCATGTCCGGCCCGGTGTCGAGCATCGGCACGTTGATCATTTCAATGCCGAGGTACTCGCACACAGAGAAGTGGCGGTCGTAGCCGGGCACCGGGCAGAGAAACTTCACCGTGTCGAGGTTGGCCCAGGCACTTTCCTGGCCGCGCAGGCCTTCGCTGAGGGCGAAGTCCATCACCTGGTACATCAGGGTCAGGGAGCTGTTGCCTCCCACCAGGGTCTCTTCGGGGCGGGTGCCGAGTACCTCACCGAACAGGGCGCGGGCCTCGGGCAGGCCATCCAGGCCGCCGTAGTTGCGGGCATCGGTGCCGTCGGCGGCGCGGTAGTCGCCGCCCAGAATACCGTCCAGCGCATCGGAAAGACTGACCTGGGCCGCACTCGGCTTGCCGCGGGTGATGTCCAGATTGAGTTTCCGCGCCGCCAGTTGATCGAAGCGGTCGTAGAGATCCTGGAGTTGTTCGCGCAGTTGGGGCTCACTGGCCTGGTCGATGTGCAACGTGGTGTCCTCGCATAAGGCGTGGGTGAAAAACGTCGAGTATAACGCGAGCACGGGCACGACAGAACCGGGGCGCGGCTTGAAATGGGGTATGGCGCACCCATATCCCCTGACAGTGCAGCCACAGTCAGGAAGCGGAAGTTATGAGTGATGACCAGGTCTATCCCGAAGGTGAATCCCGACACGCCCCCGCGGTGGCGGAGGACGTGCTGCCCGAGACCCTGCACCTGATCCCGATCCCCAACCGGCCGTTTTTCCCCGGCCAGATCCAGCCGGTCATCATCAACCCCCGGGAATGGGGGAGCACCCTCGAGGCTGTCGCGAAGGACGGCCACGGGCTGGTCGGGCTGTCCTATGTCGAGCAGCACGAGGCCGGCAACAGCCGGGCCTCCAGCTTCCCGCAAATCGGTTGCGTGGTGCGTCTGCACCGGCCGCCCTCGGGCGGTGGCGACAACCCGGGTCAGTTCCTGGCCCAGGGCATCAAGCGTTTTCGCATTGTGCGCTGGCTGAACGACGAGCCACCCTATCGCGTGCAGGTGGAGTATCCCCGCAGCCAGGGGGACCGCGACAGCGACGAGATCAAGGCCTACGCGATGGCCCTGATCAAGGAAATCAAGGAGTTGCTGCCGCTCAACCCGCTCTACGGCGAGGAGCTGAAGCAGTACCTGGGCAATTTCAGCCCCAACCAGCCCAGCGTCCTGACCGACTTTTCCGCAGCCCTGACCTCGGCCAAGGGCGATGAGCTGCAGGAAATCCTCGATACCCTGCCGCTGCTGGCGCGCATGGAGAAGGTCCTGCTGCTGCTGCGTCACGAGCGCGAGGTGGCGGAGCTCCAGGGCAAGATCACCAGCCAGGTCAACGAGAAGGTCTCGGAGCAGCAGCGACAATTCTTCCTGCGCGAGCAGCTCAAGGTGATCCAGAAGGAGCTGGGCATCTCCAAGGATGACCGCAGCACCGACGTCGAGCTGTTCGAGGAGCGCATGGACGCGCTGACGATGCCGGAGCCGGTGGAAAAGCGGCTGCGGGACGAGCTGCAGAAACTGTCCATCCTGGAGACCGGCTCCCCCGAATACGGGGTCACCCGCACCTACCTCGACTGGGCCACCCAGGTGCCCTGGGGGGTGACCAGTGAAGACCACCTGGAGCTGAAGCACGCCCGCGAGGTGCTCGACGCCCACCACGACGGCCTGGAGGATGTGAAAAAGCGCATCCTGGAGTTCCTGGCGGTGGGCGCCTTCAAGGGCGAGATCAAGGGCTCCATTCTGTTGCTGGTGGGGCCGCCCGGGGTGGGCAAGACCAGCATCGGCCGCTCGGTGGCGGATGCCCTGGGCCGCGAGTTCTACCGCTTCAGCCTCGGCGGCATGCGCGACGAGGCGGAGATCAAGGGGCACCGCCGCACCTACATCGGCGCCATGCCCGGCAAGTTCGTGCAGGCCTTGAAGGAGGTCAAGGTCGCCAACCCGGTGATCATGCTCGACGAGATCGACAAGATCGGCGCTTCCTTCCGTCGCGACCCCGCCTCGGCCCTGCTGGAAGTGCTCGACCCCGAGCAGAACAGTGACTTCCTCGATCACTACCTGGACCTGCGGGTGGATCTGTCCCAGGTGCTGTTCGTCTGCACCGCCAACCAGCTGGACACGATTCCCGGCCCGCTGCTGGACCGCATGGAGATCCTGCGCCTGTCCGGTTACGTGGCCGAGGAGAAGCTGGCGATTGCCCGCAATCACCTGTGGCCCAAACTGCGCAAGCGCCACGGTCTGAAGAGCGATCAATTGAAGATCAACGACCCGGCGCTCAAGTACGTGATCGAGAGCTACTGCCGGGAAGCCGGGGTGCGCAACCTCGAGAAGCAACTGTCCCGGATCATGCGCAAGTCGATCGTGCGCCTGGTCGAGGGCGAGGCCGAGCGCATCCGCATCGGCAAGAAGGATATCGAGTCCCTGTTGGGCAAGCCCGTGTTCCACGCGGAAAAACTCCTGCGCGGACCGGGCGTGGCGACCGGCCTCGCCTGGACCGCCATGGGCGGTGCCACCCTGGCCATCGAATCCTCCCAGGTGCACACCCTGAACCGCGGTTTCAAGCTCACCGGGCGCCTCGGCGACACCATGAAGGAGTCGGCGGAGATCGCCTACAGCTATGTGGTCTCACACCTCAAGGACTACGGCTGCGACCCGGACTTCTTTGACACCAGCATGGTCCACCTGCACGTGCCCGAGGGTGCCACGCCCAAGGACGGCCCGAGTGCCGGCATTACCATGGCCACGGCGCTGATTTCCCTGTCCCGCCAGGAGCGCATCCGGCGGCCCCTGGCGATGACCGGCGAGCTCACCCTGACCGGGCAGGTGCTGCCGGTGGGCGGGATTCGCGAGAAGGTCATCGCGGCCCGCCGGGTGAAGATCATGGAGCTGATCCTGCCCGACGCCAACCGCCGGGACTTCGAGGAGCTGCCAGACTACCTGCGCGAGGGAATGGATGTGCACTTCGCGCGGAACTACCGCGAGGTCTTCGAGATCGTGTTCCAGGATCACCAGCGGGGGAAGAAGCCGCTGCACTGAGCGGCGCCCCTCACCAGGGAACTGGCATGGGCAGCGCCTTGGCATCCTCGCGCAGGGGTTCCGGCAAAACCGGACGGTAGGGGCGCGAGTAGGTGAAGGGCTGTACGTCCTCGGTCCAGACATTTTCATGAATGCCGCCGACAAAACGGATCAGTGAGAGCGATCCGGCGCGGGACCCAAAGGGCCCGTGGGGAATGTGGGGTGGTCGCCAGAAGTAGGCGCCCGCCTGCATGGTGCCCTGGGGCCCGGTGAGGTCGCCGGCGATCAGGAAGGCTTCCTCGGGGGTCGGGTGCGACTCCTCAGGGCCCGCCCAGTTGGTGGGGTGGGTTTGCGGGGCCGTCATGAAAAGGAAGGTTTTCTGGCCGTCTACCGGATCGATGCGCAGTATCTTGCGCGCCGGCAGCAGGTGCGCCAGCCGGTGGTCCAGCATGCTGCGGTCCCAGACCATGCGGTAGGTATCGACAAAGGGCACCGCGGGCCGGTTCACGGCTCGCGCCTGGGTGTCCGGGTCATCCTCTGCGTCGATGGGGTCGGCATCGAACATGCGCAGCAGCATGGCGCCCCGGGGCGAGTAGCAATCCCGGCGTTCGTGTCCGGCGGGAAAAAAGCCGTAACAGCCGGCTGAATACTCGTATCCGTTGAGATAATAGCTGCCGGCCAGCACGTAGAATTCCTCGCCGGCGGCGATCGGGCGGGCGTTTTCGAAGTGAAAGTCCGGATCGAGACGCTGCAGGAGCGTCAGCGCGCCGCTCTCCTGATCGTGGCTGAGCACTTTTCGCCAGGCCTTGTCGATATTGGGCTCGGCTTGCCAGCTCAGGCACTGCGCCTGGATAAACTCGATATGTGGCCGCCCCATGCGCGCTCCCTTATCGCTGATTGCGGTCTGTCGTCCGCCGGTGTGGTCGAGGGACCTAGCCTAAAGCAAGTGCCGCGGGGCGACCTTGATTAGTATCAAGGGTCAATGGCGCACGAGGCCCCACGGGGGGTGGCGGGGCGGGCTGGCCTTTTACCCCGGTGCCCAGGCCGTCACCACCGCCCGCCGCGGCGCCGGGTAGCCTTCCAGGGTGCGGCTGGGGTCCTCGGGGTGGAGGAAGTCTGCCAGCGACTGAAAGCGCATCCACTCTGTACTGCGCTGCTCCTCGGTCGAGGTTACGCTGACGTCGACCACTTTCGGCTCGCGGAATTTCAGCTTGCGCAACCAGCCCAGCAGGCTGTCGCAACTGGGCAGAAACCAGACATTACCCATGCGCGCGTAGCGGCCCTGGGGCACCAGGGTGGCGCCGGGGCCGCCTTCGATGACCAGGGTTTCCAGCACCAGCTGGCCACCGGGTCGCAGACAATCGCGCAGTTCCTGCAGGTGGTCCATGGGTGAGCGGCGGTGATAGAGGACGCCCATCGAGAACACTGTGTCGAAGGCCTGCAGCCTGGGCGGGACATGCTGAATGCCCAGGGGCAGGACCCACACGCCGGGCTGCCGCAGGTACTTCTGCAGAGCTAGAAATTGCAGCACGAAGAGGGGCGTGGGGTCGATGCCGATGACTTCGCTGGCCCCGGCGCCGGCCATGCGCCAGCAGTGGTAGCCGCTGCCGCAGCCCACGTCCAGCACGCGCCGGCCGTTGAGGTCATCCAGGTGGGGCGCGATGCGCTCCCATTTCCAGTCCGAGCGCCACTCGGTATCGATTTGCACGCCGAACAGCTCGAAGGGGCCCTTGCGCCAGGGGTGCAGCCCCTGGAGGGTGTCCCGCAGGCTGGCGCGTGCGGTTTCCGATAGCGGTGGGTCGCAGTCGGCGCCCACCCGGGCGCGGTCCAGGTGGCGCTGGCTGACGGGGAGTTCGGGCAATGCCTCCAGGACCGCCTGCCAGCGCGGCAGGTCGCCGTAGCGCTCCACGGAGAGGCCGCGCTCGACCTGGGCCGGCAGTTTTTCCGCCCAGGCGGCCAGCGGGCCCTCCCGCCAGCGTTCCAGCAGAGTTTGCAGATCGATCATCTCAGCGAGCGTTCCCATACCTGTTGCTGTGCTGCGGGCTGTGGACAGGTCTCACTTCAGGGCCACCAGGGAGGCGAAGTTGAAGCACTGGAACCACACCTCGCAGCTGCTGAAACCGACGCGGCGCGCGCGCTCGCGATGCTGGTTGAGGGTTTCACGGCGCAGCACGCCCTCCAGGGAGTCGCGCTTCTGGGCAATCTCCAGGTCGCTGTAGCCATTGGCGCGCTTGAAATCGTGGTGCAACTCGATGTTCAGGGCGTCGAGGCGCGGGTCCTCGAAGACCACTTTCTCCGAAAGGACCAGGATACCGCCGGGGCGAAGGCCATCGAAAATGCGCTGAATGACGGCGTCGCGGGCTTCCCGCGGGATGAACTGCAGGGTGAAATTGAGCACCACCACCGAGGCGTTCTCGATCGGCACGTCCACCAGGTCGGCGCAGACCAGTTCCACCGGGAGCTCGTGGCTGTCGGTATCGATCACCGTGCGGCAGCGGATCAGCATGGCGTCCGAGCTGTCGACCCCGACAATCACACAGTCCCGGTGCTGCACATTCTGGCGCATGGCCAGAGTGGAGGCACCCAGGGAGCAGCCGAGGTCGTACAGGCGGCTGCCGGGGGTGGCAAAGCGCCCCGCCAGCAGGCCGGTCATGGCCACGATGGTGGTGTAGCCGGGCACGGAGCGCTTGATCATGTCCGGGAAAACCCGGGCCACGCTGTCGTCAAAGCGGAAGGCGCTGGGTTCGGGCACTGGCTTTGCGTATAGTGTGTCGCGGTCGTCGCTCACGCGGAATATCCCTGCTGAAACCGCCGGCCAGTTTACCACGCAGCAGCGGAGCCCGGCATGCAAGGTACCCATGAAACCGCGGGTGATGCCCGCAACGCCGACATCCTCATTGAGATCAACGGTGAACATTTTCACCGGGATCAGGCGCGCATCTCGGTGTTCGATTCCGGCTTCATTCTCGGTGACGGAGTCTGGGAGGGCCTGCGGGTGGAGCGCGGTACCGTGCTCTTCCTGGAGCGCCATCTGGAGCGCCTGTACGAGGGCATGAAGACCCTCGACTTCCAGCCGGATTTCACCCGCGAGGACCTGGCGCGGCGGCTGTACCGCTTGTTGGCGGCCAACGGCATGGACGACGGCGTGCATGTCCGCCTGATGGTGTCCCGGGGCGTGAAAGCCACGCCATACCAGGACCCGCGCATGACCATCACCCCGCCCACGGTGGTGATCATCCCCGAGTACAAGGCGGCCCTGCCGGAGGTCGTGGAGCAGGGCGTACGCTTGTACACGGTTTACGTGCGCCGGGGCTATTCCGACGTGCAGGATCCCAGCCTCAACACCCACTCCAAGCTGAACTGCATTGGCGCTTGCATCCAGGCAGCGAAGGCCGGCGCGGACGAGGCCCTGATGCTGGACCCCCACGGCTTTGTCGCCACCTGCAATTCCACCCACTTCTTCATTGTGCGCCGCGGCGAGCTGTGGACGTCTACCGGGGACTATTGCCTGGATGGCATCACCCGGGAGAAGGTATTGATGATGGGGCGCGAACTGGGCATGACCGTGCGCGAGACCAATTTCACCCTGACCGATGTCTACAATGCCGAGGAGGCCTTCGTCACCGGAACCTTTGCCGGTCTGGTGCCGGTCACCGAGGTGGATGGCCGGGTGATCGGCGAGCCCGGGGGCGAGAAACCTGTGGTCAGGCGCCTACAGGCCCACTATCGCGAAGTGGTGGCGCGCTACATCGACGGGCCCGGTCGCGAACACCCGAGGGGCTGAGCCGTGGAAATACTGCGCATCGCCATGTGGTCGGGGCCGCGGAACATCAGCACGGCGCTGATGCGCGCCTTCGAGAACCGCCCCGACTGCGCGGTGGTAGACGAGCCTTTCTATGGCCACTACCTGAGCGCCACGGGGCTTGAGCACCCGGATGCGAGGGCAATCATGGCCAGCATGAGCTGTGATTGGGACGAGGTGGCTCGCCAGCTCTGCGAGGACCTGCCGGCGACGGCGGATCCGGCCAGCTGTCGGGTGTTCTATCAGAAACACATGACCCAGCACATCCTGCCGCACAGGGACATGGGCTGGACCGATGCCTTGAGCAACTGCTTCCTGATCCGTGAGCCGCGGCGCATCATCGCCTCCTATGCCAGGGTGCGCCCGCACTTCGCGGTGGAGGAGCTGGGCTTTCCCCAGCAATGGGCGCTGTTCCAGCGGGTGGCGGACCGCCTGGGGCAGGCGCCGCCGGTGATCGACTCCGCACGTACGCTGGAAAATCCGGAGCGGGTGCTGCGGGCCCTCTGTGGGCGCCTGGGTATTCCCTTCGTCGAACAGATGCTGCACTGGCCCGCCGGGCGCCGGGACAGCGATGGTGTGTGGGCGCCCCACTGGTATGCGGCGGTGGAGGCTTCCACCGGCTTCCAGCGGGTTAGTGAAGTGCCGCTGGCGGAGGTGCCGGTGCCGGCGGGTTGCGAAGCCATGTGTGAGCAGGCGGAGGTGATTTACGCGCGCCTGTTAGAGCACGCGCTGTAGAGGGTCGTTTACCCGCTAAGCCAATTTTCCAGTTTCAATTGCGGGATTCGACCAAACTCCCGGGTATTGTTTGTCACCAGTACCAGATCAAGTTCGAGTGCGTGAGCGGCAATCCACAAATCATTGCCCCCGATGATATTGCCGGCCTTTTCCAGTGCGCTGCGGATGCCGCCGTAGTGTATCCCGGTTGTGGCAGGTAACGGCACGACGGGAAGCAACTCCACCAGGCGTTGTAGATTGCTCAATGCGGCGGCTGCCTCGCGACTTTTCAAGGCGCCGTTGTATAGCTCGCCGTAGGTGATGGTTGAAATGACCACCTCTCCGGGACGCAATTGGCGGAAGCGTTCCTCAACGCCCGGCGGGCGCCGTTTGCGGAGATAAATGCAGGTATCCGTATCCAGCATGTAGCACGCTGGCATCAGTCGAAGTCCCGTTCCTGAGCGGGTAGATCCTGGCGGCCTTCGGCCATGAAGTCCTCAGGCATGCCGGCAAGGATATCCAGAACCTCCGCAAGGTTCTGGCGCTTCGGGCGCAGGACCAGCTCGTCCCCGCGGCGGAATATCTCCACTTCGGACACATCCAGCTGAAATTCACGGGGAATGCGGACCGCCTGTGAATTGCCGTTCTGGAAGACGCGTGTTGTCGTCATGATGAGTCCCAATGTAGATACTTTAGCGTGTGTACTTTAGTTCGCTCCGCGGATAATGGCAAGGATAGATCAGGGCCGACACAGATTCACAGGAATGGCTGCATTTGCTCGAGTATTGCCGTCAGTTCGGGCTTGTGGGCGCGCAGTTCCTCTACCGTGAGGCCATGCAGCTCGTGGGGAAAGACCAGCCAGTCTTCGGTTTCATACAGGTAGAAGTCGGGTCTGCGGCCGCTGCGGTTGCTGTTCGGCTTGTAGTAGGGGGTGGCGATACGGATCTGCGGACAGTGGCGGCCGCAGCGCCGCTGCAGCTCGGCGATGACCTGCGCCAGTGACAGCCCCGAGTCATGGACATCGTCCACCAACAGCAGTCCCTGGTCGGCGCGCAGGCGGTCGACCAGGGGCTCGAGTCCCTCGACTTGGACGTGATTGCCGCGCTCCCCGATTCCCGTGTAGGAAGCGGTGCGGATGGCGCTGTGGTCAGTGTGCACACCGAGGACGTCCAGCAGCTCGTGCACCGCAATGCCCACCGGCGTGCCACCGCGCCACACTCCCACCACGTGGTCCGGCCGAAACCCGCTCTCGAATACCTGCCAGGCCAGGCGAAAGGCGTCCTCGAGAAGTTGCTGCGGGCTGATGAAATGCTTGCGCATGGGAGTATCCCTGGCCTGAAAAACGCGCAGACTAGCACAGGCCAGGGTGGCGCGGGGGCCGGCGCGCGCTATGGCCTGCCGGTTGGCGATTGCGTACACTGCGCTTCTTTCCCGCGTTTCCGCTCCGTTGCCCACCCGGTTCGACGGGCATCCGGGCGCGCAACCTGAACCTGTGAGGACCCTTTGCCATGCTGGACGCACTGGACAAGCTGCCCGACGACCCGATTCTCGGCCTGGCTGCCGCCTGTCGGGCGGACCCGAACCCCCAGAAGGTGGATCTGACGGTCGGCATTTACATGAACGAAGAGGGTGTGTGCCCGGTCTTCGATGCCGTGCAGCTGGCCCAGCGGGCGCTGATAGAGAGCGAGACCACCAAGGCCTACCTGCCGCCGGCCGGGGACGCCGATTTCAATCGCGCCATGCAGGCGCTGGTGCTGGGCGCGGGCAGCACTGCCCTGGCAGCCGGGCGCGTGACCAGCATCCAGACCCCCGGGGGCTGCGGCGCCCTGCGTATTGGTGCCGAGGTGATTCACGCCGCCGCGCCGGGCGCGACGGTCTGGGTGTCCGACCCGACCTGGCCGGTGCATATCCCCCTGCTGGGCAGTGTCGGCCTCAAGTTCGAGACCTACCGCTACTACGAGCCCGCCAGCCACGGGGTCAATTTCAGCGCCATGCTGGAGGACATCCGGCGCGCCGGTAAGGGCGATGTGGTGCTGCTCCACGGCTGCTGTCACAACCCCTGCGGCGCCGACCTGTCCCTGGAACAGTGGGCGGAAGTCGCCACCCTGGCGGAGCAGCAGGGCTTCACGCCCATGGTGGATATCGCCTACCAGGGCCTGGGGGATGGCCTGGAGCAGGACGCCGCGGGTCTGCGCCTGCTGGTTGAGCGCCTGCCGGAGGTGATCATCGCCGCCTCCTGCTCGAAAAACCTTGGCCTCTACCGCGAGCGCACCGGCGCGGCCCTGTTTGTTACCGACAGTCCGGCACGTGCGGACGCGGTGCTCAGCCAGGCCCAGGTCGCGGCCCGCCGGGTCTATTCCATGCCCCCCGCCCACGGCGCCCTGCTGGCCGGGCGGGTGCTGAATGACCCCGACCTGCGGGAAAACTGGGAGAGCGAGCTCCAGGCCATGTGCCGGCGCATCAACGGATTGCGCACCAGCCTGGTGAGCAAGCTGCAGCAGTGCACCGACCGCGACTTCGGCTTTATCGAGCGGGAGAAGGGTATGTTCTCTTTCCTCGGCCTGACCCCGGAGCAGGCCCAGTGCCTGCGCCGGGAGCACAGCGTTTACATGCTGGACTCCTCGCGCATCAACGTGGCGGGCGTCAATGGTGCCAACATCGACTACCTGGCGGAGGCGGTTGGCAAGGTGCTGCAGGGGCACTGAGACCTGCAGCGAGGCGCAGGAGGGCGTTCCTCAGCCCTCCTCGAGTTCCGCCCAGCGTTCAATGGCCGCTTCCAGCTCGGCCTGCACCCCTTCCAGCTCCGCCAGTACCGCCTCCACGGTTTCCCGATCCTGTTGGTAGAAGGCCGGATCCGCCGTGCGGGCTTCCAGGGCGACCTGCTGCTCTTCGAGGGCTTCAATGCGCCCCGGCAGGGCGTCCAGTTCGCGCTGTTCCTTGTAGGAAAGCTTGCGTTTTGCGGACGACGGCGGCGTCGGTGCCGCGGCAGCTTTCTCCGCGGGTGCCGCCGACTGCGGTGCGGATGAGTCCGCCGCCGCTGCAGTGGAGGCGGTATCCGGCTCGCCGGGGGGTCGCGGGGCGGCGAGGCGGCCGCCGCGGGCCTCCCAGTCGCTGTAACCCCCGGCCTGCTCGTCGACACTGCCATCGCCGCGCAAGACCAGGAGCTGGGTGACCACGTGGTCCATGAAGTCGCGGTCGTGACTGACCAGGATCAGGGTGCCCTGGAAGTTGAGCAGGATGTCCTCCAGTAGCTCCAGGGTTTCCACGTCCAGGTCGTTGGTGGGTTCGTCCAGGACCAGCAGGTTGGCGGGCTTGCTGAACAGGCGCGCCAGAATCGCCCGGTTTTGTTCGCCGCCGGAGAGTGCCTTGACCGGGGTGCGCACCCGGTCCGGGGTGAACAGGAAGTCGCCCAGGTAGGAGATGGCGTGGCGGCGCTTGCCATTGATCTCGATGAATTCCTGGCCGCCGCAGACGTTGTCGATCAGGTTCTTCTCCGGGTCCAGGGTGTCCCGCAGCTGATCGGAGTAGGCGATCTCCAGCTTGCTGCCGAGGCTGACCGTGCCGCTGTCCGGCGTGAGCTGGCCCAGCAGCAGCTTGACCAGGGTCGACTTGCCGGCGCCGTTGGCACCGACAATGCCCACGCGGTCACCGCGCTGGATAATGGTGGAGAAGTCGCGGATGATCTGACGCCCCTCGAAGGCCTTGCTGACGTGTTTCAGCTCGGCCACGATCTTGCCCGAGCGCGAGGCGTCCTCCACTGCAAAATTGGCGCTGCCGACCTGTTCGCGGCGCTGCTGGCGCTCCCGGCGCATCGCCTGCAGGGCGCGCACCCGGCCCTCGTTGCGCGTGCGGCGGGCCTTGATCCCCTGGCGAATCCACACCTCCTCCTGGGCCAGCTTCTTGTCGAACAGCTCGTTGGCGCGCTCTTCCGCCTCCAGTTCCTGTTCGCGGTGGCGCAGGAAGCCCTGGTAGCTGCCCTGCCAGGTGCGCAGGTGGCCGCGATCCAGCTCGGCGATGCAGGTGGCCACGTTCTGCAGGAAGCGGCGGTCGTGGGTGATCAGCACGATGGCACCGCGAAACTGGCGCAGCTGCTCCTCCAGCCATTCGATGGCGGGAATATCCAGATGGTTGGTGGGTTCGTCCAGGAGCAGAAGATCGGGGTCGGAGACCAGTGCCCGGGCCAGGGCCACGCGCCGCCGCCAGCCGCCGGAGAGTTCGCCCATCGGCGTGTCCTGGGGCAGCTGCAGCTGGGTCAGGGTGGTTTCCACCCGCTGTTGCAGGTTCCAGCCGTCGACGGCCTCCAGTTGCTGCTGTACCCGCGCCAGCTGGTCCAGGTCCGGGTCGCCGTCCTGCAGCAGGTGATGATAGTCCCGCAACAGCTGGCCGGCCTCCGCCAGGCCCTCGGCGACCACGTCGTACACGCTCTTGTCGTCGGCTTCCGGCAGCGTCTGCAGCAGGCGCGCCACCTTGATGCCCGGGCGCTGCCAGCACTCGCCGCTGTCCGGCACCTGCTCTCCCGCCAGTACCCGCAGCAGGGTGGTCTTGCCGGCGCCGTTGCGGCCGAGCAGACCCCAGCGCTCGCCGCGGTGGATGTCCAGGCTGACCCCGTCCAGCAGAGCGTGGGTGCCGTAGTGCAGTTGCAGATTGTCAAGGCGTAGCAGTGGCATGGGTATCGGCGGTTCAGGGTGGGCGCGCAGTGTACGCCTTTCCGCGGTATTTCCGCTATCATTGCGCCCCGTCTGAACCAGCAGCGAGGGCGACAGCGTGCTCTACCAGCAAACCCAGCATGACCGTCAGGTGGCCGCCTGGCTGATTTTCTGTGCCGCGGTGATCTTCGGCATGATACTGCTGGGCGGTGTCACCCGGCTGACCCACTCGGGCCTGTCGATGGTCGAGTGGCGGCCGCTGATGGGGATTATCCCCCCCCTGACCGAGCAGGCCTGGCTGGATGTCTTCGAGAAGTACCGGCAGTTCCCCGAGTACCAGAAAATCAACCGCGGCATGTCTCTGGACGCTTTCAAGTCCATCTTCATGTACGAGTACCTGCACCGGGTGCTGGGGCGCCTGATCGGGGTGCTGTTCTTTTTCCCCATGCTCTATTTTGCCCTCAAGGGACGTATCCGGGCCGGAATGATGCCCAAGTTATGGGGCCTGTTCCTGCTCGGTGCCTGCCAGGGGCTGCTCGGCTGGTACATGGTCAAGAGCGGACTGGTGGACGATCCCCACGTCAGCCAGTATCGCCTCACGGCGCACCTGGGGCTGGCGGTGCTGATCTACGCCTGGATGCTGTGGTTGATCTACGATTTGCTTACCGCCAGCCCGCGAGCGGGGCAGATGCGGGGCGGGGTGGCGCGTTGGGGGCTGGTGCTGGTGGGCCTGGTCTACCTGATGATCCTCTCCGGCGGCCTGGTGGCGGGCACCCGGGCCGGCTTTGCCTTCAGCACCTGGCCGCTGATGGGCAGCAGTTTCATTCCCCCCGGTCTGTACAGCGGGGATCCGGCGTGGCTGGATGCCTTCGAGGACATCACCGCGATCCAGTTCAATCACCGCATGTTCGCCTACCTCTTGTTCGTGCTGATTCACGGCTTTGCCTTTTTCCTCTGGCGCCGTTTGGGCACCTTCCGCGCCAAAGCGGCCTGCGTGTGCCTGGTATTGGCGCTCTGGCTGCAGGTTACCCTCGGCATCAAGACCCTGCTCCTGCATGTGCCGGTCAGCCTGGCGGCGGCTCACCAGGGCGGCGCGGTCCTCCTGCTCTCTGCTATGCTGTTTGCCGCACACACCGCGAGGCGCGCCCCGGCGCGCTGAGCGCAAGTGCCTCGGCCCCGCCGAGGAAGTCGGGGCGGGCAACGCGGGTGAACCTTTGCCCCTGCACAAGGGAGGCGTCATGCTGGCACTGGTCAAGAAGGAGGCCGCGCCCGGTCTCTGGCTGGAGGAGGTGCCGATTCCGGGCATCGGCATCAACGATGTGCTGATCCGCGTGCTGCGGACCGCCATCTGCGGCACCGACATGCACATCTACCACTGGAACAGCTGGGCCCGGAAAACCATCCCGGTGCCCATGATCGTCGGCCACGAGTTCGTCGGTGAAATCGTTGAGGTGGGTTCCAACGTGGTGGACTTCCACGCCGGGCAGATCGTTTCCGGCGAGGGCCACGTGGTCTGCGGCCGCTGCCGCAACTGCATGGCCGGCCGCCGCCACCTCTGCGCCCATACCAGCGGCGTCGGGGTAAACCGCCCGGGGGCCTTTGCCGAATACCTCGTCCTGCCCATGTCCAATGTCTGGGAGCACAGCGAAGGCATTGACCTGGATGTTGCGGCCCTCTTCGACCCCTTCGGCAACGCGGTGCACACGGCCCTGCAGTTCGACCTGCTGGGCGAGGATGTGCTGATCACCGGCGCCGGGCCGATCGGCGCCATGGCGGCGGCGGTCTGTCGCCATGCGGGTGCCCGCCACGTGGTGATTACCGACTTGATCGACAGCCGGCTCGAACTGGCTGCGCGGCTGGGCGCGACGCGCACGGTCAACGTTCAGCGCGAGTCTCTCGCGGAGGTCCAGCGCAGCCTGGGCATGCGCGAGGGCTTCGATGTCGGGCTGGAGATGTCCGGGAACCCGGCGGCCTTCAATGACCTGCTGGCCAACATGTGCCACGGCGGCAAGGTGGCGATCCTGGGCATTCCCTCGGAGAATACGGCGATCGACTGGAACACCGTGATCTTCAACATGCTCACCCTGAAGGGGATCTACGGCCGGGAAATGTATGAAACCTGGTACAAGATGTCGGTGATGATCGAGTCTGGCCTGGACATCTCCCCGGTTATCACCCACCGGATGAGTTTCCGCGATTTCCAGCGCGGCTTTGATGTGATGAGCGACGGCGAGGCCAGCAAGGTCGTCCTCAACTGGGAGGGTTAGCATGAGTACCGCATTCCGTGCCCACCTGGCGGCGCAGCTGGAGGAGATCGAGGCCGCCGGGCTGACCCGCCACGAGCGTTTGATCGATACGCCCCAGGGGGCGCACGTCGGGGTCGCCGGTCGCGACCTGCTCAACTTGTGTGCCAACAACTACCTGGGCCTGGCCCAGCACCCCGAGGTCAACCGGGCCGCGGCGGAGGGCCTGGCACGCTGGGGCTACGGCATGGCCTCCGTGCGCTTCATCTGCGGCACCCAGACCCTGCACCGGCAGTTGGAGGAGCGCCTGTCTGCCTTCCTGGGCATGCAGGACACGATCCTCTACCCATCCTGCTTTGACGCCAACGGCGGCCTGTTCGAAACGCTGCTCGGGGAAGAGGATGCGGTGATCTCCGACGCCTTGAACCACGCCAGCATCATCGACGGTATCCGTCTGTGCAAGGCGAAGCGCTTTCGCTACCGCAACAGTGACATGGCTGACCTGGAGGCGCAGCTGCAGGCCGCGGACGCGGCGGGTGCGCGCTTCAAACTGATCACCACCGACGGCGTGTTTTCCATGGACGGGTATATCGCCCGCCTCGACGACATCTGTGACCTCGCCGAGCGCTACGATGCCCTGGTGCATGTCGACGACTGCCACGCCACCGGTTTCCTGGGTGCCACGGGACGCGGCACGCATGAACTGCGCGGCTGTATGGAACGGGTGGATGTTCTCACGGGTACCCTGGGCAAGGCCCTGGGCGGGGCCAGCGGTGGCTTTACTGCAGCGCGGCAGGAAATCGTTGCCCTGCTGCGCCAGCGCTCCCGGCCCTACCTGTTTTCCAATACGGTGGCGCCACCGGTGGTGGCCGGCGCATTGCGTGCGGTCGAGCTGGTGGAGGAGGAGCCTGCCCTGCGCCAGCGGCTGACCGAGAATACGCGGCGTTTCCGGGCGGGACTGGAAGACCTGGGTTTTGAGCTACTGCCGGGAGAGCACCCCATCGTGCCGGTGATGCTGCACGACGCCGCCCTGGCGGCGCGCTTCGCCCGGGAAATGCTGGAGGAGGGGGTCTACGTGGTGGCCTTTGCCTACCCGGTGGTGCCCCGCGGGCAGGCACGAATTCGGACACAGATGTCCGCGGCCCTTTCCGGGTCGGATATCGATGCCGCGCTGGCGGGCTTCGCGCGGGTCAAGGCGCGGTTGAACATCTAGGGAAACGAGATCACCAGAACTTGGGGGCCTTGTCGCCCTCGCGTCGGCCGGGCTCCTGACGGCGGTCATCCTTGCCGAACTCGAAGCGGACTTCCTCGCGGCGGTCGCGACCGTCGCGCCGGTTTTGCCGGCGGCGCTCGGGGCCTTTATAGACCGGCTTGCCGTCGCTATCGTAATCGATGGGAGGGGACAGGTCCCGGACTTCAAAATGTGCGCGTTTGTCTGACATGGCCAGCCTCCCGTGATACAAGTTTTTGGCGGGCAAGGGGCGGCATTTTGCGCCATGTGTCGCGCCAAAACAATTGCAGGCGGTGACCGACGATCCGTTTCTGTGGCCAGGGTCCCACTGTCTGCTGGCGTGCATGGTAATTGAGGGTGGTCTGACTTATGCTCTGACTGCTTTGCAAGGTGGTGTTTTTGCGACTTTGCAGAATAAAGACCCGTGACCCGGCCCCGAGGGGAGTGAATGACCGCAAGACAGGATGATCCGCTGCTGCAGTGTCTGCTGGCGCTGTGCCGCTATCACGGCAGTGCGTCGACGCCCGAGGCCCTCGCCAGCGGTTTGCCCCTGGACAGCGAGGGTCGCCTGACGCCCGGGCTGTTTGCCCGCGCCGCCAGTCGCGCAGGCCTGGTCAGCCGCACGCGGCCGGTGGCGGTGGAGGATCTGGAGCCCGAGCTTCTGCCCGCGGTGGTGCTGCTCAAGAATGAGCGCGCCTGTCTGCTGATGGGCTGGAGCGAGGACGGGCAGACGGCGACGGTGATTTTCCCCGCCCTCGGTGAGGCGGCAGTGGACGTGCCGGCGGAGAAACTTCGCAGCCAGCAATCCGGGCACGTGATCCTCTGCCGGCCCCGCTATCGCTTCGACCAGCGCACGCCGCGTACCGGCACCTCCAATCGCGGCCACTGGTTCTGGGATGCCATCCGGGCCAATGCGCCGATTTACCGCGATGTCCTGCTGGCGGCGTTCTTTATCAACGTATTCGCGCTGGCGCTGCCCCTGTTTACCATGAACGTCTATGACCGCGTGGTGCCCAACTATGCAGTCGAGACCCTGTGGATGCTGGCAGCGGGCGTTGTGATCATCCTGCTGGCGGACATTGTCCTGCGCACCATGCGCGGTTACTTCCTCGACCTGGCCAGCCGCCGGGTGGATGTGGACCTGTCGTCCAAGATCATGGAGCGGGTATTGGGGGCGCGGCTGGAGAACCGCGCCCAGTCGGTGGGCTCCTATGCGGTGAACCTGCGCTCCTTTGAAACCGTGCGCGACTTTATTACCTCCGCCACGATTACCACCGTCATTGATATTCCCTTCGCGCTGCTGTTCATGGTCGTGATCGGCTGGATCGCCTGGCCCATTCTGATTCCGGTGCTGCTGGGACTGTCCGTCGTGGTGGGCTACGCGCTGGCCACCCAGGGCAAGCTCAAGGCGCTCTCGGAAACCACCTATCGCGCCGGGGCGCAGCGCAACGCGACGCTGATCGAGAGCCTGAGCGGACTCGATACCCTCAAGGCGATGGGGGCCGAGTCGCGCATGCAGCGCAAGTGGGAGGAAGCAACCTCTTTCCTGGCCCATGTCGGGGTGCAGTTGCGGCTGGTCTCCAACTCCACCATCAATGTGACCCAGTGGGGCGCGCAGATGGTCACGCTGTTCGTGATTGTCACCGGGGTCTACCTGATTACCGCGGGGGAACTGAGCATGGGCGGGCTGATTGCCTGCACCATGTTGAGTGGCCGCATCATGGCGCCCTTCGGGCAGGTCGCCGGCCTGATCACCTCGTGGCACAACGCGGATATCGCGCTGACGTCCCTCGACGACATCATGGACAAGCCACTCGAGCGCGCCGAGGGTGCACAGTTCCTGTCCCGGGAGCTGTTCCGGGGTGAGATCGAGTTTCGCAATGTCTCCTTTGCCTACCCGGGCAGCGAAATCCCCTCCCTGCACAATGTCTCCTTCAAGATCAGCCCCGGGGAGCATGTCGCCATACTGGGCCGAGTGGGCTCGGGCAAGTCGACCCTGCAGAAACTGGCCATGGGGCTCTACCAGCCCATCGAGGGGGCGGTGATGATCGATGGCGTGGATCTGCGCCAGCTCGACCCCGGCGAGTACCGCGCCCGGGTCGGCTATGTGCCCCAGGATGTGACCCTGTTCTTCGGCAGCCTGCGCGACAACATTACCCTGTCCCATGCCAACGTTTCCGACCACGACCTGGTGCGGGCGGCGGAAATCGCCAATCTGGACGACTTTATCAACCGCCACCCCCAGGGTTTCGACATGGTGGTCAGCGAGCGCGGCGACTCGCTGTCCGGGGGGCAGCGCAAGTGCGTCGCCCTGGCTCGGGCGGTGATTCACGACCCGCCGATCCTGTTCATGGATGAGCCGACGGGGTCGATGGATCACTCCACCGAGGTCGCGGTCAAGAACCAGCTCAAGAGCTATCTCAAGGGGCGTACCTGGCTGGTGGTGACCCACCGCAATTCACTGCTGGAGATGGTCGATCGCATCCTGGTCGTCGACAACGGCAAGGTGGTCGCCGACGGTCCACGAGACAGCGTGATCCAGGCCCTGCAGCAGGGCAAGATAGGGGCGGCGCGATGAGTGACGAGCAGCCGGTACCCATCCGTCAGACACAGCCCGATGCCGAGCCGGCGCCCCGTCGGCGTTTCCTGGCCGATTTCCTGTTTGCACCCTGGTTGCGCGACCCGGCGGATGCCCCGCGCACCTGGGATCAGGACGCCCATCGCAGCTACATCGAGCAGCAGCCCCTGCGGGCGCGGCGGCTGCTGTACGTGCTCGCCGCAATCGTGGTGGCCCTGGTGGCCTGGGCGGCGGTTGCGGAGATCGATGAAGTCACCCGCGGTGACGGCAAGGTAATACCTTCGCGTCAGATTCAGGTCCTGCAATCCCAGGATGGCGGGGTGATCCGCGAAATCAATGTGCGGGCAGGCGACCGGGTGGAAGCCGGGGAGTTGCTGGTGCGCCTGGACCGCACCCGGTCCGAGTCCAACCTGCGGGAGAACCAGGCGGAGTTGATGGCGCTGTCGGTGCGGGCGGCCAGGCTGGCGGCGTTGATGAACCGCAGCGAGTTCCTGCTGGAACCGGAATGGGAAGAGCGGGTTCCCTCCATTGTTGCCCAGGAGCGCGCGCTCTACGAAACCGCCCGCGAGCAGCTGGAGCTGCAGGTGCAGATTGCCTCCGAGCAGCTGGAGCAGCGTCAGCAGGAACTGGCGGAAATCAGTGCCCGCTCCCGCCAGTTGTCACGCTCCCTGGCCCTGGCCCGAGAAGAGCTCAGTGTTACCCGCCCGATGGTGACTTCCGGTGCGGTGTCCCGGGTGGAAATCCTGCGACTGGAACGCGAAGTGAACCAGCTTGGCGGGGAATTCGAGCAGTCCGAGGCACAGATCCAGCGCCTGCGCTCCGCCATCGAGGAGGCCCGGCGCAAGTTGACGGAAGTCGAGGTGGAGTTCGAGTCCACCGTGCGTGAAGAGCTCACTGATACCCTGTCGCGCATGAACGCGCTGCGTGAGGCCGGAACCGGGCTTACCGATCGCGTTCAGCAGACGGAGCTGCGCTCGCCGGTTGACGGCACCGTAAAGCGCCTCTATTACAACACGCTGGGCGGGGTCGTTCTGCCGGGCAAGGAGGTGGTCGAGGTGGTGCCTGCCGATGACACCTTGCTGGTGGAGGTTCGCATCCGGCCCAAGGATATCGCCTTTCTGGTGCCTGGGCAGGAGGCACTGGTCAAGTTCACCGCCTACGATTTTGTGGTCTATGGCGGCCTCGAGGGGACGGTGGAATACATCAGTGCCGACACCATCCTGGACGAAGACGGCAATCCGTTCTACGAGGTTCAGGTAAGGACCCGGGAGGCCGGCTTTGGCAACAACGGGGACATGCCGATCATTCCCGGCATGACGGTTCAGGTGGATATCCTGACCGGCAAGAAAACGATACTGGCGTATCTGATGAAGCCGGTCTTGCGGGCCAAGCAATATGCGTTGACGGAGCGGTGATGGAGCAGATATTTGTCAGTCGCGGTGGCGTGGTTCGAGGCCGGTGGCGGGAAGCCTTTCCGGGGGCCCGCGTGGTCGCGTCCATGGACGGCGAGGCCTCACTGCCCGATGCCCGGTCCTGCATCCTGTGGCTGGATGTAAGCCTGCTGGAGGAGCCCGAGCGGGTGGCCTCCCTGCGCCAGGCGGTTACCCACGGCTATCGGGTTGTGGTGATGACGCCCAGCCCGGCGGAAGCCAATGCTTTCCGCGCGCTCAGTCTCGGCGCGGTGGGTTACTGCCACCTCGAGGCCGCTCCCGAGCAACTGCGGGAGATTGCCACGGTCGTCGAGCACGGTGGCATCTGGATGCTGCCGGAGCTGGTCAAGCGCTTGATGGGCCTGTCCCTGCGGGTGGTGCCCACTCCTGCACCCGAGCGGCCCGAACTGGATTCCCTGACTGCCCGTGAGCTGATGGTGGCCCGGTTGGTGGCCCAGGGCGAAAGTAACCGCGAGATTGCTGAGGCCCTGGAAATAACCGAACGCACGGTGAAGGCGCATCTGACCGCCATATTCGAGAAGCTGCAGGTGCGCGACCGGGTGCAGCTGGCGCTGGCGATGAACAATATCGTCACGCACCCCACGATTAACTGAAGGCATAGGCCGGTAAAGCTACCGTTTTGTGATTCGGCTCACAAAACGGCAGATTGGTGTGGCCATAAATGCGTGCTAATGCGCGAAATGTCCAGATAGGTCAACAAGCCCGTTGCCTGCTTCGGCATAATCCCCTGTGGAGTCGAATTGCCGAGAGGCTGATATGTGGTGGTCTAGGGGCCAGGTTGGGCGCCGCGGGCCCGGAAATACGGGCACCCGGGGCTTCACCCTGCTGGAGTTGATGATCGTGGTGGCACTGCTGGCAGTGTCACTGTCTCTGGTTGCCCCCTCCATGAGCGGCCTGATCCAGGATAACCGCCAGGTCTCTGCGGTCTACGCCCTGCGCGCCACGCTCAACCTGGCGCGCTCCGAAGCGCTGGCACAACGACAGTTTGTCGAGGTGTGCGGTACCGACACCGCCGGTACCGGCTGCAGCGGCGACGCCGACTGGAGTCGCGGCTACTTGGCCTTTGTGGACCTGGATGGCGATGCCACTCTGGATGCGGGTGAGCTGCTGCACCACGAGCCCCTCGAGGCCACGACCGTATCGATCACCTTTGATCGGCCCCGGGTCCGTTTCGACACATCGGGCACCTCCCTTGCGGCCGATGGCACCTTGGCGGCAGGCACGTTCGTGTTCTGCGACCAGCGCGGTACGGCTTCGGCGCGGGCCTTGCTGATACAACCCTCCGGGGCCGTGGTTTCCGCGGTGGACGGTGGCGATGAGGGCGACATCGTGGACGATGTCGCAGGCAATGATGTCTCCTGCTAATTCAGTGCCCCGGCTGCGGCGCCATCAGCGCGGCGTAACCATGATCGAGGCGCTGATTACCTTTTTGATCCTGTCGGTGGGCCTGCTGGGGGCTGCCACCCTGCAAACACTGGCCAAGAGTGCCCAGCACGAGGTTGTTCAGCGCAGCCGTGCGATCACCCTGGGCAACGATCTGGTGGAACGTATTCGTTCGAACCCCGCAGGCATGGCGGTCTACAGTGACCGCGGCAAGGGCAGGGGGCTGGGGCGCGGCAGTGTCGTGGCGGAAACGATCAAGAACTGCCGGGCAGCGGGGGAGTTCTGCAACCCCAGCGAATTTGCGCGCTATAACCTCTATGTCTGGGAGCGCCTGCTGGACGGGGCCAGCGGTGCGCCGTTTGAAGGCCCGCCAGGGCAGGACCCGGGTGGTCCGCCCGGGCAACAGAAGAAGACCGGGGGGCTGAAGGGGGCGACCGGGTGCATTCTCTTTGAAGCCGATACGGGCAAGCAGAATACTGGCGTGCTCGAAGTGGTCGTCGAGTGGGAGGCGATCGGCCGATCCGCGAATAGCCTGGCGGCCAGCGAGAGCCTTTGTTCCGATTCCAACGGCAACGGCAACGGCAACGGCAACNCAATGGCAATGGCAATGGCAATGGCAATGGCAATGGCAATGGCAATGGCAATGGCAATGGCAATGGCAATGAAGAGGGTGACGTTCAGCGCCTGCACCGTGTCGTGGTGAGGGCCTTTGTGATCGACCAGAATGAGGTATGACAGCGTGAGTGGCGTAGCAGTGGCATCGGGCGCGCGCGGGTTTTCCCTAGTGGAGTTCATGATCGCCTTGCTGCTAGGCACCATCCTGATTGCCGGTGCCGTCGCCGTCTACCTGGCCTCCAAGACCGCCTTCCTGGAGGTCGAGCAGGTGGCCGAGCTGTCCGAGAATACACGCTTCGCGCAGCAGGTCCTCAGTGACTCGCTGCGCCATGCAGGCTTTTTTGGGGGCGTGCATCCGCGGGATATCCGCGGGCATTCCGGGCTCTCCGCTGTTACCGGTGATTGCAGTTCCGGGGGAAGCGTCAACCCGGCTGCCTACGCGCTGGGTGACTACCTGCTGGCGACAACGGCGGACGGCAATGGCGATGCCTTTGCCTGTGTCGATGATGCCGTCCCGGGCAGCGATGTACTGGTGGTCAAACAGGTGCAGCCCCTGCCGCTCTATGACAGGGACCCGGATGATGCCTCGGCCGCTGCGGATGGGGTCATCAGCTGGCCCCAGGGGCTGCGCAACGACACGCTCTACATCGTGGCCAACAGCGAGCGGGGTTTGCTGATGGAGGGCAGTGATACGCCACCGAATGTCGGTATCGGCTCGGAATTTGCACTGGCCGGGGCCTGGCCCTATCGCACCTACATCTACTACGTCCGTGACCTGGCTGTTCCCTCCCTGGCGCGGCGGGAATTGCGGCTCGTCGGAGGGGCGCCAACACTCGCGGGAGAGCCGGTGACCCTGGTGCCGGGGGTGGAACAGTTCCAGGTGCGTTTCGGCGAGGACCCGGACGGGGACGGTAATGTGGACCAGTTTTCCCCTCCCGCGGCGGTTGCCGATTACGACAGTGTGCAGTCGGTCCAGGTCTACCTTCTACTGCGCAGCACCACGCAGGATCCGGACTTCGAGGATGATCGCAGCTACGACCTGGGGGGAGTCACCGTGACACCGGGCGCAGACGATCACTGGCGTCGGCAGCTGCTGGAATTTTCGGTCCTGTTGCGCAACCCGCAGCTGCGGGTTCTGGGAGGTCTGTAATGCAGAGTCGACATCATTCGGCCCAACGTGGCGTGGCCCTGGTCGTGGCGCTGTTGTTTCTTCTGGTGGTGACCGTGATCAGTATCACCGCAATGGTTAACAGCAATCGCGGCCTGCAGATGGTGGGCAATCAGCAGGATGCCACGGCCTCGTTCCAGTCAGCGGAATCCGGTGCCTATGCCTTGATGAGTCTGGCTGGCACCGCGGAGGACCCTTTCCGTCGGGAAGATATTGTGGCCCAGGACCCTTTTGCCAATGTGGCAGAGGGTTCGCACCCCTTGCGGCACCTGCCCGGTCAGGGTAGTGACGTCGATGTCAATGTGGGTCTGGTTGCTCCTGCTCGCACCTGTCCCCGCACGGCTGGCGAGTCCGGCGGCAACAGTGTCGGTGTTCTCGATTGTGATTACTACCGGGTGGTATCCGAGCACGCCGAACCCGGACGTGCCCGCAGCCGTGTGGAACTGGGTGTGGTGAAAACTGTTATCGGCGAGTCCGGCTAGGCGCCTGATTTTTGCGAATGTATTTCCGTCTGGCCGCACCGCGGGAGGTATCGAGACGATGAACATCAATCTTTGCAGGGCTCTGCCCTCGCTGCTCTTCAGTCTGACGCTGTTTGTGGGCCTGCTCCCCCATGCAGTCAAGGCCGACGATACCGAGATTTACCAGGCCGAATTCAGTGTCAGCACCGGCGCCCGCCCCAAGGTACTGATTGTCTTCGACGACTCCGGCAGTATGGCGACGATGGTGGATCAGCAGCGGCCGGCCTACGACCCCGAGGAAGATTACGAGCGGAGTGTGCCGAACAACCGTATTTACTGGTCCACGGATGGCTCCGTGCCCAGTCGCAATAGTGATAACTGGTTCTCCGCCGATCGAAACCGCTGCGCCAGTTCCTGGAGCCTGCTGGAAAGTGAAGGCAAGTTTACGACGGATCGCGCGCGGCGCTGGGTAGATTCTCGCGTCGAGGAGGGAGATTGTTATTGGGGCTGCCCTCAAGGACAATCTTACCGGCGCGAAAACAGGCGCTGGGGCTGTTATGAATACGTGACGACGACGGAAGAGCAAACGAGCTGTGTCACGGATGAACGGCGTGTTTCCGAGCAGGAGTATGACGCCTGGCTGGCGAATGGAGGTGAAGGCGAGAGACGCTGTGTCCGAGGCTTTCTGTTCTTTTGCCTGGAATACGGTTACTTCATCAGAGAGGAATCGTGTACCACGGAAACTGTTACCACATCCGAGTGGGTCTATCGCCAGGACAGGCAGTATATCTGTGAAAGTAACACGGTCATTCCGGGCGCCTGGCAGGCGCTGAGTGATGATGTCAACAATCCAACCCATGTCGAATGTCTGAACGATGTGACGGGCGGTTTGACCGATAATGGTTCCGGGGTGGGCTCCGGGTTCCCGCAGGCCGGTGTTGCCAACGGCAGTGAGTTTGGTCCATCGCCGGATCCCTCGGTCGAGTGGGGTGGGCAGGCCTATACTTTCTATACCTCCCATTACATGAACTGGTACCACGACGATTCGCTGGTTGAAGCGCGCAGCCGCCTGGACATTGCCCAGGACGTGATCAGCGGCATTATCCGCACGAATCCCGGCATCGATTTTGGCTTGATGGAGTTCAACTACGATGATGGTGGTCGAGTCGTTCGGCGCATCATAGAGGATATGAGCGCCGATGAACGCAGTCAGCTGGTCGATATGGTCAATCGTATTGACCACGCGGGCAGTACGCCGATCTGTGAGTCGATGTATGAAGCCTACCGCTATCTTTCTGGAGACACGGTTTACTACGGCAATGACTCACGCAGTGGCGGTGATGGCAATGGTGTGTATGACGTATTGTCGCGAGACACACGCGCTGAGAGAAACGGTCGTTACCTCTCCCCCACAACCGATTGTGCCTATACCTATGTCATTCTGATGACGGATGGCTTCCCACAGCGGGATACCGGCGCCAACAACAGGATCGAAACCCTGACCGGCAAGCGGTGTAAGCGCTATCGTGATGCCGATGGTGATAACACCACCAACTGCCTGCCCGAGCTGGCCGAGTACATGGCCAACACCGACCTGGATGGCGACGACACCAACGGCAACCAGTTCGGTATTACCTATACCATCGGCTTCACCACCGACCAGGAGCTGCTCAGCGATGCCGCGGAGAAGGGCAAGGGTGAATACTACACGGCCAACAACGCCCAGGAGCTGACCGAGGCCTTCCAGGGCGCCATCGTCAGTATTCTCTCCACCGATACGACTTTCACCTCGCCTGCGGTAGCGGTGGATACCTTTACCCGCACCCAGAGTCGCGACGAGATTTTCTATGCGATGTTCAAGCCCGGCGACAGCGTGAACTGGCCCGGTAATATCAAGAAGCTCAAGTTGCAGACCACCGATGGCGAGGCGGTACTGGTCGATGCCAATGGCGCGCCGGCGATTGATCCGTCGACCGGCTTTATCAAGGACACCGCGGTCACCTTCTGGGGCAACTCCCAGGATGGCGGTCTGGTCGAGGAGGGCGGTGTCGGTGCCCTGTTGGCGGCCCGCGACCCGGCCAGTCGGAGCCTCTACATCAACACCGGCAGTGGCGGCGATCTGGAGTCACTGGTGCCCGACAATATCACCGCCGATGCCTTTGGAGTGGGCTCGGATGCGGAGCTTTATGCCCGCTTTGGCGTGTCTTCATCCGGCGCCCTGACGCGTCAGATCAACTGGGCCCGGGGTTATGACGCCTATGATCAGGATGGCGATGGCAATACCGATGACCGCCAGCGCTGGGTGCTGGGGGATATCCTGCACAGCCAACCATTGGTGCTGAACTATGGGGCCCGGGGCGGTTTTACCGAGGACTCGCCGGATTTGCGGCTGGTTGTTGGCACCAACGCGGGTTTTGTCCATATGTTCGGTGCCGATGATGGGGCCGAGGACTGGGCCTTCTTCCCGAAAGAGCTGGCACACATCCTCCAGCTGCGCCGCCGGGACGCCCTGTCGTCAGACAATATCTACGGCATGGACCTGACGCCGACGGCCTACACACTTGATGTGGACGCCGATGGCACCCTGGATTCCGGGGACGGTGACAAGGCCTGGGTTTTCCTGGGGATGCGCCGCGGTGGCTATGCCTACTATGCACTGGATGTCTCCAACCCGGAGTCACCGGAATTCCTGTGGACCATCAACCCCGACAGCAGCGGCTTTGCCGAGTTGGGCCAGACCTGGTCGCAGCCTGTGGTCACTCATATTCCGGGGTATGCCGACAACGATGGCGTCGCCAAACCCGTGCTGATCTTTGGGGCCGGCTACGATACTGGCAAGGATGGCAGCGGGCCCGCCAGCCCGGACAGCCGCGGTCGCGGTCTGTACATTGTCGATGCGGAGACCGGCAGCCTGGTCTGGAGCGTGACGCCGGCCGCCAATAGCGCCACCAACCTTAGGGAGACGGGGCTGGTGCATTCGGTCGCCGCGCCGGTGACCACGCTTGACAGCAATGGCGATGAGCTGACCGACAGGATCTACTTTGCCGATACGGGCGGTAACGTCTGGCGGGTGGATCTGGCGGGCAATGCCCTGCCTACGGGCAGCCAGGAGACCTGGCAGATCAACAAGCTCGCCAGCCTCAATCGCGGCGGTACCAGCACCGACCGGCGCTTCTTCAACGCGCCGGATGTCGTTCGCATACGCTTTGACGGCCGCCCGGTCGACGCGGTGCTGATCGGTTCGGGGGATCGCACCAACCCCAATGCCACGGACGTGGATAACCGCTTCTACATGATCCGCGACTACCAGATCTCGCCCTATACGGGGGCGAGGCCGAGCACGGCCGACTGTGGCGGTGACAGCGCGGGAGACAACCGTTGCCTGCTGCCCTATACCGACACCAGCTTCTACGATATTACGTCAAACTTGCTCAACAGTGAGCAGGAGGACGAGCAGACCGCGGCTCTTGAGGGGCTGCGCTCGGCCAACGGCTGGCGACTGGACCTGGGTGGCGACGGGGAAAAAGTCCTCGCCAAGTCACTGACCCTGGATGGCACGGTGTATGTGACAACCTTTACGCCGAACAACCTCCTGGATGACATCAATGTCTGCGAGCCCAATTCCGGCAGCGGGCGCCTGTATGCCATCGATCTGTTCAATGGCGGGCGCTACGTCATGCCCCTGGGGCCGATCATTCCCGATACGCCGTCGGTGCATTTTGGGGACGACGGTCGTATTCGTTTGCTGTTGCCACCGGGTGCACCTCCGGGCGGCCCGGGCGGTGACGACCCCGGCGGCGACCGCTGTGAGGGCGGCGTGTGCGATATCGACCTGGTATTGCGCCCGCCCTATGGCATCCACTGGTTCCAGGAGCAATATCGGTGATCCCGGCGAGGCGGCAAGCGAGCGCCCGTAGCCGGGGCTTTACCCTGATCGAGGTCATGATAGTGGTGGTGATCGTGGGTATTCTGCTGATGGTGGCCCTCCCCGGTTACCAGGGTGTGATGCAGAAGGGGCGTCGTGGCGACGCGCGTGCCGCCTTGCTGGATGCCTCCAACCGTCAGGAGCAGTACCAGCTGGATTTCGGAACCTACACGGCGGATATGACTGATCTGGGCTATGCCGCAGACCCCTTCACTTCAGAAGAAGGCCTGTACCGTATTGATGCCGTCAGCTGTGCCTCCGGTACGATAGCCACTTGTTATGTGCTTACCGCGACTCCGGTGGCAGGGGCCCCGCAGAGCAAAGATACGCGCTGCACCACTCTGTCACTCGACTCATTCGGCAACCGCACGGCGACCGGTACGCATCCGGCAGAGTGCTGGTAACTCCTTGTAGCCCGGAGGTTTTTTCATGTTGAAAATCCTGGTATTGCCCTGGCTGGCCCTGATCATGTTGACGGGAGCGGCCAACGCGGATGCGGCGCCGCGACTGCCCGAGCGGGTATTCGCCTGTCATATCCTGAACGGTGAGGGTGAGACGGCGATCGTCCATGTGCAGGCTGACAATGCCGAGCGGGCGCGCATCGTGGCGGCGGGTACGCCTGACTCAGGACCCGCTTCGCATCCGTCCGCTGTGCAGGTGGACGTGGTCGAGTGCATCGAGCCGGGCCGCGAGCGTTTTCGCGACAAGGAAGCGCGCAAGAAGGCAGATTCCCTCCTGCAGTAGCCGACTCGACAGTTTTCTGACAAAACTGTGATCCACCTCACGATCACCGGCCCCCTTACTGTCCTTTAGTACAATGCGCCTGCTTGCTCCCGGGCGCATCATCGGGACAGATAGTCAGAAAACCGCGCAGCGGACCGAGTCCGCAGCCTAAGGGAGCGAGAAAATGGCAGATCAAGCAATCGCCACTGTTGTGGCCGTCCAGGGCAAAGCGTATGCCCGTGACGAAAATGGGCAGCTTCGTGAACTCCAGCCCGGTGATGTGATCCGGGAGGGCGAGACCGTAGTGACGCCAGAAGGCGGATCGGTGGAGCTGGCGCTCGCGGACGGTACGCCCTTCGCGGTTGTCGATGTTCCGGAGATGACCCTGACCCGGGATATCATCGCTGAGCGGGCTGCCGGTGCCGACGAGAGCGCTGTCGAGGACGAGACCGTGGAGGCCGTACTCGCGGCCCTGGAAGAAGGCGAGGGGGATATCCTCGAGGATCTGGAGGCCACGGCCGCCGGTGCCGGTGGTGATGGTGGCGAAGGCGGCGGGCACAGCTTCGTGCGCCTGGCGCGGATCGTCGAGGAGACCGACGATTTCCACATCCAGGCCAACCTGGCCGCCCCCGAGGCCGCTGCGCCTGTCGATCAGGATCCGCTGATCACCGTTGATGCGATCGATGACGAAGCCACCACCGAGCCGGGTGAAAGTGTGGTCATTCCGGTCCAGACCAACGACGTATTCATTGAGGGCTCGATAGTGACCGCGGTCACTCAGCCCGAGAACGGCACCGTCGTGATCAACCCGGATGGCACTGTCACCTACACTCCGAATGAGGGCTTCTTCGGCGAGGACACCTTCACCTATACCGCCACGACGCCCGATGGCAATGCCGAGGATACCGCGACTGTACGCGTGACCGTTCCCGAACCTGCGCCCGAGCCGATTACCATCAGCATCGACGATGTCACCGTGGTTGAAGGCGAAACGGCCGAGCTGACCGTTTCACTGTCGGGCCCCAGTGACCAGCCGGTCACGGTGCAGTTCGGCACCCTGGACGATACCGCGACGGTGTCTGGCGCCGACTACGACCCCGAAACCGGTACCCTGACCTTCGCTCCAGGTCAGACCAGTGCGGTCATCCAGGTCCAGACCAATGAGGATGCGATCCTCGAAGGGACCGAGCAGTTCCTGGTCAATCTTAGCAACGCCACCGGTGCGACCATCGCTGATGGTCAGGGTGTCGTAACGATTATCGATGGTTCCCTGCCGACTATCTCCATCAATGATGTGACGGTAACCGAGGGGCAGACGGCGGAGCTGACCCTCAGCCTGTCGGAAGCTGTTGACGGCCCCGTCTCTGTTCAGTTCGGTACCCTGGATGACACGGCGACGGTCATCGGTGGTGACTATGACCCCGAGACCGGCACTGTTACCTTTGCTCCGGGTCAGACCGCAATCACAATCCAGATTCAGACCAACGAAGATGCGATTGAAGAGGCCACGGAGCAGTTCCTGGTCAACCTGAGCAATGCCAGTGGCGCGACCATTGCCGATAATCAGGGCGTGGTGACGATTATCGATGGCACGGAGCCGCCGCCTCCGCCGCCCCCCCCGCCGCCGCAGCCGGAGCCCCAGTTCGCCAGTATCACTGGGCCCGCCACCGTGGTAGAGGGCAATGTCACGGGTGAATACACGGTCAGCCTCACGGATACCGCGAATACGCCGGTAACTGTCACCCTGACCTATACGGGAACTGCCACTGACGGCTCTGACTACACCAGTCAGGCCCAGGTCGTGATTCCGGCTGGACAGTCTTCCACGACCTTCACTCTGCCCACGATCGATGACTACATTGCCGACAATGGCGAGACCATCGTCATCACCATCAGCGGGCTCTCCGGTGGTGGTTTCGATTCGTTGTCCCCCGATCCGGCAAATAACAGCGTGACCACCACGATCCTCGACGACACGGTCCCGAACACGGAGCCGGATCCGGACGTGGTGACGCTGCAGGTAATTGCG
>NZ_BAAGXL010000009.1:0-1247 GCF_054779855.1 Haliea atlantica | reverse complement strand
TTTCCGACAACCCGAATGTCGATACATTATCGAGTGACATTACTTTCGATAACGTTAGTAAAAATGGGGGGATTACAGTGGCAATCTGCCGGTTGCTCAGGCCCTGGGCGAATTTGAGGCGCAGCACCTCTTTGATTTTACGCATGGATAACCTCTTCGCTGGCATCTGTTCCCCTCCGTGTGGAAAAGCTCAGAGTACCGGTTAGTTATCCCGCGTCGGGGCGCTCCGCTGGGTGACCTCAGGCTGCCTGCCGGGGTGGCAGGCTTGCCCCCCGGGTTCAACAGTTGCCGCCCAAAATTGCCCATTTTCGAGGGGGCGGGTCTAATAAAATCAGTCACTTAGGCTTCAGAAATGGATGATCGCTTGTAGTGGCACGTTTTTGTTTTCAGTGGTTTTAGTGGAAGTATATTGACAGATATTTTGTCTGCGCTATCGTAATGGCATGTTTGTCAAGCTCACCAAGTCCGGCCCGCGCCGCTACATCCAGCTCGTCGAAGCCTATCGGGACGAGAGCGGCCGGGCGCGCCAGCGCACCATTGCCAGCCTGGGGCGGCTGGAGACGATCGACGCGCACTACGACTCCCTCATCCGGGGGCTGGAGCGTGTCACAGGTCGCGACCATTCCGCGGAGCCGCCGGCTGAGGCGGAACTGCCTGATATCGTGTTCAAACCCGCACGGCACCTGGGGGACGTGTGGAGCCTCACCGCATTGTGGAACGAGCTGGGCTTTGATCAGCTGGCTCGCGTATTTCGCTCCGGCAAGCGGCAGCTCGACGTGGAAGCCATGCTCCGCATCATGGTCTTCAACCGCTTGTGTGATCCCGAGTCCAAGCTCGGTGTCCTGCGATGGCTGGAAACGGTTTCACTGCCCGGCATTGCCACAGAGACCGTAGCGCATCAGCATCTGCTGCGCGCCATGGATGCGTTGGTCGAGCACCGGGATGCGGTCGACAAGGTGGTTGCCGGCTTGCTGCGGCCGCTGATCGATCAGGAACTGTCCGTCGTGTTTTATGACCTCACCACGATACGCACCGAAGGTGAATCCGAACAGCATGACGATCTGCGCCGCTACGGGCAGTCCAAGGACGGTGGCATCCGCCGGCAGGTGGTGCTGGGGGTTGTGCAGACTGCCGACGGCCTGCCGATCTATCACGAAGTTTTCGAGGGCAATGTCGCTGAGGTCAAGACCCTGCGGGCAACGCTGGATACGGTGATGGCACGCTATCCCATCCGGCGTGTGATTGCC
>NZ_BAAGXL010000008.1:0-12843 GCF_054779855.1 Haliea atlantica | reverse complement strand
TGGGTCAAAATTCGATGCAAATCCGGGGGGTTAGTGGGTCAATTTTGGATGCAAATCAACACCATGAGCGCACTTGAAAAAGTAGCATGGTATTTTTTCTTGGCCCTGACATTCCAAAGAACAGTACCATGTTTTATACCATTGAAAAAGTTTGCTTGGAGGTGCCAGAGAGTGCCAGTCGTTGCTAGACAAAAAGGAGAATAACTCTATTTTTATAGTGTTTTCATGAGATTTATTGCTTGCAGGTGCCAGCCAGTGCCAGACGTGGAATCATTTCCCACTCTATTATCAATAAGCCATTTTTATCTTTTATTATCAATGGCTTATTTTCCTACGAATCAGTAATACCATGAAAAATACCATGCTCAGAAATTTCTTGAAAATAATTTCATTTTTTTACTGATAGCCCCACTCAACAGGGTCAGAACCAGCCAAACCGGGTAAAAAAACCACCAACCCTGTGGAGACGCCCATCCCCGCTACTGTCGGCAAAAAGGTCAAATGCTGGCACTGGCTATTTTACCGTATCTCTCCCGACACCGCCTAAAGAGATTCCAGTCCTCCTCGATGAGCCTGCCGAAATTCTCAGGACGAGAGCCGGGAGTTCATTGCGCACCAATGATACTATCGTGCCCTCGAAAAACAGCGGGAACAGCCTTAAATGCGCGAACAACTGGAGCGATATCAAGTCTGGCTTTATCTTCTAGCCATCCTGGCCGGCATGGCCATCGGCTGGATGTCACCAGAGCAGACCCGTCATTGGGAAGCGCTGCTTTGGCCCGCACTGGGCGTTCTCCTGTACACCACTTTCACTCAGGTACCACTGATACATCTCAGATCAGCATTTCGTGATCGCCGCTTTCTGGCCGCTTTGCTGACGGGTAATTTTATCCTGGTGCCCATCATCATAGGCGTTCTGTTGCTGCTATTACCGGAAGATCCCGCCATTCGCCTCGGTGTGCTACTGGTACTGCTGGTACCCTGTACGGACTGGTTTATCAGTTTTACCCATCTTGGCGGCGGGGACGGGGCCCGAGCCATCACGGCCGCACCTATTCTTTTGCTGGTCCAGCTCATTTTGCTGCCCGTTTATATCTGGCTCTTCATGGGCAATATCGCCATTGAACTGGCCGTTGGCAGCCACTTGCTGCCAGCTTTCTTTGGATTGATTGTCACCCCGCTGATCCTGGCCTGGTTAACCGAACGATTAACCGAAAACCACCAACGAGCGCAAACACTGGTGGACTGGCTTGGGTGGCTGCCCGTGCCATTGCTGGCGCTGGTGGTGTTTCTGATTGCCGGCTCCCAGGTCAGCCTGGTGATCGACAATGGCGCCCTGCTGTGGTCAGCGCTTGTGGTTTTTGTGCTTTACCTGATTGCCGCCGCCATTATCGGCAAGGGGCTCAGTGAGCTATTCGGGTTCACGCCCACTATCGGTCGCACCCTCACCTTCAGCTTTGGTACCCGCAACTCCTTCGTCATGCTGCCGCTGGCGCTGTCACTGCCGGAGCCCTGGCGTGCCGCCATCGTTGTCATCGTCTTCCAATCCCTGGTCGAGTTGTTCGGCATGGTCGCGTATCTGCGCTGGCTGCCGCGTCTGATCAAGAATACCCACTGAGCCAGACAATAAGCGGCATGATCGAGGAACTTTCTCTGAACATCACCCCCGGATTTTGACGCGACAATAGCCCAAGTTGATTGAATCCCCCTAGTAAATTATAGTGTGCGCTCATTTCTACTCGGCTCGCTTGATAATCGAATGGCAAAAAACTGGACGCTAATACTGTTTGCGGTATTGATGGTAGTGCAATCACTATCCATCGCCGCTGATGTATTGCCTATCCATTCGGATCACCAACCCCATGAGTTGGCGGATATGTCCGGGGGCGACGGTTCAACCCAAGCGACAGACCCGTCACCGGGATCAGACCACAACACACCGCCCGGCCATTGCCACTCCTGTCATTGCCATGGCTCTCATATGCTGCTGTCCATGCAGCTGCCCACGCTGCCGACTGCCTCTTCCAACCAGGTCGCACTACTCTATACCGTCGACCACCCGTCTCCCCCCATCGCTGCGATACTCCGACCGCCCATAGCCTAACCTCACTTTCCGGTCATCGACCGGCACCAGGATTTTTCAAAAATCTTTACGTGAGGTAATTCATGTCCATGCTATTCCGTTTGCGTCCGGATTCAGGCCGGAGCCTGATAATCCGGACAACGCGCCTGCTGATTTGCGGCGCGCTGCTAAGCCTGTCCGGGCTTATCCAGGCCGCCGACCGCGACCCGGCAACACTGACCCTATCCGAGGCCTTCGCCCGGGTGCTCAGTGACAATCCCGAATTGGCAATGTATCCCTACGATATTCGCGCGGCCGAGGCGCGGGCCCTCCAAGCCGGGTTTCGACCCAACCCCCAGGTCTCCCTCGAGGTCGAGAATATTGCCGGCAATGGCGAGTTCTCGGGCACCGACGCCATGGAAACCACCCTGGCGCTCAGCCAAATCATCGAGATGGGCGGCAAGCGCTCGCTGCGCGGGGATGTTGGCCAATGGCGCCGTCAAACCCTTGAGCGCGACTATGAACTGGCCCGCCTCGACGCACTATCTGCGGCGGCCAGCCGTTACCTGGAAGTGGCGCAAACCCAGCGCCTGCTGGCTTTTGCCCGGCAAGTCGTGGACTTTACCAGCGCGGCAGAAAAGGTCGCCCAAAGGCGGTTTGACGCTGGCAGCGCCAGCCGGGCCGAACTCAGCCGTGCCCGCACGGATCTGATGCAGGCCAAGCTGGCGGTGAGCAATCTCACCGTGCGCCTGGGCAATGCCAAGCGGCGCCTGGCGAGCCTGTGGGGGGAAACCTCGGCGGATTTTAGCGGCGTCGAGGCCGAACTCTTTGCCCTGGCGCCAACGCCTGAGTTTGCCAGCGTCCAGCGACAGTTGGAACAGGCGCCGCAGCTGCAACAGTTTATGACCCTGGAAAGACTGCGCCAAGCCGAACTGGACCTGGCCATTGCCCGGGGCCGGCAGGACATTGAAGTCGGCGCGGGTATCAGACGTGTCGAGGGAACCGGCGATACCGGTCTGGTTTTTTCGTTTTCCATGCCCCTTGGCGTCTCTAACCGCAACCAGGGCAACATCAGGGCCGCGCGGGAAAACCTGACAAAACTGGATCTCGAACAGAAGGCTACCCGGACAAAGGTTTTCACGGAACTGCGCAATGCCTTCGCCCAACTGGAACAGGCCCGCGAGCGAGTTACCCTGTTGCGTAAGCAGATACTGCCCGAGGCCCAACAGGCACTGATGCTGATTCAGGAAGGCTACGGCGACGGGCGATTTTCCTATCTGGAACTGGTGGAAGCCCGGCGTCAGCTGCTGTCCTTCGAAACCGAGGCCGTTGCCGCCGCCACCGATTTTCACCAGACCCTTATCACCCTGGAGACCTTGACCGGCCAGCCGCTTACGGGGGAGCGCCAGTCACTCTACCCCACTGAAGCAATCAATGATTTCCGGTCCGATCTGCGCCTACCCACGCTGGGCAGCATCGATGATGAAGGGTCTCTTTCGCCACAGGATGAATCACAATGAACAAGTTACTGAATTATTTAATGGGCGGCCTCCTGCTAGCCGCCATGGTATCTCAAAGCACAATCGCCGCCCCATCAGATCAAGCCGCTCACACCGAAGAAGGCGCTCAGCACGCAGATGAAAAGCAACACTCGGAAGAGGAACATGCCGGGGAAGATCACGCTGAGGATGAAGGCGACCTTGCCAAAGAAGACGCGCATGAAGGTCATGAGGAGGAAGAGCCCGAACTGACCTTTAGCGCCGAGCTGCTACGCGATTTTGGCGGTGAAATCGCCACCGCTGAAGCCGGTGTGATTCGCCAACAGGTTTCGCTGCCCGGCGAGGTGAAGCTCAACGAGGAGGCTGTGGCCCATATCACACCCCGGTTTTCAGCCAAGATCGTCGAGGTACAAGCCAAAACCGGTGACCGGGTCAAGGCCGGTGATGTCCTTGCCGTGGCCGAAAGTTCCGAAACTCTGTCCCGCTTTCAGCTGAAATCCTTGATCGACGGCGTGGTCATCAAACGCCACGTCACCCTGGGAGAACACCTGGCGCCCGACGATACCGCTTTTGTCGTCGCGAACCTGTCCACCCTGTGGGTGGATATCGCCCTCTATCCCAAGCAGGTACCGCTGGTAAATACAGGGCAGCCGGTGCGAATCACCACCAGCCATGGCCCCACACCCGTGGAGACCAGCCTGGACTATGTGGCGCCGCTGGTAGACGAGGCCACCCGCACAGGCTTGGCGCGGGTCTTCCTGGCCAATCCTGACAATGATTGGAAGCCGGGCATGTTCATTGAAGGCCAGATTACACTGGGAGAGTTTCCTGCAGAGGTGGTGGCACCCAGAACCGCCGTTATCGACCTGGAGGGCCAACCCACGATATTCGTTCAGCACGACGGCAGCTGGGAACCCCGCCCGGTTACGCTGGGTCGCGGGGACAGCGACGCGGTGGAGATCCTGACGGGCCTCGACGCGGGTGAACGCTATGTGGCCAAAGGTGGATTCGTGCTCAAGGCCCAGCTGCAAAAAAGCGAATTCGAATCCGGTCACAACCACTAATCGCGGGAGAACAGTATGCAAACTCTTATTCGTTTTGCGCTGGAGAACCGACTGTTAGTGGTCGTGATCTCTCTGGCGATGCTTATCGGCGGTTACTTCGCCTATCGCACCCTGCCGGTCGACGCCTACCCGGATATTTCACCGGCGTTGGTACAGGTTTTTGTGGAAACCGAAGGCCTGGCACCGGAGGAGGTGGAGAAATACGTCACCTATCCCATCGAAAGCGCCATGAACGGCCTGCCGCAACTGGATCATGTGCGGTCGATCTCCAACTTCGGCTTGTCGGTGGTCAATATCTACTTCGAGGATGGCACTGATATTTACTTCGCCCGCCAGTTGGTGGGGGAACGGCTGCAGGTGGCCCGGGAGGCGATTCCCGACGGCTTCGGCGAACCGGTGATGGGCCCCATCACGACAGGACTCGGCCAGATTCTGTTCTACGTACTGGAGGATACCAGTGGGCAATACAGCAACACCGAGCTGCGGGAAATTCAGGACTGGATCGTCAAGTTCAACCTGCAGACGGTGAAAGGCGTTACGGAAGTTCTTTCCATCGGCGGTGAGGTCAAGCAGTTTCAGGTGCGTATCGACCCCGACGCGCTGATCCGCTACGACGTATCGCTGCCCGACATCAAGGAGCGCATCGAGGCCAACAATGCCAACGCCGGGGCGCAGTTCATCGTCAAAAACGACGAGGAGTACATCGTCCGCTCCGTAGGGCTCGCAACCGATCTTGAAGCGCTGCGCAATATCGTGGTGAAAACCATCGACGGCACCCCCGTCTACCTGCACCAGTTGGGCGAGCTGGACATCGGCGGCGAAATCCGCCGCGGACTCACCACCAAGGACGGAGAAGGCGAAGTGGTCGTGGGCATGGTATTGAAGCTGATCGGCAGCAATACCTCCCAGGTGATCGGCGCCGTCAAGGAGGAGCTGGCCACCATCAACGCCAACCTGCCCGAAGGCGTCGAGGTGCAGCCCTATTACGACCAGGCGACACTGGTCAAGGCGGCGGTGAGCACGGTGATCAACGCCCTGTTGCAGGGGATTATTCTGGTGGCCCTGGTGCTGTTGGCCTTTATGGGCGGCCTGCGGCCCAGCCTGGTGGTGGCGCTGTCGATTCCGTTCTCCGTCGGCTTCACCTTCCTCGCCATGAAATTCTTCGATATCTCCGCCAACCTGATGTCGCTGGGCGGGATTGCCATCGCCATCGGCATGATGGTGGATGGCGCGGTGGTTGTGGTGGAGAATATCGACCGGATGTTGCGGGAATCCTCCCCGGACGAATCACGCCTGCATCTGGTGGCGCGGGCCTGCCAGTCAGTAGCGCGCCCGATTCTGTTTGCTATCAGTATCATCATCATTGTGTTCCTGCCGCTGTTCACCTTGCAGGGCGTGGAAGGGGCGACCTTCCGGCCACTGGCCTATACCGTAGCCGTGGCTATGCTCGGCTCGCTGTTTTTTGCCCTGATCGTGGCGCCGGTGGTCTCGTCCCTACTGATGAAGCGCCCCAAGACAGACCCTGACAAACCTCGCAAGGACATTGTCAGCCTGCTGCTGAAAGGCTACCAACCCTTGGTCCAGGCCATAGTGGCGCGCCGCTGGATTGCCGTGACCCTGGCGGCAGTGGTCCTGCTCATTGGCGTTGCCGTCGCCCCGCGGCTGGGCTCAGAATTTGTGCCCCGCTTTAATGAAGGGGATTTGCTGATCCGCGCCACCATGGCGCCGTCCATCTCGCTGGAAAAAGCCGAGACCACCATTGGCGTATTCGAGCGGCAATTGAAGGCTGCGTTTCCGGAGGTCACCCAGGTGGTGTCGCGCATTGGCCGGGGCGAAGTCGGCGCCCACGCCGATCCGGTGAACAACGCCGAGATTTTCGTCGCCCTCAAGCCCCAGGATCAATGGCAAAGCGCGGAGACGCTGGATGGCTTGTATGCGGCCATGAGCGAAAAATTCGCGGATTTCCCCGGCGCGCAATTCAACTTCACCCAACCGATCGCCGCGGCGGTGGATGAACTGCTGACCGGTACCAAGGCCGAACTGGCCGCCAAGCTGTTTGGCGATGACCTGGATGTGCTGGTGGAAAAGGCACAGGCCATCGAGCAGGTAATGCGCACCGTGCAGGGCGCCCAGGACGTTCAGCGCGATCAAATCGGCGGTACGCCGCAACTGCGCATTTCATTGAACCGGGAGGCCATTGCCCGTTATGGCCTCAATGTCAGCGACGTGCAACGTACCCTGAGCGTGGCCGTGGGCGGCAGTGAGGCCGGTCAGGTATTCGAGGGTATCCGCCGCTTTGATATCTATGTACGGCTTGAGGAGCCCGCGCGCAACCGGGCCGATGTCATCGAGCAGCTCATTATCAAGAACGCCGCCGGCCAGCGCATTCCCCTGGAGGAGCTGGCTGCCATCGAGGAAGTGGTGGGGCCGCGCCAGATCACCCGGGAAAACAATCAGCGCTTTATCACCATCCAGACCAATGTCCGCGACCGGGACATCGGTTCCTTCGTGGCCGAGGCCGATACCGCTATCAAGCAGCAAGTGGATTTGCCGCCGGGCTATTTTCTCAAATGGGGTGGGCAGTTCGAACTCCAGCAACAGGCCAACAAGCGCCTGATGATCGTCGTGCCAATCACCCTGGCGCTGGTGTTTTTGATGCTGTTTGTCAATTTCCGATCCCTGCGCAACGCCCTGTTGATCATGCTAAATATCCCGCTGGCGCTGGTGGGCGGTATCGTCGCCCTGTGGCTGAGCGGCCAGAGCCTCTCGGTACCCGCCTCGGTAGGTTTTATCGCCCTGTTTGGCATCGCCCTGGAAAATGGTCTGGTGCTGGTCAGTTACCTGAATGAACTGGTCAAGGACGGGGTGTCCATTGCCGAAGCCAGTGTGCGGGCGGCCTGCGCAAGGCTCCGGGCGGTGATCATGACCGCCGTCACTACTGCCCTAGGGCTGTTTCCGTTGCTGTTCGCCACCGGCACCGGCAGCGAGGTGCAGCGGCCACTGGCCACCGTCGTGGTCGGCGGTCTGGTGACCGCCACCATCCTGACCCTATTGGTTATACCCGCACTGTATCACTGGTTTGCCGACAAGCCCGCTGATATGAGCGAATCCCACTAACCCGGAGTGACAGTCATGCAAGAGATCAAAGCCTATATCAAACACCACAAACTGGAAGCCGTGACCCTGGCCCTGCACCGCGTGCAGGGCGTCACCGGCATGAGTGTCGCCCACGTTGTCGGCTTCGGCCGTAGCAAAGTCAATACCAGCGCCGCCAACCCGATCGATGGCGCGGGGGATTTTGTCAAGCACGTGAAAGTGGAAATCGTGTGTCACGATCGATACGTGGACGAGGTCGTCCGCGTACTGAAAAGCGAGGCGCACACCGGACTGCGCGGTGATGGTCGCATTTTTGTCAGCAACGTCAATCGTGCGATCAGAATCGAAGATGGTGCCGAGGACAGTACGGTTGTCTGAGAAAAGAACCCGCCCTCTTCAGGCGGGCGGGTTCCATTTCAGCTGTCGCTCCCTCTGCGTCTGATGATTTACCGTCAACAGGAGCTGTGGCTCATGACCTTGTACAGTCAGTTCAAGCCGTTTTGGATGGCTTTACTGGGCAAGGTCATGACAGCAAGACAAGATTATGAGTGATCCACCCAAGCATCGAAAAACTGACTCGAAGAATGCTTCAACCTTTCGAACACATCGCATCCACGCCATTAACAGTGAATGGTATTTTTTAACCCGTGAAAGTCAAAATATCGGGCCGTTTTCGATCAAAAAAGAGGCAGAAGAAGGCCTCGCGAAATTCCTGAAAACTGTCAAAAAGGATGAGTAAACAATGGCCCAAAATCCACAAAGTCGCCAAGGCACAGGCGACCAAGCACAGAGTAAGCTGAATACAGCAGATGCTTTTTTATAAACAGCCACCAACAAGGTTAACCCAATGAGTCACGAACATGTGCATATGGCCCCCGAGACCAAGGATAAACGCGTTGCTATCGCCATCTGGGCGAACGGGATCCTGACCCTGGCTCAGATTGGGGGAGGCATCTTCGCCGGCAGTCTCGCCCTTATCGCGGACGCTTTGCATAACTTCTCTGACATGGCATCACTCGTCATCGCGTTCGCGGCGCAAAAAATTGCGCGCCGCCCGGCTGACGCAAAGATGACCTTTGGCTACGGACGCATTGAAATCGTTGCAGCCCTCATCAACTACACTACCTTGATCATTATCGGGTTCTACCTGATTTACGAAGGTGGCATGCGGATCATTGATCCTCCAGAGGTAAAGGGCTGGTGGGTCGTCTGGCTCGGTGGTATCGCTCTGGTCGTGGATGCACTGACAGCGCTGCTCACCTATTCGATGCAGAAAGACAGCATCAATATCCGTGCACTGTTTCTTCACAATCTGTCGGATGCACTCGCGTCGGTCGCCGTGGTCATTGGCGGGACTCTTATTTTACTCTACGACATGCGCTGGGTTGATCCTGCCATCACCATCGGCATCGCGGGCTACATTCTCTACCTGGGTCTGACAGAAATCGGCGGCACCATCAGAACACTCATGCTGGGTAGCCCGGTGGATATCGATACCGATGCCGTCATTGTTGCCCTGTCCAACATCGAAGGCGTTATCGATCTTCATCACGTGCATTTTTGGCAGATGGGCGAACACGATGCCTCGCTGGAGGCCCATGTGATTATCAAGGAAAGTGCATGGGATCAGCTTGAGAGCATCAAGTACAGGATAAAACAGGCTCTGGCGCAGGAATTCAACATCAGTCATTCAACACTGGAATTCGAACACCCAGACCACGTGCACAAGGATGCCCACACCTATGGGCACGGTTGACAGAAAATTCTCCATAAGCATCGGCGAGAGCGACGACTATTTTAATAGGCCGCCCAGGCGCGGAATTTTGCCGGCATGAATCCGAGCAGCGAGAAAGGACCAGAGACTAATAGCGCAGTTTCAGAATGCGCCGGGCGCCATTCAGCACAATCAGCCCGATAATCAGACCAATGACCAGGTCGGGATAACGGGAACCCGTCCAGGCGACCAGTACACTGGCGAGGATATTCGCCCGTTATCGAAAACGTAATCCTCATATCTAATGTCCGTTTCCAAGCACTTCGCTGGAATCAGTAAGAAGCCTAGTCAGGCGCAAACCATTCGCTCGAAGCAATTGCCCAACCGCGTCTACCTGCAAACCCCATATCTCGGCAAGCTCGACTGCCACAGTGGCAGCTTCCCACGGCATCACAGACGCACCACGAACTTTGGCGAATGGCCCATCACTTTCAGGAACCACACGATCTTGGGGCATTTGACCAGCTAATTTCCGACCATTGGCGGAAGCCAACATTGCAGGCCCAACGCTGAACCAACAGCCCATCTCCTTGGCTCGGGAAAGTTGCGAAGGTGAATCGGTAAACCAGTGGAGGACAGCTACCCCAAAACCCGAATGGGCTTCAAGTAAACCCAGCACTTCCTTTGCAGACGATCGAGAGTGAATACTAAGGACGCGCCCCCCGAGAGTTACACTATGCTGCAGAACTGACTGAAAAATGTTCTTCTGAAGTTCAAAGTACTGTTTGTACCGCGGAGATCCGTCAAGGCCAACTTCGCCAACCCCCGAACACACTTCCATCTGAGAAAGCAGCAAATCCAACTCGCCGAACTTCTTATCTGCCACTTCTGGGTGAAGACCAGGAGAAATAAAGACTCGCTCTGAGGCTGGAAGGACTTTTGATGTTGCTGCGAAAGCTCTCGGGCTGGTGGTGACCAACCAAACAAAGTCAACCCGCTCCAATGCTTCCGAATAAACGTTTCGGGCATTTGGATAAAGATCCAAGTGGCAATGAAAGTCCATCAGATTATGCCATCCCTGCGAAGCACAACAGCAAGCTCTATTAATCCCTGTTCAATAACACGGCGGTATTGAGGCCGATCCACCTGAGAAGCAAACGATAACGTGGCCCCCAGAAAAGAATCGATGCCTTGTTGCTCAGAGGAAAGAACTGCGCAAGCCACGGCCATAGGATCATCCGCCTTTGTCTTACCTGCGGAAGATAAAGACGGAAATTTGTAATGTGTTGTATCAACTTGCCCCCAATGCTGGATGGCCGCCTTGCGAACCATACATGGCACACAACGTCCACAGTGCGTGCGATTGTAGGTACGAAAACGACCACAGCTTGTTGTGTCACAAGCATGTCTTTTCAACATTGACTGATCAGCGCATTCTTCCAGCATCTCCCCTTTGGTTTTAAATCGGTAGGGCATGAGTAGACTGGCTTTAATATTCAGACCTACCAACAACTCCTGAAGCATGGACATGAATAGCGGGTAGGTAGTTCGGGTACTAAAACTGGCCATCCTTCCCGGCAATAAAGGCGGGTTGATGCTGATGAACCCATTTTCCGCCACAAGGATCTCTGTTTTCTCCATTGGCAGCAGCGATGTCGCAAGCACCGCCAGGCCATAGAAGGCCATTGAACGAGCTCTTGTGGATGTCTCTTTCTTACCTTTGAATACAACGCGGTGGCTCCACTGCTGATGCCATTCGCCACCACCAAGGTCATTGGCATATTTAATTTGTCGGGCTGAATCTTCAAAAGCGAGTTGTGATACAAAGATTGGCTTACGACCTTGCGCTACAGCATCGATCCCCCCTATCAGGCTATCGAGGCCGCCTGAAAGTAAAGCAACACAGTCACGATCGCAAAACCGGCGCTGGCCGTTGGGTGGAACAGGGCCACCTGCTGAGAATTGCAACGTCCAAAAATCGCCTGTCAATACACGCAACATCTTCTCGACAAGCTGACGATTGGCCTCCCATGGCGCGGGGTCATTGAGTGTGATATCCAGCTCAATCTGGCGTGTCCATCCATCGGCGCTTTCCTTGCGGAGAACGGACACATCGGCCGCATAGACAGCAAAGCAAAAAAGTACAAAATCCCACACTGGAACCGACGGGGCATAACCTTGCTTTTCCAACTGTCGAATCCAGCCATGGGCTATACGGCCAACTCCCGGCTGCGATGACGACTCCAAGAATGTAAATGCCAGCGCACCTGAAGGCAGAGAGTCTGGCAACGCATCAACACTCGAACAAATAATTTTCATGATTCAGCAAACACCGTCAGTGCATCTTGAAGAGCGGCATTCGCAATCTCCCTCATCGCTCGTGGTGCACCTCCGGCACGAGCCTTTTGCATCGATCGATTGACAACCACCATTACGTAATCGAGAACCTGCCCCAAGCGATTCTGCACGAGCTGGGGCGCATATTTCAGCTTTTCAAATACCTGACCAAGCTCAAGCTGAACCCGGTTATAAACATCAAAAGCCACCGTGTAAGCCATCAAGTTGGCGATTTGATCGTCCGTCAAATTAAAGATATCGGCGTTCGGTTCCACTTCGTAGAGATGTGCAATAGCATGATCCATGGAGTGTCTGGCTGAATCCTCGTCAACACTCCCTCCCGTTGGAATCAATTTCTGCACGACTTCGAGTGCGGTTTCCTTGGCAGAAAGTCCGCGCTGCTTTATTGAATCGACCCAAGTATTAATGCTTGGATCAGAACCGTCGCGAGCGGTGGCAAGAAATCCACCCAAAGACGATGCGGCAATTGCGCTAGTCCGCATTCGACTCGCGGCTCTGGACGATCCTCCCATGCCCTTCTTCACAAAGCTTGAAACACCTCGGCGCAGGTCGGAGCTGCTACCAGACCGTACAAACCCGGTCAATGCACCACGAGCTTGTTGATACCGTCCTGGCGGAGCTTTGGCAGGGCCGGCAGGTGGTGTCGTCGGATTCTGATTATCCTCCNGTACAAGGAGTGATAGACGTGGCTTTAGTCAGTGTAATTCGCCGTTGGCACCTGCGGGATCAGATGCCGATTCGGGAGATCGCCCGCCGCACCGGGCTGTCCAGAAACACCGTGCGCAAATATCTCGCCAGTGCTTGCCTGGAGCCGGTTTACCCGGCGCGCAAGTCGCCCAGCAAGCTGGATGATTACGAGGAGACGCTTACCAACTGGTTGTTCCGGGAGTCGCGCCGGCACCGCAAACAGCGGCGCACCGTGAAGCAGCTGTACCGGGATCTGCTCACTCTGGGCTACACCGGTTCCTATGACCGGGTGGCCGCCTTTGCTCGCCAGTGGCGACAGGATCAGCAGGAAGCCCGGTTGCTGGCCGCCAAGCGGACCTATGT
>NZ_BAAGXL010000007.1:0-255559 GCF_054779855.1 Haliea atlantica | reverse complement strand
CACTCACCATTTTGGCACGTAGATGCCGGTTAGGTGAGGAGGAGTCCATCCCATTGGTTACGCGCATGTGACCTTCTGGCAGCAGATTGGAGAAGAATGGCATCACTTTTGTTCTGACCGGCTTAAAGTCCGTCATTAGCCCGCCGAGACTGTCCTTGAAGCCAAGACTGAGAGTGGGGCGGTACTGGTCATCGATGTAGGATTGGTTAAAGGAGAAAAGAGTACGATCGTCTCCCACGCGGGTAAGTGTCCCGACCGGTTCGTCATAAAGCAGCACCTCGAGAACACTGACTTCAGACATTGCTGTCTTCCTCGTCCAGGCTGTAGGCCGGTTTGGATTTTTGGCCCTCACGTGACAGGCTGCCGATCACAGCGTTGACCGCAGAAGCCGTCTTACGTGGTACCAGGAGTAACTCCAGGTCGAGAACACGAGCCAGCTCAATAAGACTTGACAGTCTGAGATCGACCGCGCCGTTTTCAATTTTTGAGAGGTGGCTTTGCGGCACCCCGGCTTTCGCCGCCAGGCTGCGCTGCGATAACTTCTTGTCGATCCGGGCCTGCTTCAGGCTGCGGGCGATGTGTTCTGTGCTATAAGACATGATATGTATAAACAGATAATAGGTATTAGTAATATACAAAAACATATCATAAAGCCGGCTCAATAGCAAGGCGAAGTGATCTGTAATTATATATATCATGGTGGTTCGATCTGTTTATGCAGATCAAGGTGGAATGTTGCAGTCAGTAGCCCTTGGCGACTTGGTACGTAACCAGGTGGTCGCGCCTTCCGACAAACTTCCGACAACAGTCCTGCATTGTTGTGCATTTTCCTACATTTTTGGCAACGGACGCCGTTTTCAGGCCTATATAAATCAATAAGTTACAAACGCCTGGTGGGCTTTTAACCAATTGGTCGCTGGTTCGAATCCAGCACGACCCACCATATAAGGCTGAGAAATCAGCCACTTGAGAGGCTCCGCAAAGGGGCCTTTTTTGTGCCTGCTCCTCGGGCTGCGCTGACTCCGCAGCCCACCTTGTCCCTCGACTGTCACGACAGACCTGCCGATTGCCCGGCGCTGATGCGGGTCGCGGCGCCGAAGTTTCCTGCGCGTATCAGTTCACCGGAAATGGCGTCGATAACAAATACAGATCCATCGTAGAAAAAGTCTGCCACATAGCGATAGTTCTTACCGTTTTTCATATCTGCTGGAAGATATCTAAAGTTAGGCCCGCTTATATTCTTCTCTTTGATATCTGCTGCGAATCCATGGCTCGCATAGTAATCCAGAGCATAATGGGTAAAAAGCCTCAGTAGTTCTGACCTAGTGAGCTGCAACTCTGTATTTTTTTTGGCCTTTTCCGGGGAGATGGAATAGAAGGTCACGCTCTGAATTTCGTTATTGTTATGGGCAACTATTTGTGACTGTGGAAGTTTGGCACCTTCAACTATCTGATAAAACCTGACCAGCTTATGATTGGGTAAGCGCATGACTCGCTCGATGACAAATTCTCGACCCTCCAAGTTCCCCAGAAGCGGCGCCAGGCTACGTAAAACTTTCTGTAGAAAGGAATTGTAGTCGTTGCTTTCTCCGTCTGAGAAAAACCCCTCTGGCAACTTGCCTATACCCTCTCCGTGCAGGAAAACCTGCTCGCCTGAGCCGATGCCTCTCGAGTTTCTTTTGATCGACTCCAGGTCTAGTGGGTGGCTGTTGTTCCCGTGTGGCTGGCGGCTGCTTGTGTTTGAGGGGTTTGTGACAACGCCAAGGTCGCCGGTTTGTGGTGCTGATTCGTGCCCAATACCGATGTAGGTTGCCAAGGTGAGCACGCTGATGAGTCTTATCACGGGAATATCCTTTTTGTCGTACAATTACGTTTCGGCCATTTTTTCTTCTGGTGACTTGCCTTTTGCAGTCGATGACTTCGGATGTGTCCCGCCAGCCGCAGGCTCGTCGATCTTTGTCGTCGAGTGCAAGCCTGCAGTGTTTGATTTTGCGGTCCTTGTATGCTGCGGTACCTCTCCGGGGCAGTGGCAGCCAGCCGGCAGCCTCCGCGGCATGAAGCCCTGCCATCAAGGTAACCAAAGAGATTGTCGGGGAGACTCAGGCATTGCAGGCATACCGCAATTCCTTTAGATTCTGGCGCCAGCTCAAGGGAAGCCCCTTCACTGGCCATTGTGGCAACCCGCCTTTTCCGCGTGTCTGGATTTTCCTCGTATGCCACAATTGAAAAACCGTTTTGTCATTGTGCTACTTGCACTGCTCGGCGTGGGTTTTCTCCTGACCAGTGTGCTGAGCTACTTTGTGGCGGAGCACGCCATGGACGAGCGGATTGCCGGCGAGATACTGCCGCTGACCAGTGACAACGTCTATTCCGAGATCGAGCGCGACCTGCTGCGCTCGATTCTCATTTCCTCCCTGATGGCCACCGACACCTTTGTGCGCGACTGGGTCACGTCCAGAGAAAATGATGCCGATGCCATTGTCCGCTATCTGCACGAGATTCAGCGGGAATACGGCACGACCACGGCATTTTTTGTTTCCGAGGACACGCGCAATTACTATCACCCAAGGGGCATTCTCAAGCAAGTCGCTCCAGACGATCCCGCCGATGAGTGGTACTTCCGTGCGCGGGAAGTGAACAGCAACTACACGATTAATGTCGATCACGATACCGCCGATCGCACGCGTCTGAGCATTTTCGTCAACTACCGTGTCGTCGATAGCCGGGGACGCTTTCTGGGGCTGACCGGTATCGGGCTGGCGGTCGAACAGGTACTGGAACTTATCGAGTCCTACGAGCGGCGTTACAGCCGTCAAATCTACTTCGTGGATCGCAATGGCGCCGTCACCCTGGCGAGTGACGGGGAGGGAGCGCATCCCGACCTGCAGGAACGCCCCGGGCTTGCTCCGCTCGCAACGCGTATCCTGACCAGCCCCAGCGCGCAGCTGAATTACCGCAACGCCGACGGCGAAACGATCTTTCTCAATAGCCGCCTGGTGCCGGAGCTGGACTGGTACCTGATTGTCGCGCAGAGCAAAAATGAGGCCGAGGGGCAGTTGTTGCGGACTTTGGGCGTCAATATTGTCCTGGCCCTAGTTATCACCGGCCTGATTCTCGGCCTGATGTATGTCACGCTTAGTCGCTATCAGCGCCGTCTGGAGCAAATGGCGACCACCGACAAGTTGACCGGTGCGGCCAACCGGCACGTTTTCGAGATGCTGTTCAATCAGGTGGTCGGAAACGCACGCCGCCGCAAAGAGCCCGTGACCCTGATGTGCCTGGACCTGGATAATTTCAAGAGCATCAACGATCGCCTCGGCCACCAGGCCGGCGACGAGATCCTGCGTCAGTTCACGCGTGAGGTCAAAAGCATCATCCGCGACACCGACATGTTGTTTCGCTGGGGCGGCGACGAGTTCTTCCTGCTCATGGCCGGTTGCAGTACCCGGGAGGCCGCTGTGGTAGCCGAAAAAGTCCGCGCTGCGATCGGTGGGCGGGATGTTGTCATCAAGGGTGAAAGCATCCCGTTGACTGCCAGTATCGGCGTTACCGAAGTGACCCTGGCGGACACTATGGATTCTGCCGTCGGCCGAGCTGACCGGGCCATGTATCAGTCCAAGGAGGCCGGGCGGAATCGCGTTGCGATTCTCTAGAGCCAGTCGAGGCTATTCCTGACTGGGAGCAGCCCGGCCTGCGGCCGGGCATGGGGCCACTCAGCGCGGTTCATACCAGATGGGAGAGGTATAGGCGCGCTCCTGGATGCTTGCCGGCGCCTCGGGTGCCAGTGTGCTGCCGTAGTGAGCGGCGTCGATGGTGGTCCAGCGCGGTGTGGGGATCTCCAGTACCCGGACATAGTAGAAGGCCCGCTGGACGGGGTCGAAATCCGGGTCCTGCCAGGTCACGGCAAGTGCCGCGTCGCCAATGGTATTGCGATAGCTGGCGGTATCGACATCCACCGTGCTGCCGACAGCAGCCACGGAATTGTCCTCGATGCGCCGTTCATCCGATGCGGCGACGTTGTAGACTTTTTCCCGGGGTTCACCCTGGTCATCCACCCAGCCCTTGACCACCTGCAGGCGATCCAGGTTGGCCCCGAGCGGGTCCTTCATGGCCGCGATCAGGAAGGTAGGGGCGCTGTTGCCGGCATGGGCGGGCAGGTGTCCCCCCATGGGCACGCCCTGGCGATAGCCGTGGCTGGCCAGGTCCGGGCGCCAGGCATCCGCCTCGCTGAAGGACCAACCGCCGAAGAAGCGCACGCTGATGCGGGGGCCGGTGGTGGCATAGGTCTCCTTGCGGCGCATGGCGTCAAATAGGGCCTCGCGGGTGTTGTCGCGCGCCCAGATCGCGGCGTAGCCGGAGGCCATGGACTCCCAGTGGTGCAGTTGCACCAACGCGTTGGGGTCCTCGACCGGGAAATAGGCGCGGCTCCCGCGATCCGGGGCCGGCTCGGCGGAGGTCATCTTGCCGAAAAAGTTGTCCTCATCCGCCGTGGCCAGGCTGGTGTGGGAGTCGGTGCTGCCGATCATGCCGAAGGCATAGGGGTTGGCGCCGAGGGACTCGGCCATTGCCAGGCCATTGAGCAGGGCAGAGCGAGCGTACTCGTACTCCAGCATCCAGTCTTCCTTGACCGCGGTCAGGCCGAGGTTGGCCTTGTCCCAGGTCTCGAAGTCGGCGAATTCGTCATTGGGTGACAGCAGGGGGTGGGTCTCGCCGTCCCCCTTGATCTGGGTAACCTCAACGATGGGCTCCCAGCGTGCCCGGCGTTCGGCGTAGTCCCGGCTCATGGCCTTGCCGTCCAGGGTGGTCTCGGCAAACATCAGGCCGTTGCTGACGTTGCCGTTGTGGGGAATCGCCAGCACGCTGCCGCCGGTCTTGCTTTCGTAATCGGCGAGATAGTCCCACAGCTGCTCGGGGTCGCTGCCATCCATGGCGGAGAAGGGCAGGATCTGCAGCGTTTTCTCGGCGCCATCGCGAAACAGCACATTCCGGTGCAGGTTGTTGCCACCGGGCATGGAGGTCCACTCGTAGCCGATGAAGGCGGTGAACCGGCCCGGTTCGTTGAATTGCTCAGCGGCCTCGATGGCCTGGTGCCAGCTGGATTCGACCACGTCGGCGGGTACCTCGACGCTGGCGAGCCCCTGCAGGTATTCGCGCGTGATGACCGGGCTCTGGGCAAGCAGGGCCTCGTGATGTCGTTCCTCGATCATGCCGGAGGAGATCATCCCGAAATCCATCAGGATGCGTTCGGGGTGGCCGGCTTCCAGGTGCCCGATCCAGCGTCGCCCCAGCGGGGTGTCGACGATTTCGGGCGAGCGGGAGAAGACCCGGGGGAAGACACCCATGAACTCCGCGTGGTCGGATACCATCAGGAAGTCGAGAGGACGAGCCAGGCGTGCCGGCTGGCCGGTTTGTGAGCTGACTGTTTCGCCGCGGGCGAAGCGGTAGGCGTCCTCTGGCGTGATGCCCTGGTTGCCGAAGGTGAACGCATCCGGTGACTGGTTGGTATGCAGGTGGGTATCGCCCCAGAAGACGCGCGTGGGGTATGCGTCCCGGGTGGGCGGAGAGTAGTTGTCTGTCTGGGCCGTTGCCGGTTGTGCCAGAGCCAGCGGGAACAGCGCCAGGGCCAGGGGCCTCAGCAGATAATTGCGTATGCTCATCGATGTTATTTGATTCCTCGAACGCAGTGTTCTTATTTGCCGGATGGCGATCGGTACCCACCTGGCGACCGTGATGGAGAACCCCGTCACATTACCTCACGCTGTGCTGGTTCGTGTGCGGGAATTGAGGTAGTGTCGACGAATATTACAACCGAAGGGACGTCACCCTTCAAGCAGGACGCACTGTCCATGTCCACTGCCCGATCGCCACTCGCAGCCGATTCTTCCGTTGCCGGGTTCCGGTCCATTCCCGCGCGGCGGGCCCAGGCCAGACTGTCTCCCTGGCGGATATTTCTTGTCTACACTGCGCTCGCGGGCCTGTGGATCGCGTTTTCGGATACCGCCCTGACACAGCTGGTGGGAGACCCCGCCTTGCGGTCACAGCTGGGCCTGTACAAGGGCTTTGCCTTTGTGGCGGTCACCGCCCTGCTTCTCTATCTGCTGCTGCGCCGCTCCCGGGGGGTGATCGACCAGAGCTTTGAACAGTTGCGCCAGCAGCGCTGCGAGATCGAGCGCTTCAATCGGCTCTACCGGGCGTTCAGCGCTATCAATCACGAGGTGATGGTCGCAGAGACGCGGCAGGACATCTACACCAGTATCTGTGATGTGCTGGTCGAGCAGGGGGGCTTTCGCATGGCCTGGGTCGGCCTGCTCGACAGTGCCGGAGCGCGACTGCAGCCCGTGGCGTCGGCTGGGCAGGGCATCAAGGCCGTCATCAACGATCTCAAGCTGCGCGCCGAGGTCAGTGCCGGCAGTGTGGGCTGGGACCAGGTCATCGCCGCGGGGCAAGCGATGGTCTGCAACGACTTTTCCCGGAGTGACGACACGCGGCACTGGCGGGAACTGGCGGCACGACACCATCTGCGTTCGCGGGCGGCTCTGCCCCTGCGGGAGGCCAGCCGGGTGATCGGTGTCCTCAGTGTCTACGCGGACGAGAACGGATTTTTCCGCGATCGGGAGTTGGCCCTGCTGGAGGAGGTTGTGGTCGACGTTTCCTCGGCACTGGAAAAGTTTGCCCTGGAGGAGAAGCGCGGGCACGCCGAGGTATTGGCGCGTCGCGAGCTGGCTTTCTCCCAGGCGATGATCGACAGCATGCCCGGGATTGTCTATTTCTACGACGAGGGGGGGCACTTCCTGCGCTGGAACCGGAATTTCGAGACGGTGTCCGGCTACCGTGGCGAAGAGATTGCCCGCATGCACCCGCTGCAGTTCTTCGACGAGCCGGACCAGTCAGCAGTTGCAGAGCGTATCAACCGCGCACTCGTCGGTGGCGAGGCGTCGGTGGAGGCGGATTTTCTGTCGCGCGATGGCAGCAAGCGCCCCTACTACTTTACCGGGCGTGGCCTGGACTACGACGGGCAACGCTGCCTGGTTGGGGTCGGCGTCGACATCTCCGAGCGCAAGCAGGCGGAAGCTGCCCTGCGCGACTTGAATGACAGCCTGGAGTGTCGCGTGGCTGAGCGCACCGAGCAACTTGAGTCCGCCGTGCAACGTGCAGAGTCGGCAGACCGTCTGAAATCGGCCTTCCTTGCCACCATGTCGCACGAACTGCGCACCCCGCTGAATTCGATCATCGGCTTTACCGGTATCATCCTGCAGGAGCTGGCAGGGCCTCTCACCGAAGAGCAGGCCAAGCAGCTGGGGATGGTCCAGGGCAGTGCCCGTCACCTGCTCGAGTTGATCAACGATGTTCTCGACCTGTCGAAAATTGAGGCCGGTCAGCTCGACGTGCGTGCAGAGCCCTTCTCCCCGACGGAGTCTCTGCAGCGCGTCCTCGATTCTGTCACTCCTCAGCTCGAAAAAAAGGGCCTGGAGTTGGCAGTCGACGTCTCCAACGCGCTGCCCGGGATGCGCAGTGACCGGCGTCGCTTCGAACAGATTCTCCTCAACCTGGTCAACAATGCGATCAAATTCACGGATGCAGGTCGCGTCGCTGTGTCAGCGGAAAGACAGTCCGGCTACCTGCCGCCTGGCGGGGGAATCGCCTGCGAGGCCCTCCGTCTGACGGTGGCAGATACCGGTATTGGAATTCGCGTCGAGGACCAGGGCAAGCTGTTCCAGCCTTTTCATCAGCTGGATTCCGGTCTGACCCGCAAGCACGATGGCACCGGCCTGGGGCTGATGATCTGTCGGCGTCTGGCGGAGTTGATGGGTGGAGAGATACGTTTGCGCAGCGAATGGGGGCGCGGCAGTGAATTTACCGTGCTGTTGCCACTTGACGCACCGGAGCCCGTATGAGCCAGCGTATCCTGTTGATTGAAGACAATGAGCAGAACCGCTACCTCGCGACCTTCCTGCTTGAGAGGGCCGGCTATCAGGTGGTGTCGGCGGAGGACGGTGCCAAGGGGATTGCCCTGGCCAAGCAATTGTTACCGGACCTGATACTGCTGGATATTCAGCTGCCCACCATGGACGGTCACACCGTCGCCAGGGTTTTGCGGGAAGATGTCACTCTGCGCCATACGCCCGTGGTTGCGGTGACATCCTATGCCATGGCCGGAGATCGCGAACGCTGTCTGGCTGCGGGCTGCACGGGTTATATCGAGAAGCCCATCAATCCCGCCACCTTTATCCAGGAAATTGGCGCCTATGTTGCCGCGGACGCCAGCGATGGGGTTGAGCCATGAAGCGCATTCTTGTCGTCGACGATATCGAGGAAAACCTCTACTACCTGCAGGCGCTGCTGTCCGGCAATGGCCATGCGGTGGAGCTTGCCCACAATGGGGAGGAAGCCCTGCGCTGTGCCCGTCAGCAGCCCCCTGACCTGGTTGTCTCTGATCTGCTGATGCCGGTGATGGACGGCTATACGCTCCTGCGGCACTGGAAAGCCGATCGCCGGCTCCGGCATATCCCCTTTGTGGTTTACACCGCGACCTACACCGAGGCGGAGGACGAACAGCTCGCCCTGCGCCTGGGGGCCGACGCCTTTATCCTGAAGCCCATGGACCCGGTGGAATTCGTGCAGCGCCTCGGGCAGGTCGCGGCTCCCGGTGGCGATGAGCCAGATAGCGGGTCGGCGCAGCCAGATGACGATACCACGACGCTGTTGAAGAGCTATAACCAGGCACTGGTGCGCAAGCTGGAAGACAAGATGTTGCAGCTGGAAGCACTCAACCGCGAGCTGCAGGAGGATATCGCACGGCGCAAGCAGGCCGAGGACAAGCTGGAGCGCCTTGCCTTCTACGACCCACTCACCGGATTGCCCAACCGTCGCCTGATGGAGGACCGACTCGAGCACAGCCTGGCCTCCAGTGCCCGACAGCAGAGCTACGGTGCGCTGTTGTTCATCGACCTGGATCACTTCAAGGATCTCAATGACACTCGCGGACACAATGTGGGGGATCAGCTGCTGGTAGCGGTATCGCGTGAGGTGGTCGCCTGCATGCGGGAGGGTGACACCGTCGCGCGCTTCGGCGGCGACGAGTTTGTGGTGATCCTGGAGGATCTGGGCAGTGAGCTGGAGCTGGCCGCCGCCCGGTCGGAACGTGTGGGTGAAAAAATTCTGGAGGCCCTGGCGGGCGTCTCGCCGAAACTGGACCGGGAGTTCCGCACCACTGCCAGTATTGGCATCAGTCTGTTCCAGGGGCGAGAGGTCAGTGCCGAGGAACTGGTGCGCAGGGCAGATACGGCGATGTACCAGGCGAAGCGTGACGGTCGCAATACCCTGTATTTCTACGACCCCGACATGCAGGCTGCGCTGGAGGCGAGGCTCGAGCTGGAGCGCGGTCTGCGCCAGGCCCTGGATAGCAATGAGTTTGCGCTCTACTACCAGCCGCAGGTAGACGCGCGCGGCGCAGTGGTGGGGGCCGAGGCACTGCTGCGTTGGCAGTCGCCCGCGCGCGGGCAGGTACCCCCGGCAGAATTCATACCCCTGGCGGAAGCGACCGGTCTGATTGTGCCGATCGGCTTGTGGGTCATGCGGGCGGCGGTGGCTCAACTGAAGGCCTGGGAAAAGGACGCCTGGACCGCCAGGCTGGAGCTGGCGGTCAATGTCAGCCCGCAGCAGTTCTACGCCGACGATTTTGTTGAGCAGGTTTTGGGTATTGTCGGGGAGGGTGATATTGCGCCGGGCCGGCTCAAGCTCGAATTGACCGAGGGCCTGATCATGAACGATACCGATACCACCGTCGCTAAAATGCAGACGCTGCGCCGTGCCGGCTTGCGCTTTTCCATCGATGATTTTGGTACTGGCTACTCCTCACTGGCTTATCTCACTCGCTTGCCACTGGACCAGCTCAAGATCGACAAGTCCTTCGTCCACAACATGTCCCTGCGGCCGGAAAATGCCGTGATCGTCCAGACCATCATCGGCATGGCGCGCAATCTGAACATGCAGGTCATTGCCGAAGGGGTGGAAACGGCCGAGCAGCACGCGTTTCTGGCAGATCAGGGTTGTGGCCTTTTCCAGGGCTACTATTTCGGGCATCCGGTTCCGGTTGCGGACTTCCCGGCGCTATCCGCAGGGGTGGTCTCCCTATCCGGGTCGTCGTCTCCGGCCGAGGTGGCCTCGGCCCCGGACAGCCGCGCATGAAGCCGCGGGCGGTCAGCCCGCTAGGGCTGGCCATGCAGGATGGCGGCTTCGGGACGGGGCGCGGGAGCTGGCTGGTCGGTTTCCGAGAACACCACAAAGCAGTCTTTCCCCGCTGCCTTGGCCTGGTAGGTGGCCTGGTCGGCCATGCGCAGTAGCTGGTCGCCGTCGACTGGTACCTCGCCGGCAAAATAGGCGACGCCGAGGCTGGCACTGACGTGGGCATTGCCATTTTCCAGGGGAATCGGCTGGCGGATGCAATCCAGCACGCGGTGGAACACGGCTTCCGACTCGACGCGACGCAGCAAAAGCACAAACTCGTCGCCACCCAGGCGGGCCACGGTGTCCCCGGCGCGCAAGAGTTGCTTCAGCCGGCGCGCAATTTCGACCAGAACGGCGTCTCCCGCCTCGTGCCCCCAGCGATCGTTGACCGGCTTGAAGCCGTCCAGGTCGAGCATCACCACCGCCAGGCGTTCACCGCTGCGCTGGGCCTGGGCGATCGCCTGTTGCATGCGATCGGTCAGCAGGCGGCGATTGGGAATCCCGGTCAGGGGATCGAAGTGGGCAATGCGATCCAGCTCGGCCTCATGGGCCTTCTGGCGGGTGATGTCACTGAATACCGCGACATGGTGGGAGGGCCTGCCCCGGGTATCGCGGACTGTTGTCACCGTCAGGTCCGCGGGAAAGGCTTCGCCGGATTTTCGCGAGACCTCGACGTCGTGCCGCCAGTTGTCGTTACTGTCCAGGAATTCACTGACCTGGTCGATCAGGCCGGGCGACCCCGGCACTGCCAGGATCTGGTTGGGCAGTTTGTCTTGCAGGTCGGGCAGCGTGTACCCGGTCATGGCCTGAAAGGCGCGGTTCACGTGCAGGAAACGGTGGTGTTCGTCGGTGATGAAGATGGCATCGAGACTGGCCTCAAACACGCTGGCGGCCAGCCGCAGCTGCTCCCGGGCGTGGCGCAGTTCGGTAATGTCGTGAATGTAGCCGTGCCAGAGGGTGCTGCCGTCTGTCTGCCGCGCCGGTGAGGCACTGCCCTCCACCCAGATTTCCCCGCGGACGGGGTGATTGATGCGGTAGGTTTCGTGCCATAGCGACAGGGTGTCGGCGGAGTGCTGGATGGATGTGGCAATTCGCTCAAGATCATCCTGCGCAATCCGCGAAAAAACCACGGTGGCGTCTTCCTGAACTTCCTCGGGGGTGCAGCCGTAGATATCTTCGATACCGGGGGAGGCAAAGGGAAACTGGGAGCTGCCGTCGCTCAGCTGGTGGTATTGGTAGAGCGTGCCGGGGACATTGCGAGACAACTCCCGAAAGCGCTGCAGCCAGAGGTCCTGTTCTTCCCGCTCGCGGTGCTGGGCGCTCACATCCATATGCGTGCCGAACATCCACTCGGGACTGCCGTCGCTGGTGTGCGTCATCAGGCGCCCGCTGTCGCGGACCCACAGCCAGCGTCCATCCCGGTGTCGCATGCGGATGTCGACCAGATAGTGTTCGGAGTCGCCGCGGAAGTGCGCGCGCAGGGCTTGCTCGCTCACCTGGAAATCCTCGGGGTGGGTCAGTGCCTTCCAGGTTTCGATCGTCGCCGGCTGCAGCTCACTCAGATCGTAGCCAAGCATCTCGGCCCAGCGCTGGTTGATCACGATGGCACCGGTCTGCACATTCCATTCCCAGGTGCCCGCGTTGGTGCCGTCGATGATGCGCCGGTAGCGCGTGTTGAGCTCCTTCAACGTCCGCCGATTGGCGCGTTGTCTGCGCACATTGAGCATCAGGGTGGCGGGCAGCACGACCAGCGCGACCAGCAGGAGCAGGCTGGAGATTGTGGTCCAGCCGGGTAAGACAAAAAAATGATTCAGGGCGTCGGTGAGCATGGCCTGTCGCTGGTGTCTTAACCAAAGTTCAGGAATTCAGTCTACACCAGCGCTTTTCGGGTGTCGCCGACCTGGATCAAGGTTGTAACGTTCGCCGCAGGAAGTCCAGCTCGTCACCGACGACCCGCGTGAACCAGGGGTCGACATAGACATCGAAATGGCCGCAGTCGTAGCCGGCGCATTCGGAGTGGGGCGCCAGGGCCGCGGCTGCGCGGATGGTCTCCGGGCGGATGAAGGCATCGCGCTCGGCGATAGTGTAATGGATGGGGCACTGGATGCCGCCGGCATCGCGCCCGGGCTTGTAGCTGGCCAGCTGGAAGACAAAGCGCGCCGCGACCCGGTTGCGCCAGCGGGAGTCGGGTGGTGTCAGTCCAGCCATGCCCGCGGCCGCGCCGGGGGAGGTCATCGCCGCGAAATCCGCCGGGTCGCCGATGGCCTGGATATAACAGGGTCGCAGTCCCAGCAGGCCGTGCAGCGCATCGCGAATGGCACGTCCCAGCAGGCGCAGGGTCTTGATCAGCGGAACCGGTTGCTGTGGCTTGTCCGCCCAGCAGAAGGGCACCTGGGCGACCACGGCGGCGATGCGTGGATCGCGAGCGGCGGTGGCCTGGGCGTGGGCGCCGCCAAAGGAGGTGCCCCAGAGTGCCACCCGCTCGGGATCGACATCGGGCAGGTCGCGGACAGTAGCGATCGCCGCCTCCCAGTCCTGCAGTTGCCGCCCGACGTCGAGCAGCTGCCGCGGCTCGCCCTCGCTGTCGCCGAAATGGCGGTAGTCGAAAAGCAGTACGGCGAAACCTGCGCTGGCGAAGGCCTCGGCATAGGCGGTCAGGCGCTGGTCGCGCACGGCGGTAAAACCGTGGGCCATGACCACCGCCGGCAGCCGGTCAGTGCTCTCGCTTTCAGGGCGGTAGAGCCAGCCGGCACAGCGTATCCCCTGGCTCGGAAAGTCCAGGTCGCTGCGACTGACTGTGCTCATGCGGCGCGCTCCTGCGCGGGTTCGCCGGCTGGCAGATCTGCCGCGGGCTGCCCGTTTTTGCGCCGCTCGGCACCGGCTTCGATTTCCTTGTCCAGGCGCCCGACATAGTGGTCGAAGTGCAGCTGGATGGTATGCCGCGGGCTGGGGTAGTAGTCGCGCAGGTAGAAGGCTTCGTCATCGTCAATGATGGCCTGCATCTCTGCCGTCCCGGGTGGTGCATACTCGCCTTTGAGGTAGGGCGCCAGCAGTCGCGACTGTTGTTCGGCAAAGTTCACCAGGGTGGGCAGGGACTGTGCCAGGCCCATGTACACCAGGTTGGGCACACCGGGAATCAGCATGCGCTTGAACAGGCGCGGCGGCTGGTTCTGCTCGTTGGCCATGAACTCGGGCTGGTCGAAGAAGGGGAAGCTGATCTTGTAACCGGTACACCAGACGATCACATCGAACTCGCCGGAGCTGCCATCGGTAAAGTGTACCGTGTGGCCGTCCAGTCGATCGATGCCTGGCCGCGCCTTGATGTCCCCGGAGCCGGCGCGCTGCAGGAATTCGCCGGAGACTGTGCCGTGGGCCTCCCAGGGTTTGTACGTGGGCTGTGGCAGGCCGTAGTTCTTCGGGTCACCGATTTGTGACTTGACCACGCGGTTCATCAGGAAGTGCTGGATCCAGCGCGGGACCCAGGCCGGGAGCATGTTCTTGTCCCCGGGCTTGCCGTTGATGTACTTGGGGAACACCCAGACGCCGCGGCGCATGGAGATATGCAGTGTTTTCGCCATGAAGCGCATGGACAGCTCCGAGGCGATGTCCATGGCCGAGTTGCCCGAACCCACGACCAAAACTCGCTTGTCGCGCATGTCGATGGGGTCGAAGGGGGTGTTGTAGCTGTGGGCGTGGATCTGCTCCCCGGCGAAATCCCCGGGGTAGGCCGGCTCCGGCCAGCGCGGATCCCAGTGATGGCCATTGGCGACAATCAGCACCGGGTAGCTGCGCGTCTCGCCATCGCTGGTGGTGACGCTCCAGAGGCCATTGTCCTCGCGGTGGGCGCGCTCCACTCGGGTGTTGAAGGTGATGGTGTCGCGCAAGCCAAAGTGGTCGGTGTAGTCGTTCAGGTAGTCGAAGATCTCGCTGTGGTGCGGGTAATCCGGCCAGTCGTCCGGCACCGGGAATTCCTGCATGCCCATGCGGAACTTGGAGGTGTCGATGTGCAGGCTCTGATAACAGGCCGACATCCCGTTGGGATTCTTGTAGTACCAGTTGCCGCCTATATTGTCGGAGGCCTCGAAGCAGTCGTAGGGAATGCCGTGTTCCTTGAGGCGCTTGATGGTGGTGAGTCCACTGGGCCCGGCGCCGACCACGCAGCAAAGCGGAGCGGTCGGATTACTGGGGCGAAAACCCTGTTTCATGGTGTTGCCTCCGTGAGGTCTGCGAGAATTTGTGGGATATCGGGCTGCCCGGTGTGAGCGGTGATACCGCCGTCCACGGCGAGGTTCTGCCCCGTCAGATAGGAGGCTTCCTCGCTGGCCAGGAAGCAGATCACCGCGGCGATCTCTTCGGGGCGGCCCGCGCGGGCCATGGGGATTCGCGACACAAAGCCGTGGGTGATGCTGTCGGGCATGCCGCCCACCAGGGGCGTATCGATGTAGCCGGGGCTCACCGCGTTCACTCGCACGCCGTCCCGCGCGTAGTCGATGGCCATGGCCCGGGTCAGGTTGATGACCGCGGCCTTGGCGGTGTTGTAGGCGGTGAAGGCATAGTCCGCGCCCATCCCGGAGATGGAGGCGGTGTTGACGATGCAGCCGCGCCGCGCGACGAGGTGGGGCAGCGCGGCACGGGACGCGAGAAAGACGGCATCCAGGTCCACCGCCATGACTCGCCGCCACTCCTCGGGATCCAGTTCCCCGGCGCGGCCGAAGGAACCAATGCCGGCATTGTTGACCAGGATGTCGAGACCGCCGAAGTGCGTCAGGGCGGCTGCTACCGCGCCCTCCACCTCCTCGCGCAGGGCCATGTCGGCGCGGTGGGGGTGGACGGCAGCACCCAGCTCGGCTGCCAGGGATTCGAGGTTTTCCCGGTCGATATCCACCGCCAGGACGCGGACGCCCTCGCCCACCAGGCGGCGCGTGGTGGCGGCGCCGATGCCGCTGGCGGCGCCGGTAATCAGGGCAATCTTATTCTGCACTCGGGACTCCTTGGGCCTTTTGCACGGGGCGCTGCTGGATCGTCGGATCGGGTTGGCACTGGGCAATGAAGCGCTCCGCCGCTTGGCGGTAGTCAGTCAGTACCCCGGGTTGCGGGTTGGTCTGCAGGGCGCTGCGGAGACGGGGCAGTGCCTCTTGGGGTTGCTCCAGCAGGAAGCGCTGCAGCATCTGGGCGTGGCCACCCCGGTTGGCCGCTGCGCGGATGTAGGTGCCTGTGACCGCGGCGCCAAGGACAGCCTGGTTGATGCCGTAGTACAGGTCCAGGACCTGGCCCGCGGAAAAACCGCGGTCGATCAGCAGCGTCATCAGGTTCTCCAGGTACTGGGCCTCCTCGCTGCCGAAAACACCGCCCTGCATGATCTGGGAAATCAGTTCCGGCCAGTCCATGGCGGTGCGGTACAGGCCATCGGCGTGCTCCCGCAGGATGTCCTGCCAGGACTGGCCGCGATCCACGATAGGTGCTATCTGTCCCTTGCGCTCTGCCATCAGTCGCAGCAGGTGTTCGCGCCCTTCCACGTAGCCGTAGAGGGTGGCGACACCCACCTTGAGGCGTGCTGCCACCGAGGCCATGTCGAGCTCCTCCCGGGGGAGGGCACAGGCGGCCTCGACCACAGCCTCGAGAGTCAGCCGACGGGGCCGACCGGCGCTGCGGCGAGTCGCGCGCTTCGGTTGCAGATTTTGCGTCATGCCGGGCATATTATCGAATGAATTTCGGAAATCAAGTCCGAAATTCATCTGCCTGCGGGCGGGAGCCTGTTCCCGGAGTGGAGTACACTCGTTCCGGGATGTCGGCGGCGGCAGTGGCTTCCCTGCGTTGCCGGCATTAAGGTTTTTTAGCCAATGCTTTCAGGGTGTGCCATGTCAGAGCAGGAAGGCGATAAGGACACGCAGGGGCTCGCGCAACTCACCGCGCCCTTTCGCACGGTGGCCGGCGGGCTGTTGCCCGCCCTGCACGCGGTGCAGGATGCCTTGGGCTACCTGCCCGAGGCGACAACCGGCGTTCTCGCGGAGCAGTTCAATCTGTCGCGGGCCGAGGTGTACGGCGTGATGACTTTCTATCACCACTTCCGGCGTTCGCCACCGGGCCGACACCGGGTTCAGCTGTGCCGGGCGGAGTCCTGCCAGGCGGTCGGCGGGCGGGCGCTGGAGGCCCATGCGAAGCGTGTCCTGGAGATTGATTATCACCAGACCACTGCAGACGGTGCGGTCAGCCTGGAACCGGTCTACTGCCTGGGCAATTGTGCCTGTTCGCCGTCGGTGCGCGTGGGTGACGAGGTCTACGGCATGATGAATGTCGCTCGCCTGGATGCGCTCCTCGCTCGGCTGCGTGGCGATGCGGAGGCGGCGCCATGAGTGGTAATGCAACCCGGGTCTTCATTCCCGCAGATACCTCTGCCGTGGCACTCGGGGCGGACCGCACCGCAGGGCGCCTGGAGGCGCTCTGTGACGAACGCGGCCTGGCGGTGGAGCTGGTTCGTACCGGTTCCCGCGGCGCCTTCTGGCTCGAGCCCCTGCTGGAAGTGGAGCGGGATGGGCAGCGCATCGGCTACGGTCCGGTACAGCCCGAGGACCTGCCGGGTCTGCTCGACGCCGGTCTGTTGTCGGCCAGTGAGCAGGCCCTGGGCCACCTGGGGCCGGTGGAGGACCTGCCGTTTTTCCGCTGCCAGCAGCGCCTGACCTGTGCCCGTCTCGGCGTGGTCGACCCCGCCTCGGTGGACAGCTACCGGGAGCACGGTGGCCTGAGCGCCCTGGAGCGGGCCCTGGAAATGACACCCCAGGCCCTGGTGGACGAAGTAAAAACCTCCGGTCTGCGGGGTCGCGGTGGCGCCGCCTTCCCGGCGGGCATCAAGTGGCAGACGGTCCTGGATGCCCCCGCCGTAGACAAAACCATCGTCTGCAACGCCGATGAAGGCGACTCCGGCACCTATTCCGATCGCATGCTCATGGAGGGTGACCCCATGGCCCTGCTCGAGGGCATGCTCATCGCCGGTCTGGCGACCGGGGCGAGGCAGGGTTATATCTACCTGCGCGAAGAATACCCCCGCGCACGCGCCAGCCTCGAGCGGGCCATGGCCGCCCTGCGGGCTGCGGGTTGCCTGGGCAGCAACATCCTGGGCAGCGAACAGTGCTTCGACGTGGCACTGCGCATTGGCGCGGGGGCCTATATCTGCGGCGAGGAAACCGCCTTGCTGGAGAGCCTGGAGGGGCGCCGCGGCACGGTGCGACCCAAGCCACCGGTGCCGGCGATTGCCGGGTTGTTTGGTCAGCCTACCCTGGTGCACAACGTGATCAGCCTGGCCAGCGTACCGGCGATTATCAGTGCAGGCGGCGAGCATTACCGCGGCTATGGCGTGGAACGTTCCCGGGGCACGCTACCCTTCCAGCTGGCCGGCAACATTGCGCGGGCCGGGCTGGTGGAGCTGCCTTTTGGCCTGACCCTGCGGGAGCTGCTCTACGAGATCGGCGGTGGCTCCCGCAGCGGGCGCCCCCTGCGCGCCGTGCAGGTAGGCGGCCCTTTGGGTGCCTACCTGCCGGAAAGCCAGTGGGATACGCCGCTGGACTACGAGGCCTTTGCCGCGATTGGCGCCATGCTCGGCCACGGCGGTGTGGTAGCCTTCGATGACAGCGTCGACCTGTGCGAGCAGGCGCGCTTTGCCATGGCGTTCTGCGCTGCGGAGTCCTGTGGCAAGTGCACCCCCTGCCGGATTGGCAGCACACGCGGCGTGGAGATCATCGACCGGCTGGCGGCAGGTGCCGATGCAGAGGGTGACCGACACTTGCTGGAGGACCTGTGCGAGACGATGCGCGACGGGTCGCTGTGTGCGCTGGGCGGCATGACGCCGGCGCCGGTGCTCAGTGCCCTGCGCCACTTTCCCGGGGATTTTCAGCGCCCGTGCGGCACGCCCGGTCAGAGCGAGTCGCGGCATGATATTGCCCCCGGCCCGCAAATCATCCCGTCGACGGAGGCAGGCTGATGCTGGAGTACTACGACCCCCACGGAAACGACAAGGATGCAGCGGGCGTCACCCCGACGCCAGACCTGGGCACGCCGCCGCCACTACCGGCATACCATCCGGGCTTTTCGGATCTCGCACAGGTCAGCCTGAGTATCGACGGTCAGGCGGTCACGGTGCCCGCCGGCACCTCGGTGATGCGTGCCGCCGCCCTGGCCGGTATCCAGCTACCGCGGCTGTGCGCGACGGATGCCCTGGAGGCCTTCGGTTCCTGCCGCTTGTGCCTGGTGGAAATCGCCGGGCGCAAGGGCTACCCGGCTTCCTGTACCACCCCCGTCGAGCCGGGCATGCAGGTGGCCACCCAGACCGATCACCTGGCCCGCCTGCGTCGCAACGTCATGGAGTTGTACATCTCCGATCACCCGCTGGACTGCCTGACCTGCGCAGCCAACGGCAACTGCGAGCTGCAGAACATGGCCGGCGCCGTGGGGCTGCGGGAACAGCGCTACGGCAGCGAGGGACGCAACCACCTGGCGGCGGAAAAGGATACATCCAACCCCTACTTTACCTTTGACCCGGCCAAGTGCATCGTCTGCTCCCGCTGTGTGCGCGCCTGCGAGGAAGTGCAGGGTACTTTCGCCCTGACCCTTGCTGGCCGCGGCTTTGATTCGGTGGTGGCAGCGGGGGCGGGTGACGCCTTCATGGATTCCGACTGTGTATCCTGCGGTGCCTGCGTCCAGCACTGTCCTACCGCCACGTTGATGGAGAACAGCGTGATCGCCCGCGGGCAGCCGCAACACAGCGTGGTCACCACCTGCGCCTACTGCGGGGTGGGCTGCGCCTTCGAGGCCCAGTTGCAGGGCGATCGCGTGGTCAACATGCTGCCCCACAAGGCCGGTGGGGCCAACCGCGGGCACAGTTGTGTCAAGGGGCGCTTTGCTTTCGGCTACACCACCCATCCCGACCGCATCACCACACCGATGATCCGCGAATCCATCGACCAGCCCTGGCGGGCGGTTGGCTGGGAGGAAGCAGTGGGTTTTGCCGCCGCGCGCCTGCGCGCGATCCAGCAGCACCACGGTGTCGGGAGCATCGGCGCCATCACCTCGTCACGTTGTACCAATGAGGAGACCTACCTGGTGCAGAAGATGGTGCGGGTGGCTTTCGGCAACAACAACGTGGATACCTGCGCCCGCGTCTGCCATTCACCCACCGGCTACGGCCTGAAACAGACCCTGGGTACCTCCGCCGGCACCCAGAACTTCGATTCGGTGGAACAGGCCGACGTGATACTGGTGATCGGCGCCAATCCCACCGACGCCCATCCGGTATTCGGCTCGCGCCTGAAACGCCGCCTGCGTCAGGGTGCGCGCCTGATCGTGGTCGATCCGCGACGGATTGACCTGGTGCGCTCCCCCCACGTCGACGCGGATTTCCACCTGCCCCTGCGGCCCGGCAGCAACGTGGCCTTTATCAATGCCATGGCCCATGTGATCGTCAGCGAGGGGCTGGAGGCGGCAGAGTTTATTCGCGAGCGCTGTGATCTCGAGTCCTTTAACGACTGGCTGGCGTTTATCCGCGACCCCGCCAATGCCCCGGAGTCTGTCGCGGAGGCGACCGGGATCGAACCCGAGACCCTGCGTGCCGCCGCCCGCCTGTATGCGACCGGTGGCAACGCGGCCATCTATTACGGCCTCGGCGTGACCGAACACAGCCAGGGTTCGAGCATGGTGATGGGTATCGCCAACCTGGCCATGCTCACTGGCAACCTGGGTCGCGAGGGCGTCGGCGTGAATCCCCTGCGCGGGCAGAACAACGTGCAGGGCTCCTGTGACATGGGGTCTTTTCCCCATGAACTGCCCGGCTACCAGGCGATCACCGATGACGCCGTGCGCGAGCGCTTTGGTCGCGCCTGGGGTGTGACGCTCGATCCCGAGCCCGGTCACCGCATCCCCAACATGTTCGATGCGGCGCTGGCTGGCACCTTCCGGGGCCTCTACTGCCAGGGGGAGGACCTGGCACAGTCGGATCCCAACACCCAGCATGTCGAAGCCGCCCTGCGCAGCCTCGACTGCCTGATCGTGCAGGACATCTTCCTCAACGAGACCGCCCGTTTCGCCCACGTATTCCTGCCCGGCGCCACCTTCCTGGAGAAGGATGGCACCTTTACCAATGCCGAGCGGCGCATATCGCCCGTGCGCCGGGTGATGGCGCCACTCTCCGGCAAGGCCGACTGGGAGGCCACGCTGGCTCTCTGTGAAGCCCTGGGTCACCCCATGCCCTACCGGCACCCCGCTGAGGTCCTGGATGAGGTCGCCGCCCTGACACCGACATTCCGGGGTGTGAGCTGGGCCCGGCTGCAGCGCGAGGGCTCCCTGCAGTGGCCCTGCAACGAGGCTGCTCCCGAGGGGACACCGGTGATGCACCGGGACGGCTTCGTGCGCGGCAAGGGCCTGTTTGTGATTACCGAGTACGTGCCGACAACCGAGAAAGTCACCCGGCGTTTCCCGCTGTTGCTGACCACGGGGCGCATCCTCTCCCAGTACAATGTCGGCGCCCAGACCCGGCGCACCGCCAACAGCGACTGGCACCCGGAAGACCTGCTGGAAATCCACCCCCACGACGCCCGGGAGCGGGGCATCGCGGAGGGCGATCGGGTCGCTCTGCAAAGCCGGGTGGGGGAAACCACCCTGCGGGCGCAGATCAGCGAGCGGGTGCAGCCGGGGGTTGTCTACACCACCTTCCACCACCCGGTGACCGGCGCCAATGTCATTACCACCGAGAACTCGGACTGGGCCACCAACTGTCCCGAGTACAAGGTGACGGCCGTGCAGGTCAGGCTCAGCGCGGGCCCGTCCGCCTGGCAGCAGGCGCGGGAGCACTTTGCCCGGCATCAGTCCGGGCTGGTGGAGGCGCTGTCGGATGGCGGGTGAACGGCAGGGCAGCTCGACATTGCCGGGACGCGATCCGTGTGAAGGTCTGAGTCTCGCCAGGGTCGAAGTATGGCAGGACGGCGCGAGCACGGTAGCGGGAGACCAGCTGGCTGCGGAGCAGCCCGTGGCACTGTTCTACCGCTGTGTCGCCCACGCCGTGATGATGCTGACGCCCGGTGACCTGGAGGACTTTGCCTTCGGCTTCAGCCTGTCAGAGGGAATCATCGACCGTCCAGAGCAGCTCTATGATATTGAGGTGCGCGAGGCGCAGGGTGGTCTGGAGCTGCGCATGGACCTGGACTCTGCCTGTTTGGCGCGCTTGCAGCAGCGACGGCGCCAGGTGGTGGGGGCATCCGGCTGTGGCCTGTGTGGGTTGGAAACGCTGGCCGCAGTGACTGCCGAGTTGCCAGTCCTGCCACGGAGGAGGGCGTTATCCCATTCAGCCCTGCAGCGTTCTCTTCCTGGCTTTGAGGCGCACCAGGCGCTGGGGGCGCTGACTGGCGGTATGCACGCCGCCGCCTGGTGCGATCTCCAGGGCGCTGTGCAGGTTCTGCGCGAGGACGTCGGGCGGCACAATGCCTTCGACAAGCTGATCGGCGCCCTCGCGCGAGAGCCGAAGAGAACCGGCTTTGCCCTGCTGTCGAGTCGGGCCAGCTATGAGCTGGTGCAAAAAGCCTTGCGGGCGGATATCGAGATCCTGGTCACCCTGTCCGCCGCCACCTCCCTGGCGGTAGAGCTGGCCGAGCGCTGCGGCCTCACCCTGGTGGGTTTTACCCGCCCGGGGCGTCACGTCATCTACAGCCATCCGGAGCGGCTGTGCCCTACTGAGTGCGGCCCAGGCGAAGTCCCACCAGCATAGCCACCAGCACCACTGCAGCGGGCCAGTAGAGAGAGCCCGTCGCAGCCACCACGGGACCGGGACACAGGCCCGTCAGGCCCCAGCCGAGCCCGAACAGCACGCTGCCCACAATCAGGGGACGGTCGATGCGGCGCTTCGGGCTGTCGTCCAGTCCGCAGGCCCGCGCCCGGCGTCCGGCCAGTTGCACGCCGATCCAGGACAGGGCGATCGCACCGGCCATGACCAGGGCCAGGGAAGGATCCCAGGCGCCGGTGAGGTCGAGAAAGCCGAGCACCTTGACCGGGTTGACCATGCCGGAAACGATCAGGCCGGCCCCAAACAGCAGGCCGGCGGCGAGAGAGCTGAGTATCGATCTCACAGCGGCAGCCCTCCGGTAATTGAACGCCATACGGCCACGGTCAGGAAGCCCGCGGTCATGAAACTGAGCACGGCGACCAGGGACCGCGGCGAGAGGCGTGCCAGGCCGCAGACACCATGGCCGCTGGTGCAGCCATTGGCCATGCGGGTGCCGTAGCCGATCAGGAAGCCGCCGGCCAGCAGGCGCAGCAGGTCGGGCCAGCTGAAAGTCGGGGCCACCAGCGCCGCAGGCTGCAAGGCTGGCACCAGGGGCCACAGCAGCAGCGGGGCCAGCAGCAGACCGGCCACAAAGGCCCAGCGCCAGGGCTCACGCCCCTCGTGATGGAGCAGGTTGCCGAGGATGCCGCTGATGCCGGCAATCCGGCCGTTGGCAAGCAGCAGCAGGCTGGCGGCAAGACCAATCAGGGCACCGCCGGCGAGTGCGTGCCAGGGGGTAAACTGCGACCAGGCGATTTCCATGGGACGATGTCTCCAGCCAGTAGAAGGTGGCGCGCCCGGAAACGATTGCGGCGCGATCGGGAAAACACCGATATTGTTGGGTTAGTTGTGCATTTTCTCAAGTACCAGTGGGAGAGGCCGGTCGACTGCCAGCGGCGCATCGCCCGGGAACTTCTCGCTGCTACCGCGGTCCTGCAGATCGCGTTTTACGCACGACGAGACCTGTTTCATCCACAACAAGGAGAAACCCATGATTCAGGTGGAGCACCTGTGCCGCCGTTATGGCGAGACGAGAGCGGTCGACGATGTGAGCTTTTGCATCGACCGCGGCGAGGTGGTCGGCCTGCTGGGCCACAACGGCGCCGGCAAGACCACGATCATGAAAATGCTTACCGGCTACCTGGCGCCGACGGCGGGCAGCATCCGGGTTGACGGACTGCAGATGGGGCCCGACACCCGGGCCATCCAGGCCCGCATCGGCTATCTGCCCGAGAACTGCCCGCTGTGGCCCGAGCAGCGGGTGATCGACTATCTCGATTACCAGGCCGTTCTGCACGGGGTACCCGCCCGGCAGCGCAACACGGCGATTGCCCGTGCCCTGCGCCGCAGCGATCTGCTGGACCGGGCCAGCGCGCCGATCCAGACCCTGTCCCGGGGTTACCGCCAGCGCGTGGGGGTGGCGCAGGCCATTCTGCACGAGCCGGATATCATCATTCTGGACGAGCCAACCAATGGCCTGGACCCGACCCAGATCCGCCACATGCGTGAGCTGATCGGCGAGTTGGCGAAGCAGGCCACGGTCATCGTATCGACGCATATCCTGCAGGAGGTGCAGGCGGTCTGCCAGCGGGTGCTGATCCTGCGCGCCGGCCAACTGGTGATCGACTCCCGGCTCGATACCCTGCAAACCCATCCCGTGCTGCAGGTGGTCACGGGCCGCGAGGCCGGTGACGCCCTGGCCGCGGTGACCGGGGTCGAGGGTGTTGAGTCCCTGCCCGGAACCACGGGTGCCTTCAGCTATCGCCTGCGGGCGCCGGCGGCAGCGGCCCCGGGGGTGGCCGCTGCCCTGGCCGCTGCTGGCGTACCCCTGCTGCGTCTGCAGCCGGAAGGCCAGGACCTGGAAGGTGTTTTTGCCCGCGTCAACGAGGAGGGCGCCCATGTCTGAAGCCATTGCAGCCGCGGGCCGAGTGGCCCGCAAGGAGTTCCGCGGCTTTTTCACCTCGCCTGCGGCGTGGCTGTTTCTCGGCGCTTTTTTGCTGGTCAGCTTGTTCGTGGTGTTCTGGGTAGAGCGCTTCTTTGCCCGTAACCTGGCCGACCTGCGGCCACTGTTCGAGTGGATGCCCCTGCTGCTGATCTTCCTGGTGGCGGCACTGACCATGCGCAGCTGGGCCGAGGAGCGGCGCGCCGGCACCCTGGAAAGCCTGCTCACCGCGCCCCTGGCCCCCCTCGCTCTGGTAATGGGGAAGTTCCTGGCCGCCCTCGGCCTGGTCGCCCTGGCCCTGCTGCTGACCCTGCCCCTGGCGGTGAGCGTCTCGCTGCTGGGCCCGCTGGACTGGGGGCCGGTAATCGGCGGCTACCTGGCCAGCCTGTGCCTCGGCGCCGCCTATGTGGCCATCGGCCTGGCCATGAGCGGTCGAACCGACAACCCGGTGGTGGCGCTGATTCTCAGCGTGCTGGTCTGCGGGGCCTTTTACCTGATCGGTTCCCCCGGCGTGACTGCACTCTTCGGACACGAGACTGGCAGTCTGCTGGCGGCCCTGGGCAGCGGCAGCCGCTTTGACGCGATCACCCGCGGGGTGATCGATCTGCGCGACCTGGCCTACTACGTCAGTCTGGTAGGGGTGTTCCTGGCCTGGAACCTGTACAGCCTGGAACGGCTGCGCTGGGCGGGCAACCCGGGCGGGCCCCGGCACCGCCGCCGCACCGCGATCACCCTGCTGGTGGCGACCAATTTCCTGGCCCTGAACCTGTGGCTGGAACCCCTGCACGGGCTGCGTCTTGACCTGACCGAGGGCCGGCTCTACACCCTGTCGGAAGCCACCCGGGAGCAGCTCGAAGAACTGCAGGAGCCGCTGCAGATTCGCGGTTATTTCTCGGCGCGAACCCATCCGCTGCTGGCGCCCCTGGTGCCGCAGCTCAAGGACCTGTTGCAGGCCTATGCCGACGCCGCCGGGGCGCGCGCCCGGGTGCACTTCATCGACCCCACACGGGACCCGGAGGCCGAGGAGGAGGCCGCGGCTCGCTACGGTATCCGGCCGGTGCCCTTCCAGAGCGCGGACCGCTACCAGGCCTCGGTGGTCAGCTCCTGGTTTGACGTGGTCATTGCCTACGGCGACCAGTACGAAACCCTCAACTACCAGGACCTGGTGGAAATCCGCGCCCGCAGCGAGTCCGATCTTGACGTGGCGCTCAAGGATCCCGAGTACACCCTGACGCGGACCATCCGCAAGCTGGCGGGCAGCTGGCGGGCCGAAGGTCAGCTGTTCGCCGGGCTCTCCGAGCCGGTGATCTTCCACGGCTGGATGTCGCCGACGGACCAGCTCCCGGGGGTCCTCGGCGAGTTGCGCGGCGAGCTGGAGGCTCTGCTTGAGGACAAGGCGGCCGCCTCCGCAGGGCTGCTGCAGGTGGAGTTTGCCGATCCCGAGGCGGGGGACGGTGCCCTGGCCGAGCGGCTGGAACAGGAATATGGGCTGGTTCCCCAGGTCGCGGGCCTGCTGGACCCGCAACCCTTCTGGTTCTACATGGTCCTGGAATCCCGGGGCGAGGTGATCCAGATTCCCCTGCCGGAATCCCTCGGCAAAGACGAGCTGGAACGCAGCCTGGACAATGCCCTGCGCCGCTTCACTCCAGGGGCCCTGAACACTGTGGGTGTGGTGAAACCCGTGGGCAGCGGGCCGGCGACGCGCTTCAGCCAGCTCGAGGCGACCCTCGCCGACAACGCCCGGGTCCGCCATGTGGACCTGGCCAGCGGCTAGGTGCCGGTGGATACCGATCTGCTGCTGGTACTGGCGCCGGAAGCGCTGGATGAGGTCGAGCGCTTTGCCATCGACCAGTACCTGATGCGCGGGGGTAGCTTGATACTGACCACCTCGCCCTTTACCGTGGATGCCTCCACCACCCTGGCGGCCCGTCGCCTGGACTCTGGCCTTGGGGAGTGGCTGGCCCACCAGGGCATCCGGGTACAGGAACAGATGGTCCTGGATCCGCGCAATGCCGCGATGCCGGTGCCGGTGGAGCGCACCATCGGCGGCATCCCCATTCGCGAGATCAGCCTGCTCGACTATCCGCACTTTCCGGATGTCCGCGGGGACGGGCTGAACCCGGACAATCCGGCCACTGCCGGCCTGGGCCAGCTCACCCTGAACTGGGTGTCCCCCGTGGCGCTGGACGACGCGGCAGAGGGTGCCGGAACTCGGCACAGCGAGTGGCTGCTGCGCAGTTCGGCGGACAGCTGGCTCTCCGACAGCCTGGATATTCTGCCCGACTACCAGGCCCATCCGGCCACCGGCTACCCGGTAAACGGCGAGCGCGGAACGCATCTGCTGGCGGTGGCCCTCGAGGGGCGCTTCACCTCCTTCTGGCAGGACAAGCCCTCGCCGCTGGCGAAGACAGGCCCGGCACCGGAGGAGATTGTGGATGGCGAGGAGACCGCAGAGTCGACCGGGTCTGCCGGGCCGGGTGCACCGGCGCGGGAGGCCGGGGCCGCCGCGACACCTGAGGATAGTGATGGCAACCTGGTCAACCTAAGGACGGTAATCGAACGTTCGCCGGAGTCCGCCAGGTTGGTGGTGATTGGCAGCAACAGCTTTGCCAGCGACCTCAGCCTGGACCTGGCGTCCCAGGGACAGGGTACTTACTACACGCAGCCGCTGGCTTTCGTGCAGAACCTGGTGGACTGGGCCCTGGAGGACAGCAGCCTGCTGGAACTGCGCGGTCGCAGCCGCATGGCGCGGACCCTGGACCCCTTGCCCGAGGAGGCACAGCGATTCTGGGAGGGTCTGAACTACGCCATGGCCCTGGTTGGCCTGTGCCTGGTGTGGCTGTGGCGGCGACAGGTGTTGTTGGCGGATTACCGTCGCTATCGGCAGATTCTCGCGGAGGTATAAACCATGCAAAAGCGACTGGTGAGTGTGTTGGCTGTGCTGCTGGGCCTGCAGCTGTTGCTGGCCTGGGGGCTGACCCGCGATGACGGTGACCTGGTCGCACCCGGGGGAGGGCAGTTGCTGTTTTCCTCCCTGGCCGCGGAGGCGGTCGAGGGTTTGCGCCTTGAGGGCCCGGATGGGGAGGCGCTGGTGATCCGGCGCCGGGCGCCGGGCTGGCAGTTGCAGGACGATAGCGGGGACGGGAGCGAAGTTCCGGCGGATGCGGCGCGAGTCGATGCCCTGCTGGACAGGCTGCTGGCCCTCGACAGCACGGGACCGGTGGCGAATAGCGAGGCCACCCATGACCGTCTGCGGGTCAGCGAGGAGGACTTCGAGCGGCGCATTAGCTTCCTCGGTCAGGCGAGCGAGCTGGCGGTGCTCTACCTGGGCAGTGCCCCGGATATGCGCAGTGTGCACGCCCGCGTGGCGGGCGAGAGCGCCGTGCATGCGGTGGCGATCAGCGCCTGGGAGGTGCCGGTGCAGCCGGACAGCTGGCGCCTGTCCGCGCCGGAGTCTGATCCTGGGCCCGCCGCAGGGTCGCAGGCGCCTGAGCCTGAACCGGCTCCATAGGCTTGAACGGCGAGGGCTCGCGTGATCCCCGGCGCGAGCCACTCGTCGCCACCCGGCGACCGGCGTCGCCCAAAGTAAGGTTTTGTAAATTCAATATTCTTGCGGTCAGCCCTTCTCTACAGTACGCAAACCGTACTGCGGCTCGCAGGCCGTTTTTCTCTTTTCGCGTTTTCGGAATCCACAGGGCATGACTGAATCCACTCTCCTTCCTCTTCCGCGTCGCTGGCTGTGGGCGGGGTTCATCCTGGCCGCATTGCTGGTCCTGGGCATTTACCTGACCGCTGACAGTGACGGCGAGGGGGATGCGCCACCCCGGCGCGGCGGCTGGGACGCACCGGCGGTGGTGCGGGTAGAGCCGGTGCAGCGGGGCAGTCTGGATGTCATCGTGCAGTCGATTGGTACGGTTACGCCCCTGAACACCGTCACCGTGCGCAGTCGGGTGGCGGGTGTGCTGGAGCGCGTGGTGTTTGCAGAGGGCGCGCGGGTAGAAGCGGGCCAGTTGCTCGCCGAAATCGATCCGCTGCCCTACCGGGCACAGCTGGAGCAGGCGGAGGGGCAGTTGCAGCAAAATCGCGCCCGGCTGGAAAACGCCCGGGACGATCTTGCCCTCTACCAGGACCTTTGGGAGCAGGACTCGATTGCCCGCCAGCAGCTCAGCGACCAGCGGGCCCTGGTGAAGGAACTCGAGGGCACTGTGCGTGCCGATGAAGCGCGGGTCGAGGACGCGCGGCTGCAGCTTTCCTGGACGCGCATCGAGGCACCCATTTCCGGCAAGCTGGGCCTGCGGCGGGTGGATGCTGGCAACCTCGTGGCAGCCGGCGATGCCGAGGGGCTGGTCAGCATTACCCAGATGCAGCCGATCGCGGTCAATTTCACGGTGCCCGAGGTGGAGGTGCCGGCCCTGTTCCAGGCGGTGAATGGCGGGGAAGCACTGCCGGTGCACGCACTGGGTCGCAACGGGCAAATACTGCTGGCGAATGGAGAGTTGACCACGCTGGACAACCAGATTGATACCAGCACCGGCACGCTGCGTGTCCGCGCGCGTTTCGCCAATGAGGACTTCGCCCTGTTTCCCAACCAGTTCGTCAATGTCGAGCTGCGACTGCAAACCCTGGAATCGGTGCTGACCATTCCCACCGACGCCGTGCAATACGGCACGGATCGCAACTATGTATATGTGATCGAAGACGGCAAGTCCTGGGTTCGCGAGGTGAAACTGGGCACTGCCTCCAACAATCGCGTGGTCGTCCGCGAGGGACTCGCCGAGGGTGACGCGATTGTGCTGGAGGGTCTCGATCGACTGCGCGACGGCAAGCAGGTGATACTCCCGTGAGTCTCTCCAGGCCTTTTATTCTGCGCCCGGTGGCCACCTCGCTGCTGATGCTGGCGCTGTTGGTCACCGGGCTGATCGCCTGGCGCCAGCTGCCGGTGGCGGCTCTGCCCCAGGTGGACTATCCGATTATCCAGGTGTTTACCTTCCAGCCTGGCGCCGGGCCCGAGGTAACCGCGCGCACCATCACCGCACCGCTCGAGCGACACCTTGGCCAGATACCGGGTCTCAAGCAGATGTCCTCCACCAGCGCCTCCGGCGCCTCGGTGATCACGCTGCAGTTTGATCTCGATGTCGACCTCGGGGTCGCGGAGCAGGAGGTGCAGGCGGCCATGAATACCGCCCAGAACCTGCTGCCCGGTGACCTGCCGACTCCGCCGGTCTACCGCAAGGTGAACCCCGCGGACGCGCCCATCCTGACCCTGGCGATCACCTCCGACAGTCTGCCCTTGCCCCAGGTGCACGACCTGGTGGACACGCGCATGGCGCAGAAGCTGGCGCAGTTGTCCGGCGTGGGCATGGTCAGCCTGGCCGGTGGCCAGCGGCCCGCCCTGCGTGTGCAGGCCAATCCCCGGGCGCTGGCCGCCTACGGCCTGAGCCTCGATCAACTGCGCCAGGCGATTGCCGCCACCAACGTGAACCAGCCCAAGGGCAGCTTTGACGGCCCCACCCGCAGCACCATGCTGGATGCCAACGACCAGATCCGCTCGGTGGCGGACTACCGGGAACTGATACTCACCTGGCAGGACGGGGCGCCGCTGCGGCTCGGGGATGTTGCCAGCGTCGTCGACGGTGCCGAAGACCGCTTCCTGGCGGCCTGGGCCGACGGCCAGCCGGCGGTGCTGCTCAATGTGCAGCGCCAGCCGGGGGCCAATGTCATTGAAGTCACCGATCGCGTGCGGGCCCTGCTGCCCCAGTTGACCGCTACCCTGCCCACGGCGGTGGATGTGGCCGTGCTCACCGACCGCACCGGGAGTATTCGCGCCTCGGTGCGGGACACCCAGAAGGAGCTGCTGTTCGCCGTGGGCCTGGTGGTGCTGGTGACCTTCGCCTTCCTGCGCAGTGTGCCGGCGACCCTCATTCCGAGCATTGCCGTCCCCTTGTCCCTGGTGGGCACCTTTGCGGTCATGTATCTGCTGGGCTTTTCCATCAACAACCTGACCCTGATGGCACTGACCATCGCGACCGGTTTTGTGGTCGACGATGCCATTGTCATGCTGGAAAACGTGGCGCGTCACCGGGAGATGGGCGCATCGCCGCTGGAGGCCGCGCTTCGGGGTGCGCGGGAAATCGGCTTTACCCTGGTGTCCCTGACCTTTTCCCTGATCGCGGTACTGATTCCTCTGCTGTTCATGCCGGACGTGGTGGGTCGGCTGTTTCATGAGTTTGCCATTACCCTGGCGGTGGCCATCGCGATTTCCCTGGTGGTTTCGCTGACACTGACGCCGATGATGTGCGCGCACATGCTGTATACCCCGCCCCGGGAGGAGGCGCGGGGCCTGCTGCACCGGATCATCCAGCACTACGGCCGCGCCCTCGACTGGGTACTGGCTCGCCAGGGCCCCGCGATGGCGGTGATGCTGGCGACCATCCTGTTGACCGGGGTGCTCTACCTGTTGGTGGACCGGGACTTCTTTCCCGTCCAGGACAGTGGTGTGATCCAGGTGGTCACAGAGGCCCCGCAGTCGATTTCCTTTACTGCCATGGCCGAGCGCCAGCAGCGGCTGGCCAGTGCCCTCCTGGCAGACCCGGGAGTCGATAGCCTGTCCTCCTTCATTGGCGTGGATGGCACCAATACCACCCTGAACAGCGGTCGCATGCTGATCAACCTGCCGCCCCATGACGCGCGCGGTGAGAGCGTGTTCGAGGTCATGGCACGCTTGCAGGAGCGGGCGAGGGAGGTCGATGGTATCGTCGCCTGGTTCCAGCCGGTACAGGAGCTGACCATTGAGGACCGCGTCAGTCGCACCCAGTACCAGTTCACGCTTACCAGTCTCGACAGCGACATGTTGCAGACCTGGGTACCGCCACTGGTGGCGGCGCTCAACGCGCGACCGGAGCTGGCGGATGTCGCCGCCGATCTGCAGCAGCGGGGGCGCGAGGCCTACGTGGACATCGACCGCGATGCGGCGGCGCGGCTGGGCCTGGATGTGACCGACGTGGCGGATACCCTGTACAACGCCTTCGGGCAGCGACAGATTGCGACCCTGTTCACCCAGTCCAACCAGTACCGCGTCATTCTGGAGGTGGACCCGGCCTTCGTCGGCGAGCCCGAGAGCCTGGGTCAACTCTATGTCACTACCGGATCCGGTGCGCCGACCCCGCTTTCCAGTGTGGCCACTATCCGCCAGCGACCGGCGCCCTTGTTGATCAATCATCAGGGCCAGTTCCCCGCCACCACGGTGTCTTTCAACCTGGGCGAGGGGGCGTCGCTGGGAGAGGCGGTAGCCGCGATTGAAGCGGTGCAGGCCGAGCTGCAGCTGCCCGGGGCGATCGAAAGTCGTTTCCAGGGCGCTGCGGAATCCTTCCGCGCGTCGCTGTCGAATACCCTGTGGCTGATCCTGGCGGCGGTGCTGACCATGTACATCGTGCTCGGTGTGCTCTACGAGAGCACGATCCATCCGGTGACGATTCTCTCAACGCTGCCCTCGGCCACGGTGGGGGCCCTGTTGGCGCTGCTGCTGACCGACCGCGCCCTGGACATGATCTCGGTGGTCGGGATTGTCTTGCTGATTGGCCTGGTCAAGAAGAACGGCATCATGATGGTGGACTTTGCCCTGGATGCGCAGCGCAATCTCGGTCTCTCTCCGCGGGAGGCCATTCACCGCGCTGCACTGCTGCGTTTCCGGCCCATCCTGATGACCACCCTGGCCGCCCTGTTCGGGGCGCTGCCGCTGATGTTGGCGGGGGGCTCGGGGGCCGAACTGAGGCAGCCCCTCGGGGTAGTGATGGTGGGTGGCCTGCTGGTCAGTCAGGTGCTCACCCTGTTTACCACCCCGGTGGTGTACCTGTTTTTTGACCGACTCAGCCGCCGTCGGGTGGCGCCACCCGACACGGTGCCGGCATTGTGAGCCCGCTGCGAACGCTGGTGGCGCGGCCGGTGGGGGTTTCCCTGCTGGCGCTGGCGGTGGTGCTCTGCGGTCTGCTGGCCTGGCGGCAGTTGCCGGTGGCACCCTTGCCACAGCTGGATGTGCCGATGATCGTGGTCACCGCCGGCTTACCGGGTGCCAGCCCCGAAAGCATGGCCAGCACCGTGGCCACCCCCCTGGAGCGCTCTCTGGGCAGTATTTCCGGGGTGACCTCGCTGTCCTCCTCCAGCCGTCAGGGCTCGACCCAGGTGGCGCTAATGTTTGAAATGGACCGCGATATCAACGCGGCGGCGCGGGAGGTGCAGGCGGCGATCAACGCGGTGCGCGGCGAGCTGCCCGCGGGGATGCCCGGCAACCCGCAGTATCGCAAGATTGATCCGTCCCAGGCGCCGATCATGGGTCTGGCCCTGAGTTCGCCGAACCTCTCCGCCAGTGAACTCTACGACGCCGGCTCGACCATCCTGGCCCAGAAGCTGGCACAGATCGCCGGGGTGGGGCAGGTGACGGTGAATGGCGCGTCCCTGCCGGCGGTGCGGGTGCAGCTGCAGCCCGGGGCCCTGCTGCACTACGGCATCGCGCTGGACGATGTGCGGCGTGCGATTTCCCGCAGTAACGCCCTGCGCCCCCTGGGGGTGATTGAAGAGGGGCCGCAGCGCTGGCAGGTACAGATCGCCGACCCGCTGCGCAGTGCGGCGGAATACCGGGCACTGGTGATCCGGCACGCAGACGGTGCCGTGGTGCGCCTGGGGGATGTCGCCACGGTGACTGACTCGGTGGAGAACCGCTACAGCAGCGGCTTCCACAATGACCGGCCCGCGGTGATTCTCAACATCAACCGGCGCACCGGCGCCAACATTGTCGAAACCATCGACAACATCCATGCCCGGCTGCCCCAGCTGCGCCAGCTCCTGCCGGCGGATGCCGAACTGGCCGTGGTGATGGACCGTTCCCCGGTGATCCGCGCGACGCTTCACGAAGCGCAGCTGACGCTGGTGATTGCCGTGTTGCTGGTGGTGCTGGTGGTCTGGGCCTTTCTCGGGCGCCTGCGCACGGCCTTGATTCCTTCGGCGGCGATCCCCGTGTCCCTGATCGGCGCCTTCGTGGTCATGCACTTCTGGGGCTTTTCCCTGAACAACCTGTCGGTGATGGCCCTGATCATCGCCGCGGGGCTGGTGGTGGATGACGCTATCGTGGTGCTGGAAAACGTGGAACGACACCTTTCCGCGGGCCTGTCCCCGGGGGAGGCCGCAAGTCGTGGTGTCAGCGAGGTGGGTTTCACGCTGGTGGCCATGACCCTGGCACTCGCGGTGGTATTTGTGGCCATTCTGTTGCCCGGGGGCATGCTTCAGCAACTGTTCCGCGAGTTCTCCGTGACCCTGGTCGCGGCGCTGCTTATCTCGCTGCTGGTATCCCTGACCCTGACGCCGAGCCTGTGTGCACGCTGGATGCGGGCCTCGGCTCAGGCAACACCTCGGGAGGCGCAAGGGGGCCGCGTCTTTTCGCGCCTCTTGCGCTTCTACGGCCATTCACTGGACTGGTTGCTGGCACACCGGCCCCTGGCCATCCTCCTGCTGCTGGCGGCGATAGCCGGCTCCGTGCAGCTGTTTGCCGGCCTGCCCAAGGAGGCCCTGCCGCGCCAGGACACCGGGCAGATTCGCGGCTTTGTTCGCGGCGATGACGGTTTCTCCTTCCAGGTGATGCAGCCCAAGATCGAGGTTTATCGCCAGTACCTGATGCAGGACCCGGCGGTGGCGGATGTGACCGGAACCAGCGGCGGTGACGGCGGCCTGACCAACGGCCAGATTACCATCCGCCTGAAGTCGCTGTCGGAGCGCGGTGTTTCCGCCCAGGCGGTGGTGGATCGCCTGCAGGCCCGGGCGCCGCAGGTACCCGGGGCCATGCTGCACCTGATGGTGGACCAGGACCTGAACTTCCGCTCGCCCTTCGGGCGCAGCGATTATGAGCTGGTACTGCGCTCGGATTCGCTGGCCTCCCTGAAGGTCTGGGCACGACGGGTGGCCCAGGCGATGCAGCAGAGCCCGGTGCTGGTCGATGTCGACTCGGTCGACGATGACGAAGCCCGCCAGGTGGTGCTGGAGATTGACCGCGAAGCCGCGCGCCGCCTGGGGGTCGACATGCAGACCATCGCCTCGGTTCTCAACAACTCTTTTTCACAGCGCCAGGTGGCCACGCTCTACGACGAGCTCAACCAGTACCGGGTGGTGATGGAGCTGGCGCCCGACTTCACTGCGCGCCCCACCAGCCTGTCGCGACTGGAAGTGCTCACCAACGATGGCCAGCGCGTGCCGCTGTCGACCTTTGCCAGCTGGGACTACGGCATGGCGGAGGACCGGGTGCGGCACGAGGGACAGTTTGCCTCCATGGGGATTGGCTACAGCCTGGCGCCGGGCGTCACCAGCCTGCAGGCGGAAGCCGCTATCGATGACATCCTCAATCAGGTGATGCTGCCCAGTGAGGTGCACGAGGCACCGCCATCGCCACAGGGCTTCAACCAGAGCCTGGAGGATCCCTGGCTGCTGGTGGCTGTGCTGGTGGCTGTCTATCTGCTGCTGGGCATGCTCTACGAGAGTACCCTGCATCCCTTGACTATCCTGTCGACACTGCCTCCCGCCGGGCTCGGGGCGCTGTTGGCACTGCGCCTGGGCGGTCTCGATTTCAGCCTGATTGCCCTCCTGGGGCTGTTCCTGCTGATCGGGATCGTGATGCGCAATGCCATCATGATGATCGATTTCGCCCTGGTGGCCCAGCGGCGCGACGGACTCGCCCCGCGCGAGGCCATTCACCGGGCGGCGCTGCTGCGCCTGCGGCCGATCCTGATGACCAACCTGGCGGGCATGCTGGGGGCGGTGCCCTTGATGATCGGCTTTGGGGAAGGTGCGGAAATGCGCCAGCCCCTCGGGGTGACGATTTTCGGCGGTCTGGCCCTGAGCCAGCTCCTGACCCTGTACACCACGCCCGCCGTCTACCTCTACCTGGAAAATTTGCGGCGCAGGGGGCTGGGCCTGGGTGCCACCGCTCCGGCTGCGCCGGGCAATCAATCATAGGCTTCCCTGTCATGTCGTGTTTTCGTCGCTCTCTTGCCGTCACTGCCGCCACCCTGTTCCTCGGTGCCTGTTCCGTGGGCCCGGACTACCGCCCGCCGACGGTGGCGGCACCCGCAACCGTGAAGTACGCGGCGGGCTGGCAGCCGCTGCCCGAGCAGGACTGGCAGAACAGTGGGGAATGGTGGCGCGTCTTTGGCGACGAGGCCCTGAACGCGCTGATAGCCGAGGCTGGACGAGGGAGCCAGACAGTGGCCCAGGCGGAGGCACGCTATCGCGCCGCCCTGGCCCAGCGGCGTCTGAGTCGCGGGGACTACAGCCCCCGCCTCGACGCAGACTTGTCGCTGCGGCGAGCTGGCAGCAGTGACCGTGCCGTCAGCGAGACTGCCGCGGCCGGTATCGGCATCAGCTGGGCCCCCGACCTGTGGGGGCGTGTGCGCCGGCAGGTGGAGTCGGATACCGCGGCCCTGGAGGCCAGCGCCGCTGACCTGGCAGCCGCGCGCCTGCTCCTGCAACTCGCGGTGATCGACAGCTATGTTGCAGTCCGGGTGCTCGACCGGCAGCGGGATATCCTGCAGGAGACCCTGGAGACGGTGGAGCGCTCGGTGGCGCTGACGCGCAACCAGTACGAGGCGGGTATCGTTTCGCGCGCCGATGTCATCCAGGCGGAAACCCAGCTGCAGTCCCTGCGCAGTGACGGCTACGACCTCGAGAACCGCCGCGCCATCGAGGAAAATACCCTCGCCGCGCTGCTCGGGCGGACGCCGGTCGATTTTGCCCTCGCCGCCTCCGACAGCCTGGCGACGGTGCCGATGGTGCCCGCGGAAGTGCCGGCGCTGCTGGTTGCGCGGCGACCCGATGTGGTGGCGGCAGAGCGGCGGGTGGCCGCCGCCAACGCCGAGATTGGCGTGACGATCGCCGCCTGGCTGCCGGATATCTCCCTCAGCGCCGGGCGCGGGGTCGAGGGCAGCAGCCTCAGCGACCTCTGGGAGGCGCCGGTGCAGGTCTGGTCACTGGGGCCAAGCCTGGCGCAGACACTGTTCGATGGCGGCCGCCGCCGGGCCAGCCGCGATATTGCCAGCGCCCGCTATCAGGAGCAGGTGGCGAGCTACCGGCAGACTGTCCTCGACAGCCTGCGCGACGTGGAGAATGCCCTGGCTACCAACGCCATCCTGGCGGAGAAAGCCGTGCAGCAGGAAAAGCTGGTGGAACTGGCGGAAGCCAATGAACGGGTGATTACCAACCGCTACCGCTCGGGGCTGGTGTCCTTCCTGGAAGTGGCCACGGCCCAGAACACAACCCTGAACGCCCGCCGCGGCCTGGTCGACGTTACCGCCGAGCGCTTGCTCGCGACAGCGGAGCTGGTGGCGGCGATCGGTGGCTCCTGGGAAGTCGGGGACGCCGTCGTTCAGTAGACGTCACGGCGGTAGCGATCTTGCTGGATCAGCGCTTCCAGGGCGGGTCGGCCGAGCATGTCCGCGAGTGTGTCGTCCACGCCCCGGGCCATGCCCAGGCGACTGCCACAGACCATGATCACGGCGCCGTCCGCCAGCCAGGCCGCGAGAGTTGCCGCCCGCTCCCGGAGCATATCCTGCACATAGCGGGCTCGCTCGGGGCAGCGTGAGAAAGCCAGATCGATGCGGTCGAGGTGGCCACTTTCCAGCCAGCGGTCCAGTTCGCCGGCGAAGGGGTGATCGCTGGCCGGGTCGCGTTCGCCAAACAGCAGCCAGTTGCGCCCGCCGCCGTGCAGCTCGCGCCAGCGCAGCTGGGCGCGCAGCCCGGCGATACCCGAGCCGTTGCCGATCAGGATCAGGGGGATGTCGGTCGCGGGCGGGCGGAACAGGGGGTTGTCGCTGATGCGCAACGTGATGCCCGCGCCGCAGCCCAGTTCCCGGGTGAGCCAGCCGGAGGCGAGCCCGGGCCGGCCCGCGGCGTCGCGCTGCCGGCGGATTACCAGATCGAGGCTGCCGTCCTCGGGGAGCGAGGCGATGGAATAGTGCCTGGCGATATCACAGCCGGGAGGTGTGACCTCGGCGATATCCCCGGGCTGCCAGCTGCACGCCTGTGTCGTGGCTGCGCTCAGGCGCAGGTGGAACAGCGGCTCGCCGGGTGAGCCCGGATTGAGGTGGCTGCGTGCCTGCAGGAACCAGTGACTGGTCGACGCCTCGGGTAGCTCCGAATCCTCAACCGGCGCCTGTCCCCACCACTGTTGCAGCTGCTTCCGCCAGCCCGCGAGGGCCTGGTTTGCCGCAGCGGGCCGGGCCGAATCCACCAGCAGGGGCCCCGCCAGTGCCTGTGCGCCGAGGGCGGCCAGCTGCGCGTGCAGGCGCTGACCAAAGGCGCAGAAATCCGGATACTGGCTGTCGCCCAGGGCCAGCACCGCGAAACGCAGATGCGGGAGCTTTGCCGCTTCCCCGTCCAGTACCCGGCGGGTGAACACGGCGGCATTGTCCGGCGCGTCGCCGTCCCCGCAGGTACTGGCGACAAACAGCGCCTGCCGCATCTGTGACAGCAGCCGGGTGTCCACCTGGTTGAGCGGCATCAGGCGGGCGCGGCCGTTCAGTGCGCGGGCACTCTGCTGCGCCAGCTTGATCGCGGTCCCGGTCTGGCTGGCGTAGGCCACCAGGATGTCGCCGTCGCCGCCGCGCGGCATCGCGCGCCGGTGACGATAGCGACACCACAGGCAGAACAGCAGGTAGAGGCCGCCGACCAGGCCGGCGAGCAGTCCGCGTTCGAGTTCTGACACGGCGCTGGAAACCTACAGCGGCAGGACTTCCAGGGTCACCACGTAGCTGCCCTGGCGGATCGTAGCGGGTGCCGCCGCGCGGTCATCCTGGTACTCCGCTTCCAGCCAGTAGCGTCCGGCCTGGGGCCAGGTCACCGCAATGAAGCCCTCGGCATCGGCGGTGAAGGTCATCTCCTCCTGGCTGTCGCGGTAGCGCACACCATCGGGAATCAGCGTCACTTCCGTACCCGCGGCGGGCTGGCCGTCGATCAGGAATTGAAAACTGGCGGTTTCGCCGCTGTAGAGGTCATTCGGGTGGGTGTGGGCTTGCATCTCCAGGCCCTCGCCACTCGGCGCCAGGGCGCTGTCGCTAGGCGCGCCGGCGGTGACCCAGGTTTCCACGCGGCGGGAGGCGCGGGACACCTCGAGGTTCTTGGCGTCACGGGGGACCTTGCGTTCAAAGTCGCCGGGCGCCGGTGTCTCGCCGCGACCGGGCCAGAAGTGCCGTTCGCCGTTTTCATCCTCCCAGCGGGCGCGCAGGCCGCTGCTGGCCATGCTCACGCGGTAGGTGCCGGGCTGGAGCAGCTGCAGGTCGAAGGTTCCGCGGTGCTTGCCGACATGGGGGTTCTGCAGCGGGATCTCGCTGCCGTCGGGGGCGGTGGCGGTGAATGCCGCCGGCTGCAGGGGGTGGTGGTTGAAGTAGAAAACATCATTGGAAACGGCGGCGTCGAAGGTGACCCAGGGGGCATCGCCAGAGAGAACCGTGGCGGCGGGCAGCAGCCAGACGCGGTGCGCCTGGGCACTCAGGGGTAAAGCCAGGATCAGGAGTGTAGTCAGAAGGGTTTTGCGTTGCATGAGGATTCCTCGCGTTCGCGTAAAAGAGAAGGTTTGATGCCTGTGGGCAGCGGCCGGAAACGGGCCCGACTCAGGGCGCCAGTTCCAGCACGACGCTGCCCAGTTCGCTGTCGCCCCGGGCTTCCAGGGTGGCGGCGCCGGATACGGGCCAGGAGAAGGGCAGGCGAAGCAGTTCGCGGCCGCCGACTTCCCGCGAGGCTTCGACGTACAGGGTGTACTCGCCGGGTGCCAGAGCGCTGAAGGCGTCACCCAGTGCAATGCGGTGCTCACCGGGCGCCCGGGTGGCACCGGTAAAACCGTCCACTGGCATTTCCAGGCTGCGACCACTGCGGCGCCACCACTGGCGCAGGTCCTTCAGCCACTTTTCCCCTTCGCGCTTATCGTCCATCTGATACCACAGGGCCAGATTGGTGACCTCGCGGCCACCCTCGGGCATCAGCCAGGCGGCAATGTAGGGGCGGTGGTACTCGGCCACCTGCAGGGCGGGGATGTCGATGGTCAGGCTGGCGTCGGCCGCCTGTACGGTGTTGATGGCAGCGGCGCCAAGCAGCAGGGCCGCGAGTGTCTTCCGTAACATGCAAAATTTCCTCAATGGACAAACAGAATGATCAGAATGAGCGGGATCACGATACCCAGGGCGACGCTGGGCCAGGTGGTCGGGCGCTGTCCAGCGTGACGCATCAGCAGCCACAAACCGGTGACGGAGAACACCACGCAGGCAATGGCGAAAATATCGATGAACCAGCGCCAGGCCTCGCCGGTGTCGCGCCCCTTGTGCAGGTCGTTGAAGTAGCTGACCCAGCCGCGGTCGGTGCGCTCGTAGAGCAGCTCGCCGCTCTCCAGGTCGAGGCTCAGCCAGGCGTCGCCGCCGGGCCGGGGCAGCGGCAGGTAGAGGTCGAACTCGCTCCACTCCGCCGCGACGCTGGCGCGAATGTGCAGGTCCAGCTCCTGCGCCAGCCACTGCCGCAGCGCGGCGGGCAGGGGCGCTTCGCCGGCGCCTGCCGCGCCGGCGTCCGCAGGCGACAGTGTCGCCAGCAGTTGCGCCGGGACCTGGGCTTCCAGCGTCCGTACGGTCGGCTGTGCGGGAATGCTGTCGGCGTGATTCAGCGTGATGCCGGTCAAGGCGAACAGCAGCATGCCCGCCAGGCATACGGCTGAACTGATCCAGTGCCATTGTCGCACGCTGCCCAGTCGCAGCCGGGCAGCGTATCCTCTTTCACGCATTCAGTGCCGTCCGTGGCTCAGAAGGTCATTTGTACGCTGAGCCACAGGTTGCGACCGGCGTCCTTGACGTTGTAGTCGTCGTTGAAGATCACCTCGCTGACCGCGCCGCGGCCAGTGGCCAGGGTGTAGACGCCATCGCCATCCAGATCCACGAAGTCCGTGGTGTAGGTGGTGAAGTCCTCGTCCAGCAGGTTGTTGACCCGGGCGAAGAAGGTGATGTTCTCGGAGAACTGATAGCGGGCCCCCAGGTTCCACACCTGGTAGTTCTCGTAGTAGAGCGCGCGGCCGAGGTTCTCGTCCCAACCCCGGTAGCGGTCAGAGCGAAGTTCCGCCTGCAGGGTGAAGGACAGCTGATCCAGGGCCTGCCATTCGAGGCTGGCGTTGGCCATGTGCTCGGCGGTATTGGTCAGCGGACGGCCCGCCTCGGGGCCGCTCAGCTGCTCGCTGTCGGTCCAGGTGTAGTTGCCGCGCAGGGACCAGCGGTCGCTGATCATGTAGCGGCCGGCGGTCTCGATACCCTGGATGTCGACTTCGTCGATGTTGATCTTCTGACTGTAGGTCGTATATCCCAGAGCATCGTACTGGCCCAGGTTCACGCAGGGGCGGGCCCCGCCGGTTGCCTCGCAGCTGAGGATGGTGTCGCCGCTGGCGATCTTGTCCTCGAACTGGGTATCGAAGTAGGTGATATTGAAGTTGTGGCCGTCGACACCATCCCAGTACAGGGCGATTTCACTGTTGACCGAGGTTTCCGGCTCGAGCTCCGGGTTGCCGGCGAAGGGCGAGGTGCCCTGACCGCCAAAGCCGGTGATGCCGTCGTAGAGGTCGGTGGTCTGGGGTGTCTTGTAGCCGGTACTGACGCCGCCCTTGACCGTCCAGGTATCGCTCAGGCTGTAGACGCCGTAGAGTCGCGGCGACAGCTGGCTGCCGAAGACATCGTGGTCGTCGTAGCGCACGCCCGCGGTGATGGTGAGGGGCTCGATCGGGGTCCAGCTGTCCTCGACAAACAGTGCGACCATCTCCTGGTCCTGGATACCGCCGGGCCGGCCGCTTTCCATGCCGAAAACGCCATCCTTGAGTTCGCCGTCGATCACCTGTGTGCCAACCACCAGCATGTGTCGGCCCGCGGCCTCCAGGGGGATATCCAGGCGTGCGTCGAGGGTGTACTGGCTGCTCTCGAGTGGGCGGTCGGGGCGCGGCAGGAAGGTGGCCTCGGCCAGGGCCTTGCGTTCGCTCTCGCTCATGCCGGCGTAATCGCCACTGCCGTCGTACAGGTTTTGCAGCAGCAGGCGTTCGTCGACTGTCAGGGGCAGGGTGCGTCCCTCGTTGGCGGTATCCACATAAGAGAGCGAGACCTGACTGTTGCCGAAGCCCCATTCGCCCTGGTGGGTGATGGACCACCAGTCGCGGGTGAACTCCTGGTCGGCGGCGTAGCCGGCACGCGGGTTGACCTGCCCCCCGCGCGCCTGCCAGAGCGCCTCGATGCTGTCCTTGGTGCCGAGCGGATAGCTGATCTCTCCGCTGTCGGGGTCGATCACCGGCGTATTGTCGTAGACCTGGCTGGAGCGGTCGTAGTCAAAGCGCAGGGTCTGGCGGTCGTCGAGTACCCAGGTCAGGGTGGCCCCGTATTCCTCACTCTCGCTCTCGACGGTCTTGCCGCCGCCGCCGAAGCCGAGGCTGCGCACGTGGACGGTGCCGTTGGGATCGACCACGTCGGCGAATTCGGGTGAGGAGGCTTCGGTTTCATAGTAGCTGCCGCGCAGGGCCAGCATCAGGCGGTCCTTCACCAGCGGCCCGCTGGCGGCGAACTGCCCCTTGTAGTCGTTGCCGAACTGGGAGTTTTCCTGCACGGTTCCCGAGACATTGACGCTGCCAAACCACGCGTCGGTGGTCTTGCGGGTGATCACATTGACCACGCCACCGAGGGCGTCGGCGCCATAGAGTGTCGACGCGGGGCCGCGGATCACTTCGACGCGCTCGATCGCCTGGGCGGGGGGCAGGTGACCAAAGGCGTTGCCGCCAAAGTTGTTGGGATAGATATCGCCGTGGTTGTTCTGGCGCTTGCCGTCGATCAGCAGCAGCGTGTATTCCCCGGTGAGACCGCGCATGCTGACACTGCCCTGGCCGGTCTTGTCCCGGGTGGTGCCGATGTCGATGCCTTCCTGGTACTTGAGGATGTCCAGCAGATTGACGTTGGGGCGAGTGAGAATCTCCTCCTGGGAGATCACCGAGATGCTGGCTGGGGCGTTGGTGATTTTCTGCTCGAAGCCGGTGGCGGTGACCACGATTTCCTCCAGCTGGGGCGGTGCCAGCTTGTCCACGGCAGAGGCGGCGGGTAGTGCGATCAGGGCCGCGATGGCCGCCGCCATGGCTTGTCGTGGTGTGGTCAAGGCTTTCTGTTGCATGCTGGTTCTCTCCCCCGGGCAAATAGGCACCAATAAACGTGGGCGCTAAATGTAATGAGAACGATTATCAAATGCAAACAAAAAGTGACAAAGTGTTGCCCGCGTCACGCTCGCGCGAGCGGGGGACAGGTTGTTGCGGCGGGAGGGGAGGTCGTGTGAGCGGCGGCCTTCAGGCCGCCGGTAGTCCGAGTTCGCGCATCAGCTGCTCGCGCAGACGGAATTTCTGAACCTTGGTGGCGGACATGGGCCAGTCACTGACGAAGCGCAGGTGGCGGGGTACCTTGAAGGAAGCGACCCGTTCGCGGCAGTAGTCGATCAGGGCATCGGCCTTGCAGTCGGTGCCGGGCTTTAGCTCGACGAAGGCGGCGACGACCTCCTCCAGGCGCGGGTCGGGGAGGCCCACCACCTGGACCATCTTGACCGCCGGGTGGGTCGAGAGCAGGGACTCGATTTCCAGCGCCGAGACATTTTCGCCGCCGACCTTGAGGGTGTCCTTGAGGCGGCCGTGGTAGGCCAGGCGGCCCTGGATGTCGAGGGCACCCAGGTCGCCGGTGCGCAACCAGCCGTCGGCCGTGAAGGCACTGGCGTTGGCCTCCGCTGCCTTGTAGTAGCCGGCGAACACGCTGCCGCCGCCGAGCTGGATTTCGCCCCGCTGGTCCGCGGTGCAGGGCGCGCCGGTTTCCGGGTCGACCACGCGCAGTTGGGTGTCGGCCAGTGGGCGGCCGATGCGGGTGGCGCGGGTCTCGTTGTCGTCCTCCGGGTGGCTGTAGCAGGAAATGCCCGTACCTTCGGTCAGACCGTAGGCGCTGATGTGCACACTGTGGGGTAGCAGCCGCATGTTCTCGCGCAGGCGATCGGGGGGCGCCACGTTGTTGATCAGGCGGATCTGGCGCGTGTCGAGTTCGGCAAAGCGCGGATGATTCACCAGCTCCGACATGACCGTCGGGAAGGCCGGATAGAGGATGGTGGCGCCTTCTTCGAGGATCTGTTCCCAGGCCCTGGCCGCGTCAAAGTGGCTGTCGCTGAGATAGCGGCCACCGGTGGCGAAACTCGCCAGCATGGGCAGCAGCGAGGCAAGATGGAACAGGGGCAGGGGGTTCCACTGGCAGTCGCTGTCGCGGAACTGCAGGCGCTCGACAATGGCCGCGGTCTTGGCGGTGAGTTGCCGGTGGCTGAGCAGGCAGCCCTTGGGGTGCGAGGTGGTGCCCGAGGTGTAGAGCATCAGGCAGGGGGCGTCCGCTGGGACCGGGCGTAGCGCGGGGTCGAGGGGCTCCAGCCCGTGGAGCAGATCCGCTGCGTGTAACCAGGGGCCGTCAAGGCATCCCCCGGCATCGCCGCACAACAGGATCCGCTGTAGCGCGGGTGCCTCCGCGGGGCCCAGACCCGCCGCCAGGTTGTCCAGGTCGGGGAAGGTCTCGCGCAGCAGGGACGGGTAATCCTGGTGTGCCTGCCGGTCGTGGCGGGTAATCAGACAGCTCAGGTCCGCGTTGGCCACCACATAGCCCAGTTCCGCGGACTTGTAGCGCGCATTGATGAGAACGGCGACGCTGCCGTGCAGGGCGCAGCCGAACATCCAGAGGAGGAAGTCGACGCTGTTGGGCATCAGGATGCCGACGTGTTCCCCGGGCCGGATGCCCAGTGATTCGAGGGCCGCCGCCCGGTGGCGGGATTCCCGGTACAGCTCGGCGTAGCTCAGTCGCTGGCCGGGAAAAACCAGCGCCGTGTGCCGCGGCCAGTGTCGGGCACTCTCGGCCAGCAGCTCCCCGAGCCGCTTCCCGCTCACGCCGCACCTCCCGCCAGCGCTACCAGTCTTGCGGTGTCGAAGTAGTAGGGGGTAATACGCAGGATGCGCCCCTCGGCAAACTCCCAGACTTCATTCACTGGCATCTGGAATGCCTCGCCGTTGTGCTTGCTGCGACCGCTCAGGGTCGCCAGCACCACCACGGTGTCGCCCTCCGCGAGCATCTGCCGGATATCCACCCGGGTATCCCGGAAGCTGGTGAAGACCCGCTTTACCAGCGCCAGGAAGCCCTCCAGCCCGCGGTGTTCACCGGCGTAGGGCAGGGAATCCGCTTCGTATACGCAGAAGTCGCTGTGCAGCAGTGCCGCCATGCGCTGCGTATCGCCGCGGCGGGAGGCGTCGAGGAAGTCGTCGACCAGCTGTTTATTATCTGCCATTGCATCAGCTCCCCGGGTGTCAGAACGAGCGCGGCATGCCGTAGCTCTCGGCAATCATGTTGCGGGCCATTTCGTTGCTGATCGGGCCGATGCGCAGCAGGCGCGAATCCCGCCAGTAGCGCTGCATGTCGGTTTCCGCGGAATAGCCCATGCCGCCGAGGATCTGGATGCCCAGGTCCGCGGCCTTGCTGACATATTCCGAACAGAGCACTTTGACCATGCCGGACTCGATGTGGCTGGGCTTGCCCTCGGCCTGCAGTTGCGCCGTGTGCAGCATCAGCAGCTCGCCCTGTTTCTGCCACATGGCCATGTCCGCCAGGTAGTGCTGCAGGGCCTGGAACTGCCCGATCGGCTTGCCAAAGGCCTGGCGCGTCTGCATGTGGTCGACGGCATCTTCGATCACACCGTCGAGCATGCCCAGGCAGGTCGCGGCATTTACCAGGCGTTCGTTGTTGAGGGTCTTGGTCGAGTGGTACCAGCCCTTGTGGGGCTCCCCCAGCACCAGCTCGTCCGGTACGAAGACATCTTCCATGGCGACGGTGCAGGAACTCACCGCGCGCATGCCCAGCTTGGCCAGGGGCGTCACCGTGATGCCCTCGCTGTGACGGGGCACGAAGAAGATCGAGATGCCGTCGCTGCGCTTGCTGGCGTTCGGGTCGGAGCGGGCCATCACCAGCAGGTAGTCGGCGACGTCGGCGCCGGTGCTCCAGATTTTTTCGCCCTTGAGCAGCCAGCCGCCGTCGACCTTGGTGGCGCGGCTTTTCATGCCACCCAGAAGGTCGGTGCCACCACTCGGTTCAGTGAAGGCCATCGCGGTCTTCAGTTCGCCGCTGGCGATTTTCGGCAGGAAGCGCTGTTTCTGCTCCTCGGAGCCGCCGAACAGCACGGCCTTGGTACCGGAGAAGGAGGTGACGCCCCAGACCCAGCTGAGGCCGGCCGCGTTGCGGGCAAACTCGCGGGCAAACAGGGCCTGGGTGATGATGCTGCCACCCTGGCCGCCGTACTCCTCGGCGACGCCGATGCCGTGGGCGCCGAAGGCCACCAGCTTGTCCCACAGCTCGTGGGGGAACTGGTGTTCGCGGGTTTCCAGCTCCCGGCACCAGTCCTTGGGGCATTCGTTGTCGACCCAGCGACGGGTGTAGTCGAGGAACATCTGGTCTTCTTCACTGAGCATGGCGTGCATGGGGCTATTCTCCTGATTCAAACCTGGGGACACGCGCGACTATCGCCGGTGTGCCGCACAGCGATTGCCACATTACTCATTAGTTGAAGTAAATTCAAGTTGTTCCTGTCAAGAAAGTGGCCCGGGATCCGGGGCCGGGGGTGACAGGCTGGGGCAACCCCCGGGGCGGGCCCCGGGGGCGGCAGGTCAGGGGGAGGGAATGGTGTAGCGGCGGTGGATGTCGTCGACACCCTCGATCACGCTGTCGGGCAGGCTCAGGGAGGCACTGGCAATATTGCTCTCCAGCTGGTCCAGGGTGGTCGCGCCGATGATGTTGCTGCCGAGGAAGCCCTGCTGGTTGACGAAAGCCAGCGCCATTTGCGCCGGGTCCAGCCCGTGCTCGCGAGCCAGCGCCACATAGGCTTCGGTTGCCGCCTGTGCCTGGGGGTTGCTGTAGCGGGCGAAGCGCTCGAACAGGGTCAGTCGTGCGCCATCCGGGCGAGCGCCCTGCAGGTATTTGCCGCTCAGCACGCCAAAGGCCAGCGGCGAGTAGGCCAGCAGATCAACCTGTTCGCGCATCGCGATTTCCGCCAGCCCGATCTCGAAGGAGCGGTTGAGCAGGTTGTAGGGGTTCTGGATACTGATGACCCGCGGCAGATTTTCCTCCCGGGCCAGGCGCAGGCACTCGAGCACGCCCCAGGGGGTCTCATTGGACAGGCCGATGTAGCGTACCTTGCCGGCGCTCACCAGTTCCCCCAGCGCGCGCAGGGTCTCGGCGAGGGCGATGCCGTCGTCTTCCCGGTGGCGATAGCCGAGGTTGCCGAAAAAATTGGTGTCGCGTTCCGGCCAGTGCAGCTGGTAGAGGTCGAGGTAGTCTGTGCCCAGGCGGCGCAGGCTGTCGTCGATGGCGCACTGAATGTGCTCCCGGGACAGGCGCGGGCCGTTGCGAATATGCATGACACCGGGGTTGCGCGAGCCCCGCCCCACCACCTTGCTGGCGATGACCAACTCGCTGCGTTTGCCGGAGCGCTGCAGCCAGCGGCCGAGGTAGTCTTCGCTGAGCCCCTGGGTCTCGGGGCGTGGCGGCACCGGGTACATTTCCGCGGTGTCGATGAAATTGATGCCTGCTGCCACGGCCCGGTCCAGCTGCGCGGCGGCCTCTTCGACGGTATTCTGTTCTCCCCAGGTCATGGTCCCGAGGCAGAGGCGACTGACCTGCAGATCGGAGCGGCCCAGTGTGCGATAGTCCATTGATACTTCCTGTCTGTGCTGAAGTGCCCGGGATGATAGCCCCCGGGGGGGCGGCGGGACAAACCTGACGCCGGTGGCGCTCCGCACACACGCTAGGCCGGGGTTTGATCCACGTCGCAGAGGCGGTGACAATGCCGAACAAGGTATCGCGATGCCGAGCCCGGGCGACGACGGGCCAGGGAGGGGAATGATGTCGCAGGAAAGGCACAGGCTATTGACGATCAAGCCGGTACCGGTCGAGGCGCGCGATGTTCTGTACCGAGTCCTGTTTGCGGCCTTTCTGTGGTGGGTTCTGTCCGAGGGCAGGGCCGATAGCTGGGGCTTCGGGGTGCTGATGGCGCTGCTGGTAACGGGCATCAGCCTGGGGCTGTTTCCCCCTGTTGGTCCGCGCCTGCGCTGGCGGCGCCTGCCCGGCTACCTGTTGTGGTTTGCCGGGCGCTCGCTGCTGGCGGGAGTGGATGTGGCCCGTCGCCTGCTTGCACCCGGGTTACCCCTGAACCCGGGACGCGTAACCCTGGACCTGGACTTGCCCGACGGGCCGCCGCGCTGGTGGCTGGCCAACAGCCTGTCGCTGCTGCCGGGGACCTTGAGCGTCGCTTTGCACGGCCAGCAGATCGAGGTTCACACGCTGGATACGCGTTCCGACATTGCGCGGGAAGTCGAGGAGGCCCGGCGTCGGGTGGGGGTTTTGTACGGCGAGGGGACGTCGCCATGACCCTGCCAATGGCGCTGGCGTCGTTCTGGCTCCTGACCATGCTGGGCCTGGGACTGTTACGTATCTGGCGCGGGCCCTCGGTGGCGGACCGCATGTTGGCTGCGCAGTTATTTGGCACCACCGGGGTGGCTCTGCTCCTGATACTGGCCCAGTCGCAGGCGCAGTCCGCCCTGCGCGACGTCGCCCTGGCGCTCTCCCTGCTGTCGGTGCTGGCGACGGTGGCCTTTGTGACACGGGTGGCTGGCAACCCGCCGGGTTCCACCGATGACTGAAGTGCTGCAGGTCGCGCTGCTGTTTCTCGGTTGCCTGTTCTTCGGTCTCGGGACGCTCGGACTGTTCCGCTTCCCCGATACCCTGACGCGTATCCACGCTCTGACCAAGGCCGACAACCTCGGACTGGGCCTGATCGTGCTCGCCCTGCTGCCCGGAGTGACCGGGTGGGCAGTCGCCGTGAAGATCCTGCTGGTCTGGGTGGTTGCCCTGGTGGCCAGTGCCACCTCGGCACACCTGGTTGCGCGTGCCCTGTCGGCGGGGGAGGAGGCGGACAGTGACTGAACTCTGGCTGGACGGCCTGCTGGTCTGTGCCCTGTTGGCGACGGCGGCCGGGGCGCTGTTGTCCCGGGATCTGTTCCGGGCCGTGGTCATGTTCATCGCCTTTGGTCTGCTGATGTCACTGGCCTGGGTGCGCCTGCGCGCGCCGGATATTGCCCTGGCCGAGGCGATTATCGGTGCCGGCCTCAGCGGTGTCCTGTTTCTCGATGCGGTCAGCCACTTGCGCCGTCGCCCCGCTGGCGGAGCAGCCGAAGATGATTGAACGCGCCAGACAGGCCCTGCTGGGGGCCGCCTGCCTGCTGTTTACGGTCTGCCTGCTCTGGGCGGTGCGGCATCTGGTGGCGCTGCCCGCGGAACAGCAGGCCCTGTCCGTGCTCCTGTCTCGCTGGTTGCCCGACAGCGGTGTCAGCCACCCGGTGACGGCAGTGCTGCTGAACTTTCGCAGCTACGATACCCTGCTGGAAATCGGCGTGCTGGTAATCGCCGGCATGGTGGGTATTTCCCTGGCCAGGACCTCGGCGCTGGAAGACCCGGCAATGCGTTCCGCCGACCCCCTGTTGCACGCGCTGCTGCGCCTGTTCTTGCCGCTGTTGGTGCTGCTGGCGGGCTGGCTGCTGTGGGCCGGCAGCAGCCGCCCCGGCGGCGCCTTCCAGGCGGGGGCGCTGTTGGCCGCAGCGGGCGTGCTGGGCCGGCTGGCGGGCTTGCCGATGGCCTTCCTGCGGCCCGGCACCCTGTTGCGCGCCGGCCTGGTGTTGGGCTTTTCTGTCTTCCTGCTGATTGCGCTCTTGGGCGCCCTCGATGGGCGGGCCTTCCTGGCCTATCCCCCCGGACTGGCGGGGGCGCTGATCCTGGTCATCGAGGCGGGTCTCAGCCTGTCCATCGGCATGATCCTGCTGGCGCTGTTTGTCTCCGCACCGGTGGCGCCGGAAGAGGATGCCGACGGGGGGCCGCCCGCATGACCTCCGCGCTGCTCTATGTCCTGGCGGGTGCCCTGTTGTGCGGTGGCGGCCTGGCGGGCTGCCTGCTGGTGCGCCATTTGTTGCGCCGCCTGCTGGCCTTCAACCTGCTGGGCTCCGGGGTGTTTCTGCTGCTCGTGGGCCTGCCTGCCCACCGGCATGGCAGCGACCCGGTTACCCACGCACTGGTCCTCACGGGCATCGTGGTGGCGGTGGCGGCCACTGCCCTGGCGCTGGTCCTGATCCGGCGTTACTTCCATCTCACTGGCAGGGTCAGCCTGCCGACCGGGCGGCAGGAAGATCGGTGAGCAGTCTCTTGATGGCGGGCCTTCTGTTCACGCCCCTGGCCTGGGCAGTCCTGTGTCTGTTGCTGGCGTTTCGCGCCGCCCGCCTGGCCAGCGTGATTGGCATGCTCCTGCAGATGGCCCTGTCCCTGGCGCTGTGGGCCTGGGTCGCGGAGCAGGGCGGGTTTTTCTACCACCTCGGGGGCTGGGCGCCGCCCCTTGGCATCGGCTTGCGAGTCGACGGCCTTGCGGTAACCTTCGTCCTGCTCACGGCGCTGGCTGGGGCCGCCTGCGGCTTGCATGCCGGGCTCTATCTGGATCCCTCGCGCCCCTGGCAACGCTATTTCTGGCCGCTCTTCTGGATGCTCTGGGCGGGTCTCAATGCGGTCTGGCTGGCGGGTGACCTGTTCAACCTGTATGTCGGGCTCGAGCTGATCACCCTGGCGGCGGTGGGGCTGGTGGTGCTGGGTGGCGCGGCACCCGCGCTGGAGGCCGCCCTGCGCTATCTGTTTGCGGCACTGATCGGCTCCCTGGCTTACCTGCTGGGGGTGGCACTGCTCTACGCCGAGTTTGGCAGCCTCTCACTGGTCGGGGTGGGGGAGGGTGCAGGCTCCGCGAGCCCCGCGGCCAGTTTTGCCTTGCTGATCATGCTGTTCGGGCTGGCGGTCAAGGCCGCCCTGTTTCCCGGGCATACCTGGCTGCCACCGGCCCACGGTATTGCACGCGCACCGGTGAGTGCGCTGTTATCGGGGCTGGTGGTCAAGGCGGCGTTTTATGTCGCGGCGCGGGTCTGGCTGGAGCTGGGGCCCGCCCTGGAGGCGGCGGTGGTGGGTGTTCTGCTGGGAGTGGCGGGCAGCGCAGCGGTGTGCTGGGGGAGCTGGCAGGCCCTGCGTCAGCCGCAGCTCAAGCTGGTCGTGGCCTGGTCTTCGGTGGCCCAGATCGGCTACCTGTTCCTGCTGTTTCCCCTGTCGCACGGCGTACCCGAGGCTGTGTCCCTGCAGGCGCAGCAGGGAGTGACCCTGCAGGTGATCAGTCACGCCCTGGCCAAGTCGGCGATGTTTCTGGCCGCGGGAAACCTGATCCTCTCGGTGCGCAGCAAACGGGTGGAAGCGCTGGCTGGCGTCAGCCGCTACCTGCCACTGTCGCTGTTTTCCTTTGGGCTGGCCGGAGTCTCGTTGATGGGCATGCCGCCCAGCGGTGGCTTCGCCGCCAAGTGGCTGTTGCTGCAGGCGAGCCTTGCCAGTGGCCAATGGTGGTGGGCCGCCGTCCTGTTGGTGGGCGGGCTGCTGGCGGCGGCCTACGTCTTCCGGATTTACCGCGCCTCCTTCCAGGAGGTCGAAGAGAGTGATCCCTTCTATCATCCCCCGCGCTCGCTGGAAATCATTCCCCTGGTGCTTGCCCTGCTGGCGCTGGGTCTGGGCCTGGTGGCTGAGCCGGTCCTCTCCGTGCTTGGACTGCCTTTCGGTGGCGAGGTGTTGTCGCCATGAGCGGCGCCTGGCTGCCACTCGCCACCCTGGCTACGTCGCTGCTGGCGTCGCTGATTATCTTTGCCCTGCCGGAGCACCGCCACAGCATCCGTACCACTGTGAATATTCTGGCGGCGACCCTTAAGCTCGCCCTGGTGGCGGCAATGACCTGGGGGGTCTTTCAGGGACGGTTCTACGGCATCAGCTACGAGATGCTGCCGGGGGTGCGCTTCGTGTTGCGGGCGGACGCGGTTGCCATGCTGTTCGCCGGCCTGTCGGCGCTGCTCTGGCTGTTCACCACCCTCTACGCCGTGGGCTATCTGGAGGGTTCCCCCAACCGCAGTCGCTTCTTCGGTTTCTTCAGTCTCTGCGTGGCCAGTACCCTGGGGATTGCCCTGGCGGGTAACCTGTTCACTTTTTTTCTGTTCTACGAAATGCTCACCCTGTCGACCTATCCGCTGGTGGTGCACCGCGGCACTCCGAAAGCCCTGCGCGCCGGGCGTCAGTACATTATCTATACCCTGGGCGGGGGCGCGGTGCTGCTGCTCGGTGTGGTCCTGCTATACCAGCTGGAGGGCGACCTGGCCTTCCGCGAAACCGGCCACCTGATGGGCTCGGACCCCGCCCGCTACCCGGCGCTGATCGGTATTTTCGCGCTGCTGGTGGCCGGCCTGGGGGTAAAGGCGGCCCTGGTTCCCCTGCACGGCTGGCTGCCCACGGCGATGGTGGCGCCGGCACCCGTGAGTGCCCTGCTGCACGCCGTGGCGGTAGTCAAGGCCGGTGCCTTCGGCATTGTTCGGGTGGTCTATGACATCTACGGCATCGATTTCGCCGCCAGCCTGGGGGTCCTGGAGCCGCTCGCCTGGGTGGCGGCGTTCACGGTGATCTACGGCTCACTGCGGGCATTGTGGCAGAGCGACCTGAAGCGACGCCTGGCCTTTTCGACGGTCAGCCAGATCGCCTACATCGTGCTGGGGATCAGCCTGTTTGGTCCCCTGGGCACGGTGGGCGGCCTGGTCCACCTGCTGCACCAGGGGATCATGAAGGTCACGCTGTTTTTCTGCGCCGGCAATTATGCCGAGACACTCGGCGTGCACCGGGTGGATGAGCTGGATGGCGCGGGGCCGCGCATGCCCCTGACCTCCCTGGCGTTTACTGTCGCCGCCTTCGGTATGATCGGCATTCCCCCCCTGGCGGGTTTTGTGACCAAGTGGATGCTGGGGCGGGGTGCGCTGGCGGCGGACATGGCCTGGGTGATCCCGGTGCTGCTGTTGAGCAGTCTGCTCAATGCCCTGTATTTCCTGCCCATTGTCTATCGCCTGTGGTTCCGGCCGCTGCGGGGTGACTGGCCGGCGGAGCGCGCCCTGGGGCGCCTGGAGACCCACGCCCTGCTGCTCTGGCCGCCGGTCTTCACTGCGGTCCTGACTGTACTGGTGGGCGTGCTGGCCGCGGCTCCCTTTAGCCCCCTGGCCTGGGCCGATCTGGTGGCCCTGAGGATGTACCTGCCATGAGCTGGGCTTTCTCCGCGGCGGTCCTGCTGCCCCTGCTGGCCGCCTCCCTGGTGGCAACGGGCTCCACGCGGTTTCTGTTATGGCGCCTGCTGCCCTGGTTGCCGCTGCCGGCGCTGCTGCTGGCCACCCAGGTGCGCGATGCCAGCGTGGACATCCCCTGGCTGATGCTGGGCGCGCGCTGGCAACTGGATACCCTGCGCAGCCCTTTCCTGCTGGCGGCCTCTCTGCTGTGGGGGGGTGCCGGCCTGTACGCGCGCGCCGTGCTGGAGGGGGCGGAGCGGGAGCGCTGGTTCCTGAGCAGCTGGTGCCTGGCCCTCGCCGGCAACCTGTGGCTGATCGTGGCGGGGGATGCGGTGGGGTTCTACGCCGGCTTTGCGCTGATGACCTTTGCCGCCTGGGGGCTGGTCGTGCACGCCGACAGCCCGCGTGCCCTCTGGGCGGGCAAGGTCTATATCGCCATGGCTGTCCTCGGGGAGCTGGCGCTGCTGGCGGGCCTGCTGCTAGCCAGTGAGCTGGCCGGTGGCAGTGTGCTGCTGGCGGAGATGGCGACGGCCCTGGGCCGCTCGCAGCAACCGGGGCTTGCCCTCGGCCTGTTGCTGACGGGCTTTGGCGTGAAGGCTGGCCTGCCGCTGCTGCATTTCTGGTTGCCGCTGGCGCACCCGATGGCGCCAACACCCGCCAGCGCAGTGCTCAGCGGGGCGATGATCAAGGCCGGGTTGCTGGGCTGGCTGGTAGTCTTGCCGCTGGGGCTGACCAGCCTGCCAGCCTGGGGCACAATGGTGATGGCCCTGGGGCTGATTGCCCTGCTCGGGGCGGCACTTCGCGGCATCTGGACCCGCGAAGCGAAGACCGTGCTGGCCTGGTCGAGTATCAGCCAGATGGGGCTGGCGACGCTGATGCTGGGTGCGGTTCTGGTGGAGCCGGCACTGTGGTGGCAGGTCAGCGGCTGGTTCGGTCTGTTTGTGTTGCACCACGGTTTGGCCAAGGGCGCGCTGTTCCTGAGTGTCGGCCTGTCGCTTCCCGGGTCGCCAGTCGCTCGCGGTCTGGCCCTGCTGGTGGTGGCCCTGCCCGCGCTGTCGGTGATTGGCCTGCCCCTGACCAGCGGCGAGGCGGTAAAGCGCTGGCTGAAGGACAGCGTCAGTGGTCACCTGGCGGGCGCCGTGCCCTGGCAGCCGTGGTTGCCGCATTTGTTGAGCCTGTCCACGTTGTTGACGCTGCTGTTGCTGCTGCGCTGGTGGTGGCTGTTGCGCTCGGGCGACGGCTCGACCGCGGTCGCTACTCTGCCCTGGGTCGCCTGGCTGCTGCTGGCAGCGCTCAGCCTGGGGCTGCCACTGTATGCGCCGATACTCCTCTGAGCCTGGAGGTGCTGCCTGCATTGTTGAACCGGGCGGCCGCCACGCGGGCGGACCATTCGTCCCCTTGCGCAAGCGCTGTTACTATCGCTGCGATAACAGTCGATCGCACGCGCCGAGGTAGCCCATGAACAGTACTGTTTCCCCCTTTGATCCCGTCACCATCGGGCCCCTGACCCTGCGCAATCGCTTTATCAAGTCGGGTGCCAACGAGGCCATGTGCCTGGATGGCAAGCCCACCAAGGCGCTGGTCAAGCACCACCGCGACCTGGCGGCGGGGGGGGCGGTATGACCACCGTCGCCTATATCTCGGTGGCCCCCGAGGGGCGCACACTGCCCAACCAGATCTGGATGCGCGAGGAAGCACTGCCGGACCTGCGGGTGCTCACCGACGCGGTGCACGCCGAGGGCGCTGCAATCTCGGCACAGATCACCCACGGTGGCTCCTTCGTGACCGGCATGAAGGTCAAGGGGCGCACCATCAGCTCGGTCTCCGGCTTCAACCCGGCGGGTGCGCTGAAGGGCAATTTTTTCAGCCGCGCGATGGACGAGACAGACATGGCGCGTGTCACCGCGGAGTTCGTGCGGGCCGCCGAGCTGTGCCGCGAGGCCGGTTTCGATGCGGTCGAGCTGCACATGGGGCATGGCTACCTGCTCAACCAGTTCATCTCCCCGCTGAGCAACAAGCGCAAGGACGAGTACGGCGGCAGTGCGGAGAACCGGGTACGTTTCCCGGCGCGCGTGCTGGCCGCGGTCAAGCAGGCGGTGGGCAAGGACCTGGCCGTGCTGGCGAAAATTTCCGTGGCCGACGGTGTGCGCCGCGGCACCCAGGTCGAGGACTCCGTGGTAACCGCACGGGCCCTGGAGGCGGCGGGTGCCGACATGCTGGTGCTTTCCGGGGGGCGCAATGTCGAGTCCACCTGGTACATGTTCGGCAGCAACATGAACCGGGTGGAAATCAGCAAGGTGCTCAAGGAGCAGGGGGAATGGGTCACTGCGCTGATGATGAAAGGCGCGGCCGCCAGTGAGCCCAAGGTGACCTTCCGGGAACGCTACTTCCGCGAGAACTCGCTGCGCATCCGCGAGGCGGTGAACATGCCGCTGGCCTACCTCGGGGGCGTGAAGTCCCTGGCCAATGCCGAGGAAGCCGTGTCCGAGGGCTTCGAGTGCGTGGTCATGGCGCGTGCCCTGATCCACGACCCGGCCCTGGTGAACAAGTTCCACAGCGGGGAGGTCACCCAGTCCGGCTGCGACAACTGCAATGGCTGTGTCGCCTACATCTATCATCCCGCCGGAACCTGGTGTGTCAGGAACCCGCCCAATGATCCGGCCCTGAACCGCATTGCCGCGGCCGCGGCCGAATAAGCGCTGCCGCCACCAGCCGACAGGAGTTGTCATGACTTCCATATTGGATCGTTTCCGTCTGAACGGAAAAGTTGCTCTGATTACCGGTGCCGGTCGCGGCATTGGCGCCGCTACCGCCATTGCCTACGCCGATGCCGGGGCCGATGTCGTGATATCGGCGCGTACCGAGTCACAACTGGAAGATACCGCGAAGGCCGTGCGTGAGCGCGGTCGCCGCGCCCTGGTCGTCCCCTGTGACGTACTCGAGAGCGAGCAGCGTGAAAGCCTTGTGGCGCGTGCGCTGGAGGAATTCGGTCGCCTGGATGTGCTGGTCAACAACGCCGGTGGCTGGGGGCCCCAGCCCGCCCTGGAGACGACTGACGAGGATCTGGAGGGGGCCTTTCGCTTCAATGTCACCACGGCGTTCTCTCTCTCCCGTCAGTGCGCGCCCCACCTGGCGAAGAGTCCCGATGGCGGCGCCATCGTCAACATCTCCTCCACCGCGGGTTGTCACCCCCAGCCGGGTTTCGTCGCCTACGGTATCGGCAAGGCGGCGCTGTCGTGGATGACCGAAGAACTGGCCCAGGATTTCGCGCCGAAAATCCGGGTTAACGCGATCGCCGTGGGTGCCACCCTGACCAGTGCCCTGGCCAATTTCATGACCGATGACCTGGAGCGGACCATGTCCGAGCGCACTCCTCTCGCGCGCCTGGGAGATCCCGAGGACATCGCCGCCTGCGCCCTGTACCTGGCTTCGCCCGCCGCAGCTTACGTCACCGGCGAAATTGTCGGGGTCAATGGCGGGATCACCACGTCCCAGGTGAGCATGCCCCGCGCGACTTTCTGAGTCCTGAAGCGGAATCGGAATTTCCGGTTTGACCTCGAAGGCGGCCTTGCCAATACTGTCGGTTGTAACTCCGAGGGCTGGCGCGTGACCCTGCATCTCCCAACGCTGTTTTTTGCGATCACGCTGAATTCCCTGGTCTGTGTACTGGTCCTGTTTCTGGTATGGCGGATCAATCGGGACGTTCCCGGCGTGTTTCAGTGGTGGCTGGCCCTGCTGCTCAATGCCCTGGGCTTTCTGCTGGTCAGCATTGTCGCGCCGGGCGCGGAGCGCGCGATACCCGAGCTGGTCTGGCTTAGCAATCTGCTGACCATGATGGCCACCGCCCTGATCCTGGAGGGGAGCCTGCGCTTCCGCGGCTGCTCTGCAGGCTATCCCCGACTGCCGCTGCTGATTGGTGTGTGCGTGCTGGCGGCCGTGCCGCTGTGGTGGGTGCGTGGCACGGAGCAGCGTTTCCTGATTATCGACTTGCTCGGCCTGGTTTTTCTCGGCCTCTCGGCAGTGGCCATGGTGTGGCGGCCCCGGGATAGGGAGGAGTGGCGGGCCCACGGCCTGGCTGCGCTGTTTCTGCTGTTTTTGTCCCTGCTCTTTGTGCTTCGCTGGTTGAGCGTGGCGCTGCCCGACTGGCAACCCTTCGGGCGCCGGTTGGTGTCCCTGCCGCTGGTGTTCAGCGCCATTTTCCTGTTTGTGATGGGCTGGACCTACAGTGTTATTGTCGCCTGCTACTTTCGCGTCAACCAGCGGGCCCAGGCCCTCGCCAGGCTCGACCCCCTGACCGGCCTGCCGAATCGGCGCAGTATCGACGAGACCCTGGCGGCGAGCCTGGAGCGCGCCCGACGGACCGCACAGCCCTTTGCCGTAGTCATCATCGATCTCAATCTGTTCAAGGCCATCAACGACCGCCTCGGCCACGCGACCGGTGACGGCCTGCTGCTCGCAGTTGCCGACCGCCTGCGCGATTTCCTGCGCGGCAGCGACTTTGCCGGCCGGCTGGGGGGTGATGAGTTCCTGCTGATTTTGCACGGCGTCGACGACCAGCAGGCCGGCGTCGCCGCGGCCCAGCGCCTGCGGGATCGTGTACTGGGTGCGGTCTCGGTGAATGGCCACCGGCTGCAGATCAGTGCCGGTATCGGTCTGTCGCGCTGGCCCGAGGATGGCGACTCGGTGGACGCGCTGCTGAGCCGCGCGGACGCCAACATGTATCGGGACAAGCATCCGGGGCGCTGACTCTGGAGGTTGTGAATTGTCGGCACAGCCCGCTAGCGGGGATCAGCGGGATTCATGTGTCGGGTGCTTTTTCTTGTGCCGTTGGGCCCTGCGGGCCGCGCGGGGCAGGGGGCGGCACTCCCGGCGCAGAGCCCACCGGGTCGCCAGGGGCCCCAGTAGCTCGAAGATCACGGTGGAGGCCAGCACCATGGTCAGTATCACCTGGCCTTCCCCTGCAAGATTCTGACTGGCGGTGAGTGCCATGGCGACGGCGACGCCGGCCTGGGGCAGCAGGGCGCTACCGCTGTGCAGCCCGGTGCGTGCCGTGGTACCGGTGAGCAGGCCGATCGTGAGGCCGCCACTGACCTTGCCAAGGGTGCGCAACAGCATGTAGGCCGCCCCCAGCAGTCCGCCGGCCAGCAGCGAATCCAGCTGCAGCGAGGCGCCGGCAAGAATGAAGAACAGCATCAGGAAGGGCCACTGGATACCCTCGATGGCGTGAAAGGGGCGCTTGTGGTGGCTGGCCAGGTTGGCCACCGTGGCGCCCATGACAATGGCCGCCAGCAGGTGGGAGACCTCCCAGCGCATCGCCAGGCCGGCGCACAGGAAGACCAGACCCAGGGCCTCGATCAGCAGCGGCTCACCGCGGCGGATCCGGCCGGTCAGGAAGGCCATGGGCAGGCCGATCATCAGGCCGAGCAGAACCGCGCCGGCAATTTCCCAGAGACCCGCTGCCAGCACGGCGTGCCCGTTGCTGGCGCTGCTGCCGATGGCTACAACCAGGGCGAGACTGAAAATGAGCAGTCCCCAGGCGTCGTCCAGCGCCACGATGCCCAGCAGAAGTCGGCCAAAGGGACTGCGGTCATCGCGCTCCTCCAGCAGGACATCGGCCGTGGCCGCCGGATCGGTGGCGGTGGCAATGGCACCCAGGGTCACGGCAATCACCAAACCCTGGCCCACCGCCAGCAGGCCTCCGCAGACGACCAGGAAAGTGACCAGGGCAATGCCCAGGGAGAGCCAGAGAATCTGTCGGCCCTGCTGCTGGAACAGGTCGCGGGTCAGGGAGCCGCCAATCAGGAAGCCGAGCATGACCAGTGCCATGTCGGCGATCATCGGGAACAGCTGCTCGCGATAGCCCGCGAACCAGTCCATGCCGGTAGGGCCGATGGCGACGCCCGCCAGGATCAGCAGAGTGACTCGTGGCAGCCGGGTGCGCAGGCCGATGTAGTGGGCCACAAGGCCCAGAAGAAGGAATGCCGCCAGAGCAATGAAAAGATCCGCCATGGCCCATTCTGCGCAATCGAGCGACGATGCACAATCGGGCATTCTTGTCAGTCAGCAAAACATACTGTATGTTCAAATCCGGAATGACCCGCACGGAAAAGCAGGAGAAGAAGGTGGCGGATCTGGACGCTTTCCGCGCCGAAGTGCGCGAGTGGCTTGAGGCCAACTGCCCGGCGAGCATGCGCGAGCCGGTCCGCGGCTTCGAGGACATCTACATGGGGGGACGCAAACCGGAGGTCCGTCACCCCGACCAGCCCTTGTGGTGCCAGCGCATGGCGCAGCGTGGCTGGACCGTGCCCCACTGGCCCGTGGAATACGGTGGCGCCGGGCTCGACCGCGACCGGGTCAAGGTACTGCGTCAGGAAATGGACCGCATCAATGCCCGCAGTCCTCTCGAAAGCTTTGGCATTTCCATGCTGGGGCCGGCGCTGCTCAAGTTCGGCAGTGAGGCGCAGAAGCGCGAACACCTGCCGCCGATCGCCCGCGGCGAAATCCGCTGGTGCCAGGGCTACTCGGAGCCCAACGCGGGCTCTGATCTCGCCAGTCTGCAGACCCGCGCCGAGGACTGTGGCGACCACTACCGGATCAACGGCCAGAAGATCTGGACCTCCTACGCCGACAAGGCCGACTGGATTTTCTGCCTGGTGCGTACCGACAGCAGTGGCAGCAAGCACGAGGGGATCAGCTTCATCCTCTTCGATATGGCCAGCGAGGGGGTGAGCACTCGCCCCATCCGCCTGATCAGCGGAGCCTCGCCCTTCTGTGAAACCTTCTTCGATAATGTCCGCGCCTGGAAGAAAGACCTGGTGGGCGAGCCCGGCAAGGGCTGGAGCATTGCCAAATATCTGCTGACCCACGAGCGGGAAATGATCTCCGCCTTTGGCACCGCCCCGAGGCAGTCACTCGGAGACGCCGCGCTCGCACACTTCGGCCGCGACGCCCAGGGCCGTCTGGACAGCCCGGTACTGCGCACGGACATTGCCCGCTACCAGCTGGACTCCCTGGCTTTTTCCGCGACGATGGAGCGCGTCGGCGATGAAGTCAAGGCCGGGCAAGGCCTGGGGGCGGCCTCCTCGATCTTCAAATACTACGGCACCGAGCTCAACAAGCGGCGCCATGAACTCAACCTGGCCATTGACGGGGAACCGGCCCTCGGCTGGTCGGGGGAGGTCTACGACGGGGGCGTGGTGTGCCGCGACTGGTTGCGCTCCAAGGGCAACTCCATCGAGGGGGGCACCTCGGAAATCCAGCTCAACATCATTGCCAAGCGCGTGCTTGGCCTGCCGGACTGAGGGGCGCGCATGGCACTGGTATTGAGTGAAGAGCAGCAAATGTTGCGGGAGTCTGCCCGGGGCCTGCTGGCCTCCCGGGCCGGCGTGTCGCACTTGCGCGCCCTGCGGGATGGGGGCGACCCCCTCGGCTTCGAGCCCGCAGTATGGGATGAGATTGTCGCCATGGGCTGGCCCGGGATTGCCATTGCCGAGGACTGCGGTGGACTGGGTTACGGCCATGTCGGCCTCGGCGTGGTGCTGGAAGAGGCCGGTCGCCACCTCAGCCCGACTCCCCTGCAGTCGGCGGTGCTGATTGGCGCAAGCGCGCTCGACCGGCTGGCGACGAAGGCCCAGCGCCAGGCGCTTTTGCCAGCCGTTGTTGCCGGGGAGCGGCGGCTCGCCCTGGCATTGCAGGAGGGCGCCCACCACGCCCCGGAAAATACCGCGTCGCCGGCGCGTCGCGAGGGGCGGGGCTGGCGTCTGAGCGGCAGTAAACGCCTGGTGCTGGGCGCGCCGGGAGCCACGGACTTTCTGGTGATTGCCCGCAGCGATGGCCAGCCCGGGGACAGGTCGGGCCTGAGTGCCTTCCTGGTGCCCGCGGACGCGCCGGGGCTGCAGGTGGAGCCGCGCAGCCTGGTGGACAGCGGCCCGGCGGGCGCCCTGCGATACGCCGATCTGCAGCTCGGTGACGAAGCCCTCCTGGGCAGCCCCGGGGGTGCCTGGCAGGGGCTGGAAACTGCCCTCGATATCGCCAACATTGGCCTGGCGGCGGAATTGCTCGGCTTGTCCACCGAGGCCTTCGAGCGCACCGTGGCATATCTGCGGGAGCGCAAGCAGTTTGGCCGCCCGATCGGCAGCTTCCAGGGGCTGCAGCACCGCGCTGCGGAGCTTTACGCGGAGCTGGAACTGGCCCGCTCCCTGGTGCTCAAGGCCCTGCAGGCCATCGATGCCGGCGATCCGCAGCTTTCCCTGCTGGCCAGTGCCTGCAAGGCGAAGCTCTGTGAGGTCGCCCAGCGCGCGACCAACGAGGCGATCCAGATGCACGGTGGCATTGGCATGACGGATGAATTTGATATCGGCTTCTTTATCAAGCGGGCGCGTCTTGTCCAGCATTGCTTCGGGGACTATAACTACCACCTCGACCGCTATGCCCGCCTCAGTGGATTCTGACAATAGCTAACAAGGGGAACTGCATGGATCTGGGCGTCAGTGAAAAGGTTCGGCCGCTGCTGGCACAGGTGAAAGCCTTTGTGCAGGATGAAATCCTGCCTCTGGAGGAGGCGTATCTGGCGGAAATCCCGGTCGGTGACCGCTGGCAGTTCACGCCCCGACAGAGCGAGATTCTCGAGGGGCTCAAGGACAAGGCGCGCAGCGCCGGGCTGTGGAACTTCTTCCTGACCGATGGCGAACACGGCTCCGGCCTGAATACGGTGGAATACGCCTACCTGGCTGAGGAAATGGGCAAGTCCCACCTTGCGGCCGAGGTGTTCAACTGTTCGGCTCCGGACACCGGCAATATGGAGGTGCTGCACAAGTACGGCAGCGAGGCACAGAAGCGCCAGTGGCTGGAACCCCTTCTCAATGGGGAGATCCGCTCCGCCTTTGCCATGACCGAACCCGGGGTGGCCTCCTCCGATGCCACCAACATCTCCACTCGCGCCGAGCTGGATGGCGACGAGTGGGTGATCAACGGGGAGAAGCACTATATTTCAGGTGCCGGCGACCCCCGCTGCAAGGTCATGATCGTGATGGTCAAGACCGACCCGGAGGCGCCCAAGCACCTGCAGCAATCGCAGATCCTGGTGCCCATGGGCAGCCCCGGTGTCGAAAACCTGCGCCCGATGCTGGTGTTCGGCCAGGACGATGCGCCCCACGGCCACATGCACCAGCGTTTCACCAATGTCCGGGTGCCCCGGGAGAATGTCATCCTGGGCCCGGGTCGCGGCTTCGAGATCGCCCAGGGCCGGCTGGGGCCGGGTCGCATCCATCACTGCATGCGTGCCATCGGGGCCGCGGAGCGGGCGCTGCAGCTGCTCTGCGAGCGGGCGGTTTCACGCACGGCTTTCGGCAAGCCCCTGGCTCGGCTGGGTGGCAACATCGACATCATTGCCAACGCCCGCATGGATATTGAAATGGCCCGCCTGCTGACCCTGAAGACGGCCTGGATGATGGACCACCGTGACGCCAAGGAGGCGCGGGTGTGGATTTCCATGATCAAGACCGCGGTGCCCAATGTCTCCATTCGCATCGTCGACGAGGCGATCCAGGTCTTCGGGGCACTGGGCATCTCCCAGGATACGCCGCTTGCGGGCCTGTACGTGGCCCAGCGCAGCCTGCGTCTGGCAGACGGACCCGATGCCGTGCATCGCATGGTGGTGGGGCGCCACGAACTCAAAGGCTATACCGGGCAGGGCGAGGTCAACGCGACTTTCCGCGATGGCTGAAACCCTGTGTTGACCACACATCACAAGTATCTTGAAAACGGGGGATTTCGCGCATGTCCATGAAAGTGGTACCCAAGGAAGAGCTGGTCAATCAGGTGGGTTTGAAACTGGAACCCGGTCCCTGGGTCACCCTGGATCAGCCACGCATCAACCAGTTCGCCGATGTCACGGAGGACCACCAGTTTATCCACGTCGACGAGGAAAAAGCTGCCGGTACACCCTTTGGCGGCACCATCGCCCACGGCTTCCTGACCTTGTCCCTGCTGCCCAGACTCTGCGAAGGTAACGGGGTGATGCCGGAAAAGGTGCTGATGGGCATCAATTACGGCTTCGACAAGGTGCGCTTCCTGGCGCCGGTGCGCGCCGGCAAGCGGGTACGTGCCCACGGGGAGATCACGGGAGTGGAAGCCAAAGACGGTGACCGTTTCCTGATTCGCCAGCAGGTTAGCGTTGAGATCGAGGGCGAGGAGACCCCGGCCCTGGTGGCCGAGTGGCTGACCATGGTGGTCGCCGGTTAGGCTGGCGCGCCGATTGTCTGCCCGCTAGCAGCCTTCTACCCAGCCAAGGAATTCAAAGGGAGAGCAAGCATGACAATTCGTTATGACGGCAAGGTGGCCATCGTCACGGGCGCGGGCCACGGCCTGGGCCGCAGCCACGCACTGGAGCTGGCAAAACGCGGCGCCAAGGTGGTAGTCAATGACCTGGGTGGTGCCAAGGACGGCACCGGGGCGTCCAGCGAGGCGGCCCGCAGTGTGGTGGCGGAAATCGAGGCCGCCGGTGGCGAGGCCATTGCCAATGGCGCCAATGTGGCGGACTACACCGAGGTGGAATCCATGGTCCAGCAAACGATGGACCAGTGGGGGCGGGTCGACATCCTGGTCAACAACGCCGGGATCCTGCGCGACAAGAGTTTCCACAAGGGTTCCCTGGAGGATTTCCGCCTGGTCATCGACGTACACCTGATGGGCACGGTGAACTGCACCAGGGCCGTCTGGGAGATCATGCGCGAGCAGAATTACGGCCGCATTGTGGTGACGACTTCATCCAGCGGGCTCTACGGCAACTTCGGCCAGAGCAACTACGGTGCCGCCAAGATGGGCGTAATCGGCATGATGAACACGCTGGTCCAGGAGGGCGCCAAGTACAACATCCGCGTGAATGCACTGGCGCCCACTGCGGGCACGCGGATGACCGAGGGTTTGCTGCCGGAGAAGGCCTTTGAATTGCTGACTCCGGAGACGGTAACCCCGGCGGTGCTCTACCTGGTGAGTGAGAATGCCCCCAACCGCACCATCCTGGCCGCCGGTGCAGGGGCGTTTGCCGTGGCTCGCATTGTCGAGACCGAGGGCATGTGGTTGCCGCCGGAAGAACAGACGCCGGAGGCAATTGCCGCCCACTGGGAGCGTATTAGCGAACGCGGTGGCGAGCGGGAACTGACCGCCGGCTTTGAGCAGAGCACCAAGATGGTCAGCCAGGCGGCGGCAGGTATGGGCATCAAGCTCGATTGAAAAGGATATTTTGGACCCCGCTCCCGCGCGAGTGGGGTCCCTGACAGGAGCAAGACATGAAAGCAGTGGTCTGCAAGGAACACGGCCTGCCCGACAAGCTGGTGCTGGAAACCGACTGGCCGGACCCCGAGATTGGCGACCAGGAGGTGCTGATCGAGGTCAAGGCCGCGGGCCTGAACTTCCCCGACGTGCTGATTATCCAGAACAAGTACCAGACCCAGCCGGACCTGCCCTTTATTCCCGGTGCTGAGTGTGCCGGGGTGGTGGCTGCGGTGGGTAGCGGGGTGAGCCGCTTCAAGCCCGGTGACAAGGTGATTTCGATGGGGGCCCACGGGGCCTTCTGCTCGAAGATTGCCGCCGATCAGAGCGCGGTATTTCCGATGCCCGAGGGGCTCAGTTTTGAGCAGGCGGCCGGGGTGGCGATTACCTATTTCACCTCCTACCACGCCCTTCGCCAGCGCGCGGATATCCAGCCCGGGGAGACCCTGCTGGTCCTCGGCGCCGCCGGTGGGGTGGGCATTACGGCGGTGGAGCTGGGCAAGCTCTTCGGCGCCCGGGTCATCGCGGCCGCCAGTTCCGACGAAAAGCTCGACGTGTGCCGGCAGATGGGAGCCGACGAGGTTATCAATTACAGCCGCGAGTCCCTCAAGGACCGGGTCAAGGAACTCACCGGGGGGCGCGGCGTGGATGTGGTCTACGACCCGGTGGGTGGCGACTTCTCCGAGCAGGCCCTGCGCAGCATGGCCTGGAAGGGGCGCTTCCTGGTGATCGGTTTCGCCAGCGGCCCGATTCCGAAGGTGCCGCTCAACCTGGCTCTGCTCAAGGGCTGCGCCATTGTCGGCGTGTTCTGGGGCCGCTTCATGGCCGAGGAGCCCGAGGTGAACCGGCAGAATATTCACGAACTCTGGGAACTGTTCGCCCAGGGCAAGCTGAAGCCGGTGGTCACCGACCTGTTCCCGCTGGAGGACTACGAGGCCGCCTATGCCTGCATGATGGAGCGCCGGGCGCGCGGCAAGGTAATCCTGACCCTCTAGCAGGCAGGACAGGATACGCCCGCGGCCGCAGAACGGCCGGGGTTGGGCGGGCCCGTGCATCGTTGGAAAAGGGAGGTGGCCATGCAGTCCTTCGTCTTTAACACCACACCGCGGCTGGTCTGTGCGCCCGGCAGTGCCCTGGAACTGGCACCCCTCCTGGCTGACCTGGGCGCCCGCCGCCCCCTGCTGGTCACGGACCCGGGGCTGGTCAAGATCGGCCTGCTGGCACCGCTACAGGCGGCGCTGGAGGCTGCCGGGACAACTGCGATCCTTTTCGACCGGGTGCAGGAAGACCCGCCGGAGTCGGTGGTGGAGGCCGCCGTGTCACTGGGGCGCAGGGAACAGGTGGATGCCGTGGTAGCGGTTGGCGGCGGCAGCTCGATGGACGTGGCCAAGGTGGTGGCGGTGTTGTTGGGTGATGGCGGGCAGGAGCTGGCGGCGCTTTACGGGGTCGATCAGGTTCGCGGCGCGCGCCTGCCCCTGGTGCTGGTGCCGACGACCGCAGGGACGGGCTCGGAGGTGACTCCCGTGGCGGTGATTACCACCGGTGCCACGACCAAGGCGGGGGTGTCCTCGCGGCTTCTGCTGCCCGACGTCGCGGTGCTGGACGCCGACCTGACGCTGGGCCTGCCGCCCCGGGTCACGGCGATGACCGGGATCGACGCCATGGTGCACGCCATCGAGGCCTACACCTCCCGGGTGAAGAAGAACCCGATGTCCGACCACCTGGCCTGGGAGGCCCTGCGGCTTCTTTCCGCCAACCTGCGCCTTGCTGTCACCCGGGGGCATGACCGGGATGCGCGCGCCGGCATGCTGCTGGGGGCCTGCCTCGCCGGGCAGGCCTTCGCCAATGCACCGGTTGCGGCGGTGCACGCGCTGGCCTACCCCCTCGGCGGCCACTACCACATTCCCCACGGTCTGAGTAATTCCCTGGTGCTGCCCGCGGTGCTGGATTTCAATCTGCCCGCCGCCGCACCGTTGTACGCGGAACTCGCTACCCTCGTGGCGCCGAATGTCACTGGCAGTGACGAGGCCCGCGCTATGGCCCTGCGGGACTTCCTGGTCGCCTTGATCGCGGCGGTGTCGCTGCCTGCGACCCTGGCAGAAGCGGGGGTGCCGAGAGAGGATCTGGCCATGCTGGCGGAGGACGCCATGCTGCAGCAGCGTCTGCTGGTCAACAATCCCCGCGAGCTGAGTCGCGAGGATGCCCTGGCGATTTACACCGCGGCCTGGGGGAAAGCCGCATGAGTCCTCGGCCCGATCGCGATGCCTACCGTGTCTTCTACCCGCTCAACACGCGCTGGTCGGACAATGACATCTATGGCCATATCAACAACGTGGTCTACTACAGTTATTTCGACTCCGTCGCCAATCGCTACCTGATCGAGACGGGGGGGCTGGATATCGCCGCGGCGGAGATCGTAGGCTATGTGGTGAATTCGGGCTGTGACTACCACGCGCCGGCGGCCTACCCGGATGCGCTGGAGGGCGGCCTGCGCGTGGACCGCCTGGGCAACAGCTCGGTGCAGTACGGTATCGCCATTTTCCGGGCCGGTGAACGGGAAGCCCTGGCGCATGGGCATTTCGTGCACGTGTTTGTCGAGCGTGCCAGCAACCGTGCGGTGCCGATTCCCGCGCCCCTGCGCAAGGCGCTGGAAGCAATAGCCGTGGGCTAGTGGGCTGAGCCTATTTCAAGAGATATCGCAGCAGCAGGGTCAGCACTTCCTCCCGAAACGCCGGCTCTTCCAGGACTTCGGGGCGCTCGGTCAGGGCCGCCTGCAGGGTCGCGTCCAGACTGCGACGGGCGATAAAGGCCATGGTTTCGATCTCCCCCTCGCGCAGGCATTCCCGGTGCTGGCGCAGCAGGTGGGGGAACCAGCGCTCCCAGGACGGATTGGCCAGGGACTGGGTAAACTCGTTGACCCGGGCCCGGATATCCAGGCTTTGCTGATACTGAAGGTAAAACTCCGGGTGCATGCGATAGAGTTGCAGCAGCAGGGCAATTTCCTGGTCGATAATTGCCGCCAGGGTGGCCTCCAGGCCCTGTTGTGTCAGTCGGTCGATCCGCGGGAACTCCTCGGCCATGCCGGCCACCAGCTCGCGCATGGCATTCTCGTAGACCTCCGCCAGCACGGCCTCCTTGTTGGGGAAATACTGGTAAAGGGACGCGATGTTGACCCCGGCGACGTCGGCGATGCGCTGGGTGGTCAGGCGGTCGGCGCCCTCCTGTTCGAGGATGCGGATGCAGGCCTCACGGATGGCCTCCACCAGCGCGCGCGACCGCTGCTGCCGGGGGCGCTTGCGCGGGCGGGGCAGCCCGGGGTCGCTCACGTGCGGCCCCGGCGACGTCGCCACGGTGTGTTAACAGAAATGTAAGTGCGCCCGAGCGACATTTTTTGTTGCCCCTGAAATTCCTTGAAAAACAAAAGCCTGCAGCTCTCCCGCTGGGGCCGGAATCGCAGTTGTCCGGCGCCGCCAGTGGCGTAGAGTAGCGCATGATTCCACAAGCACAGACTCGCTTCCATGTACTTTGACTTCGATTACTATTTTCGCCTGCTGCGCCATGTCTGGAACCTGAAGCACTGGCCGGGCCGCTGGCGCCTGCTTGCCCGCCTGCTGCTGGTGACGCCGCCGGTGACCCTGTTTCATACCCTGTGCTTCCTGCTCGACTACCTGCTGTTCCCCAGCCTGTGGCGGCAGCCGGTGCGTACGCCGGTGTTTATTGTCGGCCACGCCCGTAGCGGGACGACTCTCATGCACCGCCTGATGTCCGCCGATGGAGACCGCTTCAGCTATTTTCTGTATTGGGAAACCCTGTTTCCCTCGCTGCTGCAGAAGAAGGTTATCCGCTGGCTGGGCAGGGTGGACCAGGCGCTCCTGGGCGGAATGTTCTTCCGCCGTCTGAAGGCCTGGGATGATCGCACCTTCGGGCCTTTTCGCCACATCCACAACATGAGCCTGTGGAATTCCGAAGAAGACCAGTTTGCCATGCGGGCGGCCTTTGTCACCCAGCAATGGGCGACGGACCTGCCGGTGATGGATGTGCTCGACCTGTTTCACCTCGACCAGATGCCGAAAAAACGCCGTCGCTGGATGCATCACTACCGCGAGCTGGTCAAACGCCAGCTGCTGCTGAATGGCGGTGACCGCACTCATTTGAGCAAAAACCCCGTGATGAGCGGTTGGGTGGGCTCGATCATCGAGACCTTCCCCGATGCACGTATCGTGGTGATGTTGCGCGATCCGGCCCAGTGCGTGCCCAGCCTGCTCAAACTGGTAGAAAAGTCCTGGAAGGCCCGGGGCTGGAAACCGGCGGACTACCAGGCCTCCCTCGACCTGCTGCTGCAGACCTCCTTCGAGAGCTTTCACAATCCAGCCCAGCAACTGGCCCGCTACCCCGAGGTGCCGCGCGCCATTGTCGATTACCGCGAGCTGACTGCCCGGCCCCGGGAGACCGTGCACGAAGTTTATCGACAGTTGGGCTTTGATGTCGGGTCGGAGTTTGACGCCTTCCTGCAGGCGAACGCCGAGCGGGAGAAAAAGCATCACTCGAAGTTCGAATACAGCCTGGGTGACTATCGCATTACCGCCGATCAGCTCGAGGCCGAGCTGGGCGAGTTCTACCGACAATACGAATGGCCCCGTGCTGGCGCCACGCAGGGCGATCAAGCCGCCGCGGGTGCCCAGCAGCATTCACAACAAGGAGAAAGAGACCGTGTCGCACCCTGAAAGCAGTCCACAAACTCGCGCCGCACTGCGCACCGCCTTCGACGACATGATCCAGTGCTTCCAGGAGGCGCGTGATGCCATCGATACGCCAGAGCTCTATCCGCCGCCGCCGACTGACCGCAACCTGGCGGAGGGCTACCGCTATGTGCTGGGCTTCATGCTCAACGGCATCGAGCGTGCCCTTGCCGATCCGCTTTATCCGCGTTTCCGCCGGGCCATCCAGCCGATGAACCGCTCCACCATCGACAATGCCGACGGGGTCTACCTGGGCGTGGAAATCGATGGCAACTACAGCTACCGGGTGCGCGGCCGCGCGCTGGACAGCCGTCACTGGCGCGGCGAGGCCCCTGCCGAGGGCAAGACGGCGCCCCAGTACGTGATTTTCGAACTGGCCAGCGGCTACTCCGGTGACAGCGGAAAACTGTCGGAAATGCAGCCGGGCACCCGCATCAACACCAGTACCCTCGACAGCACCAAACTGCAGGTCGCGGAAGATGGCAGTTTCGAGATCCTGATTGCCCCGGAAAAACCCGAGGGCTACAGCGGCAACTTCATGGCCAGCAAGCGCACCAGCCGCGGGGTGGAGCACGTCGGCAGATTCCTCACCTGCCGCGAGCTGTTCCACGATTGGGAACACCAGGACCTGCTCGACCTGGAGATCCTGCGTATCGGCTGCGAGCACGAGCCGCGGCCGCCCATCGACCCCGAGGGGGCCATGCACATGCTGCGCGAGGTGGGTCGCATTGCCCGCAACCAGGTGCATTTCTGGAACGCTTTCAACACCATCACCCTGGAAACCTACGGCAAGGTGCCGGGGGGTGTCAGTGAGCGCATGGGGCTGGAGGGGCCTTTCATGCCGGTGAACGACATGAACCCGCCCAACGCCCTGGGCATTGCCACCGGCGGCGGGCAGAGCAGCAATGTCTACGCCGGCGGGACCTACCTGCTGGAGGATGACGAGGCCCTGGTGATCGAGACCCGGACGCCCGTCGAGCCCCACTTCCTGGGCTTCCACCTGGCCAACCTGTGGGGGGAGTCACTGGATTTCGAGAGCTACCCGAGTAATATCAATGCCCACTTCGCCGGCAAGGACCCCGACGGCGCGCGGCGCTGGGTGGTCTGTCATCGCGATCCGGGTATCGCCAACTGGGTCAGCACCACGGGCATTCCCCACGGCTACACCAGCATGCGCTGGACCTACCCGGAGCGGCCGCCGGAAGACCAGCTGCCCAGTCTCACGGTGAAGAAGGTCGCCTTCGACAGCATTCGCGAGCACATGCCCTACGCGCGGGAAGTGACACCCGAGGAGCGCGCTGCCGAGCGGCTGGTGCGCCACCGCCATGTGCAGCGTCGCTACCGGCAGTACTGATACATCGCTGGACGCGCTGCCTCTGGCCGGTGGCAGCGCCCCGCGCGCAGGATTCGAATAAACAGGGAGAGGGAATATGGGACAACTGAGTGGAAAGACGGCGCTGATCACCGGCGGCAGCCGCGGTATCGGGCGCGCCATCGCGACCCGCTTTGCCGCCGAGGGTGCCGCCGTGGTGCTGGTGGCCTCGCGCCTGGGTGCCCACGGCAACTTGCCGGGCACGCTGGAGGAGGCAGTGGCGGAAATCAATGCCAGCGGTGGACGCGCGGCAGCCGAAGTCTGCAGCCTGCTGGAACTGGCGGCGCGGGCCGATCTGGTGGCCCGAGCCGCCAGTCATTTCGGGCCGATTGATATCCTGGTCAACAATGCCGCCATGCAGTACCCCGGCATGCCCAGCGAGATCTCCACCGACCACCGCAACAAGATGTACGACCTGAACCTCAACGTGCCCATTGAGCTGGTCCAGCAGGCCCTGCCCGGCATGCGTGAGCGGGGCGAGGGCTGGATCCTGAATATCAGCAGCGCCACGGTGGACCAGCCGGTCGTGCCTTACCGTCATACCCGGGAAGCGGCCCTGGCGATCACCGCCTACGGGGCGACCAAGGCGGCTCTCAACCGCTATACCGAGGGCCTGGCCCACGAGCTGGCGCCCGAACACATCTACGTCAACACCCTGGCACCGGAAAGCATCGCCCTGACCCCCGGGGCCGAGTATGTGCGCGAGATCGCCCGGCGTTTCCCGGATATGGCCGAGCCCCTGGAGACCATGGCCGAGGCAGCCCTGGCCCTGTGCGCCGGTCGCCATGTCGGTCGCATCACCTACAGCCGTCAGTTGATCCACAGTCTGGGCCTGCCGGTGAAGAGCCTGGATGGCCGGACGATACTCGGGGACGCGTTCCTGCCGGCGGAGCCCTGATCCGCTTTGGGTGCGGTGGGCAAGGCCAACGCTCACTGCACCTTCAGGCCGACCGGCGGGCGTTGCCCTCCCGGTCCCGGGTGACCAGCAGCACCAGGGTGAGAAAGAATACCGTGGCCGAAAACAGCGGTGCCAGCGGGCCGTGCCACTGGTAGAGGGCCCCGCAGACCAGCGGCCCGATAATGAAGCCCGCGGGGGGGCAGGAGGCGACCAGCCCGGCGACACCCCCCTGTTCTTCGGGCGTCACCGCCAGGGAAGCGCCGGCGGACACCGAGGGCATGGTCAAGCCGAGCCCGGTGCCCATGAAGGCCATGCCCACGGCAACCAGGGGGAAGCGGTCCGCGGCCGCGATAATCGCCGCGCCAAACAGCAGCGCCAGCAGGCCCAGGCGGATCAGCTGCCCGGGTCCGAGGCGAACACGCTGCAGCACCGTCATCTGCACCAGGAAGGTGAAGGCCGCCGAGACCATCAGCGCCGCACCGGTCATCTGTGCGGTCTCGATGCCGGTCAGTTGCAGCTTGTCCTGGAGCAGGAAGCCCAGTGTCTGCTGTATGCCCGAGAAGCCCACGAAGACACCGACCGCCGAGACCAGCAGCCAGCGGTAGCGCGGGTCGTTGTAGCTGAGTCGCACGCGCGGCTGGTGCGCCGAGCGGTCCCGTTTGGGTGTGGGTGGCAGACCCCGCCACACCAGCAGCGCGCCCAGGGCCGCCAGCCCGGCGGCAAAGTACAGTGGGGCCAGCAGCCCGAGTGTGGCCAGGGCGCCGCTGACCGCGGGGCCGAGGATGGTGCCCAGGCTGTTGGCGGTACCCAGTCGGGCCATCGTCCGGGTGCGCTGTTCGGTGCTGCTGTTGTCCGCCGCGTAGGCGGTGGCCGAGGGGCTGCCCGCGGACATGATCAGGGCCTGCGCGCAGCGGGAACCGATCACGGCGCCGTAGAGCAGACTGCCGCTCAGGATGCCCGCCAGACCCAGCCAGAACACACTGGTGAACAGCACGGTCCCCAGGGTGTAGCCCACCAAGCCCACGATCATTACCGGTTTGCGCCCGATGCGATCCGAGAGGCGCCCCCAGAGGGGGGAGGCGAGGGCGAAGCAGAGGGAAGAGCAGGCGATGATGGAGGTGATCTGCACCTCGCGCATGCCCACCTCACGGCCCAGCGGGGCGAGGATGGCGAAGACCAGCGACTGGCCGATGGCGGTGGCCATCAGGGCGGTAATCAGCACGCCCAGCTGGCGCCAGTGCAGGCTGCCGCTCATGGTCCGCTCTTGCCCAGTCTGCCCAGCCCCGGGAGCAGGCGCGGGTAGCTGACCGGGAACAGCCGGGCCAACAAGTCGATGAAGCGCGCGTCGTTGCCGATCAGCAGCCGTGTCTGGCGACCTTCGATGGCTTTCAGAATCCGCGACGCGGCCGCTTCCGCTGTGGTACGGGCCACCGGGTCGAACATGGCAGCGCGGTCTTCTTCAGTGGCATCGGGCGGACCGCCCCGGCTGCGTCGGGCGATATTGGTCTTCACGCCCCCCGGCAGCACGCAGCACACATGCACCGTGCTCCCGGCCAGCTCCTGGCGCAGTGACTCGGTGTAGCCGCGCACGGCGAACTTGGCGGCGTTGTAGGCGGACTGGGTGGGCACGCCGATGACACCGAAAATCGAGGACAGGTTGACCAGATGGCCCCGGGGTGCCCGTTTCAGGAGTGGCAGGAAGGCTTGCGTGCCGTGCACGACGCCCCAGAAATTGATGCCCATCAGCCAGTGCTGGTCCTCGTAGCAGGCTTCGTCGACCCGTGCGCTGTAGGCGACGCCGGCGTTGTTGATCACGATGTCGACACAGCCGTACCGCTCGCCGATGGCCGCAGCCCAGGCGTCCACTGCGGCCTTGTCCGCCACATCCAGTTCGCAGGTTTCCACGCTGGCATCGGGATGCTCGAACCCGGCTACCGTCTCCGCCAGCCCGCTGCCATCAATATCGGCCAGACAGAGGTGGCAGCCCTCGCGGTTGAGCTGGCGGGCAAGGGCGCGACCAATGCCCGAGCCGGCGCCGCTGATCACCGCTCGCCGGCCTGTGCTGTAAGCGTGCATGTACCGCCCCCCGTGGGTGCTTGGTATGGCCGGGCGCCGAGGGCGCGCCGGGCGGAGTGAGGACCGGGAACTGGCAATCAAAGCGCAGACTTGCTGGACAGTTCCGGGGCGATCCCCTAAAATGCTTTGCCAGATTTCACAAGCCCGGCCCGCGCCTCCGGGCGCCTGTGTACCTGAGAGAAACCCGAGCTGATTCTATGAGAAAAAGCGAGATGTGGTCACCCCATCTCGCTTTTTTTCGGCGCCCGCAGCGAAGGTTCCATGCCGAAAGTTGGAGGTGTCCTTGTCCAGACCTGCCCTGTTAGCCCTAGCGGATGGGACGATATTCAGAGGCGTGGCCATCGGGGCGGATGGCGCCTCGGTCGGTGAGGTGGTGTTCAACACTGCCATGACCGGCTACCAGGAGATCCTCACCGATCCCTCCTATGCCCGCCAGATTGTCACCCTGACGTACCCGCACATCGGCAATACGGGCACTAATGCCGAGGACGAGGAGTCGGGGTCCGTCTGGGCCGCGGGCCTGGTCATCCGCGACCTGCCCCTGCTGGCCAGCAATTACCGCAATCAGCAGAGCCTGGAGGACTACCTCCGGGAACGCAATATCGTCGGTATCGCCGACATCGATACCCGGCGCCTGACCCGCATCCTGCGGGAAAAGGGTGCCCAGAATGCCTGCCTGATGGCGGGTGACGACCTCGACGAGGAGCAGGCCCTGACCCAGGCGCGTGCCTTCGCCGGCCTCAAGGGCATGGACCTGGCCAAGGTGGTCAGCGCATCGCAGTCCTACGAATGGCGCGAGGGTAGCTGGAGCATCGACGCGGGCTACCGGCACTTCCGCGACGAAGAGCTGAAGTGGCACGTGGTGGCCTACGACTATGGCGTCAAGCGCAATATTCTGCGCATGCTGGTGGATCGTGGCTGCCGCCTCACCGTGGTGCCCGCACAGACGCCGGCCAGCGAGGTGCTCGCCATGAACCCGGACGGCATCTTCCTCTCCAATGGCCCCGGCGACCCGGAGCCCTGCGACTATGCCATCGCCGCCATTCGCGAATTCCTGGAAACCGATATCCCGGTATTTGGTATCTGCCTGGGCCACCAGCTGCTCGGCCTGGCCAGCGGTGCCCGCACGATGAAGATGGGCCACGGCCACCACGGCGCCAACCACCCGGTGCAGAACCTGGATGACGGCACGGTGCTGATCACCAGCCAGAATCACGGTTTCGCGGTGGACGAGGCCAGCCTGCCCGAAACCCTGCGGGTGACACATAAATCCCTGTTTGACGGCACGCTGCAGGGCATTCACCGCAACGACCGGCCGGCCTTCAGTTTCCAGGGCCACCCCGAGGCCAGCCCGGGGCCCCACGACGCCGCGCCGCTGTTTGACCATTTCATCGAGCTGATTGCCGCCAGATCCGGGAGCCGCTGAACCGATATGCCCAAGAGAACCGATATACAGAGCATCCTGATCCTCGGTGCAGGCCCCATTGTCATCGGCCAGGCCTGCGAATTCGACTACTCCGGTGCCCAGGCCTGCAAGGCCCTGCGCGAGGAAGGCTACCGGGTGATCCTGGTGAACTCGAACCCGGCCACCATCATGACCGACCCGGCGATGGCCGACGCCACCTATATCGAGCCTATCGTCTGGCAGACCGTGGCGCGCATCATCGAGGAAGAGCGCCCGGACGCACTGCTGCCCACGATGGGCGGGCAGACTGCCCTCAACTGCGCCCTGGACCTGGACCGCGAAGGCGTGCTGGAAAAGTTTGGCGTGGAGATGATTGGCGCCACCAAGGAGGCCATCGACAAGGCCGAGGACCGCCACCTCTTCGACGAGGCGATGAAGCGCATCGGCCTGGAGACGCCCCGCGCGGCCCTGGCCCACAGCATGGAAGAGGCCTTCCAGGTCCTCGACCAGATCGGCTTCCCCTGCATTATCCGGCCCTCCTTCACCATGGGTGGCTCCGGCGGCGGCATCGCCTACAACCGCGACGAGTTCGAGCAGATCTGCACCCGCGGCCTGGATCTGTCGCCGACCAAGGAGCTGCTGATCGACGAGTCGCTGATCGGTTGGAAAGAGTACGAGATGGAGGTGGTCCGCGACAAAAAGGACAACTGCATCATCGTCTGTTCGATCGAGAACTTCGATCCCATGGGCGTGCACACCGGCGACTCGATCACGGTGGCCCCGGCGCAGACCCTGACCGACAAGGAATACCAGATCATGCGCAACGCCTCCCTGGCGGTGCTGCGCGAGATCGGCGTGGAAACCGGCGGCTCCAACGTACAGTTCGGTATCGACCCGAAGACCGGGCGCATGGTCATCATCGAGATGAACCCGCGGGTGTCGCGCTCCTCGGCCCTGGCCTCCAAGGCCACCGGCTTCCCGATTGCCAAGGTGGCCGCCAAGCTGGCGGTGGGCTATACCCTGGACGAGCTGCAGAACGACATTACCGGCGGCCGGACTCCGGCCTCCTTCGAGCCGGCCATCGACTACGTGGTCACCAAGATTCCGCGCTTTGCCTTCGAGAAGTTCAACGCCGCGGATCCGCGCCTGACCACCCAGATGAAGTCCGTCGGCGAGGTCATGGCCATCGGTCGCACCTTCCAGGAGTCGGTGCAGAAGGCCCTGCGCGGCCTGGAAGTGGGCTCCGACGGCTTCGAGCACAAGGTGGACCTGGACAGCGAAGACGCCCGGGAGATCCTGATCAAGGAGCTCACCATCCCCGGTCCCGACCGCATCTGGTTCATCGCCGACGCCCTGCGCTACGGCATGAGCGTGGACGAGGTCTACCAGTACTCCGGGGTCGACCCCTGGTACCTGGTGCAGCTGGAAGACCTGGTGCGCACGGAGAACAGTCTCAAGACCGTGTCCCTCAACGAGCTGGACCGCGACGCCATCTTCAAGCTCAAGCGCAAGGGCTTTTCCGACGCGCGCCTGGGTGTGCTGCTGGGTGTCAGCGAACGCAGTGTGCGCAAGCACCGCCAGTCCCTGGGTGTGCGCCCGGTGTACAAGCGCGTGGATACCTGTGCCGCGGAGTTCGCCACCGCCACCGCCTACCTCTACTCGACCTACGAGGAGGAGTGCGAGGCGCACCCGAGCGATCGCCAGAAGATCCTGGTGCTCGGGGGCGGCCCCAACCGCATCGGCCAGGGCATCGAGTTTGACTACTGCTGTGTGCACGCCTCCCTGGCGATGCGCGAAGATGGCTATGAAGCCATCATGGTCAACTGCAACCCGGAAACCGTGTCCACCGACTACGACACCTCCGATCGCCTCTACTTCGAGCCGGTCACTCTGGAGGACGTGCTCGAGATCATCGACCTGGAGAAGCCGGTCGGTGTGATCGTGCAGTTTGGTGGCCAGACACCGCTGAAGCTGGCGCGTGACCTCGAGGCCGCCGGTGTGCCGATCATCGGCACCAGCCCGGACGCCATCGACCGCGCCGAGGACCGCGAGCGCTTCCAGCAAATGATCCAGAAGCTGGGCCTCAAACAGCCCGCCAACACTACCGTGCGCAGCGTCGACGAGGCCCTGGAAGCGGCCAATCGCATCGGCTATCCGCTGGTAGTGCGTCCCTCCTACGTCCTCGGCGGCCGCGCCATGGAGATCGTCTATCGCGAGGAAGACCTGCTGCGCTACATGCGCGACGCAGTGCGCGTCTCCAATGAAGCACCGGTGCTGCTGGACTCCTTCCTGAGTGCGGCGATCGAGGTGGATATCGACGCCGTGTCCGACGGCGAACAGGTGGTGATCGGGGGCATCATGCAGCACATTGAGCAGGCCGGTGTTCACTCCGGTGACTCCGCCTGCTCCCTGCCACCCTACAACCTGGCCCCGGAGGTACAGGACGCCATGCGCGAAGAGGTGCGCCAGATGGCCCTGGAGCTGGGCGTCAAGGGCCTGATGAACGTGCAGCTGGCCTGGCAGGACAACGAGATCTACGTGATCGAGGTGAACCCCCGGGCCTCGCGTACCGTACCCTTCGTGTCCAAGTGCATCGGTGTCTCCCTGGCCAAGGTGGCGGCGCGCTGCATGGCCGGCCAGAGCCTCGCCGACCAGGGCTTCACCCGCGAAATCATTCCGGCTTACTATTCGGTCAAGGAAGCGGTGCTGCCCTTCAACAAGTTCCCCGGGGTCGACCCGATCCTGGGGCCGGAGATGCGCTCCACCGGCGAGGTCATGGGTACCGGCGACACCTTTGCCGGCGCCTTTGCCAAGGCCCAGCTGGGGGCCGGGGAGCCGCCGCCGCGCGGCGGCACCGCCCTGATGAGTGTCCGCGACGTGGACAAGCCCGGCGCGGTGCGCGTGGCCCGGGAGCTGGTCGCCATGGGCTTCAGTCTGGCGGCTACCCACGGCACCGCCGATGCCCTGGAAGCTGCCGGCCTGGAAGTCCGGCGCGTCAACAAGGTGCTGGAGGGCCGTCCGCACATCGTCGACATGATCAAGAACGATGAGGCCGACCTGATCATCAATACCACCGAGGGCCGGCGCGCGATTGCCGACTCGGCACCGATCCGTGCCAGTGCCGAGCAACACCGGGTGTTCTACACCACCACGCTGGCGGCCGCGGAGGCCATGTGCATGGCGCTCCAGCAAGGCTCGGACCAGACCGTGCGCCGCCTGCAGGATCTGCACAGGAGTATCGTGGCATGAGCAAGGTACCGATGACGCTACAGGGCGAGCGCGCCCTGCGGGAAGAGCTGGATCGTCTGAAGCGGGTGGAGCGTCCGCGCATCACCCAGGCGATCGCCGAGGCCCGGGAACACGGCGACCTGAAGGAAAATGCCGAGTACCACGCGGCCCGCGAGCAGCAGAGCTTCAACGAGGGGCGGATCAAGGACATCGAGGGCAAGCTGTCGAATGCCCAGGTCATTGATGTCACCACGCTGCCGCATACGGGCAAGGTGATATTCGGTACGACCGTCGACCTGCTCAACCTGGATACCGATGCCACGGTAACCTATCGCATCGTTGGCGACGACGAGGCGAATGTGAAGAACAACCTGATTTCGGTCAGTTCCCCCATTGCCCGTGCCCTGATCGGCAAGGAGGAGGGGGATATCGTGGTGGTCCGCGCCCCCGGGGGCGAGATCGAATACGAGATTGACCAGGTGCGCCACGTCTGAGGGCTTGTGGCGCTCACTGGAGCAAGCCCGACACTTCAACGCTGGCCGCTGCCGCTGGCGACGGCCTTTCTGTTTGTCCTCCTGCTGATACCGGCTCCGTCCGGTATCGCCCAGTCAGCCTCGCCTGAGGCGGGTCCGAGCGCGGAGCGACCTGTCACTCAGCGTCTCGCGGCCATGTGGCGCGCCTGGTTGGCCCCGCAGCCCTGGAACCAGGGCTCCATCAATGTCCACGGCGCGGGCGCCGAGCCCGGGCAGCACCTGACCCCCGTTGTGCTCCTCGGCGTGCTGACGCTGCTGCTGGGGCTGCCCGGCTATTGGCGCTGGGGTAGCCGCTTCCCGCTCGCCTGGATGCTGGTTTCCTGGCTTTTGCTGGATCTGGTCTGGCAGCGCCAGCTGCTCTGGCGGGGCCAGGATACCCGTGAGCAATTTGCCGGTCTGCCCGCGGCTGACCGTCCCGCGCAGGGGGACGACAGCTTCTTCTGGGCCGTCTCGCAGAAGACCAAAGCCCAGTTGCCCGCCGCGGGCGCACGTGTTTTCGTGGCCAGTGCGAACGATTTTGTCGGCATGCGCATGGCCTATTACCTGTACCCCCTGAATGTGTATTGGCGCCGGGGTGGTCCCGAGCTGCCGGGGCCATCACAGTTTCGTACGGGAGATTACATCCTGCTTGTCGAACCAACGGCGGTTCGTCCGCTGTCCGGCGGTGGCCGTCTGCGCTACGCCGGGGAGACCTCGCTGGTGCGCCCCGTGGCTCGCATGGCTGACGCAAGCCTTTACCAGGTGCGCTAGATGGAGTGGCTGCGACTGACACTGGCCCTGGGTTTGCCCGCGACACTGGGCCTCAGCCTTGCGGCGACATGGATTCCCGCGGCCCGGCGCCGGGCATGCCTGGTTGCCGGCTACGGACTGGTCATGACCCTGGTGTTGTGGCCGCTTGTTCTGCGCCTCTGCGCTGCGCTGGGAGCCGGACCGGGCTTCCACCTGCCACTGGTCTTCGCTCTGCTGCTGATAGTGGGACTACAGATCCGGCTCTGGCGTTCTACCCCCGTCACGCCTGCACCACGTGAGGTCAAGCCCCCGTTGTTCGCCGCTGGGTGGCTCCCGCGTGCCCTGTGTTTGCTGTTGCTGGCCCTGCTTTCCCTGCGCCTGTTTTCCCTGGCGCAGGAAGTCCTGTGGCGCCCGGTCTACCCCTGGGACGCCACCATGCACTGGGCTACCAAGGCCAGGGTCTGGTTCGAGCTGCAGGACTTTGTGCCCTTTGTGAGTAACGACGAGTGGCTGAGACGGGGCGGCGAGGGTGTCTTTACCGACCACCATCCGGGGTACCCGGTGACGGTGCCGCTCTGGCAATACTGGGTCAGCACCGCCCTGGGGCGCTGGGATCCCGCCCTGATCAACCTGCCCTGGTTGCTTTGCTATCTCGGCCTGGGCCTGGCGTTTATGGGGCAGGCCCGGGAGGCCGGTGCCTCGCGCGTGGAGTCCCTGGTATTCACCACCTTCCTGCTGACGCTGCCCCTGCTGAATACCCATGTGGCATTGGCCGGTTATGCCGACCTGTTTCTCGGCGCCTGCTACGGGCTCGCCTTGATGGCGCTCCACGCGGCCAGCCGCGGCGGGCAACGCTGGCAATGGCTGCTGGTTTTCCTGTTTGCCTGTGCCTGTCCCCTGATCAAGAACGAGGGCTTTTTCTGGATGCTGACACTGTTGCCGGGGTGCTGGGTCGCCTGGCGTCGGGATGCCACCAGTATCCTGCTTGCTATCCTGGGCGTCGCTGCCGCGGTACCGCTGGTCCTGTGGCTGTTTCCCGCGGATGTCAGTGTTGCCGGCCACTCCCTCAACAGTCTCGACCTCGCCTATCGACCCGGTTCCCTCGAGGGTATATTCACCAGTCTGCTGGTACTCGACAACTGGCATCTGACCTTCTGGTATTTTTGTCTGCTGTTGGTTCTGGTGATCTGGCGGCGGCCCGGTGTCCTCCAGGCCGCCGGGCCCGTGATGGCGGCTCTGGCCGCGGCCGGCATTCTGTTTCTCTGCCTGTTCACGGTGACAGAGTACGCCGTGGGTGCGGTGCGGCAGACGGCGGTGGGTCGTATCACCCTGCAGCTGGTGCCGGGGCTCCTCTTCCTGCTGCTTCTGCTGCATCTCCAGCTGCACCGGGATGAACCCGCATGAGCGCTCCGGTACCCGTTGCCACCCCCGCTATCGGCCAGCTGCGCAGCCTCTGGCTGGCCTGGTTTGTCGTCGGTGGCCTCTGCCTGATGCCGCTGTTGCTTCCCGACCGTGCCCTGTCGTCGCTGTTTGCCTGGCTGCCTTTGCTTTCCCATCATGTGCTTCCGGAAAAGGCGCTCTACTCACCCTTTGCCTACTGGTTGCTGTTCACCCTGGTCTGGTGGGTGCAGTCGAGCTGGCCGGCGGCTTCCTCGCCGTTTTTTTCGCGGGCCCTGCGCCAGGACCTGTTCTGGTATCTTGCCAGCATGGGCCTGCGGCTTCTGTTCCTGGGGGTTTGGGCCCAGGCTCTGGTCGCTTTCTATTCCACCCACCTCGGCTTTCTGACCCTGCCGGGGGTGGCGCACTGGCACCCCCTGGCCCAGTTTGCCCTGGGGGTCTTGCTGGCGGACTTCGCGCGCTGGCTGAGTCACCTCATTCGCCACAAGGTACCGCTATTCTGGGCTTTTCACGCGGTTCATCACTCCCAGCAGAACCTGAACCTTTTCACCGATGCCCGGGTGCACCCGCTTGACCGCATGGTGTCATCACTGATTACCAGTCTGGCCCTGGTGCTCACAGGGAATGATGCTCCGGCGGTGATTCTCTGGATGGTCTTTGAAACGGTGTACCCAAAGTTCTATCACGCCAATACCCGACTGGATTTTGGGCCGCTGCGCTTTCTGTTGGTAACACCGCAGTCACACCGGGTGCATCACGGTATTGAGCGGCGCTATCACGACTGCAATTTCGGCTTCATTTTCTCCTTCTGGGATCGACTGTTTGGCACCCAGTTTCGCGATCATCGGGTGTACCCGGCCACCGGCATTCCCGATACACGGTTCCCGCTGGAAGACCGGGAAGGGCACTCCGGCCCGTTGAAAACCCTGTGCAGTCAGTTGATTTACCCATTCTTCCGCTGGCGACGCTTGCCGTGAAAGTGGGCTTTCTGATTCAGCACTACCCACCCTATCTGGGCGGGGCGGAATGTCAGGCGCGGGATCTTGCTGAAGCCCTGGTTAGCCGCGGCCACACGGTGGAGGTGGCCACGACTCGCTGGGATCGGTCCGAGCCTCTTCGCGAAGCCCGACAGGGGGTTGGCATACGTCGCTGGCCGACACCGCGACTGCGCTGGCTCAGATTCCCCTGGAATCTTCTGACAGGCTTTGCCGCGGGCTGGTCGCTCAGCGGGCGTTGCCAGATTCTGCACGGCCACTGCCTGTCCGCGTTTGTGCTGGGCGGCCTGGTGGCCGCCCGCTGGCGCGGTTGCCCGGCGCTGGTCAAACCCTGCTCACTGGGTCCTGACGGTGATGTAGCGCGCATTCGCCGGCCCTGGATGCTCGGTCTGGCCTGGTGGATGGCGCGGTCGGCGCGGGGTTTTCTGGTGCAGACCCGGGCGGTGGGGGCCGAGTTGCAGGGAGAAGGGATTCCACAGGCGCGTATCCATAGGCTGCCATCGCTGTTTCCCCGCCTGGGGGCGGAATGTTCGGATAGCGCCCACCCGCTGTCGCCGCCGTCGGCGCAGGTGCTTTACGTCGGTCGCCTGCACCCCGGCAAGGGGCTGCACACCCTGATGGCGGCGTGGCCCGCCGTGGCTCGAAGTACCGGTTGGCGCTGGACGGTCGTCGGGGACGGCCCCATGCGACAGGAGATGCTGGACTGGATCGAACGGGAAGGGCTGCAGGACTCTGTGGCGTTGGTGGGTTATCAGCCGGATCCCACGCCCTGGTTCCGCAACGCGGAAGTGCTGGTATTTCCCTCGTACTCGGAATCCTTTGGCAATGTCCTGGTTGAGGCCCTGCAGGCGGGTTGCGGAGTGCTGACCACCCGGGTCGGTGTCGCCGCCGACTGGCCAGCGGAGGCGCCGGTTATCCGTCTGCCGTCAGCCGACCCGCGGGCCTGGGAGCAGGCACTGCGGGATTGGGCGGCGCAGCCGGAAACCCGGCGCCTGTCGCGCCGACGCGCAGCCCGTCAGTTTGCCCGCGCCCACCACCACCCCGACGGTGTGCTGTCCAGGCTGGAAGCGCTGTATCTCGGGCACATCGACGCGGCCGTGGGTGGCTCCGCGGGCCGTGGGGGCGCAGCGTGAAATTGCCGCTGCGCTGGGAGCGCTTATGGTGGCGCCTGCGCTATCTGCGGCCCACTCAGGTGTTGCAGCGTCTGCACTTGCGCCTGCGGCCCCCGGGGCAACTGGCCGCTGTCGATACGCCAGTCTGGCGGGTACCGCCCGGGCGCTACCTGGAGAGTGCTCCCATGCCCGCCCATTGTCGCGGCGGCGATCAGCTGGTGCTCCTGGGCAGTGAACTGGCGTGGACCGCCGGTTCGGCGTGGCCGGACCGGGTTCCGGGCAAGAAGCTCAGGATGGAGCTCAACACCTTCAATTGGCTCTGGAGCTGCGAGCCGGCGCTCGCCTCTGAGCGCCTGGAGGCCTGGATCGAAGCCCATAAAATACCCGGGGGGCCCGCATGGCACCCCTACATCACCTCCCAGCGCATTGCCAACTGGCTCAAGTGGAGTCTCCAGGGGGAGGTGCCGGGTGCCTCATTGCGGGAGAGCCTGGCGCAACAGCTGCGCTATCTCGAGCCGCGCCTGCAGTATGACGAGTGCGACCACAAGCTGATCAACAACGCCAAGGCGCTCCTGTTTGCGGGGCATGTGCTGGAGGATACCCGCTCCCATCGCTGGCGGCGGCTCGGTCTGCGTCTGTTGTCACGCTATCTGCCCCGCGTGCAGCATCCTGACGGCGGCTACCAGGGCCGCAGCCCGATGTACCACAATGCCCTGCTTCACGATCTGCTGGACATCATCAACCTGTTGCAGGCCTGTGGGCGCCCGCTGCCCGATGGGCTTCGTGAGCGCTGTCTGGCGGCGATGCGTTGGTCGCGGGCCCTGTGCCACGCCGATGGTCGCCCCGCGCTGTTCAACGACGCGGCACTGGACGTGGTAGCGAGTACCCCGGATCTGACTGACTACGCCCGGCGTCTCGGTCTGCTGACGGCGGACGCCGGTCGGGATACGCCCGGAAGTTGCTGGTTGCCGGATTCCGGATTTGGCCGCCTGTCCTGCGGCCCCGCCCTGCTGCTTGCCGATATGGGACCGCCGGGACCTGACCACGCCGCCTCGCACGGCCACGCAGGCGCCCTGGGCTTTGAGTTTTCCCTGGGCCAGCAGCGCGTGCTGGTGGACACCGGGCTGTCGACCTATGAAAGCCTCGCCGAGCGGGAATACGAGCGCAGTACGGCCGCCCACAACACACTGGTGGTGGACGCACACAATTCTTCGGATGTCTGGGGCCTGTTCAAGCTGGGCCGCCGCGCGAAAATCTCGGCGGCGGGGTTCCGCGAGCAGACCGGCCAAGCCAGGCTTTGGGCGGCACACGACGGTTATTCCCGTCTGCAGCCGGGGCTGCTGCACCGACGGGATTGGCAGCTCGAGGGCGGCCGTCTCTGCCTGGAAGACCGGGTGGAAGGGCGGGGCCAACACGAACTGGCACTGTACTTTCATCTGCACCCGGCTCTGTCTGCCCAGCTCACCGGTCCAGATGTTGCCCGCCTTGCCCTGCCCGATGGTCGGCGGCTGACACTGACGGTGGATCAAGGCCTGAATCTGGCCTTGCAGGCAGGTTACCGTGCCACCCACTTTGATCGGCGCCAGCCCTGCACCGTGATCCGCGCCAGCGGCGCTTTCTGTTTGCCGATTATCTTGCGCTGCCGGCTGGAGGGCTGGTCTCAGTCAGTGCCGGACCTCGGCCACAGGGAGTGACCTTCCCCCACCCGGGACACCGCCCCACAGGCCTGGCTGATGGTCGCGGCGATATCCAGCACGCTGCTGTCGCTGGGTAGCGGGCCGGAGCCAGGGGCGGTGCCATCGCGAAGTATCAACATGGCGTGCTGGTTGTGGGCACCGCTCCACAGGGGGGGATAGGTCACCTCCAGCCGCGACAGGCCGGGGCCGGTGACGGCTCGCAGGGGAAGCTGCTCGTTCCATTCGACCAGAAGGTCGGGCATGGCGCCGAGTTCGCCTCCCGGGTACAGATCGCGGGTTTTCAGGACACAGTTGACCAGGGGTTCTCCGCTATCCGCATTGCGCAGGGCGGCAAGCTGCTCCGCCAAGCGACCCAGGTAGGCGGGATAGTCGTCGGGCGAGACTTGGCCGCACTGCTCCCGCCCCTGGAGGTTGATGCGAACCCCGCCAATATTGTCATTGCTGCGGACCGGAAAGCAGCGACGCTGGCTGAAGTCCGCGTGCTGCAGGCGCTGGTCCAGTTGGTGGCCGGCACGCAGCAATTGCTGCCTGACGGCAACCGGCAGTCGGCGCCACAGCCAGGTCAGTCCTCGCCGCAGGGTGCCGGCACCCGGGGAGTCTGGCGGCTCCAGGTGAGCCAGCACTTGTCCCATCACCTCGGGGTGCACATGGCCAGGCCCCATGCCGGGCCCGATAAAGACCGCCAGGCTTGTGTCCCGGGGCAGCTGATCGAGAATTGCGCCCACGGCATCGTCGAGCGACCGGTAGACCCGGGCCAGCGGATCGCCGGGGTCGAAGGCGGGTATGCGGCGATCGCGCAGGTGCCACAGCTGGTGGCCGGCACAGTGGCCGGCACTCAGGCCGGCCACCAGCAGGTCCCACGGTTCTTCCGTCACGCGATTGAGAATCAGGTCGCGGCTGGCGGAGACGGCCGCTTCCAGTTGCTCGACCAGCGCAGTGCAGTCCAGTTCCTGACTGGCCTTGAAACGTTGCGTGATACAGGCACATTCCGCCGGTGAAAGCCCGGCTTCGTTCAGGCGCGCTTCCAGAGCTCGGGGTTCAATTTGCAATTCCTTCCGGTAGCCGAAGTGGCCGCGCCAATTGGCGATGTAACAGGCCTCGCGGCCGCTGGCGGGGGGTGCCTTGGGGGCGTCCAGAATCATCACTCGGCAACCCGCTTCGGCGAGCGCCTCCCAGAAGGCGGGAGCCTGGCTGCCGGTCTGGTGACTGGCCCCGAGGGTGTAGCCGCCGTCCTCGACCTGCTGGTGGTAGAAGCGTCCGTGTCGCTGTGGTGGCAGCCCGGTGTAGAGCGAGGGCCAGAGGGCGTTGGCGCCGATTCCGGGCAGCAGGCGGATATCGCCGTGCCGACCGGATGCGCAAAGCCCGGCCAGGCAGGGCAGTTGTCCGCTGGCAATACCGGCGCGCACGAGCTCAGGCTCCATGGCTTCCAGCAGTAACAGGCAGGTCCTGGGTGAACTCATTTGGCGCTTACCGCGGAACTCAGAATACGGCGGGCCAGCGTCAGCCACTCATCGCTTTGCGCGGAACTCGCCACCGCGTCCTCCATCTGTTGCTGCCGGGAGCCCTGAAAATACCTCTGGATTGCCGCGGCCATGGCCGCGGGATCTTCCGGCGGCACGATGAAGCCGGTCACGCCCTCTTCGACGGCATCCGGCAGGGCACCAGTCCGCGTTACCACCACGGGTCGACCGTGGCTGTGGGCCAGCTTCACCACCCCGGAACCCGTGGCCGACCGGTAGGGTAGCATCACCAGGTCGGCAGCGGCGAAGTAGTCACCCACCGCGCTCTCGGGGATATAGCGCTGCTCGAAGCGTACCCGGTCGCCAAGACCCAGGCGCGAGACCTCGGCCTGCCAGTGATCGGGGTTGCCCCAGATCTCGCCCGCGATCAGGAGTTGGCAGGGGGTGGAGGCGTCCAGGCGTGCCAGGGCCTCGAGCAGGGTGTCCAGGCCCTTGTAGGGCCGCACGAAGCCGAAGAAAAGCAGGGTGGGGCGCTCCGCCAGGGACAGGCGCAAACGCGCTGTCCCGCGCTCGGGTCTGTCCCTCGCGGTCACGGGATAGGCAGGGTGTGACAGGCACTGGACGGGCACCTTGCCCAGCATGTCAAACAGCGCCTCCTGCTCGCTCCGGGCGTGGACGATCCAGGCATCGCCGCGTCGCAAAACCAGGCGACTCAGGTACCATGCGAGGCGCCCGGCTTCGTGGCCCGCGGCGTTGTGCACCAGGAAGGTGATGTGTGCCTGGGGGCAGGTGCGCCGCGCGAAACCGACCAGCACCAGGACCATGGGCGCCCAGAACATGTGCCACCAGGGAATCACGATGTGCCGCGGTCGAGACTGTTTGATGGCGCGGGCGGCTCGCCACCAGGTGAGTGGCGAGAGTGGTGACAGCAGGCGCTGGGCGTCAGCTTCGTAGAGTGTCCGGTCTGCGGGTGCGCGGTCACCGTCGCCGGGGTAGAGCCAGCGGGGATACTGCTGCCGAAAGCCAATGAACAGGGTGGGAGCCAGGGCCCGCAGGGCCCGGTAAAGATAGGTCGTATGGCTGGCAATCCCGCCCTTGAAGGGCCAGCCCGGGCCTATCAGCACGACTCCTTCAGAGGTCGTCATGGTGACTGGGGGTCTCGGTGTCCTGCAGCTCCACGCGGCGAACCTTTTCCAGCGTCAGCTCCAGGATCTGCCGGTTCATGGCGATCAGGTCGGCGAGAATACCGGCCACGAAGAGCAGGAAACCCACCGTGGTGAGAACCCCGCCGAGCAGCAGGGACTGAATGTGACCCGCTCCGTCGCCGGCAAGGTAGTACAGGAGGAAGCGCAGGATCGGCAGCAGCCCCAGCAGGGCAAACAGGCCGCCGCTGAAGAAGAACAGTCGCGTAGGGCGATACATGGCATACATACGCAGCATCGTTACCAGCTGCCGACCGACAAAATGCGGCAGGTTGCGAAACAGTCGCGAGGGGCGTCGTGCGGGGTTGGTGGAGACGGGTACGCTGACCACACGCATCTGCCGGTGTGCCGCCTGAATGATCATCTCCACGGTATAGCTGAACTGGGAGAGGATGTTCAGGCGCAGGGCCGCTTCCCGCGAGATGGCACGAAAGCCCGAGACTGCATCCGGTGTGTCGATGCCCGACAGCGTGCGCACGGCATGGCTGCCGAGCCACTGAAGCCCGCGCTTGAGCAGATTGAACTCGGGGTTGCGCGCTGGCTGCCGGTCACCGATGACGATGTCCGCGCTGCCTGTCTGCAGCGGGGCAATCAGGCTGGCGATATCGGCTCCGCGGTACTGTCCGTCGCCGTCCAGGTTGACGATGATGTCGGCGCCCAGCTTGAGGGCCTGATCCAATCCAGTGCGAAAGGCCCGGCCGAGACCCTGGTTGTGGGTGTGCCGGACCACGTGCTCGACACCGTGTGCCCGTGCCACCGAGGCCGTGTCGTCACGGCTGCCGTCGTCGACCACCAGGACCCTGATGTCAGTGATGCCGGGCAGTGACCTGGGCAAGTCCGCCAGGGTCGCAGGCAGGGTGAGTGCCTCGTCGAGGCAGGGAATCTGGATCACCAGCCGGGTCATTGATGCCTCTCCTTGTTACCGCTATTCACGTCATCCCGCCTTGCCCGGTCACGGCACCGCAGCCGCCTGTCGTCGCCACTGGCACAGCGTTGCCAGTAGCAACAGACCGATCGAGCTCCAGGTGGCAGCGACGGGTGGCACGCCGGGCCAGAAGCCCAGCCCCAAGGACAGGCTGGCAGCACAGATCAGCAGGCTGCGGCCCAGGGTGCCTGGCAACAGACTGACGCCGATCCGTGACAGCGCCCACAGCATGATCCCGACACTGGTGCTGTAGGCCAGTCCGAGACTGGCAAACAGGATGTCCAGGGAAACGCGTCCCGAGAGTGTACAGATTACCAGCGCGAGGGCGAGCGCCAATGCGCCCAGGATCAGGGATAGCAGGAAAGTCCGGTACAGTCCGCGACCAATGAGTAACAGACGCAGTGTCTGGATCAGGCATAGCGGGATCAGGATCCAGGAAAAGCGTGCCAGCAACAGGCCTGCCGGCTCAAAGGGTTCCCCCAGCAGGCCCCTGACCAGCGCCGGGGCGATCACTGTACCCAACAGGTAGCCGGCGCTTCCCAGGTAGAGGGTCAGGTACCAGCTGTGGGTGGCGAACCCCCGCTGGCGATGGGTGATGTCCGAACCTGGGCGGGTGAGGAAGGGCAGAGCCGCATTGGTAATCATGCGCAGGGCCTGCCCGAGCATCAGTACGACCTGGATCACGAAGGCCGCTTCGCCAAGGGCCGGGCCTTCGCCGAGCAGGTGGCGAACCGCGACCAGCATGCCCGGGCCCATCCAGGCCAGCAGGGCCGAAGCCGATGCCAGCAGGGCACCTCCAATCAGAAATTCCCGGGCGACCTCGGGCTGAAATCGCGGGCGCAGGGCTCCCAGCTTCCCGCGGTAGGTGAGCCAGGCGATGGCGAGGCCGAGCCACCAGCAGGCAGTCTGAGCGAGGGCGATGACAGGCAGCTCCTGACCGCTCCAGGCCAGACCGAGCACCAGTGCGACCTCCAGCAGGGAAATTGGCACACTGGTGTAGAGCACCAGCTCGCTGCGCTCGTGGCTGGTGAAAAGGGCCTGGAACCAGGCTGTCAGGCTGCGCAGCAAAACCCCCTGGGCATAGATCACGATCAGCCACTGCAGACGGGCGTCTGGCTCGAGGAAGCGAGCGCACAGCAGCACCAGCAGCGTACCCGCGCCCCCGAGGAGAATGCGCAATGACAGACCGGTGTCCAGCAGGGCCTGCCGCTGCCAGCTATCAACGCGCTGCCAGCGGCTGAGCAGCCACTCGTGGGTGCCCCAGCCGGCCACGGACAGGACGATCAGGTACCAGGTCTGGGCATAGTTGTAGTGGCCGTAGGCCTCGACGCCGAGCAGGCGCGCGAACACGACGACGTAGACTACCCGCAGGAGCAGATACCAGGCCTGCGCCAGGCCCTGGAGCGAGGTGTTGTGCAGGGCCCGTCGGGCGTGTCGAGAGCGTGCTGAGGGGGTGGGCGCCACGCGTCGCGTCAGAGAATCCGGTGGCTACAGGGGCCGGATCAGGTTGGATTTGTGTGGGGAGGGTTTCTTGGCCCGCCGCAGCAACAACACAATATTGCCGATGCTCTGGATCAGCTCCGCACCGGTGCGCTCTCCCAGCTCCTGGGTGACAGCATGCCGGGTGACCCGGTCGCCGACCGACAGACGCACCTTGATCAATTCGTGGTCATCCAGGGCGCGCTCGACTTCCGCCAGGACGCTGTCCGATAGCCCCTTTCCCGCTACCGTGACCACTGGCTTGAGCTTGTGGCCGAGGCTTCTCAAATGCTTGATCTCGGACTGGCGTTGGTGGCTCATGGGCGTTCCGGGGTATAATGATGGGAGGTTGGCGGGCCGCCAGTCTACACAATGTGGGGCTGGCCGGGTAGCCTGCCTCTCTCCTCTCGTCCCCCCGCAGATTCGGTGATACATGCCCAAAAAGCGCTCCTCCAGCAAGGCCTGGCTCAAGGAACACCGCGAAGATCCCTATGTACAGCGTGCCCAGAAAGAGGGCTACCGGTCCCGGGCCTGCTACAAGCTGCTGGAAATCCAGGAAAAGGACCGCCTGTTCCGGCCCGCCATGACGGTGCTGGACCTGGGGGCCGCCCCCGGCGGCTGGTCCCAGGTGGCGGTCGACCTGGTGGGGCACAAGGGGCGGGTCGTGGCCTCGGACATTCTGCCGATGGATCAACTTGCCGGGGTGGACTTCATCCAGGGCGACTTCACCGAAGAGGCGGTTTTCGAGCAGTTGCTCGGCGCCCTGGACGGTCAGCCGGTTGACCTGGTGCTTTCGGACATGGCGCCGAACATGAGCGGAGTGAACGCTGTCGACCAGCCGCGGTCTATGTATCTGGTGGAGTTGGCGCTGGACATGGCGTTGCGTGTCCTGGCGCCGGGCGGGGCTTTTGTGACCAAGGTATTTCAGGGCGAGGGCTTTGACGACTGGTTCCGGGAGGTGCGCGACAGTTTCGAGCGCGTTGCCACCCGCAAGCCGCGGGCCTCCAGGCCCCGTTCCCGCGAGGTCTACGTGGTCGCGCGCGGCCTGCGCCCGGGGGCGCGGCGCGCGGGCTGAGATTGCCAAACCGACAGGGCGGGCGCTGCGTACCTTGAAACATGGAGTGGGGCCCCAATCTACAGTAGAGTGGCGGCATGTCTGCGCGGCCTCGCGCCACCCGGGCCCCGCAAGGGGCTATAATGCAGGAAACACAGGAGCACACGGCTGTTAAGGCCACCGCGACACGGTGAGGACGCAGCATTGAACGATATGGCAAAGAATTTACTGTTATGGCTGGTGATTGCGGCGGTCCTGCTGTCCGTTTTCAACAACTTCAACATGCAGAGTCCGACCGAGCAGGTGGGCTACTCCGAATTCATCGAGGAGATTCAGCGCGACCAGATCCGCAAGGTGGTGGTCGACGGGCTGACCATCAACGGTGAGCGGGTCGACGGCTCCCGCTTCGAGACCATCCGCCCCATGGTGGAGGACCCGAAGCTGATTGACGACCTGCTCTCCCACGATGTCGAGGTGGTGGGGCGCAAGCCGGAGCAACAGAGCGTCTGGACCCAGCTGCTGATCGCCAGTTTCCCGATCCTGATCATCATCGCGGTGTTCATGTTCTTCATGCGCCAGATGCAGGGCGGTGCCGGTGGGCGCGGTGGCCCGATGGCCTTTGGCAAGAGCAAGGCCCGACTGCTGGGTGAAGACCAGATCACCACCACCTTCGCCGATGTGGCCGGGGTGGATGAGGCCAAGGAGGACGTCCAGGAGCTGGTGGAGTTCCTGCGCGACCCGAGCCGCTTTCAGAAACTCGGCGGGCGGATTCCCCGCGGTGTGTTGATGGTGGGCCAGCCCGGCACCGGCAAGACCTTGCTGGCCAAGGCAATCGCGGGTGAGGCCAAGGTGCCCTTCTTCTCGATTTCCGGGTCCGACTTTGTCGAGATGTTCGTGGGTGTGGGCGCGTCCCGGGTGCGGGACATGTTCGACCAGGCCAAGAAGCAGGCCCCCTGCATCATTTTCATCGACGAAATTGACGCGGTCGGACGCCATCGTGGCGCCGGCCTCGGGGGCGGCCACGACGAGCGCGAACAGACCCTCAACCAGCTGCTGGTGGAAATGGACGGCTTCGAGGTCAACGATGGCGTGATCGTGATCGCGGCCACCAACCGCCCGGATGTACTCGACCCGGCGCTGCTGCGCCCGGGCCGCTTTGACCGCCAGGTGGTGGTAGGGTTGCCCGATATCCGCGGCCGCGAGCAGATCCTCAAGGTGCACATGCGCAAGGTGCCCCTGGGCGAGGACGTCAACCCGACCAATATCGCCCGCGGTACGCCGGGCTTCTCCGGTGCCGACCTGGCCAATCTGGTCAACGAGGCCGCCCTGTTCGCGGCCCGGGCCAACGTGCGCACGGTGGGCATGACCCAGTTCGAACTGGCCAAGGACAAGATCATGATGGGCGCCGAACGCCGTTCCATGGTCATGTCGGAAAAGGAAAAGCGCAACACGGCCTACCACGAGGCGGGGCACGCCATTGTCGGGCGCCTGGTTCCCGAGCACGACCCGGTGTACAAGGTCAGCATCATCCCCCGCGGGCGCGCCCTCGGCGTGACCATGTTCCTACCCGAGGAGGACCGCTACAGCCACAGCCGGCGACACATCATCAGCCAGATCTGCAGCCTGTTCGGGGGCCGCATTGCCGAAGAAATGACCCTGGGCAAGGATGGCGTGACCACTGGCGCCTCCAACGACATTCAGCGCGCCACCGATATCGCGCGCAAGATGGTGACCAAGTGGGGGCTTTCCGAGAAGCTCGGGCCCTTGATGTACGATGACGCCGAAGAGGAGGTCTTCCTCGGCCGTTCCGCCGGGCATCAGAGCAAGCCGCTCTCCGCCGAGACCGCGCGCATGATCGACGAGGAGGTGCGCAGTATCATCGACGAGTGCTATGCCACCGCCAAGCGCCTGCTGGAAGAGAACATCGACAAGCTGCACGCGATGGCCGAGGCCCTGATGCTCTACGAGACCATCGATTCCGACCAGATCGATGACATCATGTCCGGCCGCAAGCCCCGGGAGCCCGGGGACTGGGGCGGCAATGCCGGTGGCAAGCGCGCCGGTGCGGCAAGCGTCGACCAGGACGGGGTGGAAAAGGACGACGGCGGCGCCAGCCCGATTGGCGGCCCTGCCAGCGAGCATTGACCGCCCGATCATGACCCGACCTTCCCAACGCCCGGCACTGCAGTGTGCCGGGCGTCTGCTCGATTTGTCCCGGCCCCGTATCATGGGGATCATCAACACCACGCCGGATTCCTTCTCCGACGGGGGCTCGTTGTATCGTGACAGCGCCCTGGACCTGGAGCGCGCCATGGCGCGTGCGCGGGCCCAGGTGGACGCCGGGGCCGACATTCTCGATATCGGTGGTGAGTCGACCCGCCCCGGTGCCTCTCCCGTGTCCAGCCAGGAAGAGATCGACCGTGTCCTGCCATTGCTCGAGCGCATCGTCGCCGAGCTGGATGTGGTGGTCTCGGTGGATACCAGCAATCCCGAGTTGATGCGTGAAGCGGCGGCGCGCGGTGCCGGCATGATCAATGATGTGCGTGCACTGGAGCGCGACGGCGCTCTGGCGGTGGCGGCCGAATCCGGGCTCGCCGTCTGCATCATGCACCGTCAGGGCGAGCCCGCGACCATGCAGGCCGCACCCCGCTACGACGACGTGGTGGCAGACGTCTGTGATTATCTGCGGCAACGTGCCGAGGACTGTGTGGCGGGCGGCGTGGCCAGGGAGCTGCTGGTGCTGGACCCCGGCTTCGGTTTCGGCAAGACTCTGCAACACAATTTTGCCTTGCTTGCGGGGCTCGAGCGCTTGTCGAGCCTGGGTTTGCCCGTGCTGGCAGGACTGTCCCGCAAATCCATGATCGACAAGGTGCTTGGCCGACCGGTGGACCGCCGCCTGGCGGGCAGCCTGGCGCTGGCCCTGTTCGCGGCACAGGGCGGGGCGCATATACTGCGCGTTCACGATGTGGCCGAGACACACGATGCGCTGGCCATGCTTCACGCCAAGGAACACTGGGAGACCCTGTGACACGACGCTATTTCGGCACCGACGGCATTCGCGGCTCGGTGGGTACCCATCCGATCACCCCGGATTTCATGCTCAAGCTGGGTTGGGCCTGTGGCCGGGTGTTTGCCCGACAGCCCGAGGTGGGTGGGCGCCCCACGGTGATCATCGGCAAGGATACCCGGGTCTCCGGCTACATGTTCGAGTCGGCGCTGGAGGCTGGGCTGGTGGCGGCCGGTGTCAACGTCAAGCTCCTGGGACCTATGCCGACCCCCGCCGTGGCCTTGATGACGCGTACCCAGAATGCCGTGGCGGGTATCGTGATCAGTGCCTCCCACAATCCCTACCAGGACAATGGGATCAAGTTCTTCTCGGCCCAGGGCACCAAGCTTCCCGACGCCATGGAGCAGGCGATCGAGGCGGAGCTGGAGAAGCCGCTCGTGGTGGTGCCATCGGACCGTATCGGCAAGGTCACCCGCGTCGCCGACGCCGCCGGACGCTATATCGAGTTCTGCAAGGCGACCGTTCCAGAGCATTTCAGCCTGCGCGGACTGAAAATTGCCGTCGATTGCGCCCACGGGGCGACCTACCACATCGCCCCGAATGTGCTCTCCGAGCTGGGTGCCGAGGTGGTGAGTCTGGGTGTGCAGCCCGATGGCTTCAATATCAACGCCGGTGTCGGCTCCACGGATACATCGGCGTTGTCCGGGCTGGTCCGGGAGAGCGGGGCAGTGCTGGGTATTGCCTACGATGGCGACGGTGACCGGGTGCTGTTTGTCGACCGTGACGGCAGCCTGGTAGACGGCGACGAACTGCTCTATATCATCGCCAGCCACCGCCTGCACCGCGGCGAAGCGGACGCGGGCGTCGTGGGTACCCTGATGTCCAATCTCGGTCTCGAGCTGGCAATCGAGTCCCTCGGCCTCGAGTTTGTCCGCGCCCGGGTGGGCGATCGCTATGTCAAGGAAATGATGGAGCTGCAGGGTTGGACCCTGGGCGCCGAGTCCTCGGGGCATATCATCTGTGCCGATCTGACCACGACCGGCGACGGCATCGTCGCTTCCCTTCAGGTCCTGCTGGCCATCCAGGACAGTGGCCGCAGCCTGGGCGAGCTGCGCGCGGGTATGCGCAAGTGTCCGCAGACCATGATCAATGTACCCGTGGCCGGCAAGGTCGAACTGCAGGGGCATGCTGGCATTGCTTCGGCGGTGCGGGAAACCGAGGCCCAGCTGGGCGATCGCGGCCGCGTGTTGCTCCGCCCGTCGGGCACGGAGCCCCTGGTGCGGGTGATGGTCGAGGGCGAGGATGCCGGGCAGGTGTCGAGTCTGTGCGCGGCACTGGCCGAGCGGGTGGAGGCGGCACTGGCCTCCTGAGACCGGCGGTGCCCTGGCCTGGAGTGACTACCCGCGATGTCGGCGAGCTTGTCTCCGGGGGGCGGGTTGGGTAACATTGCCGGCCGCTTGAGAGACGGGGATATGCATGCGCCGACCGTTGGTCATGGGCAACTGGAAAATGCACGGCACCACGGCCAGCGTGAGCGAGTTGCTCGACGGGCTTTCGCGCCTGGATGCGCCGGGTACCGAGGTGGCGGTATGCCCCAGCTATGTGCATATCCCGCAGGCTTTGGCAGCCTGTCATGGCACGGGTATCAGTGTCGGTGCGCAGGACTGCAGTCACGCGCGGGAAGGCGCCTACACGGGTGAGATCTCGGCGAGCATGCTGGCAGACCTGGGTTGCCAGTGGGTCATACTCGGTCACTCCGAGCGCCGGCAGTACCACGACGAGTCCGATGCACTGATTGCCGCCAAGCTTGCTGCCGCCCTGGACGCGGGCCTGTCGCCGGTCCTGTGTGTTGGCGAGACTCGCGATGAGCGGGAGGCCGGTGACGCAGAATCCGTCGTCGCGGCGCAGTTGCGGGGTGCCCTGGAAGGGCAGAAATCCCTGGCCCAGGTGACGATAGCCTACGAGCCGGTTTGGGCCATTGGCACCGGCCTGACAGCGTCACCGGCGCAGGCACAAGCCATGCATGCCTTTTTGCGGCAGGCATTGGCGGGGCTGGCAGGCGAGGCGCTTGCCGCCCAGGCGCGACTGCTCTACGGTGGCAGCGTCAAACCCGACAATGCTGCCGAGCTGTTTGAACAGCCGGACATTGACGGCGCCCTGGTGGGTGGCGCTTCGCTGAAAGCGGGCGACTTCCGGCAGATTATTCAGGCGGCCGGCCCAAGGGGCTGATCGCCACCAACGCAGACGCGACCCCGGGTGGGGAAGGACTATGGAACAGATTATTCTGGTTGTACATTTGCTGATTGCCCTGGCCATTATCGGCCTGATCATGTTGCAGCAGGGCAAGGGTGCCGACATGGGCGCTTCCTTTGGTGCGGGTGCCTCGCAGACCCTGCTCGGCAGTGCCGGCACCAACAATGTTCTGACCAAGGCAACTGCCTGGCTGGTGCTGCTGTTTTTTGTCAGCAGCTTTGGGCTGGCGATGATCGCCACCGACAAGAGCGCGCCGGTGGACGACCTCGGCCTGGTGATTCCCCAGAACGAAGCGCGTGAAGTTCCGCAAGAGACTCTGGATTCTGATGTCCCGGTAGTGGATAATGCGGCTCCCGCGGCATCCGCTCCTGAAGGGGATGTTCCGGAACTGTAAAACACCCTTTTGCCGAAGTGGTGGAATTGGTAGACACGCTATCTTGAGGGGGTAGTGAGCATAGCTCGTGCGGGTTCAAGTCCCGCCTTCGGCACCATCATTCAGTAGGCTCTCTCCAGCCCCCGGAGGGAGCGATACGCCCCCGGAGGCGCAGTTCAAGTCTCGTCGCCGACCGCTTTACCTGCCTTGATCCGTTCGCGATGCTCTCGCACCAGTTGCAGGAATCGCGGCGTCAACCCGACATCCTCGAAAATCGGGTCACCCATGTCGTCCCGGGCAATCACCGTATCCCCCTCCTCGTAGGGGAGCAGTGAAATGACGTCGTCGAGTGCCGCGGCCAGCAGCTCGGTGATCAGCTGCTCACGGTTGCGCCGGGGGAAAAGCTCCACCAGTGCCTCGATCTTGGCGGCCTCCTCCAGTGGCAGACTGACCGTGTAGTGCTGTACCGGTTGCTCGCCGAGCGCATCTTTTTGCCAGGCCTCTGCCAATTCGCCGATTTTCATGCGCGACCTCCTGTTGTCCTGCTGATACGGCACGCCGGGCGGGAAATGAGGCCATCTGCCGGCCAGGATTTCCCGGTGGCTTGGATTCAGTCTAGCAGTCCTGGCGGGGCGATTGTCACGTCGCCGGATTTTTCTCCGCGGGTGCTTCCCGATACGCCGATGCCGGGCTATGGTGAGCCGATGCATGACACGGCAACCTTGAATGAACGGATCTGGCTCGCGGTGGCTGCCATTCCGCCGGGGCGGGTCAGTACCTACGGGCACGTGGCGGCGGCGGCCGGTCTGCCCCGCGGTGCGCGTCGCGTGGGGCGCGCGCTGGGGGCGCTACCGGCGGGGAGTGCGATACCCTGGCACCGTGTGATCAACGCCCGCGGTGAATTGTCCCTGAGCGGGCGGGCGGGCCAGGAGCAGCGGCGACGTCTGCTGGCGGAGGACGTGCAAGTGACGGATGACGGTCGTATAGTCCGTGCAGTGTGGCGGACCACGCTGTATACCTTTGACGACTGACACGGAATTTCGAGCCTTGGAAGAATCCATCAATGCCCTGGCGGGGATCATCCAGATTGCGGTGGCGCCGGTATTTCTGCTGGCGGGTATCGCCGGCTTTCTCAATGTGATGTCGGGCCGCCTGGGGCGCATTGTCGATCGGGCCCGGGTGGTGGAGCGTCGGGTCAGTGGTCTGACCGACGAGGCACGCCTGGCCCTGGCCAGCCGGGAATTGCGCACCCTGTGGCGTCGGGTCAAGGTCATCAATTGGTCGATTGGCCTCTGCACCGCGTCGGCGCTCATGGTCTGCGTGGTGGTGGTCAGCCTGTTCGTCGGGGATTTCTGGTCCCTGCACATCGGCACGTTTGTGGTGGTGACCTTCGTGCTGGCGATGATGCTGCTGATCGCCGCGCTCATTCTGTTCATTCGCGAGGTACAACTGGCCACCCGAGTGCTGGTGGTCGGCCTGGAATTCATGGAGTAGGACCCGCATGACCGAACTGGAAAGACTCTCCATCATCGACGCCATCCGGCAGCTCAAGGCGCGCTATTTCCGCACCCTGGACAGCAAGGACTGGGCGGCCTATGAGCAGGTGTTCACCCCGGACCTGGTGGCCGACATGCGCGACGCCAACGGCCAGCGGGACGAGAGTCAGCTGACCCGTGGCGCGGCGACCTATGTGGCCAACCTCGCTCCCCTATTACAGGATGTCATTACCGTCCATCACGGGCATTCTCCCGAGATCGAGGTCATCTCAGACAGCGAGGCGACCGGTATCTGGGCGATGGAAGACAAGTTGTGGCCGGGCGAGGCCTCGCCGCTGCCGTTCGCTCACCTGCACGGTTACGGCCACTATCACGAGCGCTATGTTCTGTGGGAAGGCGCGTGGCGAATCAGCGAGATTCGCCTGACGCGTTTGCAGGTGGAAATTAATTGATGGTCGGAGTGGAATTTATGGAGCAGGAACTGGAATGGCATTGGAGATAGAAGATCTACATCCCTTTGGCGTCGCAATACATGGCTACCATCCCGGTGGTCCCGACAGTCAACTGGAGCGGGTGGCCGAGTTGTTTGCGCTCCACAGTCTGGTGGTGCTGCAGTGCACGCCCATGGGCGGCGAGGAACACCTGCGTCTTGTGTCCCGCCTGTCGCCGGTCATTGAGGAGTTCGCGGGCACGGGTGGCGTCACCTGGGTGGAAAACAAGCCCGACGGCGAGCCGGTGGACTTCGCCCGCGGGCCGCTGCTGTACCACTTCGATCTGGCTTTCAAGGATGACTGGCCGATTCATGTGCAGTCACTGTATGGCGAAGTGATTGCCACCAGTGGCGGCGCCACCCAGTTCGTTCATGGTGCGGATGCGGCCGACCGCTTGCCTGCAGATTTGCGGGAAGCCCTGCAGACGGCGCGAGTGCTGAATGTTTTTGATCCCTATGGTCCGACGACGGATGTTTATCGCAGTAACACTGTCGGCCCCTGGGCCGAGAGGGCGATTCACGATGCCTTGCGCCCGCACCCGTTCACCGACCGGCAGGTAATCAGCATCAACTTGCAGCAGAGCGACCGGGTGATTGGCATGCCCGCTGATCAGAGTGCCGAGTTACTGGAAAGAACCTTTGCCCATCTTTACCAGGAAGCAGCGACCTATGTGCATCACTGGCAACCCGATGACCTGGTGATCTGGGACAATCGGGTCGTACAGCACTGTCGGGGTGACTTCGACCCCCGTGATCACCGGCGTCTGCGCCGTGTCATTGCTGGTGATGCCGATACGGTGGTACCCATGTTTCGCCGCTGGACCGAACAATTGCTATAGATTCCGCCTACTGCGTGGGCGCACCGGATTCCAAAGCGGTCGCAGTAGTGTCATGGCTGATGCGCGCGGCGGTTTCCGGGTCGAGCGCGCGGAATCGGTCAGAGAGAATCTCGATCCCTATGGGTCCCTGGTAGCCTGCTCCCACGAGGGCGCGAACGAAGCGGGCGACATGGAACTCACCCTCGCCACAGGGCAGACGGCCGTTCAGGGTGTCCTGAAACAGGTCGGCCCCCGGCGCGCGCTGCGCGTCGTTGACCTCCACGGCCAGTACGGATCCGGCACTGCGCGTTGCCATCGCCGGGAAATCCTCAATCCCCGAACGCACCACGTGCCAGATGTCCAGCAGCAGGCCTCCATTCCTGGCGCCCACCGCTTCGACCACTTTCAGGTTGTCTTCCAGCGTCGGCAGGGCTGACATCGGCATCATCTCCATGGCAATGCCCAGGTCGACACGGGCAGCCTCCTCACACAGTGCCCCGAAAGCATCCACCAGCGCGGCATGACCGAAGGCGTTGCCGGGCATGGGCGGAATAACCTTCAGGTGTCTTGCGCCCAGGCCTGCGGCGGCTCGCAGAAACAGCGCCCGGCGCGCATCGGACTGCTGTCTGGCGTCTCCCTCGCAGAACCAGTCGCTGAGAAATTCCAGCTCTATGATGTCCAAGCCCTGTTCGGACAGCTCCTGCTTCAGGGTGGTGAAGCCTCCGGTCTGCTTCTCCCAGGCCATCAGGTCCTCATACCAGAGTCCGATGCCCTGGTAGCCTGCCTTGGCGGCTGCGTGCAGGCGCCGCTTCATTGAGTAGGGGCTGGTGGCCGGAACGTCCGTGGGTAGGACATTGCCGGCGATGGTCCAGCAGGTGGCCAGGAGTGGCAGGGGCGGGTGTGGCATGGGCTCTCCATCGACGGGCACAATTCATGTGGTAGAGATAATAGCAGGCACTTTGTTCAGTCGTGCCGAACGTGCTGTTCACACACGACGACTTCTGGTTTGGTCCCCTATGCTCTATGTTGCGTCAGTATTGGTTAGCCAACCACACAGCAGGGCGATGGTCCATGGATATACTTCCCAGTCAGCAGGAAACCAGCGACATGGTTGGTCTGGTATATCAGGGCCTGCTCGAACCGGTGCCCTGGAGCAGTATCCTGCGCTGGCTCAATACCAACTTCAACGCCAGCTGGGCGGTGCTGGTTCTGCGTCCCGCGTCTCCGGAGCGACCGTCCCTGATCCTGCAGGCACACTACCAGGAGGTGGCGGTCTCCTCGGCGGACTATACGCTCTACGATGTCTACTCCAACGACCCCTTTGCCGGTCTGCCGCGGGACCGGATCATTACCCCCGAGGAGTTTTTGGGCAGCAAACAGTGGTACGGCAGCGATTTCTTTCTGAACTATCTGCAGGCTCACGATATCGCGCATGAAATCGGTGCGGACTTTCGCACCGACGATCATGCGGATTGTCGCTTCCGAATGTGCAAGCCGGCCGAGGCGGGCGCATTCACGGAACAGGAGAAACAGCTCTGTGAATTGCTCCTGCCGCATTTCCGGCGGGCAGTCTATTTGTATTCGCGAATGTTCAAGGCGGATGTGGAGAAGAAACTGTTTCAGTCCACCTTTGATCGCATGCGCATCGCCACGATCATTCTCGACGAGGGTGGTCGGGTGCTTACAACCAACGGTCTTGCCGACCGCATGCTTGCCGGCCGCGCGACGCTCGCGGTGGACAGACAGGGCCTGCACTGTCGTGACCGTATTTCGGAGGCGCGATTGCAGGAGGCGATCGGCCAGGCGCTTTCGGGCCCCGATGCGCCACAGATCACTGCACTGAGTATTCCCGGTGGCGCCGAGGGAGAGCTCAAGGTGCTGGTAAAGCGCATTCCCCGCGCGCCGCAGGTGGGCGGTAACCAGCGACCCGCCGCTGCCGTCTTCGTCCACGACCCCGCCCTGCGTTCCGCACCCCGGGCTGATATTCTGCGCGCGCTTTTTCATCTGACCCCCGCCGAGACGGCGCTGGCCCAACTCCTCGCCGAGGGGCTTACCCTGGACGAGGCGGGGGCGGAACTGGGCATTACCCGCAACACCGCCAAGTCGCGCTTGCGCGCCGTCTTCGAGAAAACCGGCACCCAGCGCCAGGCATCGCTGGTGCGCGTGTTGCTGGATGTGATCGTCACCCTGCACTGAAACCTGCCCGTCGGTTTGCACCCGTTCGGGTGTTGTTCACGGACTGACACCTGCCCAAGAATGGGAGTGTGATTCCTATAACCGTCGACGGAGGTAAAGCATGAAAGTCCATGTCGATCTCAACAAGTGCCAGGGCCACGCGCGCTGCGAGGAAATCTGCCCAGAAGTCTTCGCAACCGACGAGGTGGAAGGCAAGGCCGTGATCCTGCAGGAGAACGTGCCCGAGGCTCACCGGGAAAACACCATTCTGGCGGTACAGAATTGCCCGGAATACGCGCTCAGTCTTTCTGAAGAATAATGTGAGGAAGCCGTTATGACGACTGCAAGCAACTGGAATGTCCCGGCCCACGTTCCGCCGGAACTGGTGATTGATTTCGATCTGTTCGAAGTGCCCGAGGGGCTTACCGACCCGGTGGAGAAATGGCATCGACTGGCACATTCCGGGGTGCCGCGTATTTTCTGGTCCCCGCGCAACGGTGGGCACTGGACCTTCCTCGACTACGAGGATATTCGCGAGTGCTACCAGAACTACGAGCTTTTCTCCAATCGCAACACCCCGATTCCGCCGGTGGATGACTGGCCGGTGTTTCAGCCCCAGAGCGTGGATCCGCCGGAGCACGGCAAGTTTCGGCAACTTCTCGCGCCACTCTTCACCCCGGCGGCTGTCAGGAAACTTGAGGATGGCGTGCGTGAACGCACCCGGGGACTGATTGACAAGTTCGCTGATCAGGGGCGCTGCGATTTTGTCAGGGACTTTTCCGGGATTCTGCCGACCGGGCTTTTCATCGACCTCATGGGCATGAATCGCGATCGCCTGGGTGAGTTCATGGCCCTGGCCGATACCTTCATGCGAGTGGAGGACCCCGAGGGCAAGACCCAGAACATTATCGATATCTACAAGGTGCTCGACGAGTCCCTGGCCGAGCGGCGCCAGCGACCTTTGGATGATGACATCATGAGCGTGCTGCTGAACGCTCGCGAAGCGGACGGCACTCCCTTCCCCGAGGAAGAGATTCGCAACTGCATGCTATTGTTGTTCGTGGCGGGCCTGGATACGGTGACCAGTACCATGACCTATATCTGGCGCTACCTTGCCAGAACGCCGTCGGCGCGACGCTACCTGTCGGAACACCTGGATGACCGCAGCAAGTTGAACTTCGCCGTCGATGAACTGTTCCGGATCAATGCCGTTTCCAATATCTACCGCCGGGTGGCCAAGGATATCGAGTACAAGGGGATCGCAATGCATGAGGACGAAAAGGTTGTCATGCCGAATACGGTCGCCAATCGTGATCCGAAGGTTTTTGAGGATCCGGAAGTCATCGATCTCAACCGCAAGCTGAATGCCCATCTCACCTTCGGCCTCGGCCCCCACCGCTGTCTGGGGTCTCACCTGGCCAAGGCTGAGGTAATTGTCGCGCTGCAGGAGTGGCTGCCACGGATTCCCGAGTTCCGGATAGATGAAAGCCAGCCGGTGGATATTTTTGCGGGCCCGGTAATGGGCTTCCGGAAACTGCCGCTGATCTGGTAGCTAGTTTTCGTCCACAAAAAAACCGCGCCTTGAGAGGGGCGCGGTTTTTTTGCGTTCGGGGTTCAGCGCTGCTTCAGAATTGTGACTCAGGCAAGTGGATGACCAGGCCGTCCAGGACGTCGGTAACCGCAATCTGGCAGGACAGGCGGCTGTTTTCCCGCGGCTCGAGGACGCACTCCAGCATCTGCTGTTCCAGCTCGCTCGGTGGCTGCAAACGCTCCTGCCAGGCCTCCTCGACGTAGCAGTGGCAGGTGGCGCAAGTGCAGGAACCGCCACATTCGGCGATGATGCCGTCGATGCCGTTATCGATGGCCCCCTGCATGACCGAGGTGCCGCTTTCAAGGTGGGCCTCGTACTGGTTGCCGTTGTGTTGAATGTAGGTGACGGTAGGCACGGATCTCCTCCAGAGATGAATACAGTAAGAGCCTCAGCTGGCCAATAGATCTTTCAGGGGTACGCCGGGATCGGCCAGCTGCTCGGGGTCAACCTTGACCCCCGCCGTCAGTAGTCGCTTGCCCTGCAGAAAATCCTGGGGGCGATTGACGGCGTCGATGGCCAGCAGACGCTCTCCAGCGAGATAGAAGACGGTGAGTTGGCGGTCGTGTTGCGGGTCGCCCCGCAGGATCACCCGGGTATAGCCCTGGGAAAGGCCACAGATCTGCAGCTTCAGGTCATACTGGTCGGACCAGAACCAGGGAAGGCTCTGGTAACAGGCGTCTTTGCCACACAGCGTTTGGGCCGCCACGGATGCCTGGTCGAAGGCATTCTGCACCGACTCCAGGCGGATCTGGCGCTGGTACAGTTCGCTGTAATGGGCGGCGCAATCACCGGCGGCAAAGATGTCCGGGTCGCTGGTCCGGCACTGGGCGTCGACCAGGATGCCGTTGTCTACCGTCAGGCCCGCCTCACCGGCAAGCTCCGTGTTGGGGAGAATACCGACGCCGACGACCACCAGGTCCGCCGGGTATTGCTCCCCATTCTGGCAGAGCACGCCCTCCACATTGGCCGAGCCCTGGAAAGCCGCGACCTGGGTGTCGGTCATGATTCTGACGCCCGCTTCCTCGTGGATGCGCGTGTAGAAGGCGGACACCTCGGGTGCGGTGACCCGCGCAAGCACTCGGGGCAGTGCCTCTAGTACCGTGACCTCCAGACCCAGTTTATGCAGCGAGGCAGCGGTTTCCAGGCCGATATAGCCCCCGCCGATGATCACCGCTCGCTTGCCCGACGCAGCGAACTGACGGATATGATGGACGTCTTCCAGGGTGCGCAGGTAGTGAATTCCCTGCAACTCTGCGCCGGGGATATCCAGTCGCCTCGCCCGGGCGCCGGTCGCGAGAATCAACGCATCGTAGTCCAGCGTCTCACCCGCTTCCATCTCCAGTTGCTTGTCGTCGCGGTGGATGGCGCATGCGCGGCTGCCGAGGAGGAAATGCACCTCCGACTTCTGATAGAAATCGGCCTGGCGTATCAGGATGTCCTCTTCATGTTTGCGGCCGTCGAGGAAGTCCTTGGACAGCGGCGGCCGGTGGTAGGGAAGGTGCGGTTCGTCACCGATGACCGTGATGGGGCCCTCCCAGCCATGCTGACGCAGGGCGACTGCCGCCTGTGCACCCGCGTGGCTGGCGCCAACTATCAGGCATTTGCTTTCTCGTTGCATGGGGCTCAGCCGTTCTCGTTTGTTGACTGCGCGTCGGCGGGCAGAGGTGTCTTGCCGGCTATCAGGTCCGCCGCTTTCTCTGCGACCATGATCACCGGCATATTGGTATTGCCGCTGACCAGGCGCGGCATCACCGAGGCATCGACCACCCGGAGCCCTTCGATACCGCGCAATCGCAGCTCCGGGTCCACCACGGCCAACTCGTCGGTGCCCATCTTGCAGGTGCCGCAGGCGTGGTAGTCGGCGTCTGCCTGTTCGCGGATATAGCGGTCGATCTCGTCGTCGCTCTGTACGTCAGCACCCGGATCCAGTTCCTCGCCGCGCCAGGGGTCAAAGGCGGGCTGGCTGAACATCTCGCGAGCCAGCTTGATACCCTTTCGCAATACCTCGCGATCCCGCTGGCTGGCCAGGTAGTTCTGGTCGATCAGCGGGGGAGTGGCGGGATCGCTGCTGGCCAGGCGCAGGGAGCCGCGACTGTCGGGCTTGACCACGTTGATGTGCACGCCAAAACCGTGTTGGGGAATCAGCTCGCGACCGTGGTTGCGATACAGGGCGAGCAGCAGCAGGAACTTGATGTCGGGTTGCGCCAGCGCTGGATCCGATTTCAGGTAAGCGACGGCCTCAATGCCCGGGTCCGCGAGTGGGCCGGTGCGAGACAGGAGGTAGCGACCCAGGGCCAGCCCGCCACTAAGTGGGCTGAGGTACTTGATCAGGGAGATCTTTGCCGGCGAAGTGAACTTCACCGTTGCTGCCAGGTGGTCCTGCAGGTTCTGCCCTACACCCGGCAGGTCCAGCACGGGTTCGATACCGTGCTCCCGCAGGTGATCCGCGGGCCCGATGCCGGATAGCATCAGCAACTGCGGCGAGGCAATGGCGCCGGCACTGACTATAACCTCTGTTTTTGCCTTGTACTGCTGTTTTTTACCTTTCAGCAGCAGCTGTACCCCGGTTGCGCGGCCCTTGTTGACGAGAATGCGCTGGACCTGGGCGTTTGTCAGTATCTGCAGGTTGGGGCGGCGTCGTGCCGGGGCGAGATAGGCCGTGCTGGCGCTGCTGCGCCTGCCCGCACCCACGGTGATATCCGTGGGTCCGAAGCCCTCCCGGGTGGCGCCATTGGTATCGTCGTTATAGGGATAGCCGGCTTCCTGCCCCGCGGCGACAAATGCGCGTGAAAAGGGGTGACGTACGCCGGGCCGTGTCACTTGGGTAGGGCCTCTGTCTCCGTGGAAGCCATTGCTTGCAGGATGGTAGGTCTCTGCGCGGCGGAAATAAGGGAGTACCTCACGCCACGACCAGCCTGGATTTCCACTTGCCGCCCAGTCGTCGTAGTCGGCCGGCACACCTCGGTCATAGGTCATGCCGTTGATGCTGCTAGAGCCACCCAGCACTTTGCCCCGGGGTGTATACAAGCTGCGATCCTGCAGGTGCTTCTGAGGCACGGACATGTAGGGCCAGGACCAGGCGCCCGACAGCATGACGGGCAGCAGGGCACCGGGTGCCTTGAGCAGCGGATTCCAGTCTTTGCCACCTGCCTCCAGCAACAGCACACTGACCGCGGGGTCTTCGCTCAGTCGCGCCGCCAGTACACAGCCGGCGGAGCCGCCGCCCACAATGATGTAGTCGTATTCCCGAGTCGGCATGGCGGAGGCTACGCGCCCTGGTGCAGGGCGTCGAGTTCAGCCTGGCTCAGGGTGACCTGGCAAGCACCGTCGGAGTCCGCCAGCTGCTCCGGCCGGCTTGCGCCGATAATCGGCACCGTGACATGCGGCTGGGAGAGCAGGTAGGCCAGGGCGATCTGGTTGATGCTCACCTCGTGTGCCTGGGCCAGTCGCTCCAGTACCGGCAAGCGGCGGCGGTTGGCATCGTTCAGGTAAAGCGCCTTGAGATCGTCGGGCAGGCTGTCCTCGCCGGTGGTGGCCAGCTTGTGGAAGAAGCCGCGACTCTGGCTGGAGTAGGGGATCATGCTCAGGCCATCGCGGTGCAGGGCCTGGTAGCCGTCGTCGTAGTAGCCGCCGGGACAGTACATCTGCATGGCCTCGCGGTCGGGCTCTGCCAGTCCCCACATGGGTTGGCAGGCCACGAAACCCTCGTGACCAATGCTCCGGGCGTAGTCCTGGGCTTCCTGAATCCGCTCGGGGCTCCAGTTAGAGCAGCCAAAGACGCGGATACGACCGGCCTTCTGTTCGGCGATCAGGGCGTCGATCAGGGTGGCGACTGGTTGGGATGGGTCGTCACGGTGCAGCCAGTACAGGTCGATGTAGTCGGTCTGCAGCGCCTCCAGGCTCTTGGCCAGGTCTTCTTGCAGGTGTTCGGGGCTGACCCGGAGGGCGAAATCCCCGGCGCGGTAGTCGAACTCGCAGCCCTTGGTGGCGATTACCCACTGCTGGCGGTCGCGCTGTTGCAGCAGGCGGCCCAGGCACTGTTCGCTGGCACCCTGGGGGCCGTCCGGCATCCAGTCGCCGTAGGAGCGGGCGGTGTCGATAAAGTTGCCGCCACAGGCGGCAAAGGCATCGAGGATGGCGCCGGCCTGTGCGTCGCTGAGGGCGGTGCCGAACTGGTTGGTGCCCAGGCAAAGCTGGCTGACCTGCAACGCGGTTCCGGGGAGTGCCAGGGTCTGCATGCCGTATTTCTCCTGCGTAGTCTACGTATATGCCAGACAGTGTAGGCAACAGCACTGCGTCTGATAATCCTGCATAATACGAATGCCATGTTCGTTGAGGTAAAACAATGAGAGGTGCGGAGTACACGCAACTGGAGGCTTTCGTCGCGGTGGCGGAACGCTGCAATTTCCGGCGAGCCGCGGCGCACCTGGGTCTGGCGCCATCCACCCTGAGCCAGACCGTCAGCAACCTGGAGGATCGCCTGGGGGTTCAGCTGTTCAACCGCACCACGCGCAGCGTGAGTCTGACCCGCGCAGGGGAGCAGCTGCTGGCGCAATTGCAGCCCTTGCTGGCGGAGCTGGAGCGTACCGTAGAGGCGGCGGAGGACTTGGGGGCAGGTGACCGGGGGCATCTGCGTCTGGTGTGCTCGCGGGCGGCAGCCCGGCTGGTCCTGGCCCGCCTGACCGCGGACTTCCACCGCGAGTATCCACGCATTGAAGTGGACATCACCGTGGATGACGGCATCACCAATATCGTCGAGAGTCACTTTGACGCCGGTATTCGCGTCGGCCACCTGCTGGAGAAGGATATGGTGGCGCTGCCCCTGACTGGGGAATGGCCTCTGCACGTGGTGGCCGCCCCGGACTACCTGGAACGCCACGGCTGTCCGGAAAACCCCGAAGCACTCCGGGGCCACAACTGCCTGCGTATGCGGCATACGCAGAGCAGTACCGTTTTCCCCTGGCGATTCCAACGCGGTTCTCGCCGCTTTGAATTCCAGCCCGCCGGCAACCTGGTGGTGGATGACGAGGCCCTGGCTCTTGAGGCACTGCTGGCAGGAGAAGGCATCGGCTATCTGCTGGAGCCGGATGTGGCCCCTTACCTGCAGAGTGGACAGCTGGTGTCACTGCTCCCGGAGTGGAGCGTTAGCATGCCGCCCTTTTATATCTATTACTTGCGCACCCGGCACATGCCCCAGGCCCTGCGCCAATTGCTGGACTTCATCAAGGGCTGGCGGCACGGGTGAAGGCGAAGCTGTTTTCGGTATTGTCGAACACGGCCTGCTCTACTCGTCGCGCGATGCGCCAGCCCCCTGGTGTGCGTCGATAATCCACTTCGTAATAACCGGCGGTGACGCCCTGTCGGGTGTGCCCGTTGCCGTCGTGCATGACATGTCGGAACTCGAAAAAAATGGTGGCGGAAGCGGTGTCACCGGCCATCCTTAACCGCGGTGGGTGCATGAAGTGCAACCCCTGCCAGCGCTGGTTGATATTCTCGCAAAAGGCCTGCAATTCCTCGTGACCCGTGGCAGTAAAGGCCGCCATCGGGCCTGCGGGCAGCATCTCGAAACTGCCTTGCTCGGTAAACAGCCCGGCCCAGTCCCGGGCGCGCCCGAAGTCCCAGTGGGCGGCGTAGTCGGCCTCCAGATCGAGCAGGGCGAAGCGGTCTTCCATGGCCTGCAGGCGTGCATTGATATCAGTCACCGTGTGTCTCCTGTGTTTATGTTGCGATGGGAGTATTGTTCGTTCAGGTCGAACAGCGTGTTCTGTCAGGGTGGCTTGGTTGAACGGTGCCTGTGAGCGTATGCTGTGCATGCAAATTAATGCAACTTTTTTAATTCAAATAAAACACCAAAGGATGCCCTTATGACAGCAATGGTTGCTCCCCGCGGATTCCTGCCTTCAAGACTGGCCCGCATGCTTGCGGTGGCGCTGCCCGTTGCCTGGGCTGCTCCAGCCCTGGCGCAGCTTGAGGAAGTGGTCGTGACCGCGCAGAAGCGCGCGGAGAGCCAGCAGGACATTCCCATCGCCATTACCACGATGTCCAGCGACGAGATGGAAAAGCGCGGTATCTACAACTTCATCGATATCGCCAAGGCAGTGCCCAGCCTGACCGAGACGGTCTACCCCTCCTCGAATATGCTGATTCTCTATATGCGCGGCCAAGGGGTTTCGGACTCCATGCAGATTACCAGCGATGGTTCGGTGGGGTTTTACGTCGATGGACACTACATTGCACGCCCCCAGGGGGTGCTGTTCGACCTGGCTGATACCGAGCGCGTGGAAGTATTGCGCGGCCCCCAGGGCACGCTCTACGGCCGTAACACTACCGGCGGTGCAATCAACCTGATCAGCCGCAAGCCCACCGGTGAGTTCGGGCTGCGGCAGAACCTTTCCATGGGCAGTCGCGATTTCATGCGCAGCCTGACTCTGATCGACCTGCCCGAGGTGGGCAATGTCTCCAGCAAGATCTCCCTGCTGTCCCGCAAGCAGGACGGTTACGTGGAAAACCGGGGCGACTCCAACGACTATGGCGAAGTCGAGGAGCTCGCTGGGCGCGTGGCCCTGCGCTGGGTGCCGAGTGACACCTTCGAAGCGGAGTATTTTCTGGAAACCGGCAGCCAGGACCATACGCCGATCTACTATCAGTCGGGGTTCCCGCTCTATCCGGGTTACGTCGATGCGAGTCGACCGACCAGCATTACCCACCGCCCGGTGGATCTGCCGGTCAGCACGACCGATTTCGAAGGTCATGGTCTCACGCTGACCTGGCAGGCAGGGGACAATCTCACCATCAAATCCCTCACCGGTTACCGGGAGCTGGATTTCGATGGTTACCAGGACTATGCGGACTCCTTCGGGGTGCCCACGAGGTCCCGGGATCTTGTTGGTAATTATCAGTTTTCCCAGGAGCTCCAGTTCATTGGTGATGCTGGCGATTCCGTGGAGTATGTGGCAGGCCTGTATTACTTCAAGGAGAGTTCCTCCCACTATCAGAATTACATTCTGGATCTGACATCCATTGCCCAGGGGGTTGTGGACAAGGATCGGGATGTCAGTGCGCAATCATGGTCGCGAGCAGCCTACACGCAGGTAACCTGGACCCCTCCTGTGCTGGAGCAACGTCTTGATATAACACTTGGTGCTCGTTATACCGAGGACCGCCGCAAAGCCACCCGGGATTTTTTGATCAACGACTTCCCCCTGGAGCTTGGCGCCTCCAATCGCCAGGCTTTCGAGGAGTTCAACCCCTCGCTGACCCTGAACTATGCCTGGAGCGATACCCTGACGACCTACGCCAAGTGGGTGACAGCATACAAGGCGGGCGGCTCCTCCGAGAGCTCGGCGCCGGGTCAATTCGACCAGACCTTTGAGCCGGAAGACGTGATGACCTATGAGCTGGGCATCAAATCCGACTGGTGGGATCGCCGTCTGCGGTTGAACGCAGCCTTGTTCTACAGCGAATTCGACGACATGCAGCTGCAGTTTGTTGCGGATTCCTTCGATACCTCAGTGATTCAGGCCTACAACGCGGGGGAGGCCAATGTTGCCGGCCTTGAGCTGGAACTCACCGTGATGCCGACGCCCGACTTGCTGCTGAAGTTTGACTACACTCATCTGCGGCCGCGCTTCGATAGGGTGGAGGCATTATCCGGGACCATTTTTGATCCGGCTCTGAACCCGATGTCACCGCATCAGGTGGGTGACAACATCAAGGACCTGTTCGTGATGCCCTATGCCCCGCGCAACAGCCTGAACCTTTCCGCGGACTACACGTTTTACCGGTTCAGTAATGGTGATCTGTCGGTCAACCTGAATTACCGTCGTCAGACGGACACATATCTAAGCTCTCCGGCGGGTGAGGATGTTCCGGGTCGTGAGTTCTATCGCCAGGACGGCTATGGCCTGCTGGATGCGCGCCTGACCATGGCCCTGGATTTTGCCGACAGTCGCAGCCTTCAGCTGGCGCTGTGGGGGCGCAATGTGACGGACCGTGACTACCGGAATCATGTGATTGGCCTGGGCGGCGGCGGTCCGGTGGCAACGCCGATATCCTCCAAGGGCTATACCTATGCGGCGGAATCCTGGGCGGAACCGGCGACCTACGGTGTCGAAGTCATCTTCGAGTACTGAGTATGCCGATGACCACACGCGCGGCGGTCTGCCGCGCAGCGGGTGAGCCGCTGACGCTGGAAACCCTGGAGCTGCGCGACCCCTTGCCGGACGAAGTGCTGGTGGAGATTCGCGCAACCGGTCTCTGCCACTCCGACCTCCTGCAGATGGAGGGCAGCAATGCGCCTTTCCCCTTCCCGGTGGTGCCGGGCCACGAGGGGGCCGGCGTGGTGGTGGCCTGTGGCAGCGCGGTAAGCAGCGTCAGGCCGGGGGACCATGTTGTGCCCCTGTCCATCCCGGAGTGTGGCACTTGCGCTGCGTGCTGTGGTGGCAGGACCAATCTCTGCGAGCATTTCTACGCCAGCATGGGGCGGGCGGAGTCACCCTTCTCACTAAACGGGAAACCCATTGCCGCCTACGCCAGCCTGGGCACCTTTGCCCAGCATGTCCTGGTAAAGGAAATGAATGTCGCCCGGATTCCTGCCGAGGTACCCTTCGACCTCGCCTGTACCGTCGGCTGTTGCGTTGCCACCGGCGTAGGTGCCGTGCTGTATACCGCGCGGGTGGAGGCCGGCAGCAGCGTGGTGGTGATCGGCCTGGGCGGGGTGGGCCTGAACGTCGTGCAGGGGGCCCGGATGGTCGGTGCCAGCCGGATTATCGGCGTCGACACCAATCCGGAGCGGGAGGAAGCCGCGCGCCGCTTTGGCGCGACCGACTTTATCAACCCGCTGGCGCTCGACGGCGACCTGGTCGCGGCGGTGCAGGCCATGACCGGGAGTGGGGCGGACTACAGCTTCGAGTGTGTGGGTAATGCCAGGCTCTCCTGCCAGGCGCTGGAGATGGTTCATCCCGGTGGCGGTGTTGCGGTGATCGTGGGGATGCCCCCGGAGGGCGAACACCTGCCGATACCGCCCGAAAGCCTGTTCCTGGGACGCACCCTGTTGGGCTCCTTCCTCGGCAACGTCAAGACCCGCAGCCAATTGCCGCTTCTACTGGAGGACTATCTGGCCGGGCGACTCGACCTGGCCAGTCTGGTCAGCCACCGCCTGCAACTGGAGCGCATCAACGAGGGCTTCGACCTGATGCGCAGTGGCGAGAGCCTGCGGGCGGTGGTGACCTTTCCGGCAAGTCAGTAGCAATGGCTCGGGCGCCGGGAATTGTCCCGGCGCGCCGTCGATTCAGGAGCCCAGTGCCTCAAGCCGGGAAGCGGTGCGCTGGCGATCGTCCTTCAGCAGGCCTATCTCGCTGTAATTGCGCAGTGCCTGGGCCTGTTCCAACAGTGTGTCGAGCACGCGAATCCTCAGTGCCAACGAATCCACCGTCGGTGAACCCTGCGTCATATCCAGTAGGCGCAGTGCCTGGACCGGCTGATCGGCGGCGAGACGCTGCGACGCCTGCTCCACCAGCGGCGCGGTGCCGCCTGCGGCTGCCACGACGTCATCGTATATGCTTTCCACCGACACCGGGTAGAGATTGGCGACCGTATCGTAATGGTACCAGCCGGCGACGGTCTCCCAGATGGCGCGCACGCTCCAGGAGACCTTGCCGTGCCCCTGGCTGACGGCGTATTCCTCCGGCAGCGAGATTTCGTCCATCAGCTGCCACACGGTTTTCCCCGCGTTCATGCCGGCGACCACTTCGTCCCAGACATACTGCACGGCATCGCGCATGCGGGTGACACTGCTGCGGATCTGTTCGGCCCCGCGCTCCACGGTGAAGTGAGTCGACACCAGCATTTCCGGCTCCAGGGCGAGAATCTGGTCCAGGGCGTCAATGTAGTCCAGGGCATCCCGGTATTTCTCGCCGCGCACGGTGTAGAGGTTGGGAAACATCGGGTAGAGGGGACCGAACATGTCGCCGACAAACAGGATCTTCTGTTTCGGCAGCCACACCATCAGCCCGTCCTCGCCCTCGCCGGTGTTGTCCATGGCGATGACCTCAAAGTCCACCTCGCCCAGGGCGAAGGTATAGGGCTGGCCGACATACACGGGGCGGTCCGGCTCGATGGCCCAGTAACTGAGATCCGGGTCGGGGTCGCTGTTGACCAGGTCGCCGTACAGCACTTCATAGCGGCGATTGAAGAAGGGATTGAGTTCGCGCTGGATGCGCGCCATATAGGGGTAGCGCTGGTGGGCAACAATGGGCAGCCCGCCAGCGACTTCTTCATTCCAGACGGGCAGAGCGCCGACGTGGTCCGTGTGGAAGTGGGTGAGTATGATTTTTCGGATGGGGCCGGTGGCATGTTTTTCCGCCAGGGCCTTCTGTTTCAGGCCCTGGGTTTTGTTGAAGCCGACGTCAATGAGCACGGATCCCTCACTGGTGTTGACCAGGAAGATCGCACCCTGTCCGTCGATCTTGTAGATAAAGTCATTCAGCTGGGTAGCCTCGACAGGAAGGCGTGTCAGGTCGTCGACCCGCTGTTCCACGTCGCCGTCCGGTGCTGCGAAGGAGCATGGCGATGTTGCGATAAGCAAAGAGAGCGTAAGCGCCATGGCACGGCTTATCGACGCTGTAATCTTTATTTTCATTGTCGTACCTCCCGGTACTGGTTGATTTTCGGTAGTCAGAAATCGTATTTCACATCGAGCCCATAGGTGCGCGGAGTGCCGAAAGCAACAACGTCATAGCCCAGTCCGACAGACCCAAAAGTGGAAAATTCGATCCGGTCGATATGGTACTCATTATCGGTCAGGTTCTGGCTCCACAAGCCAAGTGACAGCATACCGGTGCCTACTGATATTTCTCGCAGTCCGATACGAGCATTCAGGATGTCGCGCGCGTCCAGGCGTGCATTATTGGTGGTTACGAAAAAAGAATCCGTGTGGTTGAAACCCAGGTGCGCATAAGCCTCTCCCAGATCACTGAGGCTACGCGCGTAGTCAAGATTGATCGACAGTGAGTTGCGAGGGTTGCCCGCCGATCCGCTGGGAAAGTCGACGACCAGGCGTTGCGGTACGTCGAAAACTACCCGTATATCGTCCGCCTCTGTATCCAGGTAGGCATAGGCCAGTGAGGCGGAGAAGTGCTCTGTCAGCTGAGCAGTAAGGTCGAGCTCAAAACCGGAGGTTTCTGCGGTGGAGTTGCCGACGGTGAGAATATTAGGGATTTGTGGGTGGGATATGACTTGCTGAAGGCCATCTATCTCATAGAGAAATGTGGCAGCATTGGCGCGTAGTCTGCCATTAAATAGCGTTGACTTGATGCCCAGCTCCCAGGCCTCAATCTCCTCCTTGTCGAAGGTGAAAGTGTCGAGAGCGGTCGCACTTTCATTGAAGCCTCCGGAACGAAATGCGGTGCTGTATTTGGCATAGAGCATCGTGTCGTCGGCCAGTTGGTACTCCGCGATCACTTCCGGATCCACGCTGTCCCAGCTATCGTCGCTGCTCAGGGAGGCTATCGGAACACCACCGATGATCCTCAGCGGGGGGGTGCTGGCATCAACGACCTGTGCAAAGGTCTTTGCTGTAGCCTCGCGCTCGTCGTGGGATACGCGGAGACCTGCTGTCAGCGTGAGTTTCTGGCCCAGCGCGTCTGGGCTCCAGGACATCCGCCCGAAGGCCGCGAGAGCCTCGGTTTTGAAGCGAGCCTGATTGTGGGTTCCACTGAGGAAGGGGACATCACTGGTCGTGTAGTGGGGCTGCCCGCTACCAGTATCCTCATCGAAATAGTATAGCCCTGCGACATATTCAAGCGTCTCGCCGAGGGTGCCGGTGGCGTTGAATTCGAGGCTGTACTGCTCGTGGTCATCCACGTCGGTTTCCGGCGCATTGCTGGCAAAGATGCGGTCAAACCCCGCGAGTGGGTTGATCGGCGATTCCGTGAAGAAGCCGCTCCAGCGTGTCGAGTCGAGTTGTCGATGGGACGCTACGAGCTTTGTGCTGTGATGGGTGGCCCAGTCCCAGTTGGCTGTTACGGTATGCGAGCGTGCCTCGACTTCAACCTCAGGAATATCAATGGCGCTGTCTACGCTATCGCGCCGTCCGTGGCCAAAGGGTGGCAGCAGAAGTGCGGCAAAGGCACCGCCGGTACCTTCCGGGATGGATTGGTAGTAGGTCGGAGTGCTGTTTGCGGTCAGGTTGTCATACGCGTAGTCAATGCGCACCGAGTCAGAAGGTTGCCAAGCCATATCCAGTCGAAGACCGTGGCGGTCGTAGCCCATGAAATCCTCGCCCAGACCCCGGTTCTCAACCCACCCGTCGCGTCGATGACGCATCCCTGAGAGTTTGACTGCCAAGGTGTCGGTTAAGGGGAGGTTGATACTGCCCTTGAGTTCCTGTCTGTCGAAATTACCCATTCCGGCAGAGACACTACCCGATACACCCTCGAAATGTGCCTTAGCTGGGATAAGGTTAATGGCACCGGCGACAGCATTTCGCCCGTAGAGCGTGCCTTGCGGTCCCTTGAGTACTTCCACCCTCTCCAGGTCGACCATGTCAAATACCGCACCAGAGCCTTTGCCAACATATGCGCTATCGACGTAGATGGCCACTCGGGAGTCCAGACCCAGAGAGGCACCGGAAGGTATGACACCCCGAATCGCAATGCGCAGGCCGCCGCCGGACTCGGCCTGCGGGACGGAAATCATCCCGGGGGTGAATGTGGCGATATCCTGCACGCCGCTAATTTGAAAGGTCTCTAGTTCCCTGGCGCCGAAGGCGGCTATGGAAACCGGTACGTCCTGGAGGTTTTCCGTTCGTTTCTGGGCTGTAACGACAACCTCTTCAAGGGCGGGCGCCGGTTGTGCCGTGGCAGCCAGGCTGGCGAGGGCCAGGGTGGGTAGCACTGCGAGGCGGTTGATCATAGTCGGCATCGTAATCTCTCCATATTAATGAAGTTATATTAAAGTATATGTTATGCTGGGGTTCGATTGAACTGCAAGTTATTTAGTAATCCGTCAATCTACGCTTTTTTACTGTTGTTAAGCATTTCTACTAATCTGTATTGAACGTAAAACATATAAGACGTATATATTAAAAATATTGACCGAAGTTAGAGTCGGGGAGGTTAATAACATGAAAGAGAGACTGTTGTGTCTGGCGGGAACCCTGCTTCTGCTGGATGCTGCCTGGGCTGCTGACAAGGAGCTGCTGTGGGGCGATACCCATGTACATTCGTCCTATTCCATGGACGCCAGCTACAATGGCAATACTCTTTCACCGGAAGATGCCTACCGCTTTGCGATGGGTGAGCCGGTGGAGGTCGCCCCTGGAAGCATGGCGCAGTTGGATCGGCCACTGGACTTCCTGGTGGTGGCAGACCATGCAGAGCAGTTGGGTGTGATTCGCGAGCTCCGTACTGGCAACCCGGTGTTGCTGGAGCAGGCATCCGGAAAGCGCTGGTATGCGCTGCTACAGGAGGGTGGCGAGGCGCTTAAGCAGGCCTTCATGACCGAGGGAGGACCGCAGCTTGATATGTCGGGCGTGGAATTCGATCCCTGGGCGGATCTGGTGGGCTACGCAGAGGCCTATAACAAGCCGGGTCGGTTCACGACTTTCGCAGGGTTTGAGTGGACATCCACGCCCGGTGGAAACAATCTTCACCGCAACGTCATTTTCCGGGATGGTCCGGAGAAGACGCTGCAGGTTCAGCCGTTCTCCTTTCTGGACAGTGCAGAGCCTGAACGCTTGTGGGCCTATCTTGAGGAATATGAGGCGCGCCAGGGCGGACGTGTCCTGGCGATCCCCCACAACAGCAATGTGAGTGGGGGGCAGATGTTTCCGCTGTCGGCGGAAGCGGGCGCCCCCTTGTCCCGGCAATACCTGCAAAGCCGGAAGCGCTGGGAGCCGATTGTTGAGGTCACCCAGATGAAGGGTGACAGCGAAACCCACCCTTTCCTTTCCCCGAATGACGAATTCGCCGACTTTGGGCGCTGGGATAAGGCCAATATTACCGGCCAGGTGCCTCATGCCGACTGGATGTTCCCCTATGAATACGTGCGTTCTGCTCTGAAAAATGGCCTGTATCTGGAGGCAAGCACGGGTATCAATCCCTACCAGTTCGGCATGATCGGCAGCACCGATTCGCATACGGCTTTGGCGACCGCGGACGAGGACAATTTCTGGGGCAAGTTTGCATATGACGCGCCTTCCGCGACGCGTATCGAAAACGAGTTCCTGGCCAGCAATCCCGATGCCCGAGTATATGCCTGGGAGATGCTCGCTTCGGGCTATGCGGCGGTCTGGGCTGAAGCCAATACCCGAGAGGCGATCTTCGATGCGATGATGCGCCGCGAAGTCTATGCCACCACCGGGCCGCGGATTAGCGTCAGTTTCTACGGTGGCTGGAACGACGAGATCGACGTTTCGGTCATACCGCACCGGGGAGCACCAGAAGGGTTCGTGCCGATGGGCGGGGAGTTGCACCATGGCGAGAGCATGGCTGCTGGGCCGGTGTTTGTCGCCCGAGCGGTGAAGGATGCCTCTGGCGCCAACCTGGACCGTCTGCAGATTGTCAAAGGGTGGCTGGAGCCCTCGGGAAAAACCCGGGAGAAGGTCTTTGACGTGGCTTGGGCTGGGGATAGAGAGCTCGACAAGAACGGTCAGTTGCCGGCCCTACCTTCAACAGTGGATCCGCATACAGCCCAGTCATCTGACGAAGTGGGCGCTCGCACACTGGAAGCAGTCTGGACGGACCCCGAGTTCGACCCGGAGATGGCAGCGTTTTACTATCTGCGTGTCCTGCAGGTTCACACGCCCACCTGGCCGCTCTATGACAAGGTGCAATTCGGCGCGGTTTTGCCGGATGCCGCGCCAGCGGTACAGCAGGAGCGGGCCTATACTTCCCCGATCTGGTACCAGACTCGATAAGCTATCACGGGCACCGGCTCCGAGTGTGCCCGATTCCATGCAGGAGAAGATCAGTATGAAGACCATGCCACAAGTTCGTATCCACGCACCCGGTAATTTCGCGCTCGATGCCGTATCGACACCGCGGCCCGGGCCCGAGGATGTGCTCGTGAGCGTCCATCAGTGTGGCATCTGCGGCTCCGACCTCAGCTACGTCGCCATGGGCGGCTTGCCCGGCAACCCCGCCCCCATGCCTCTGGGGCACGAGCTGTCCGGTGTGGTGCAAGAGGTCGGTGACAATGTCCGCGGCTTTCAAGCCGGTGATCGTGTGGTGGTTAATCCTACCGCGGGAGGTAACGGCATTGGCAACGGCGGCCCTGAAGGTGGCTTCTCGCCGCAGTTGCTGGTTCGAGGTGTGGCCACGGATCCGGGTATCCTGTTCCGGCTGCCCGATCACCTGAGCGATGAGGACGGCGCCCTGGTCGAGCCCCTCGGCGTGGCCATGCATGCGATCAATCGCAGTGAGCTGACGGCCGAGGACAAGCTGGTGATTTTCGGCGCGGGGCCGATCGGGCTGGGCGCGCTGCTGGTGGCACAGTACCGGGGGGCAAAGAACTGTGTCGTCGTGGACATGAGCGAAACGCGCCTGCAGCTGGCCCGGAAACTGGGGGCCGTAACCTGCAATCCGTCAACGGCGGATGTGGAAGCAACCCTGAAGGATGCCTTTGGTTCGACCGAGAACCTGGGGCAATCGCTGCCGGACGTGGACGTGATGATCGAGGCGACAGGTGTGGGTGCCGTATTTGAACAATGCGTGAAGTTGGCGCGTTTTGGCAGCCGTATTACCCTGGTCGGTGTGCACAAGGCGCCGGCCTCGCTGGATCTGCTTTCCGTGCTATCGAAAGAGCTGTGCATCCGCGGCTCGATGGCCTACCCGGACGAGTTCCCCGCGGTTATCGATATGCTGTCCTCGGGCCGCGTCGACGCTCACGCCTTGATCAGTCACCGCTTCCCCCTGTCCCGTTTTGATGAAGCCTTTGCGACGGCACAGCGCCCGGAGGAAGCGGTGAAGGTCATGGTGGACTGCCAGGCATAGCCCGGGTCTTACTCCTCAATGACCAGTACTTGCATGCCGTCCTTGTCGCGGTCCAGTGTAATCTGGCAGGCAAGGCGGCTGTTTGTCTGACGCCCGCTGACCATCTCCAGTCGTTTCTCCTCGACCGAGTCTATTTTCCCGCAGGATTCCAGCCACGGCTCCGCCACGGCGACATGGCAGGTGCCACAGGCGGCCACGCCGCCGCAGATGCCTTCTATGCCTGGAATGCCCTCCAGGTAGGCGGCCATCATCAGTGAGTTGCCTTCTTCCGACTCCACCGTATGGTGGCTGCCATCGCGATAGTTGAAAGTTACATGCACCATATTACCTGACTCCTCTCAGACGCACTGTCAGACGACACTTTGTCGTGACGCTCCGGTAATCCTAGCGTCACGCGCACGGCGGAGCAGTCACCATATGGGGGTATTACCCCCAGCCCATCGCTGCTAGCTTTTGCAGCCAACCTGGAAAATTTCCGGCTGACAAGCGAGGGCATATCCGATGAGCATCGAGTTCAATTTCTACGACCCGCACTTCTACGACAATCCACGTCCACTGTACCGGCGCCTGCGCGACGAGTCCCCCTGCCACTGGAGTGATTCAACGCAATGCTGGGTGTTGTCGCGCTATGAGGACGTTCGCAACGCCGCACATAACTGGAAAGTTTTCAGCTGTGCCGCAGGTGGCGGGACCTCGGGCGATAGCGGCGAGTACTTCGCCGAGTACCCCAATTTGTTAATGATGGACCCCCCCAAGCATACCGCGATGCGCAACTTCATCCGACCGCTGTTGTCTCCGGCACGCCTGGTGGCAATGGAAGACATCGTCCGCAGCACCACCCGCGATCTCCTCGCCCCCTTCGAGGGAGCGGACAGTATGGACCTGACCGCGGATTTCGCGGAATACCTGCCGGCGTTGATGGTGTCGGAAATCCTCGGCATACCCCGGGAAGATGCCGCAGCTCTCAATCACCTGGTCGACTTGCTGGCCGATGGGGAGCAGCCCAACGGCGAGGAACGTGCCAAAACCTCCATACAGAAGCTCAGCGAGTACTATGATGAGGCTCTGACACAACGCGAATCGTCGCCCCCCGGGGACGATCTGCTCTATCACCTTCTCCAAGCCGTCAAGCAGGGGACCATGCCAAGGAATGAGGCCATCGGCTTCGGGATCATGCTGAGCATCGCTGGCGCCGAGACCACAACCAAGATGATCGGCAATATGGCGATTCTCCTGCAGCAGAACCCCGATCAGCGCCGCCTGCTGCTGGAAAGCCCCGAGTTGATGGATGGGGCGATTGAAGAGGCCATGCGTTACAACTCGACCACGCATATCATGACGCGGACCCTGACCGCGGACTACGAGCTTCACGGCCAGGCCCTGCGCGAAGGGCAGATGGTCGCGTTGCTGTACAATTCGGCCAACAACGATGAGCGGCAGTTTGAGGACCCCGACCGTTTTGATATTACACGCGACAACCAGGGCAGACACCTGGGTTTTGGCAGTGGCTTGCACGCCTGTCTGGGTGCGCCTCTGGCACGCCTGGAGATCAAGGTCGCTTTGCAGGAAATCCTCCAGCGCTGGCCGAACTTCTCGGTTCACCCCGAGCAAGGCAAGCGTTATGTGGGGCCGTTCACCCAGGGCTATCGCTTTCTGCCCATGCAGCTGAAGGGCTGAGGTCAACGGCGTGGTATAGTCTGTGCTCCGCAATGATGGCCGGGGACACAGCCATGTTCGAGGAGCTTCTCGGTGCGTGCTACGAAGCGGTGATGAGTCGCGAGGGCTGGCACGAATTGCTGCACCAGATGCGCCTCGCGCTCAATTCGCGAAACGCGCTGTTGATGTTCAGTGCCGATCAGCAGCGGCAGATTCACCGCGACGTGCTGGACACGGACTTCTGGCAGACCTATACGCTGCAGAACCTGTATTACGACCAGTACCAGAGCCTCAATCCGATCGATTATCCAGGCATCCAGCCCGGTCGGATCTTTGCCTATGAGGATTTTATTTCACGCGAAGATTTCGAGCGCAGCCGGTACTACCGGGAATTCTGTGTGCCGATGGGCAATCAGCACGCCCTGGTTGCCTGTGTCGATGATGGGCAGGGTATCCGCGCCTGGTTCAACTTCAGTCGGGATGACGTGGGCGGTGCTTATGGTGAGCCAGAGCGTACCTTGTTTGCGGCATTGTTGCCGCACCTCGAGCGAGCGGTCCGCCTCTATGCGTTCGTGGAAAGCCTGCGTACGCAACAGAGTGCCTTTCGCAGGACCGCGGATCACTTGGGACTGTGTACCCTGTTACTGGATGAGCAGGGGCGAGTTCTGACCACGAATCACTCGGCTCAACAGCTGCTAGGGCAGAACCCGCTCCTTCGGCTGTCGCAGCGAGGAGGCTTGCAGTTTACCGGGCTCGGTGACGAGCAGGCATTTCACCAGGCCCTGCGAGATGTTCTGCAGGGAGTCGATGACTCGGTGTCCTACATGATAGGAGCACACACGCATGATGCGGTGGGTCTGTTATTGCGCCGCCTGACAGCACTGCCCGGTCAGCGTCTGCCGGGCGCTGCCGTGGTGGCCTATTTGCGACCTCGGCAAAGTCTTGTGCCAGTCGCCCGTATTGAGCACGTCGGTAAGCTGTTTGGCTTGACCCCCACCGAGGCGCGTTTTGCGGTGTTGCTGGCCGAGGGTGAATCACTGCAAACGGTGGCAGAGCGTCTGGGAATTACCGAGCAGACAGCCCGCACATACTGCAAGCGCATCTTCAGCAAGACCGGCACGTCACGGCAGGCAGACCTCGTGCGCCTGGTTATCACCAGCGTTGCCAGCCTGGTTGAGTCGGAGGATGTGAGAGATGAGGGGGCGGATCAATCCTGATCGCCCCCGGCCCTGGTCAAGCCTCCGGCTTCGCCGGGAAGCGTTCGAAATAGAACGCGAAGCGCTCTCGCAGTTCGGCGGGGTCCACACCGAAGTCCCCTTTCAGGTCGTAGACCACCTTGCCTTCCTTGCCCCGCGGGTGGGCATCGATAAAGGCCTGCATTTCCCCCCGGGCCTTGCCCGTCAGTTCCACGCCGGCCTTGGCGTAGATCTTTTCCACCATGGCCATGTCGTCGGCCATGAATTCATGGAAGGGCACGTCCACCGTCTGCGATTCGGGCATTGACGGCCGGTCGCGTACGCAGGCTTGCAGCAGGTGCTCGACCCGGTCACACCAGTAGTCGATCAGGGCCTTGGTATCGATACGCTTGCGACCCATGCGCTGGCCGTAGGCAATCATGGTGACGGCGGACTGAATCACCGCCACCGGGTCACGGTGCGTAATGACATAGGTGGCATCGGGGAAGACCTCGCGCAGTACCGGGAGTTGCTCCAGGTGCTGCGGGCATTTCAGTACCCAGCGGTCGGGCCCCCGGAAATGCTGTAGCAGCTTCAGCACGTCGCGCATGTAGGCGTAGTGCGGGGTCTGGTCCGTGGCGTAGTAGTGGTCGCGCCAGCGGGGGCTGGGTGCCAGCCATTCGAAGTTGTAGGACGCGAAGTCGGGCCCCATCAGTTCCAGTTCCTCGTGGATGTGGTCCGGGTTCATCGGGTGCATCGCTGCAAGCAGGGGGGTGACCTGCTGCATGCCCTGCCAGGCCTCCTCGCAGCGCTGGTAGCGCGGGTCGGTGCCATCGGGCAGGGGCTGCTCCCCGGGCATCGGTACCGGCTCATAGGATTCCCACAGTGGCAGCGAGCGGAAGCGGGTATCGGCGGCCAGCAGGTTGAGCAGGTGCGTGGTGCCAGAGCGGGGCAGGCCTGCCACAATGATTGGCTGTCGAATCTCCTGCTTGAGGATGTCGGGGTGCCGGGTCCACTCGCTCTGGATCAGCAGGCGATTGCTGGCGTAGCGCACCAGGTAGCCAAACAGGTTGGCGCGCTGGCTCCGGGTCATGTCCGGGTCGTTGCCCCACTCGTCGATCAGCAGTTGCAGGCGTTCGCGGAAATCCCCGGGGCCGAAATCATCCAGGCCGGTGCGCTGGCGGGCGGCGTCGAGGACGGCGCTCTCGCTGAAGTCGACCGGCTGTTGCTCGCCATAGTCCAGCGCCGCGCGCTGTATCTCGGTCAGCTGCGGATTGGCGAGGTCGGTGATGCGGATCGTATTGCTCATGGTGGACGTCAGTCTCCGGTCGCTTGGGCTTGTTCGGCACTTTGCAGGCAGTCGGCCGAAGCGGGCTGCTGCAGCAGTGCGATGATCGCGTCGCGCAGGGTGGCGACAAACAGTTGGGTATCGTGGGCGGGGTCATCGTCCCCGAGGTGCTCCTGGAGGCGCGAGTGATCGGCGAGCCCCTGGAAGACCAGGATCGAGGCCAGGTGCAGGCGCTGCTGGCGCACCGCCGCGGGCAGCGCGGCGAGTAACTGGTTCCAACCACTGGTCAGGCGCCCGGCGCCCGGTGCGTGCAGGGCGCCCTGGCCTGGCTTGAGCAGGGACAGCATGTGCCGGGCAGTGAGCTGGGCGTTGACGCGAATGAATTCACGTCCGCCATCCGGGTCGTGCAGTTTCTCGACCACCGGTTCTATCCAGGCATCCACCAGCCCCTCCAGGCTGAGCTCCCCGGCCTGCTCGAGATCGTCCAGCAACTCCGCGCGGCGGGCGGCTATACCGGGAACGTGCTTGTCGATAATGGCCTGCAGCAAGCCTTCGCGGTTGCCGAAGTGGTACTGGCAGGCATTGGCGTTGCGCTGCCCCGAGGTCTTGTTGATCTCGCTCAGGGGCACGCCTTCCACGCCGCGTTCGGCAAAGAGCCGTTCGGCGACGCTGACCAGCCGCGCCCGGGTGGCGGCGCTGCGGGGGGTGATGCGCTGGCGTTCGTTGCTTTTTGCCATGCTGTCGCGGTAACTCCTAATTTAATGAAAGTATATTAAAATTCTCTTGCCGGAAATGGCAAGGGAAATATAAGATCGGTTCAAAAGCCCGAACATGCGGGTTGGTACTGCTTAAGTGCAGTGTATTACGCTGGCCCAGTCACGACGATACGATAATGAGGTTATCTGCATGAGCCCGGATCCACAATTGCAACACCTTGGATTGCCACCCATCGACCAGATCGGCTTTGTGGTGCGCAAGCTGGACGACTGGGTGCAGCGCTTTGAACCGGTATTCGGCCCCTTCACCTTCATTGATGGCTCGGTCCAGGGCGCCACCTTCCGCGGCAAAACCGAAGACGTGAAGCTGCATATTGGCTTTGGCCGTAGCGGCGATATGGAGATCGAACTGATCGAGTGGCAGGGCGGCGTCAGCCCCCACAGCGAGTTCATCCAGGCGGGGCACGAAGGCATGCATCATCTGCGCTACCGGGTCGACGATACCGATGCCTGGATTCCGAAACTCGCCGAAGTGGGCTACACCCCCTACTGGTACAAGCGCTGGAACAGCGACACCGTCTTCGCTTACCTGGAAAATCCGGATTTTCCACTGTATCTGGAACTGCTGCAGATGCCGGAAGCCGGTGCCGGGACGCCCGAGTAAGCCCGGGCGTCACAGTCCTGCCGCCATTCGACGGACGGCGCGGGAACACAATAACAAGACATTTGCAGGAGGACGCAGCATGCGTAGTCCCCTCGGTTTGATTCCGCTTTTGCTGGCGTCGCTGGCCGTGCCTTTGGCCGCCCAGGATGAGGCCTCCGACCCGCGGCGCGACTACTCGCCCTGGGCCAATCAGGACTACCCCCGGGAGGTTTACTGGGGGGATACCCACCTGCACACCTCGGTGTCCATGGACGCGAACCTGTTCGGGGTCACCGGCCTCGGCCCCGAGGCCGCCTACCGCTTTGCCCGGGGTGAGACCGTGACGGCGGCCAATGGCATGCCGGCCCGCCTGAGCCGACCGCTGGATTTCCTGGTCGTGGCGGATCACGCCGAGTACCTGGGAGTAATGCCGCTGATCCGCGATGCCGACCCCCGCATGATGCAGAATGAAACGGCGCGCGCCTGGCAGCGCATCGTCGAGCAGCGAGAGCCCACCGCCTTCGGCCGGCTGATGCTGGAAATCGGCAACTCCTACGAGGATGGCGAGCCGCTACTGACCTTGCCGGAGGGCGTGCCGTCTCCCTGGGAAGCCAATAACCGCGCGGCCGATGCGGCAAACCAGCCGGGTGTGTTTACCGCCTTCATCGGCTACGAGTGGTCGGCGATGCCGGGGGGCAACAACCTACACCGCATCATGGTGTTCCGCGATGGTGCCGAGCGTGCCGACCAGATCACCCCCTTCTCCGCCTTCGACAGCGACGATCCCGAGGACCTGTGGCAATGGCTGGCGGATTACGAGGAAAAAACCGGCGGCCAGATACTGGCGATTCCCCACAACAGCAATCTGAGTGGCGGGCAGATGTTTTCCGACCTGACCCTCGACGGCCAGCCCCTGGACACGGACTATGCCAGGCGTCGGGCCCGCTGGGAGCCGCTGCTGGAGGTCACCCAGATCAAGGGTGACAGCGAGGCCCATCCGCTGCTTTCCCCCAATGACGAGTTTGCCGACTACGGCACCTGGGACCAGTTCAATATCGCCATGAACGAGGCCCAGCGTCCGGAGATGCAGCCCTATCAGTACGCGCGCCCCGCGTTGCAACTGGGGTTGCGACTGGGGCAGCAGCTCGGCGTGAATCCCTTCCAGTTTGGCATGATCGGCAGCACGGATTCCCATACCGCCCTGGCCGCCGTCGAGGAGGACAATTTCTGGGGCAAGAAGGCGGGGGATGAACCCGGGCCCCGGCGCACCCAGACCATCTGGGGCATACCCGAGGCGGAGATGTCCAATACCCTGCAGGTCTCCTCCGGCTATGCCGCGGTCTGGGCCACCGACAATACCCGCGAGGCCCTGTTTGACGCCATGCAGCGTCGCGAGGTCTACGCCACCACCGGGCCGCGCATGCGCGTGCGCTTCTTTGGGGGCTGGAACCTGGAGGAGCAGGATCTGCAGGGGCCCAACCCCGCGCTGAACGGTTATCGCAAGGGGGTCCCCATGGGCGGTGAGCTGAGCTCCTCCGGCACCGCGGGTGCACCGCGTTTCATGGTGCAGGCCCTGAAGGATCCCGAGGGGGCCAACCTGGATCGGGTGCAGATCGTCAAGGGCTGGGTGGACAGCTGGGGGGAAATGCACGAAGCCGTCTACGATGTTGCCTGGTCGGGTGAGCGGCAGCCGGACGCCCGGGGCAAGCTGCCCCCGGTTGGCGACAGCGTGGATCGCGACAAGGCCCGTTACAGCAACAGCATTGGCAGTGCCGAGCTGTCTGCGCTGTGGACCGACCCGGATTTCGACCCCGAGCAGGCGGCGGTCTATTACCTGCGGGTACTGGAAATTCCCACGCCGCGCTGGACGCTCTATGACAAGGTGCGTCTCGGCGTGGACCTTCCCGAGGGAACGGAGCTGGTGCACCAGGAGCGCGCCTATACGTCGCCGATCTGGTATCGGCCGGAGTGAGCCAAGAGCTACGCGCGGCAGCGTCGAACGCTGTCTCTACCTTCAGTCGTCGGTGCTGGCTTCTCCCCACAGCTGGCTGATGGTGTGCAGGATCAGGCTGACCAGCTGCGGTTGCCGGTGGGTGTCCGTCTTGGCGAAGATCGCTGCAAGCTGGGCGCGCGCGGTATAGCGCGAGCGGCCCAGGGACTCGGCGGCGTCACTGAGACTCTCCCCCTGTACCAGCCGCGCCGCCAGCGCCGCTTCGGCGCGGGTCAGGCCGAACAATTCCATCAGCAGTTCCTCGCTGACCTCCCGGGGGCCGCCGGCATCGCGAAACAGCAACAGGGCGGTTCTCGAGACGCTTTCATCCAGGCCCGGGCGCGTGGCTGTGCGTCGCATCAGCAGGTTCCAGTAGCGGCCATCCGAGCGCGGCAGCTGCAGGGTTTCGCTGGCGGAAGTATCTTCGCGGTCGAAAAGCCGTCGCAGGGCGTCGCGCAGCGCGGTTTTGTTGGTACCGCTGGCGATCAGATTCCCCCGTACCAGGGCGAGTCCATCACTGGCTGCCAGTGTGCGTTCGGCGACCGGGTTAGTGATCAGTACCTGTCCCTGCTCGTCGATCACCAGGGAGCCGATGGTGAGCTGGCCGATGGCGGCCTCGGAAATGCTCAGCTGATAGTCTTTGCGCGCCTGGCGTGCATACAGGCTGATGGCCGTGCGCAGCCAGGGCAGCAGGGACAGAATCCGCTCCCGGTCTACGCCGGTGAAGTTCGGCTGCCCGGTCAGGCGGGCGCAGCGAAGTCGAAAAACCATCCCGGTTTCCGCTTCCTCGAGATTGATGCCGATGATGTCCTCGACCGCGCCGTACTCCTGGATATAGGCATAGAAGCGACTGTGTCGCGAGGTCAGCTCCTGCCGGCTGAGCATTTCACTCAGAATGCACACCTCGTCCAGGGGCAGGTCGAGGATGGGCGATTCGTTGAACAGGTGATCCTGCAGGACGGTCAGGGCCGCGGTGTTGCTCTGGGTAGAGATCAGCGTGCCCGGGTCGCCCGGACGCGGGCGGCGCAGCACCATGGCGCCGTGGTGGCCCTGCAGCCAGCTTTCCAGCGCCCGCAGGAAATCCAGCCAGGGCGGCTCTGCCAGCAGACTGTCGAAGAGTGTCTGGATCAGCCCAATGGGAGGTGTTGTCTTGGTCATGCGGTTCAATCCCGTCTCTGGCGATCCCATGGTACTGCATGGCGAGTTCGCTGTGGCAGGATCGCGGCGCTCTCCGTGGTCTAGTCCATATGCCTGATGTTGACTGGCGGCGCCTGAGGCAAAGTGCCCCGGCACGCACGCGATTGGAGATAGACCCATGACATTCGATAAGAAACCTCTGCCAGGTGGTGTCGGCGTTGAAGTGACCGGTCTCGAGGTCAGCGACGCCATGCCATCGACCACGGTGGCGGCATTGCGGGAGCTCTGGCTGGAGGCAGGCATTGTCCTGTTTCGCGGCCTGGGTACCTCCCCCGAGGTACTGCTGCAGCTATCGCGCTGTTTCGGTGAGCTGGAGCCTCATCCGATTGAACATTTCCGTTTGCCGGGATACCCCGAGTTGATTCTGCTCAGTAACGAAAAGGGCCTGACCGGGCCGGTCTACGCCTTCGATGGCGTGCCGACCTATGGGCGTATTCCCTGGCATACCGACCTGGCCTTCGCTACCACGCCCAACGCCGGCGCCCTGCTGCGCATGGTAAAAACGAGCGCGCACGGGGGGCAGACCGGCTGGCTCGACACCGCCATGGCCTGGGAGGCCCTGGACGAGCAGACCAAGGCGCGTATCGAGGGTCTGGAGGCCAAGTACATTTTCTGTGCTGATCTGAGTGGCATGCGCTTCAACCGGCAGGACGGCGAGCTGCTGCAGGCCAGCAGCAAGAATCTGCCCAGCTTTCCGCCGGTCGCGCACCCGCTGGTGTGGGTTCACCCCCAGACCGGACAGCGTATCCTCAATGTCAGCACCCTGAATATTCAGTGCATTCTCGGCATGCCGGAGCGGGAGAGCGATGCGCTGATTCAGCAGCTGATCGAACATACGCTGCAGCCACAATTCCAGTACATTCACGACTGGGAGGAGAATGACATCGTGCTCTGGGACAACCGGCGCACCATGCACATGGCGTTTGGCCACCCGGTGGATGAGGTGCGGATTGTGCAGCGGAGCACGATCCGTGGCACCGTCAAAATGGGCCGGATTATCGAAGAAGAACAGCAGGAGGAAACGGCATGAGCGACTACGATCTGGTGATTCGCGGCGGCACACTGCTCGATGGCAGTGGTAGTGAAGGCCGGGTGTGCGATCTGGCGATAAGCGATGGCATCGTCGCTGCGGTCGGCGGGAACCTCGGGCCGGGACGCGAAGAAATTGACGCCCGCGGGCTACTGGTCACACCGGGCTTTGTCGACGTGCATACCCATTACGATGGCCACGTTACCTGGGAGAACCGCTTGCGGCCGTCCTCCTGCCACGGGGTGACAACCGCGATCATGGGCAACTGTGGCGTCGGCTTTGCTCCCTGCCGGGAAGCCGATCACGATACCCTGATCCGGCTGATGGACGGGGTCGAGGATATACCCTACCCGGTGCTGGCGCAGGGGCTGCCCTGGACCTGGGAAAGCTTTCCCGAATACCTGGATCTGATTGCCTCCCGCGAGTACGACATGGACGTGGGGGGCTACCTGCCCCACGCGGCGCTGCGGGTTTATGTGATGGGTGAGCGCGGTGCCAATCGCGAGCCGGCGACAGCAGAGGACATCGCGCGCATGTGCGCGCTGCTTGAGGAAGCCCTGGATGCTGGCGCCATGGGGATTGCCACCTCGCGCACCCTGTTCCACCGCTCCAGCGACGGCAAGCCGATTCCCACGCTGGAGGCCAGCAACGAGGAACTGCTGGCGCTGGCAAAGACCTTGCGCCGCAAGGGCAAGGGCGTGTTCCAGATCGTCGAGGACGTGCACCTGCCGGGCAAGGACGTCGGTGTGTTGCGGCAGCTGGCGGAGGCTGCGGGTCGCCCCCTGACCTTCTCCATCGGCACCGGCAATACCGGCCCGCATATCTGGCCCCAGTTGCTGAAAGACCTGGAAGCCGCGAACGCGGCGGGAGCAACAGTCAAGGGCCAGGTCATGCCGCGGGCCATCGGCATGATGCTCGGGGTGGAGCTGACCCTGAACCCCTTCTATACCACCGCGGGCTACCGGGAGGTGGCGGACTTGCCCTTGGCCGAGCGGCTGCAGGCCCTGCGCGACCCGGCGCGGCGCGAACGTATCCTGGCCGAGCCGATGGACCCGGATCCGGCATTGGTGCTGGGCCGCATGGTGCGCGACTTCGACCACATGTTCCTGCTGGGGGATCCGCCCAATTACGAGCAGCCCTGGGAGCAGAGTATTGCGGGCCGGGCTCAGGCCCGAGGCGTATCACCGGAGGAAGTGGCCTACGACCTGATGGTCGAGGGGGAGCGCGGCACCGTACTCTACCTGGCCATGGCCAACTACGCCGATGGCAGCCTGGACGCGGTGGGCGAGATCCTGCGACACCCGGATGTGCTGCCCGGTCTGGGGGATGGCGGGGCCCACGCGGCCACCATTTGTGACGGCAGTTATTCCACCTTCGCCCTGACTCACTGGGGCCGCGACCGCGCCGAGGGGAAACTGCCCCTGCCCGAGCTGGTTTACCGGCTCAGTCGCGCAACGGCTCTGACCATGGGGCTGGAAGATCGCGGCCTGCTGGCCCCTGGCTACCGGGCGGATATCAACCTGATCGACTTCGACCGTTTGGCCCTGCACGCGCCGGAAATTACCTACGACTTGCCTGGGAAAGGGCGGCGTCTGGTGCAGCGGGCAGAGGGCTATGTGGCCACCCTCGTTAACGGCGTAGCGGTCTATCGCGAGGGTGAGGCCACCGGCGCTCTGCCGGGGCGTCTGGTGCGCGGGCAGCAGGCGGCGCCTGTGGCTTGACGTATAAATACTGTTGGCCCCGTGTTCGCGGGGCCACCGGTTTGGGGCTGCTCAGCCCCGCCATTCTCCTAGCTTTCTTTCGGCCGGTACCAGATGGGTGAACTCCAGGCCCGTTCCTGCAGTGTCGGCGGTACGTCCTCCGGCAGCGGCAGGCCGGTGCGGAGGCTGTCCCAGGTGCTCCAGCGGCAGGTGGGGTTTTCCAGCACGCGCACATAATAGAAGGCGCGCTGATCCGGGTTGAATGCCGGGTCGCGCCAGCGCGTCGCCAGCTGGCCGTCGCCGCGGTGGCGATCGAAGTCACAGTTCTTCAGGTCTACCGTGGCGCCGTTGTCGGGGCAGCGGTGGGTCTGCGGGTCCGGGCTCAGGCCATCGGCACAGGCGACATCATACACCTGCTCCCGGGTTTCGCCGTCCTCGACCCAGCCCTTGACCACCTGCAGGCGCTGCAGCCAGGCACTTGAGGCGTCCTTGACCGCCCAGAGCAGGAATTCCGGGCCGCCCTCGGCGACATCGGCCGCGCTCAGGTCACCGCCCATGGGCACGCCGCCGGCGTAACCCTGTTCGACCCAGTCGTGCTGCTCGAGGATATTTTCCGGCCAGCCCTGCCCGGCGAAGAAGCGCACCTGGATCCTCGGGCCGCTGGTGCCGAAGACCTCCCGCCGGGCCAGCGCGTCATAGACCTGCTCCCGGGTGTTTTCCGGGGCCCAGACGCCGGCCAGGCCGGAGGAGCTATAGCGGATATGGTGCGTGTTGATAAAGCTGCCACCGCGGCGGGCTTCCGGGGTGCCGTCGGCGCTGCCGATCTTGCCGTGGTAATTGTCCTCCTCGACCTGGGAGCCGGAGTTGTGACTGTCGCTGGCGGCAATCACGCCGAAACGGTAGGGGTTGAAGCCCCGGGTTTCTTCCATTTGCAGGCCCGTGAGCCAGGCGTCGCGGGCGTAGCTGCCCTTGGGTTCGCCGATGGTACCCCTGCCGCCGAGCAGGTCTTCCAGCAGTTCAAAGCCCGCCCATTCGTCGTTGGGTGACAGCAGAGGGTGGCTCTCCGAGGTGCCCTTGATCTGTGCGATTTCCACTAGCGGTTCGTTGCGCTGGCGCAACTCGGCGTACTCGGCATCAATGGGCTTGCCGTCGAAAGCTTTTTCCGCCGGGAACATCAAGCCGTTGCTGAGGTTGGAGTTGTGGGAAATGGCCAGCGCCTCGATGCCCGCGTCGCGCTGCGCATCCAGCCATTCCCACAGCTTGCGGGGGTCCGGGCTATCGAAACTGGAGAAGGGTTGCGCCGGGACCTTTTCGCTGCGGAAGATCACATTCCGGTGCAGGTTGATCTCCTCCATGCCACCGGATGAGGTCCATTCATAGCCCACCAGGGTGGTGAACTCCCCGGGCCGGTAGTACTGCTCTGCCAGGCGGACATAATTCTGCCAGATGCTGTGGCGCAGGTCGGGATCGACCAGCGCCTCCAGGGGGCGGTTGTCGCCCATGGACATCAGAACTTCCAGCAGGGCGTGCTGGCGTTCCTCGGGGTCATCGGCGGCCAGGCGGCCGGCCAGTTCCAGCTCGGACAACTCGCTGTTTTCGTCGAACAGGCGCGGCAGGATACCCATGTATTCGGAGTGATCGGTAATGGCGACAAAGTCCAGTGGCTCCCGCAGCTGGATTTCAACGCCGCTGACGTGCTCGATGGCTTCCCCCAGCGCGAAGCGGTAGGCGTCGTCGGGGGAGGTGCGCACGTTCAGCATGAAGGCATCGGGGGAGTTCATGGTGTGCACGTGAAGTTCGCCAAACCAGGCACGCGAATCGGCAGCGGTGGCGTGACTGGTGCTGACGAGCAGGGCGCAAAGGGGGGCGAGCAGGGCGCGGTAACCGTTGGGCATGACAGGTATTCCCGAGTCGTTGTTATCAACCAGCCGCGAGTATGACCCAGGGCCTGCTTGGCGGCCAGTGAGTGGGGCAGGAGCATCTCTGGTGGTGCGGATAGTCCAACCGGACTGGGGTCGGGGTACGGGTTCGGCTAAACTGGTTACATTTGCAACCATATTGGCCGGCAACTATACTTCGGACCTTCACACCAGGCGGTGCCCGGGAGGCAGGCCGATGACAGATCTGTTTGACAATCCCATGGGGCTGGACGGCTTCGAGTTCGTCGAATTCACCGCGCCGGAGCCGGGCATGCTGGAGCCGGTTTTCGAATCCATGGGCTTTACCCGTGTGGCACGGCACCGGACCAAGGCCGTCGAACTGTGGCGACAAGGTGACATCAATTTCGTCACCAACTACGAGCCGCGCAGTCACGCCTGGTACTACGCCCGGGAGCACGGCCCTTCTGCCTGTGGCATGGCGTTCCGCGTCCGGGATGCTACCCGGGCCTACCAGCGCGCCCTGGAGCGGGGTGCCCAGCCGGTCCATGTCGAGACCGGCCCGATGGAGCTGCGCCTGCCGGCGATCAAGGGAATCGGAGGGGCGACACTCTACTTGATCGACCGCTACGCCGAGGGCTGGAGCATCTACGACATCGATTTTCACTGGCTGGATGGCGTCGAGCGCCGCCCGCAGGGCTTTGGTTTCCACACCCTTGATCATCTCACCCACAATGTCTACCGGGGGCGGATGGACTACTGGGCCAACTATTACGAAGAGCTGTTCAATTTTCGGGAAATCCGCTACTTCGATATCAAGGGCGAATACACCGGGCTGCTGTCCAAGGCGATGACTGCCCCGGACGGCAAGATCCGTATCCCGCTCAACGAAGAGGCCCGCGGCGGTGGTCAGATCGAGGAGTTCCTCATGGCCTATAACGGCGAGGGTATTCAACATATCGCCTTCGCCTGTGACGATATCCTGGCCTGCTATGACCGGCTGCAGGCCGCGGGCCTGCGTTTCATGCCGCCGCCGCCGGATACCTATTACGAGATGCTCGAGGAGCGCCTGCCGGGGCACGGCGAGCCGGTGGACGAACTGCGTCTCCGCGGCATCCTGCTCGATGGCACCACGGAGGATGGGGCGCCGCGGCTTCTGCTGCAGATTTTCTCCGCCAACCTGCTGGGTCCCGTGTTCTTCGAGTTCATCCAGCGCAAGGATGACGAGGGCTTCGGCGAGGGGAACTTCAAGGCCCTGTTCGAGTCCATCGAGCGGGACCAGATGGCGCGGGGCGTGCTTGGGGAGGCGGATAAAAACGCCCCCTGAGGAAATTTTTCCGGGAGCGGTTGACCACTGGGGGTCGCCTCCCTATAATGCACAGCCTCTCGACCGGGGGTCTTCAAGAACCCGGGTGTGAAGTGCCAAGGGGCCTTCACCGGAGACTGTTTTGATGCGGGGTGGAGCAGCCTGGTAGCTCGTCGGGCTCATAACCCGAAGGTCGTCGGTTCAAATCCGGCCCCCGCTACCAATTACGTGTCGCCCGCTCCTAGATTGCGGCACGTTTCGTCAAAGCCCCTTTCAGGGGCTTTTTCGTTTGTGCGGAAAAAGTTCGGCAGGGCGACGGGGGTGTCGGTAGTGGCCAGACAAGAGGAACTGCAGACGCTGCTGGAGCCATCGGTGACCGCGCTGGGTTACCAGCTCTGGGGGGTGGAGTTTTTGTCCCAGGGCAAGCACAGCGTACTGCGTCTTTATATAGACGCTGAAAAAGGCGTCACCGTGGACGACTGCGCCCGTGTCAGCGAGCAGGTAAGCGGGGTTCTGGATGTCGAGGACCCGATTGCCGGCGAGTACACCCTGGAGGTGTCTTCGCCGGGTGTTGACCGCCTGCTGTTCCGGCTGGAGCAATACCCGGCGTATGTCGGTGAGCTGCTGGAAGTGCGGCTGCGCAGGCCCTTCGAGGGGCGGCGCAATTTCAAGGGCGAATTGAAGGGTATCGAGGGCGAGGACGTCGTGGTGCAGGTGGATGACCACGAGTACTTGCTGCCCGGCGGCGCGATAGAGAAGGCGCGCGTGTATCCCCGCATTGATTGATGCGGTCAGTGAACTGGCGAGGCGAGACATGACAAAGGAAATCCTGATGGTGGCGGAAGCCGTCTCGAACGAGAAGGGGGTGTCCGAGGACATCATCTTCGAGGCGATCGAGCTGGCACTGGCCACGGCGACCAAGAAGCGCTACGACGAGGACGCCGACATTCACGTGACCATCGACCGCAAGACCGGCGACTACGTGACCGTGCGCCGCTGGCTGGTGGTACCCGACGACCAGCTGGCTCTGCTGGGCACGGAGCTGACCACCGAGGAAGCCGCGGAGAAGGATCCGTCCCTGAAGCCGGGCGACGTCCACGAGGAAGTGGTCGAGAACGTCGGCTTCGGCCGTATCGCCGCCCAGACCGCCAAGCAGGTGATCGTGCAGCGTGTGCGCGATGCCGAGCGTGCCCAGGTGGTGGAACAGTACCGCCATCGTGTCGGCGAACTGGTGTCCGGCTCGGTCAAAAAAGTTACCCGGGACAACATTATTGTCGACCTCGGCAACAATGCTGAAGGTCTGCTGCCCCGCGATCAGCTGGTCGGTCGCGAGACCTTCCGCATCAACGACCGCGTGCGGGCGATCCTCAAGGATATCAGCAGCGAGACCCGCGGGCCCCAGCTGCTCCTCAGCCGCTCCTGCCCGGAAATGCTGATCGAGTTGTTCCGTATCGAAGTGCCGGAGATCGCCGAGGGTGTGATCCAGATTCGCGCCGCGGCTCGCGACCCGGGCTCCAGGGCCAAAATTGCGGTCAAGACCAATGACCAGCGCATCGACCCGGTTGGCGCCTGCGTCGGCATGCGCGGGTCGCGTGTCCAGGCAGTGTCCAACGAACTGGACAACGAGCGCGTCGACATCATTCTGTGGGACGACAATCCGGCGCAGCTGGTGATCAACGCCATGTCGCCCGCCGAGGTCGAGTCCATTGTCATGGACGAGGACAGCAACACCATGGAAGTTGCGGTGGCGGCAGACAACCTGGCCCAGGCCATCGGTCGCGCCGGGCAGAATGTGCGCCTGGCCAGCGAGCTGACCGGCTGGACCATCAACGTGATGAGCACGGAAGAGGCCGCGGAACGCCACGAGGCGGAAGCCGGCCAGGTGATCCAGCTGTTCATGCAGAGCCTGGATATTGACGAGGAAGTGGCCGAGATTCTGGTGGAAGAGGGCTTCACCACCCTGGAGGAAGTGGCCTACGTGCCCCTCGACGAGATGATGAGCATCGAAGGCTTCGATGCCGACATCGCCGAGGAGCTGCGAGCGCGTGCCAAGGACGCCCTGCTGACGCAGGCGATTGCCTCCGAGGAACAGCTGGATGCCAACGAGCCGGCGCAGGATCTGCTGGAGATGGACGGGATGGATCGCCACCTGGCCTTTTTGCTGGCCAGCCGCGGCATCATCACCATGGAAGATCTGGCGGAGCAGAGTGTGGAAGAGCTGCTGGATATTCCCGACATGACTGAAGAGCGCGCAGCCGAGCTGATCATGACCGCGCGCGCCCCCTGGTTTGCCGAGGAAGCGGAATAAGCCGCTACCATCGATCGCAACGCAGGGCAGAAAGGGATCAAGGAGAAGAGTGCATGGCGCAGGTGACAGTACAGCAACTGGCAGAGACAGTGGGAGCATCCGTGGACCGTCTGCTGGCGCAGATGAAGGACGCGGGTCTGCCCCATGCCGCTGCCGGTGAAGTGGTATCCGAAGAGGACAAGCAGACGCTGCTGGCCTACCTCAAGCGCAGCCACGGCGAGGCGTCCGACGCTGCGCCCAAGCGCATTACGCTGAAGCGCAAGACTATCAGCACCCTGCGCACCTCCGGTGCCCAGGGCCGCAAGACGGTCAACGTCGAGGTACGCAAGAAGCGCACCTACGTCAAGCGCGATGCGGAAGCCGGGGAGGCAGAGGAGGCCGTGGCCACGGCAGAAGCTCCGCAGGCAAGCGAGGCTGATGAAGCCGCGGCCCGCCAGCTGGCTGAACAGCAGGCAGCTGAGGAGCTCGCTCGTCAGGAGGCGGAAGTGAAGGCCCAGGCGGAGGCCGAAGAGGCCCGCAAGGCCGCCGAGGAAGCCGCGGCCGCGGCCGCTGCAGCCGCCGAGGAGCGCGAGCGCCAGCGCCAGAAAGAGGAAGAAGAGGAAAAGCTCAAGAACCTCGATCCCGAAGTGCTTCGCCAGCGCGCCGCCCTGCGTCGCATGCAGCGCGAAGCCGAAGAGGCCGAGGCGCGCAAGGCTGCCCTGGAGGCCAAGAAAGCGGAAGAAGAGCGGGTCCGCGCGGAAGCCGCCGCCAAGGTGGAGCGCGAGAAAGCGGCTGAAGCGCGCAAGCCCAAGCGGCTGCACGAAGCGCCGGCCCCGGTGCAGAATGACGAGCAGCGCAAAAAAGCGGGTCGCGGTCGCCTGGATCGCAGCATGCCCGGCGGGCGCGGCAAGCAGCGCGGCCACAACCTGTCCCTTTCCGACCTGGAAGCGGCAGAGTCCGGGATGGCGCGCCGCCGCGGTGGTCGCCGCAAGGGCAAGGCCGCCCACGCCGAGCACAGCAAACATGGATTCGAGATGCCTACCGAGAAGAAGGTCTACGAGGTCGAGCTGGCGGACATGACCTCCGTCGGTGGCCTGGCCCAGCAGATGTCGGTCAAGGCCGGTGTGGTCATCAAGGAACTGATGAAACTGGGCGTGATGGCCAACATCAACCAGATGATCGATCAGGATACCGCCGTGCTGGTGGTGGAAGAACTGGGCCACAAGCCCAAGCTGATCAGTGCCGACGCCCTGGAGGAGAAGCTCGAGGAAACCCTGGCGCAGCACGAGGGCACGCCGGAGCCGCGCGCGCCCGTGGTCACCGTGATGGGTCACGTCGACCACGGCAAGACCTCCCTGCTGGACTATATCCGTAAGGCCAAGGTCGCTTCTGGCGAAGCGGGCGGGATTACCCAGCACATCGGGGCCTACCACGTTGAGACGGGCCACGGCATGATTTCCTTCCTGGATACCCCCGGCCACGCGGCGTTTACCGCGATGCGCGCCCGGGGTGCCAAGAGCACCGACATCGTGATCCTGGTAGTCGCTGCCGACGACGGTGTGATGCCGCAGACGGAAGAGGCGGTGCAGCACGCCCGCGCCGCCGGTGTGCCGCTGATCGTGGCGATCAACAAGATGGACAAGGAAGGCGCCGATCCCGACCGGGTCAAGAGCGAGCTGGCGGCCAAGGAAGTGATTCCCGAGGAATGGGGTGGCGATACGCAGTTCGTGCCGGTGTCCGCGCACACCGGTGACGGCATTGATGCGCTGCTGGACGCGGTCCTGGTACAGGCGGAAATCCTCGAGCTGGAAGCGCCCCGCGATGTTCCCGCCCAGGGTATTGTCATCGAGTCGCGCCTGGACAAGGGGCGGGGCCCTGTGGCTTCGCTGCTGGTCCAGAGCGGTACTCTGCGCCAGGGCGACATTATCCTGGCGGGCCTGCAGTCCGGCCGCGTGCGCGCCATGCTGGACGAGAACGGCAAGCCGATCGATGAGGCCGGCCCGAGTATCCCGGTGGAAATTCTCGGCCTCGACGGTACCCCGGATGCGGGCGACCAGTTCGCCGTGGTGGAAAACGAGAAGCGTGCCCGGGAGATTGCCGACTACCGCCAGGAAAAGCTGCGCACTACCCGGCTTCAGCGCCAACAGGCAGCCAAGCTGGACAACATGTTCGAGAGCATGACCGCGGGCGAGAAGAAGACGCTCAACGTGGTGGTCAAGGCCGACGTGCGCGGCTCCCTGGAGGCGATCCAGACCTCGCTGCTGGAGCTGGGCAACGACGAAGTCCAGGTCAACGTGGTGTCCGGTGGTGTCGGTGGGATTACCGAAACCGACATTACCCTGGCGATGACCGCCGAGGCCGTGGTCTTCGGTTTCAACGTGCGCGCCGATGCCGCGGCGCGGCGCCTGGTCGAGAGCGAGGGCGTGGACCTGCGTTACTACAACGTGATCTACGACCTGATCGACGACGTCAAGCAGGCCCTGTCCGGGATGCTGCCCCCCGAGATGCGCGAGGAGATCCTGGGGATTGCCGAAGTGCGCGATGTCTTCCGTTCGCCCAAGTTCGGTCAGGTGGCCGGCTGCATGGTGATCGAAGGGACGGTCTATCGCAGCAGGCCGATCCGTGTCCTGCGCGACAACGTGGTGATTTTCCAGGGCGAACTGGAGTCCCTGCGCCGCTTCAAGGACGATGCCAGCGAAGTGCGCAACGGCATGGAGTGCGGTATCGGCGTCAAGAACTACAACGACATCAAGGCCGGTGACCTGATCGAAGTCTACGAAGTGAAGGAGGTGGCCCGCACCCTGTAGGGGCGGGTCCGTCATGGCCAGGGAATTCAGCCGTACCCAACGGGTCGCAGACCATCTGCAGCGGGAGCTGGCGCAGCTGATCCAGCAGGAGCTGCGCGATCCGCGCATCGGCATGGTCAGCATCACCGGCGTCGATGTCAGTCGCGATCTCGCTCATGCCCGGGTCTGGTTTACCCGTTTGGGCAGCGATACCCCGGAAGAGGCCGGGGAGGCCGCGAAGGCGCTCAATGGCGCTGCTGGCTTCCTGCGCAGCCTGCTCTCCCGGGACAGCAACCTGCGCAGCGTGCCGCAGCTGGGCTTTCGCTTCGATACCAGCGTGGGTCGCGGTCGCGATATGGAAGATTTGATCCAGCGTGCCGCGGAGGCGGACCGCGAGCTCGGCCTGCGCCAGGACGAGCCGGGCGAGGAGCACTGAGTGGCCCGACGTCGCAAGGGTCGGCCCGTTGACGGTATCCTGGTCCTGGACAAGCCGGCGGGCATGAGCTCCAACCACGCACTGCAGACGGCAAAACGACTATACTTTGCCGCCAAGGCGGGGCATACCGGCAGCCTGGACCCCATGGCGACCGGTGTTCTGCCCTTGTGTTTTGGCGAGGCGACCAAGTTTTCCCAGTATCTGCTGGATGCGGACAAGGCTTACGAGAGTACCTTTGTCCTCGGCGCCACCACCACCACCGCGGATGCGGAGGGTGAGGTGCTGGAGGAGCGCGATGCCAGTGGCCTGACGGAAGCCGGGGTTGCCGCGGCTCTGGACACCTTCCGGGGCGAGATCGAACAGGTGCCGCCGATGTATTCGGCGGTGAAGCAGGGCGGCCAGCCCTTGTACAAGCTGGCGCGCCAGGGGCAGGAAGTGGAGCGCAAGGCACGGCGGGTTACACTGTACCAGCTGGAACTTTTGGCCTTCCGCCCGGGTCCCAGAGCGGAGGCGGATATCCGTATGCGCTGCAGCAAGGGCACCTATGTGCGCGCGCTGGCGGACGACCTGGGCAAACTGCTTGGCTGTGGTGCCCATGTGGGCGCCCTGCGCCGCACCCAGGCCGGTCCCTTCGACCTGTCGCAGGCAGTGACGCTGCCTGCCTTGCAGGCGCTGCGTGACGCTGAGGAGCTGGCGCACATGGACAGCCTGCTGTTGCCGATGGACGCGGCGATTGAGGGGCTGCCCCGGGTGTGCCTGGGCGAGTCCGCGGGTTTTTACATGCGTCAGGGCCAGCCGGTGCGGGTGGCCCGGGCACCGGCCGATGGCCTGGTACGCATGACCTTGGAAAACGGCGAGTTTCTGGGTATTGGCGAAATATTGGACGATGGGCGCGTGGCGCCGCGTCGCCTGATAGTCACCGGGAGGTGACGCGAACCTGTCTGTCAATCTGCACGGACAGGCTCTTTTCATTCACGCCCCGCGAAAGCAACCGGGGCACGCAGATTACAAAAGAGGACTATCGACATGGCATTACTGGCTGAACAGAAAGCAGAGATCGTCAAGCAGTACCAGCGTGGTGAAGGCGATACCGGCTCTCCGGAAGTGCAGGTGGCACTGCTGACCGCAAACATCGAACAGCTGCAGGACCACTTCAAGAGCCACAAGCAGGATCACCACTCGCGCCGCGGCCTGATCCGCATGGTCAACCAGCGCCGCAAGCTGCTGGACTACCTGAAGCGCAAGGATGTGTCCCGCTATACGGACCTCATCAAGCGACTCGGCCTGCGTCGATAAGCAGTATTTCATACCGGGGCCCAGTGCCCCGGTAGTCATTTTCGGAATTGGAGAAAAAGAGTGAATCCAGTAACCAAAACTTTCCAGTACGGTGGTCAGACGGTCACCCTGGAGACCGGCCGCATCGCCCGCCAGGCGACCGGCGCGGTGCTGGTGACCGTTGAGAATACCTCGGTGCTGTGTACGGTGGTGGCGGACAGAACCGCCAAGCCGGGCCAGCCCTTCTTCCCCCTGTCAGTGCACTACCAGGAAAAGACCTACGCCTCCGGCAAGATCCCCGGCGGCTTTTTCAAGCGTGAGGGACGCCCCAGCGAGAAGGAAACCCTCACCTCGCGTCTGATCGATCGCCCCATTCGCCCGCTGTTTCCCGAAGGCTTCATGAACGAAGTGCAGGTGATCTGCACCGTGATGTCCGCGGATAAGCACATCGACCCGGATATTCCCGCCATGCTCGGGACCTCCGCGGCCCTGGCGATTTCCGGTATCCCCTTCAATGGCCCGATTGCTGGTGCCCGCGTCGGCTTCAGCGAAGCCCAGGGTTACCTGCTCAACCCGACCTACGTCGAGCTGACCGAGAGCAAGCTGGACATGGTGGTTGCCGGCACCGAGCACGCGGTGCTGATGGTCGAATCCGAGGCCAAGGAGCTGACCGAAGACCAGATGCTGGGTGCGGTACTCTTCGCCCAGCAGGAAATGCAGGTAGCGATCCAGGCAATCAAGGAACTGGCCGCCGAAACCGGCAAGTCGCGCTGGGACTGGGAGGCCGCTGCCGTCGACGCCGAGCTGCTGGCTGCGGTGGAAGCCCAGGTCAAGCAGGACCTCGGCGAAGCCTATCGCATTACCGAGAAGGCCCAGCGCTACGAGCGCGTGGCCCAGGTTCGCCAGGCCTGTGTTGAAGCCCTGGCGGTCGAGGGTGGTCCGAGCGAGGACGAGGTCAAGGACGTGTTCAAGCGCGTCGAGAAGACCCTGGTGCGCAAGCGCATCCTCAACGGCGAAGCGCGTATTGACGGCCGTGACAATCGCACCGTCCGCGCCATTGCCTGTGAAGTTGACGTGCTGCCCAAGGTGCACGGCTCCGCGCTGTTTACCCGTGGCGAAACCCAGGCCATCGGTGCCGTCACCCTCGGCTCCACTCGTGACGCGCAGATCATCGATGCCCTGGAAGGCGAGCGCCGCGACCCCTTCATGCTGCACTACAACTTCCCCCCCTATTCCGTGGGTGAAGCCGGGCGTGTAGGCTTTACCGGTCGCCGGGAAATCGGTCACGGTCGCCTGGCCCGTCGTGGCCTGGCAGCGGTACTGCCTTCCGAGGCGGAATTCCCCTACACCGTGCGCGTGGTCTCCGAAATCACCGAGTCCAACGGCTCCAGCTCCATGGCTTCCGTGTGTGTCGGCTCCCTGGCACTGATGGCCGCCGGTGTGCCCCTGCGGGCACCGGTTGCCGGTATCGCCATGGGTCTGGTCAAGGACGGCAACCAGTTCGCCGTACTCACCGATATCCTGGGTGACGAAGACCACCTGGGCGACATGGACTTCAAGGTCGCCGGTACTGCCGAGGGCATCACCGCCCTGCAGATGGACATCAAGATCGAAGGCATCAACGAGCAGATCATGGAAGTGGCGCTGCAGCAGGCCCAGCAGGCCCGTCTGCACATCCTCGGCCAGATGAATGCCGTGCTGCCCGAGCCGCGCAAGGTCACCTCGGACAATGCGCCGAGCATGATTTCCCTGAAGGTGGATGCCGAGAAGATCCGCGACATCATCGGCAAGGGCGGCGCGACCATTCGCTCCATCACCGAAGCCTCCGGCGCCACCGTCGATATCGACGACGACGGCACGGTTCGCGTCTTCGGCCTGGACAAGGGCGCCCGCGACAAGGCCGTGGCGATGATCGAAGAGATCACTGCCGAGGCGGAAGTCGGTGCCATCTACAAGGGCACCGTCGCGCGCATCGTCGACTTCGGCGCCTTCGTCAACATCCTGCCTGGCAAGGACGGCCTGGTACACATCTCCCAGATCGCCAACGAGCGGGTGGAGAATGTGTCCGACTACCTGAAGGAAGGCCAGGAAGTGGAAGTGAAGGTCCTGGACGTGGACCAGCGCGGCCGCATCAAGCTGTCCATCAAGGAACTGCTGGAAGACGACATCATCGCCGAGCCGGTGGGCACGGTCGACGACGAGTAAGCCTGTGGCCCGCCGCGGCGGGCACCTCGCTTCGAATCAGGGCGCTGCGGCGCCCTTTTTTGCGTCTGCTCTCCCTGTGGCGCCAAGCGGGGAAATTACGCCGCATTCTGGACACGCTGTGAATACGTCCCTGTACGCTCGACGGCCTGGGCGGCCCCGCGCATCCATGTCGCCGACGGTCCAGAATACGGCGTAATTTCCCCACTCGGCTGCGCATCGTGTTCGGGGTGCTAAAATGGCCTCCTTAGTGGCGATGAGGGGTGCGGCGTGCAGGTACCGGTCAATCAGTTCAAGGCGGCGCTGGCCCGCGGTGAGACGCAGTACGGGCTTTGGTTGGCGCTGGGCAGTGCCTATGCGGCGGAGGTCTGCGCGACCACGGGGGCGGACTGGCTGCTGATCGACGGCGAGCACGCGCCGAACTCCGTGCCCTCGGTGCTGGAGCAGTTGCAGGTGGTGACGCCGTATCCCGTTTCGGCGGTGGTGCGGCCGGTGAACGGCGATCCGGCGCTGATCAAGCAGTACCTGGACGTGGGCGCCCAGAGCCTGATGATTCCCATGGTGGAAACCGGGGAGCAGGCCCGGGAGCTGGTGCGGGCGACGCGCTATCCGCCCCAGGGTGGCATCCGCGGGGTCGGCGGCGGTCTCACGCGGGCGACCCGCTGGGGTGCCATCGGCGACTATATCCACCGCGCCCACGAGGAAATCTGCCTGATCCTGCAGGTGGAGAGCCGGCGCGGGGCAGAGCACATCCGGGAGATTGCTGCCGTGGAGGGCGTCGACGCCATTTTCATCGGCCCCGTGGATCTCTCCGCCGATATGGGCTTCCCGGACCAGCCTGAGCACCCCGAGGTGCAGGCCTGCATCGAGTCGGTGGCTGCGGCGGCCAAGGCGGCGGGCAAGGCCGTGGGTATCCTGGCGCCCGGGGAACCCGCGGCGCGCCGCTACCGCGACCTGGGCTTTGACTTCATTGCCGTGGCCATCGATATCAGCCTGTTGCGACAGGCTGCCCAGCAGGTGCTGGGTCGCTGCAAGTCGGCGCCGGCGGAGGCGCCGCTGCCCGGCGGCTACTGAGGCCTCTCAGCCCTTCAACATCGGCTTGAGGAAGCGCCCGGTGTGGGAGCCCTTCGCCTTGGCCACGTTCTCTGGCGTCCCGGTGGCGATGATCTGACCGCCGCCACTGCCGCCCTCGGGCCCCAGGTCCACCAGCCAGTCGGCCGTTTTGATCACGTCCAGGTTGTGCTCGATGATGACCACGGTATTGCCGTGATCGCGCAGGCGGTGCACCACATCCAGCAGCTGGCGGATGTCCTCGAAATGCAGCCCGGTGGTCGGCTCGTCGAGGATATACAGGGTCTTGCCGGTGTCGCGCTTGGACAGCTCCCGCGACAGCTTGACCCGCTGGGCCTCGCCGCCGGAGAGGGTGGTGGCGGCCTGACCCAGGCGGATATAGGATAGGCCCACGTCCATCAGCGTCTGCAGCTTGCGGGCAATCGACGGTACCGGCTCGAAGAAGGCGAGGGCGTCCTCCACGGTCATTTCCAGCACTTCGTGGATACTCTTGCCCTTGTAGCGGATCTCCAGGGTCTCGCGGTTGTAGCGCTTGCCCTTGCAGACATCGCAGGGCACGTAGATGTCCGGCAGGAAGTGCATCTCCACCTTGGTCACCCCATCCCCCTGGCAGGCCTCGCAGCGGCCGCCCTTGACGTTGAAGCTGAAACGCCCCGGCTTGTAGCCGCGGGAGCGGGCCTCCTGGGTGCCGGCAAAAAGCTCCCGTACCGGCGTGAAAATGCCGGTATAGGTGGCCGGGTTGGAACGCGGGGTACGGCCAATCGGGCTCTGGTCGATATCGATGCACTTGTCGATGTGCTCCATCCCCTCGATGCGCTCATAGGGCGCCGGATTGAGGGAGGTGGCGCCGTTCAGCTGGGTGGCGGCGATCGGGTAAAGGGTGTTGTTGATGAGGGTGGACTTGCCCGAGCCAGACACGCCGGTAACGCAGGTGAGCAGGCCGACCGGCAGTTCCAGATCGACGCCCTGGAGGTTGTTGCCCCGGGCGCCGAGCAGGCGGATGCTCTTCTTGGGGTCGCGAGCCACGCGCTTGGCGGGAATCTCGATTCGCCGCCGCCCGGAGAGGTAGGCGCCGGTGAGCGACTGTTCGGTGCCGACGATATCCTCGAAGGTGCCCTGGGCGACGATGCGACCGCCGTGGACACCGGCACCCGGGCCGATGTCGATGATGTGGTCGGCGCTGCGGATGGCGTCCTCGTCGTGTTCCACCACCAGCACCGTGTTGCCCAGGTCGCGCAGATGGTTGAGGGTGTTCAGCAGGCGCTCGTTGTCCCGCTGGTGCAGGCCGATGGAAGGCTCGTCGAGGATGTACATTACCCCCACCAGGCCGGCGCCGATCTGGCTGGCCAGGCGGATGCGCTGGGCCTCGCCGCCGGAGAGTGTCTCCGCGCTGCGGCTCAGGGTCAGGTAATTCAGGCCCACGTCGACCAGGAAGCGGTAGCGGGCGCGCAGCTCCTTGAGAATCTTGCTGGCGATTTCTCCCTTGCGGCCTTCCAGGGCCAGTTGCTCGAAGTAGATCTCCGCCTCGCCCACCGGCATTTCGGTGATCGAGGGCAGGCTGCGGTCATCCACGAAGACGTGGCGGGCGTCCCGGCACAGGCGGGTGCCGCCGCAGTCAGGGCAGGGCTGGGAGGCGAGAAAACGGGCCAGCTCCTCGCGCACGCTCTGGGACTCGGTCTCCCGGTAGCGCCGCTCCATGTTGTGGATAATGCCCTCGAAGGGGTGGCGCCGCTTGAATACGTCGCCGCGGTCATTCACATAGGCAAAGCTGACCTCTTCATCACCCGAGCCGTAGAGAATCGCTTCCCGCTGCTTTTTCTTCAGCTTGGCGAACGGGGTGTCGATGGAAAAGCCGTAGTGCTCCGCCAGGCTGGTCAGCATGTGGAAGTAATACACGTTGCGGCGATCCCAGCCGCGGATCGCGCCCTCGGCCAGGCTCGATTCAGGGTGCACCACGATGCGTTCCGGGTCGAAATACTGCTTGACCCCCAGGCCGTCGCAACTGGAACAGGCCCCGGCCGGATTGTTGAAAGAGAACAGTCGCGGTTCCAGCTCGTCGATGCTGTGGCCGCAGACCGGACAGGCAAAGCGGGCGGAGAACATCAGGTCCTCGCCATCGCCGTCCATGTAGCTGACCGTGGCCAGGCCATCGGTGAGCCCCAGCGCGGTCTCGAAGGATTCCGCCAGGCGCAGGCTGAGGTCGGGGCGCACCTTGAAGCGGTCAACCACCACGTCGATGCTGTGCTTGCGCTTCTTGTCCAGTTTCGGCAGGTCGTCGAGGTCGGTGACGATGCCATCCACCCGGGCGCGGACGAAGCCGCCCGCGCGCAGCTCCTCGAACACGTGCAGGTGTTCACCCTTGCGATCGCGCACCACCGGTGCCAGCAGCATCAGCTTACAGCCCTCGGGGAGCGCCAGCACGCTGTCCACCATCTGGCTGATGGTCTGGGCCTGCAGGGTTTCGCCGTGTTCCGGGCAGCGCGGATCGCCGACCCGGGCGAACAGCAGGCGCAGGTAGTCGTAGATTTCGGTAATGGTGCCGACGGTGGAGCGCGGGTTGTGAGAGGTGGACTTCTGTTCGATGGAAATCGCCGGCGACAGACCCTCGATATGGTCAATGTCGGGCTTTTCCATCATCGACAGGAACTGGCGCGCATAGGTGGAGAGGGACTCGACATAGCGCCGTTGGCCCTCCGCGTACAGTGTGTCGAAAGCCAGCGAGGACTTGCCCGAACCGGACAGGCCGGTGATCACCACCAGTTTGTCCCGGGGAATGTCGAGGTCGATGTTCTTGAGGTTGTGGGTGCGCGCACCGCGTACCTGAATGGTGTCCATGACTCTCCCGGATGAAGGTCGATCAAACCTGCCAGTATAGGCGCTGGGGGTAGGGCGGGCAAAAGCTATCGCAGGGCCGTAACTACGGGGCAGTTTACGCGCGGTCCGGGGAGCTGGATGTGCCTTGCGTGCCGCGCGGATGTCGCCGCGGCGGCCAAGCTGCTAGAATTCGCGGTCCAAGCCTTTCACAGTCCGAGTTCGTGATCACCAAGAATCCCATGACAGCGGCGGAACGCCGCGCGGTGCTGTCTCTCGCCCTGCTGTACAACGTGCGCATGCTGGGCCTGTTCATGGTCCTGCCCCTGTTGGCCCTGTACGCCGCCGACTATCGCGGAGCGACGCCCGCCCTGATCGGGCTGGCCCTGGGCATCTATGGCCTCAGCCAGGCCCTGCTGCAGGTTCCCCTCGGCTGGCTCTCGGACCGGATTGGACGCAAGCCGGTGATTGTCGGAGGCCTGCTGGTCTTTGCCCTGGGCAGCCTGCTGGCGGCCTGGTCGGAGAGCATCCACGGGATCGTGCTTGGCCGCCTGCTGCAGGGAGCGGGGGCCATCGCCAGCAGCATCATGGCGCTGGTGGCGGACCTGACCAGCGACGAACAGAGAACCAAGGCCATGGCCATCGTCGGGGCCAGTATCGGCCTGGCATTCGCCGTGGCACTGGTGCTGGGTCCCCTGTTGGCAGCCTTTGGCGGTCTCGACCTGGTATTTGCCCTCACGGCAGTGCTGGCCATCCTCGGCATGCTGGTTCTATGGCGGATTCCCGAACCCGCCCGGGGCCCGAGTGCGGAATCGACCTCGCCCCGCGGCAGCCTGTTTCGACGCGCCCTGCGCGACCCGGCCCTACTGCGTCTCGACGCGGGTATTTTCACCCTCCACTCTGTGCTGATGGCGCTGTTTCTGGTGTTGCCCGGTCTGATCGAGGGGCTGGCTGGCGTGCCCCGGGACCAGCACTGGCAGGTTTACCTGCCGGTGATCCTGCTCTCGGTGCTCGGCGTGGTGCCCATGATGCGCCTGGCGGAGCGGGGTGGCCGCCCGGCGCCGGTGTTCCTGGCGGCCATCCTGGCGCTGGTGGTCGCTCTGGTGGCGCTCGGTCTGGCGGCCAGTGGCTGGACGATATACCTGGCCGCCTGGCTGTTTTTCGTCGGTTTCAATTACCTCGAGGCCACACTGCCATCGATGGTGAGCAAGGCGGTATTTCCGGGCGGGCGGGGGACGGCCCTGGGCATTTATTCCACCGCCCAGTTCCTGGGCATCTTTGTCGGTGGTGCCCTGGGTGGCTGGCTGCTGCAGCACTACGGCAGCCAGTCGGTGCTGCTGTTCTGCGTGGGTCTTTGCGGGCTTTGGTGCCTGTTTGCCCTGCCGCGGCACGGTCAGCAGGCGGCCGCGGAAGAGGCCCTGACCTCAAAAGCGCGCTGAAGCCGCGATGTGTTTCTCGCGGGGTTCGGCTGGCCGCTGCGGTTGCCATCTGATGGTTTGTGCCCGCTCCCGCGTGTCGCATTTGCAGGGCCGGATTGCTATAGTCGCGCACTCGATTGCAACATCCGCAGCGCATCCTGACAGAGGGCAAGAACATGGCTAGGGGCATCAACAAGGTGATTCTGATCGGCAACCTGGGGGCGGATCCGGAAACCCGCTACATGCCCTCCGGCGGCGCGGTGACCAACGTCAACCTGGCCACCAGTGATCAGTGGAAGGACAAGCAGACCGGCCAGCCCCAGGAGCGCACCGAGTGGCACCGCGTGGTGTTTTTCAATCGCCTGGCGGAGATCGCCGGCGAGTACCTGCGCAAGGGTTCCAAGGTCTATGTCGAGGGCTCTCTGCGCACCCGCAAGTGGCAGGGCCAGGACGGCCAGGATCGCTACACGACCGAGATCGTGGCCAGCGAGATGCAGATGCTGGACAGCCGGGGCGGCATGGGTCAGGACAACTACAGCTCAGGCCCCGGGGATTATGGCCAGCAGCAGCCGGCACCGCAGCGCCAGCAGGCGCCGGCGGGGCCCCAGGGCCAGGCTGGCGGCAACCAGCAGCCGGCGCCTCCGCCCCAGGACTTCAATGACTTTGACGACGATATTCCCTTCTAGAAATGTGGTGATCTCGCGAGGCGTGATAATTCCTGGAGGCGGCACTTGCGGGTCCTGTTGATTGGTTCCGACTCATCCCTCGGACTGGCGCTGGTGCATCATCTGCGTCGCTGGGGGCGGCACGATGTCGAGCTGATTTCCCTCGCGGCTTCTCGCTGGAAGAGCGAGCGTCAGGCGAAGAAGGCCGTGCGGCGGGCGCGTGCCGATGTGTTGGTGGATACCCGTCTGCAGGCCGCGGCGGACAGCGGTGAGATCGTATCGGACGAGGATGTCGAGCGTACCCACTGGCTTGCCAAGGCCTGTCAGCGCAGTGCAGGGCGTCATTTTCTGGTGTCCAGCGCCCGGGTCTTCAGCGGCCTGGGTGAGCGTGCCCGGCAGGAAGACGATGCGCCCGACAGTGACGAGTCGGTCGCTCAGCTGATCGCGCGTGCCGAAGAGGTGGTGCGCGCGACCTGCGAGCGCCATTTTATCCTGCGCCTGGGGCCGGTATTTTCCCACGAGGGCGTCAATGTGCTCACGCACATGCTTGAGCAACTGCTCAGCGGCGGTACCCTGCAATTGGGTACGGCGCGACGGGGGTGTCCGGTGGAAGCCGCCGATGCGGCCCGGGTGATCGCCGGTGTGATCGATCAGATGAGTGCCGGTGCTGATGCCTTCGGCAATTTCCACTACTGCAGCTCGGATGTCACCACCTGCTACGAGTTTGCCGAAGTGCTGCTGGCTTCGGTGTCCCAGTTTACCGATTTCGCCCCCGGCAGCATCCAGCTGGAAGTCTGCGAGGATGATGCGCTGGAGCGCAATCGCAGCCTGCGCTGCCAGCGCCTGCGGGATACCTTCGCCATCAAGCAGGTACCCTGGCGCGGTTTTGTGGCGGACACCGTACGCCTCTACTTCCGTCATCAACAGCAACAGAAACAGGTAAGCAGCCATGTCTGAGCAGCCAAGTGCCGCATCCGTATTGGGGATTGCCGTGTTGACCGTCTCGGATACCCGCAATGTCGATACCGACACCTCCGGTCACTATCTGGAGACCGCTGTCGTGGAGGCCGGGCATCGCTGTTCGGCGCGGGCCATTGTCGCCGATGACATCTACCGTATTCGGGCGATTGTCTCCCAGTGGATCGCGGACGCTGAAGTCGATGCAGTGCTGGTAACCGGTGGCACGGGTTTTTCCGGTCGCGATTCCACTCCGGAGGCTGTGCTGCCCCTGTTCGACAAGCAAATCGATGGGTTTGGCGAGGTCTTTCGCGCGCTGTCCCTGGCCGAAATCGGTTCCTCGACCATCCAGTCCCGCGCCCTCGCCGGTCTGGCCAACCACACGGTCATCTTTTGCGTGCCGGGCTCCACCGGAGCCTGTCGCACGGCGTGGAACGGCATCATTCGCGAGCAGCTGGACGCCGACCACCGGCCCTGCAACTTCGTCGGGGTGCTGCGGGCCCGAAAGTCGGCCGAATGAAGCCGCTTCTGCCCCTGGATGATGCGCTCGCGGCCATGCTGGCGGCAGCACCGGAGCCACCCGGGGTCGAGGTCCTGCCGCTGCCGGCGCTTCGCCACCGGGTACTCGCGGAGGATGTGTGCGCTGCCCTCGCGGTCCCGCCGGAGGACAACAGCGCGATGGACGGCTACGCCCTGCGGGTGGAAGACCTCGGTGCCGGTCCGCTGCGAGTAAGTCAGCGTATTCCCGCGGGCAGTAGGCCGGAGCCGCTGCGGGCGGGCACTGCGGCGCGTATCTTCACCGGGGCGCCGGTGCCACCGGGGGCGAACGCCGTGGTCATGCAGGAAAACACGCAGCCTGCCGGCGACGCCATTGTCGTCACCGGCGATGTGCGTCCGGGCGAGAACATTCGCCTGCGCGGTCAGGACATCGCCGAGGGTACTGTTGTTCTGCGACGCGGGCAGCGCCTGCGGGCCGCGGACCTCGGGCTGCTGGCGTCCCTGGGCATGAACCGGGCCAGCGTCTATCGTCCCCTGCGGGTCGCGCTTCTGTGCACCGGGAGTGAGCTGGTTGCCCCCGGTAGCGGCCCTTTGCGATCGGGGCAGATCTACGACAGCAACCGATACATGCTGGCTGGCCTGCTGGAAGCCCTGGGCATGCAGGTCTGGGACCCGGGTATCGTGCCCGACAGTCCTGCGGCGGTGGCGGCGGCCCTGGAAGATGCGGCAGTGCAGGCGGACTGTGTGCTGGCCTCGGGCGGTGTCTCCGTCGGCGAGGAGGACCACGTCCGCAGCCAGGTGGAGGCCCTCGGCGAGCTTTTGCTGTGGCGTCTGGCGATCAAGCCGGGCAAGCCCCTGGCCTTTGGTCGGGTGTGCGGCAAGCCCTTCATCGGGCTCCCCGGCAACCCGACTTCCAGCTTTGTCACCTTCTGCCTGCTGGCTCGGCCTTTCCTGCAGCGCTGCCAGGGCGAAGAGCCCAGACCCCTGCCGGCACTCCACGCGCGCGCAGCCTTCTGCGTCGAACGACCGGGTATCCGTCGCGACTTCCGCCGCGTGCGTGTCGAAATTCGAAACGGGGAGTGGTGGGCAGTATCCGCCGGCAACCAGAGTTCCGGTGTGCTCAGCGTCGTGAGTGAGGCCGACGCCCTGGCCGTGGTGCCGGAGCAGGCCACGGTGGCGGAAGGCGACTGGTTGGAGGTTCGGCTTCTGGCGCCTTTCGGGTAAAACTGAAAGGGCGGCAGGCCAGATCTTCTCCAGCCCGCCCGTCCCGGCATTCAGTCGTTGAGCTTCTGGAACACCAGCGAGGCGTTGGTGCCGCCGAAACCGAAGCTGTTGGACATCACCCGTTGCAGATCGACGTTCTCGTGGCGCTCGCGCGCGATCGGCAGGCCCTCTGCCTCGGGGTCGAGGTTCTGGATGTTGGCCGAGGCGGCGATGAAGCCGCGTTGCTGCATCAACAGCGAGTAGATCGCCTCCTGCACGCCGGCGGCACCCAGGGAGTGGCCGGAGAGCGATTTGGTCGAGCTGATTACCGGAATGTAGCCGAGGTCCTGATAGGCTTCACGCACCGCCTTCAGCTCCTGGATATCCCCCGCCGGCGTGCTGGTGCCGTGGGCATTGATGTAGTCGATCGGGCCCTCGACCGTGGCCAGGGCCTGCTGCATGCAGCGCACCGCGCCTTCGCCGGAGGGAGCCACCATGTCGTGGCCGTCGGAGGTGGCGCCGTAGCCCACCAGTTCGGCGTAGATTTTCGCGCCCCGGGCGCGGGCGTGCTCCAGCTCCTCGAGGACCAGCATGCCCGCGCCGCCGGCGATGACGAAACCGTCGCGGTCCGCATCGTAGGCCCGCGAGGCCTGCTCCGGTGCGTCGTTGTACTTGGTGGACAGGGCGCCCATGGCGTCGAAGAGGCTGCTCAGCGTCCAGTGCAGTTCTTCGCCGCCGCCGGCAAAGACCACATCCTGCTTGCCCATCTGGATCTGTTCCATGGCGTTGCCGATGCAGTGCGCGCTGGTCGAGCAGGCCGAGGAGATCGAGTAGTTGACCCCCTTGATTTTGAACGGTGTGGCCAGGCAGGCGGACACGGTGCTGCCCATGGTCTGGGTCACCCGGTAGGGGCCGACGCGCCGCAGGCCTTTCTCCCGCAGGATATCCGCGGCCTCGGTCTGGCTGGCCGAGGAGGCACCGCCGGAGCCGGCAATGATGCCGGTGCGCACATTGGACACTTCCCGCTCTGTCAGGTTGGCATCCTTGATCGCCTGTTGCATGGCGATGTAGGCATAGGCCGCGGCATCGCCCATGAAACGCAGCTGCTTGCGGTCGATGTGCTCGCTGACATCGATATCCGGTGCGCCGGCGATGTGCGAGCGCATTCCGATATCGATCTGCTCCTGGCGGAGTGCGATGCCGGACCGCCCCTGGTACAGGGCATCGGCGACGCTGTCTGCGTCGTTGCCCAGGCAGGAAACAATACCCAGCCCTGTGATGACTACGCGTCTATTCATGGTACTAGAAGGACTCCGTCGATTTGAACAAGCCTACACGCAGGTCGCTGGCGGTATAGATCTCGCGACCGTCCACGGACACGACGCCGTCGGCGATGCCCATGATCAACTTGCGTTCGATGACCCGTTTCATGTGGATGTTGTAGGTCACCTTGTTGGCGGTGGGCAGAATCTGCCCGGTGAACTTGACTTCTCCCGAACCCAGGGCCCGTCCCTTGCCGGGATTGCCGCGCCAGCCGAGGAAAAACCCGACCAGCTGCCACATCGCGTCGAGGCCCAGGCAGCCCGGCATGACCGGGTCGCCCGGGAAGTGGCACTGGAAGAACCACAGGTCCGGGTGGATATCCAGTTCCGCGACCATCTCGCCCTTGCCGTAGCGGCCGCCCTCGGAGCTGATGTGGGTGATACGGTCAAGCATCAGCATGTTATCGGTCGGCAGCTGGGCGTTACCGGGGCCAAAAAGTTCGCCGTGCCCGCAGGCGACAAGCTCCTCCTTGGCGAAAGCGTGTTGTGCTGTCATAGAGGGTCCGGATCTGACGTGGATGTGAAGCCCTGGCGTGGGGCGTACCTGAGTGAGGCCGGCGTGCCGGCCGCGTTGCGTGGGTGCCCATTCTAAACCCTGCGGGGCACAAGTCCAGCAGATCCGCAGTCGCCGCCCCGCGCGTGCTGGCCCCGGGACGCGATGCTGGGCTACCATAAACCGCTCGTATCCGATTCCGCGGCATGCCGCGGGCCCGACAGATCAAGGAAAGCCATGCTCACGCCCGTATTGTTGTGCGGCGGTGTAGGCAGCCGACTCTGGCCAGTCTCCCGCGAGCTTCACCCCAAGCAGTTCCTGCCCCTGGTCGGGGAATTGTCCATGCTGCAGGCAACCCTGGCGCGCACCGATGGCCTGACGGCGGCCCCGCCGGTGGTGGTGTGCAACGAGGAGCACCGCTTCATGGTGGCCGAGCAGCTGCGCCAGGTCGACCTCGAGCCCGGTGCGCTGCTGCTGGAGCCCCAGGGCCGCAACACGGCGCCGGCGGTGGCCCTGGCGGCCCTGCGCGAGTTGGCCCGGGACCCCGATGCATTGTTGCTGGTGCTGCCGGCGGACCACCTGATCCGCGACGTGGCGGCCTTTACCCGGGCGGTCAGCGTGGCGCTGCCCCTGGCGCGGGAAGGGCGGCTGGTGACCTTCGGCGTGGTGCCCACGCATCCCGAGACCGGCTACGGCTACGTGCGCTGCGGCGCGAGTCTCGGCGACGACAGCTTTGCCCTGGACAGTTTCGTGGAAAAACCCGACCTGGAGACGGCCCAGGCCTACCTGGAGAGCGGCAGTTACCTGTGGAATGCCGGGATGTTCCTGTTCCGGGCGGCAAGCTACCTGGAGGAACTGGCCCGTGAGCAGCCGCAGATGGTGGAACAGTGCCGCGCCGCCATGGCGGGGGCCGCGGTGGACCTGGACTTCATTCGCCCGGACAGCGAGGCTTTCCTGGCCTGCCCCGCGGACAGCATCGACTACGCGGTCATGGAACACACCGACAACGGTGCGGTGGTGGCGCTGGACTGCGGCTGGAGCGATGTCGGCGCCTGGTCTTCCCTGTGGGAGGTGGCCGAGCGCGACGACAGCGGCAATGCCACCCAGGGCGACGTGCTGCTGGACAACTGCCGCGACAGCTATTTCCGCAGTGAATCGCGCCTGGTGGCGGCCACCGGGGTGGACAACCTGGTGGTGGTCGAGACCCCTGACGCGGTGCTGGTGGCGGACCGCGAGCGGGTCCAGGACGTCAAGCACATCGTGGCGCAATTGAAGGCCGCGGGCCGGCAAGAGGCCGTTCTCCACTCCCGGGTCTACCGGCCCTGGGGCAGCTACGAGACCCTGGTCTGCGCCGAGCGCTTCCAGGTCAAACGAATCATCGTCAACCCGGGCCAGACCCTGTCCCTGCAGATGCATCACCACCGGGCCGAACACTGGATCGTGGTCCACGGTACCGCCGAGGTGACTTGCGAGGACCGTGTGTTCATGCTGGCGGAGGACGAGTCCACTTACATTCCCCTGGGCCGCAAGCACCGCCTTGCCAACCCGGGGCGCATTCCCCTGGAGCTGATCGAGGTGCAATCCGGCAGCTACCTGGGGGAGGACGACATCGTGCGCTTTGAAGATGTCTATGGGCGCGAGGCGCCCGCCAATCTCGCCACCACCTGAGAACCGCCAGGAGCCTTCCCGATGATTCATAAATGCCTGTTTCCCGTTGCCGGTTACGGCACCCGTTTTCTCCCCGCGACCAAGAGCATGCCCAAGGAAATGCTGCCCATCGTCAACAAGCCACTGGTTCAGTACGGCGTGGAGGAGGCCATTGAGGCGGGCATGACCACCTGCGCCATGGTGACAGGTCGCGGCAAGCGTTCCATCGCGGACCACTTTGACATCAGCTACGAGTTGGAGCACCAGATCTCCGGTACCGGGAAGGAGGTCTATCTGGACAGCATCCGCAATGTGCTCGACAAGGGCATCTTTACCATGGTCCGGCAGCGTGAAATGAAAGGGCTGGGCCACGCCATCCTCACGGGGGAGGCGCTGATCGGCAGCGACCCCTTCGGTGTGGTGCTCTCCGATGACCTGTGCCTCAACGACGGCCCCGGGGTGCTTGCCCAGATGGCCGAACTGTATCGCCAGTTTCGCTGTTCCATCGTCGCCATCCAGGAAGTGCCGCCGGAGGAGGTCAACAAGTATGGCGTGATCGCCGGCGAGAGTCTCAAGGACGGCCTGTATCGGGTGGACAAGATGGTGGAGAAGCCCGACCCGAAGGACGCGCCGTCCAACCTCGCGATTATCGGGCGCTATATCCTGACCCCGGACATCTTCGATATTCTGCGCGAGACGCCGCCCGGTGCCAATGGCGAAGTCCAGCTCACCGACGCGCTGCAGACTCAGGCCCAGCAGGGCTGCGTGATGGCCTACCGCTTCCAGGGGCGTCGCTTCGACTGTGGGAGTGTGCCGGGCTTTGTGGAGGCGACCAACTTCGTCTACGAAAACCACTATCGACGCGATTGAGGGGCATGTCCATGTCGCCACTGGCGTGTTTCAAGGCCTACGACGTTCGCGGGCGGGTGCCCGACCAGCTGAACGAGACGATCGCCGGTAACATCGGCCGGGCTTTTGCCGAGGTGCTGCGGCCCCGTCGCGTGGTGGTCGGGCACGATATCCGCCTTACCAGCGAGGCGATCAAGGGCGCGCTGGTGGAGGGTCTTCGCGCCCAGGGTGTGGATGTGTTTGACATCGGCCTGTGCGGTACCGAGGAAATCTACTTCGCTACCAGTCACGCCGGGATGGACGGTGGCATTGTGGTGACTGCCAGCCACAACCCCGCCGATTACAACGGCATGAAGTTCGTGCGCGAACAGTCGCGCCCCATTTCCGGGGACAGCGGCCTGTTCGATATCCGCGACCTGGCCGCAGCGGGCGAGTTTACCCCTGCGAGCCGCCGGGGTGATTACCAGGCCCTGGACCTCCGCGAGGCCTATCGGGACCATCTGCTCGCTTATGTGGATGTGGAATCGCTGCCGCCGCTGCGCATTGTGGTCAATGCCGGGAATGGCGGTGCCGGGCGGGTCATTGATCTGCTGGAACCGCACCTGCCCTTTACGTTTATCAAGCTGCAGCACGAGGCGGACGGACATTTCCCCAACGGCGTGCCCAACCCGCTGCTGCCGGAGAACCGTCAGGCCACCAGTGACGCTGTGCGCGAACACCGGGCCGACCTCGGCATTGCCTGGGATGGCGATTTCGATCGCTGTTTCTTTTTTGATGAGGGCGGCAATTTTGTCGAGGGCTATTATCTGGTCGGGCTGTTGGCGGAGGCCTTCCTGGCCCGTCACCCCGGTGAAACCATCATCCACGATCCTCGCCTGACCTGGAATACGATCGACATGGTCGAGCGCCTGGGCGGGCATGCGGTGCAAAGCAAGACCGGCCACGCTTTTATCAAGGAGCGGATGCGCGCGGAGAATGCCGTCTACGGTGGGGAAATGAGCGCCCACCACTATTTCCGGGATTTCGCCTACTGCGACAGTGGCATGATTCCCTGGCTGCTGGTGGCCGAGCTGCTGGGCAAGCGGGGGCAGGCCCTGTCACGTCTGGTGGCGGAGCGCATGGCGGCATTTCCCTGCAGCGGCGAGATCAACCGCAGTGTCGAGGATCCCGCCGCAGTGCTGCAGCGAGTGGCCTCGCACTATCGTGAGGACGCACTTGCGGAAGAAGCTGTCGATGGGCTCTCGATGGCCTTTGCCGACTGGCGTTTCAATCTGCGTCTGTCGAATACCGAGCCGGTGGTTCGGCTGAATGTCGAGAGCCGCGGCGATACAGCCCTGATGGAGCGGCGCACCCGCGAGTTGCTGGCGCTGGTGGAGGCGGTCTAGCCGGGGGTTTGCGCCCGGCGCCAGGCTTCCAGCAGGGCGCGGCTGGCGGGGTCCAGGTCCACCCTGCCGGCCCCTGGTTGATTTTGGTCGGTCGGGCCGGACATCTCCTCAAGCAGTGAGTCGGCAATCTGCTTGCCCAGTTCCACGCCCCACTGGTCGAAGGCGTTGATGCCCCAGAGCTGCGCGCTGCAGAAAGTACGGTGCTCGTAGAGGGCAAGCAGCGCGCCCAGCCGCCAGGGGGTGACCGCGTCGAAGCTGATGACGTTGTGCGGGCGACTGCCGGGCATGGCCAGGTGCGGCGCCAGCGCGTCGGCGCGCTGCTTCTGCAGTCCGCGCTGGAGCAGTTCGCTGCGGGCCTCCTCCGCGCTGCGGCCCACCATCAGGGCCCGGCTTTGGGCGATACCGTTGGCCACCAGCAGCCGGTGTTGCTCGTGCATGCCGGTGCGAGTGCGCAGGGGCAGGATGAAATCCGCCGGGCACAGCCGGGTACCCTGGTGCAGCAGCTGGTGGAAAGAGTGCTGCCCAAGGGTGCCGGCGGCGCCCCAGAGCACGGGTGCGCTGTCCCAGGACAGGGGGCGGCCCTGTGCGTCGACCCCCTTGCCATTGCTCTCCATGGTCAGCTGTTGCAGGTAGTCGGGCAGGTGGCGCAGCCCGTGGTCGTAAGGTAATACCGCATGGTTTTCTGCGCCGAGGTACTGGCAGCACCAGGTTTCCAGCAGGCTGAGCAGCATGGGCAGGTTGCTGGCCGCCGGTGCTTCGACGAAGTGCTGGTCCATCGCCGCTGCGCCGTCCAGCAGCTCGCTGAAGGCGTCCCAGCCAATGGCGATGGCACAGCTGAGCCCGATTGCCGACCACACGGAGTATCGTCCGCCCACCCAGTCCCAGATCGGCAGGCAGTTGTCTGCCGGCAGTCCGAAGGCTTCCGCTGCCTCGAGATTGGTGGTGATGGCCAGGAAGTGCCTGGGAAGCTGTTCCTCGCCGGCGCCTGCGGTCAGCAGCCAGTTGCGCGCCACCTGCGCATTGGTCAGGGTTTCGCGGGTCTGGAAGGACTTGGAGCAAACGATGAACAGGGTCGTGGCGGGGTCGAGCTCCAGGAGGGTGTCCTGCAGGTCCGCGGGGTCGACGTTGGCGACATGGTGGCAGTCGACCGCGCCCCGGTAGCTGCCGAGAGCTTCGACGATCAGTCTCGGGCCGAGGTCGGAGCCGCCAATGCCCAGGTTGACCACATCGGTAATCGCTTTGCCGCTGAAGCCGAGCCAGTTGCCGCCGTACAGCTGCTCGCAGCAGGCTTGCATGCGCAGCCGTGTCGCTGCGACTTCGGCGAACTCCGCCTCCAGGCCACGCGGTGCACTGCGGGCTCGCAGCAGGCTGTGCAGAGCGGGGCGCAACTCGGTGATATTGAGGGACTGTCCCTCTAGCAGGGCCCTGGCAGCTCCATGCAGGTCGGCCGCCGCGGCCAGTGCCAGCAGCGCCTCCCGCGCCGGCCGGTCCAGCCACTGCCGGGAGTAATCCAGGCGCAGCCCCAGGGCTTCGGCGCAGAAATCATCGGCCCGCTGCGGATCGGCCTGAAACAGGCCGGGCACCGAGGTGCCGCTCAGGCGTTGAGCGTGAGATTGTCGTTCCGGGTGGCCGGGAAGCCGGGCAAAGGGCGCGGGGGATGACATCGGGGGCTCCGTCCATTGAGCGACCAGTATAGAAAGCCTCTGGTCCCGAGGCAATTTCAGTGCGCGGGCAATGCGGCTAGTGATTGCGGTCCACAGAGAGGAGGGCGAGGTCCTGCAGGGCTTTTCGCGCCGGGCCTTCGGTCAGGCAGTCCAGTGTGGCGAGGGCCTTGTCGCGGTGGGTCGCGGCGAGTGTGCGGCAATAGTCCAGGGCACCGGTGCGCTGGACGGCAGCCACCACCTCCGCCAGCTGATCCGCCGACTTGTGGGTGATGGCGTCGCGAACCAGGGCCTGTTCCCGTGCTTCGCCGTGGTTCAATACATGAATCAGGGGCAGTGTCGGTTTGCCTTCCGCCAGGTCATCGCCGACATTCTTGCCCATGGTCTCGCTGCTGCCTTCGTAGTCGAGCACGTCGTCCACCAGCTGAAAGGCAATCCCCAGGTGGAGGCCGTAACTGGTGAGCTGCTCCCGAACCGCGGCGCTGGTATCACCCAGGCAGGCGGCGCCGTGGCAGGCCGCCGCAAACAGGACTGCCGTCTTGCGGGTGATGATATCGAGGTAATCGGCTTCGGCGGTGTCGGCATTGCCCGCGCGGGAAAGTTGCAGGACTTCCCCTTCGGCGATGGTGTTGGTGGTGTCCGCCATGTAGCGGAGGATGTCCGGGTTGTCCAGGGCCACCATCAGCTGGAAGGCGCGGGTATAGAGAAAGTCGCCCACCAGGACGCTGGGGGCATTGCCGAAGGCGGCATTGGCGGTGGGGCGGCCGCGGCGCAGGGTGGAGAGGTCGACCACATCGTCGTGGAGCAGGGTGGCCGTGTGGATGAACTCGATCACCGCCGCGAAGGTGATATGCCGCTGGCGGCAGTCGCCCAGTGCCGCCGCGCAGAGCAGCACCAGCAGCGGGCGCAGCCGTTTGCCTCCGGCATCGACGATGTAGTGACCGATATTTTCTACCAGGGGGACGTCGGAGTGGAGTTGCTCGATAATGAGCTGGTTGACCTGTTCGAATTCCCCGGCAACGCTGGCGCGGATTTGCTGCATGCTGTGGCCGCCTGTTGAGTGCCCCGGCATGCTAGGGGGCGCTCAGGGGGGTGTCAAGAAGCAGTGAGGCGCTAGTGAACTTTACTTGCCCGATGTGCGCGCTTCGGGTAGAATCCGCGCCCTCTGACCTGTCCCTGCGCCTGCGCGCGGGCCCGGTGAGTCCCCTGAAACCTGTCTGTGCCTGGCTCTGCCCCCTCTCGAGGGTTGTTACGATCGCGAGCAGGCTAACTGAACGGAGAGTACAATGTACGCAGTAATCGAGAGCGGCGGCAAGCAGCACCGCGTCGTTGAGGGCGAGACCCTCAAGCTGGAAAAAATTGAAGTGCCCACTGGCGAGACGGTCGAGTTCGATCGCGTGCTGATGGTTGGGGGCGAGCAGGTCAAGATTGGGACCCCGGTTGTCGAGGGTGCCAAGGTCACCGCCGAGGTGGTCAACCACGGCCGCCACAAGAAGGTGAAGATCGTCAAGTTCAACCGCCGCAAGCACTACCGGAGAGAGACGGGTCACCGTCAGTGGTTCACCGAAGTGAAAATCACCGGTATTTCGGCGTAACAGGAGGCTAGCGCAATGGCACACAAGAAAGCAGGCGGCAGTACCCGCAACGGTCGCGATTCGGAAAGTAAACGCCTTGGCGTGAAGCGCTTCGGCGGTCAGCTGGTCAAGGCCGGCAACATCCTGGTCCGCCAGCGCGGCACCCGCTTCCACGCTGGTGACAACGTGCGCGTCGGTCGCGACCACACGCTGTTCGCCACGGCGGAAGGCAAGGTCGAGTTCGTGACCCGCGGGCCCAACAACCGCAAGTTTGTTCAGGTGGTCAGCGCCTGAGCGGGGTCCCTGATGAGGTGACCCGCGAGGGTCTGCAGGAAAAGCCTCGTCGTCTGACGGGGCTTTTTTTTATACTGATTACCCCCGGCTAGGGTGGTGGCGAAACCATGAAGTTTGTAGATGAAGCCAGTATCAAGGTCCAGGCGGGCAAGGGCGGCAACGGCTGCCTGAGCTTCCGCCGGGAAAAGTTCGTGCCCCGCGGCGGGCCGGACGGCGGTGACGGCGGCGACGGTGGTAGCGTCATCATGGAGGCGGACGAAAACCTCAATACCATGGTCGACTACCGCTTCGAGCGCAGTTTCCGCGCCGAGAGTGGGGAGCAGGGTCGCGGTCGCAACTGCACCGGCAAGAGTGGCGAGGACCTGGTGCTGAAAGTGCCGGTGGGGACCACGATCCTCGACGAGGACAGCGGGGAAGTGCTCGGCGACCTGGCGGGCCACGGGCAGCGCCTGGTGGTGGCCCAGGGTGGCTGGCACGGCCTCGGCAACACCCGCTTCAAGAGCAGTGTCAATCGCGCGCCACGGCAGACCACCGAGGGTACTGAAGGCGAACGGCGGAACCTGAAGCTGGAGCTGAAGGTGCTCGCGGATGTCGGCCTGCTGGGGCTGCCGAATGCCGGCAAGTCGACCTTTATCCGCGCCGTGTCCGCCGCGCGTCCCCGTGTTGCCGACTATCCCTTCACCACTCTGGTGCCCAACCTGGGCGTGGTCAAGGTCGACAGCCATCGCAGCTTCGTGATTGCCGACATTCCGGGCCTGATCGAGGGCGCGTCGGAGGGTGCCGGGCTGGGGGTGCGCTTCCTGCGCCACCTGACCCGCAATCGCATCCTGCTGCACCTGGTGGACGTGGCACCGATGGATGAGCACTCCCCGGCCGAAGCCGCCACGACCATTGTGCGTGAGCTGGAGCGTTTCAGTCCGACACTGGCGGCGCGTCCGCGCTGGCTGGTCCTGAACAAGACCGACTTGCTGTTGCCGGAGGACCTGGCCGAGGTGCGTGCCCAGGTGCTGGCGGCACTGGACTGGCAGGGGCCGGTCTACGAGATTTCCGCCTTGAGTGGTGTTGGCACCGAACGTTTGAGCCAGGACCTGATGATTGCCCTGGAGGCGCAGAAGGTCCGGGAAGCGGAAGACCCGGAAGTGGCTGCTGCCGAAACGGAAGAGCAGGCCTGCATGCAGCGGGAGGCGCGGGAGCGTATCGCCGAGCTGCGTGATGCCAAGCGCCGCGAGGCCAGGGCAGCCCGGGGTGCCGAGGACGACAGCAGCGACGACGACGTGGAAGTGGAATACGTGCACTGATGGCAGAGAACAGTCGCAAGGAAATTGCCTCTGCCCGTCGCTGGGTGGTCAAGGTGGGTAGTGCGCTGCTGACCAATGACGGTCGCGGCCTGGACAATGATGTGATTGCCAACCTGGTGGCCCAGATCGTCGCCCTGCGCGAGCGCGGTGCTGAGGTGGTGCTGGTCTCCAGCGGTGCCGTGGCGGCGGGTATCGTGCGCCTCGGCTGGCCGCGCCGCCCGCAGCAGCTGCACGATCTGCAGGCCGCCGCGGCGGTCGGGCAGTCGATTCTGGTGCGTGCCTACGAGAATGCCTGCGACCCCCACGGCCTCGCCACGGCCCAGATTCTGCTCGGGCACGACGACATCACGGCCCGCGACCGCTACCTGAACGCCCGGGCCACCCTGACCACGCTGCTCGGGCTCGGCGTGCTGCCGATTGTCAACGAGAACGATACGGTGGTGACCGACGAGATCCGCTTTGGCGACAACGACACCCTGGCCGCCCTGGTGGCCAACCTGATCGACGCCGATGCTCTCCTGTTGCTGACTGACCAGCTGGGCCTGTTTGAGGCCGACCCGCGGCAGCACCCCGATGCCCGCCTGGTGGATAGGCGGGATGTGCACGACACGGCGCTCGACAGTATGGCCGGTGAGGGCGGCGCCCTGGGGCGCGGTGGCATGGTTACCAAGCTGCGCGCGGCCCGCCTGGCGGCGCGCTCCGGCACCGAGACGCTGATTACCAGCGGCCGCCTGGAAGACGTCATTCACCGGGTAAGCGCGGGCGAAAACCTGGGGACCTGGCTGCGTACCGGCAAGCAGCCGCAAAATGCACGCAAGCAATGGCTGGCCGGTATGGTGCAGATACCCGGGAGCGTCGAGCTGGACGAGGGCGCTGTGCGCGTGTTGCGGGAGGCGGGCCGCAGCCTGCTGCCGGTCGGTGTGCGCGGTGTGCGTGGACGCTTTCAGCGCGGTGACATGGTGTCCTGCCTGGGGCCTGACGGTCGCGAAGTGGCGCGCGGGCTGGTCAACTACAGCGATATCGAAACCCGTCGCATCCTCGGCCAGCCCTCTGGGGCCATTGCCGGGCTGCTGGGCTACCAGGGTGACGAGGAACTCATACACCGCGACAACCTGGTCCTGCTCTAGGTCTCGAATTGTCCACTGCTCCGGGGAATGCCGCTGTCATGACACTGACTGCCGAACTGCTCCTGATAGGTTATTGCCTGGCCATCGCCGGGTTTTCCATGCTTGGCGGCTGGCTGCCGGCGCGGATCAGGATGACGCATACGCGGACTCAGGTGGCCATGAGTTTTGTTTCCGGTCTGATGCTGGGGGTCGCCTTCTATCATCTGCTTCCCCACAGTATCGTGGTGCTGGATCACCCCGGGGCCGCGGACACCGCTGCCTGGTGGCTGATGATTGGTCTGGTGGTGATGCTGTTGCTGCTGCGCATGTTCCATTTCCATCAGCACGATTTCAGCGCCGCCGGGGACCTGGAATCCGTGGCGATTGTGCCCGGTGGAAACGAGGGCCACGGCCACGCCCACGGGCATGAACACCACCATCACCACCACGGTGTCGGCGATGGGCATCCGACGGCCGTCGTCCCGGGCGCCCAGGTGCACCGGCTCAGCTGGCTGGGACTGGCCCTGGGCCTGGGCCTGCATACGGTTATCGATGGCATCGCCCTGGGTGCGGCCATGCAGGGTGATTCGGCCCACGCTGCCGGCCTGCTGGGGCTGGGAGTCTTCCTCGCCATCCTGTTGCACAAGCCCCTGGATGCGATGTCGATTACCACGTTGATGGCGGCGGGGGGCTGGGGTCCGCGCGCCCTGCGCCTGGCCAACCTCGGGTTCGCTCTGCTCTGCCCTCTGGGGGCGCTGCTGTTCTTCTTCGGCGTCGACATGCTGGGCGATGCGCGGCACCACGTGGTGGCCGCGGCCCTGGCCTTCTCGGCGGGCGCCTTTGTCTGCATTGCCCTGAGTGACCTGCTGCCGGAAGTCCACTTCCACAGTCACGACCGTATCAAGTTGACGCTGGCTTTCGTGCTGGGCATTGTGCTCGCCTGGAGCCTGGGAAGTCTTGAACCCGCGGGAGCGCATCTCGCGCACGGTTGACGGGAGGACAGCGGTCACCATGACAGTCAAACGTATTATCTACCCCCCGATGTGGCTGGTATTCGGCATCGTGGCGATTTTCGTGTGCAACGAGTACTTTCCGGGGCTGCGTTTCACCAGTTCCCTGGGCCATTGGCTGGGAGGGGTATTGCTGCTGGCGGGGCTGACGCTGCTGGTGATTGCCGGGGGGCGTTTCAAGCGGGCGGGCACCGACATGGTGCCCTTCCGCGAGGTGTCCGCGCTGGTGACCGGCGGTGTCTACCGCTGGACGCGCAACCCGATGTACCTGGGTATGACCTTGATACTCTTCGCCACCGCGGTGACGGTGGGAGCTGCGACGGCACTGCTGATACCGCCGCTGTTCATGCTGATCATCCAGTGGCGCTACATTCTGCCCGAGGAGAGTCTGCTCGAGGAGCGCTTCGGCGCCGATTATCGCGCCTACCGCCAGCGTGTGCGGCGCTGGCTTTAGCGGCGACAGTATTGCGGGCCCGCTGGGGCTCGCCCTTGGTACCGGCTACTGTTTGGCGCCGGCCCGCAGGGCGCGCTCCCGGGTTGCTTCGGGTGCTTCCCCCTCGAGGGGCAACCAGCCCTGCAACTGTTCACCGAGAATGGTCGCGAGGGCCTCGATGTGCCCTTCCGTGGCGTTCAGGCAGGGGATGAACTCGTAGCGCTCGCCGCCCGCTTCCAGGAAGTAATCCCGGTTTTCCACTCCGATTTCCTCCAGGGTTTCCAGACAGTCCGCGGAAAAGCCGGGACACACCACCTGTACACTGCGCACACCCTGCCCGGGCAGGGATTTCAGTGTTTCATCGGTGTAGGGCTGCAGCCAGGTTTCCCGGCCAAAACGCGACTGGAAACAGGTCAGGTAGTCGTCGTCGCCCAGGTCCAGCGCCTCCGCGAGCAGCCGGCTGGTCTTGTGGCAGTGGCAGTGGTAGGGGTCCCCGGCGTGCAGGTAACGCTCCGGCTCGCCGTGGTAGGAGAGGACCAGGCGATCGGCGCGCCCGTGGCTCTCCCAGTGTTGCCGGATCGAGCTCGCCAGGGCGTCGATGTAGGCCGGGTGGTCGTGGTAGCTGGCAACGAAACGCAGTTCCGGCAGCCAGCGCCGCCGGGTGAAGTCGGCGGCCAGGGCATCAAAGGTGGAACCGGTGGTGGCGCCGGAGTACTGGGGGTAGAGCGGAAGCACCAGCAGCTTGCGAATGCCGCCGTCGAGCATGGCCTGCAGGGTGTCGGGAATCGAGGGGCTGCCGTAGCGCATGGCGAAGCGCAGGTCGATGCCATGGCCGCAGCGGGCCGTGAGGCTCGCCTGCAGCGCTTCCGCCTGATCGCGGGTGTGCAGCAGCAGGGGCGAGCCCTCCTCGGTCCATACCGAGCGATAAGCTTCGGCCGAGCGCGCCGGCCGGGTGTTCAAGATGATGCCGTGCAGGATCAGGGCCCACAGTGGTCGCGAGACCTCGACCACGCGCGGGTCCCACAGGAACTGTTTCAGGTAGCGCCGAAGCGGACCCCGTTCGGGGGCGTCCGGGGTGCCCAGGTTGGTAATCAACACACCGATCCGCTCGGAGGTTTCGTGGCGGAAGTCGGGCAGTCCTTGGTAGTGCATGCTCTCTGGTTCCTGTTGTCTGCGCGTCTGACGGACTGTTTACGGACGCCGTTCGTCGCTGGATTCCAGCAACTGGTCGCGGGCAGCCGGCGGCTGGTCGAAAGCGGGCTGCGATGAATGCTCCTCTGCCCTAGTGTGACACCCCATGGAGAGCGCGGCGACCAGCGCCGACTCCCGGGAACCCCAACACGGTCAGGAGAATCATCATGAAAAAGCACATCGCGACCACCTCTTTCGGCGCCCTGGTATTCGTTGTCAGCACCGGCCTCGCCAGCGCGGCCACTTCCGCCCCCGCGGTGGAACAGACCCTGGTCGAGGGCCGGGGCAGCCACAGTGTCACGGTTTCCGTGGCGGACCTGAACCTGGGCACCATGGAAGGTCAGGAGGCCCTGCACTACCGCTTGAGCAGCGCGGCACGCCGGGTCTGCGGTCCCGCGGACTACCGCGCCGCGGGCAGCCCGCGCCTGGCAGCTGAAAACCAGGATTGCTACGAGCGCGCGCTCTCCGCTGCAATGGCCGACACCCAGGCTGCGGCCCTGGCCAGCAACTGATCCCCTTTCTGCTCCCGGGACCCCTGTCGGGAGCCTCCAGGGAGCTGTCGCCAACGGCAGCTCCCTAACTCTTTCCCCGCCCATTTTATCAGGCATTCCCCGACTGGCGGTGCTAAGGTACTGGCCAGGTTACCCTTGGAGATGCCGCCATGCCCAAGTCTTTCCGCTATCTTCCGCTTGCCCTCGCGCTGTTCTGCCTGCCCACCTTCGCGCAGCAGTCCCTGATAAGCGACTACCTGGACAGCGAGCGGGAGCGATTCGCGACCCTCGCCAATACCCTCTGGGAAACCGCGGAACTGGGCTACCTGGAGCAGCGCAGCAGTCGACTGTTGCAGGAGGAGCTTGCGGCGGCAGGTTTCGCGGTGGAGAGTGGGGTGGCGGGCATCCCCACGGCTTTCGTGGCCAGCTACGGCAGTGGCGAGCCGGTGATTGGCATGTTGGCGGAGTTTGACGCACTGCCCGGCATTTCCCAGACCGCCGCGCCTTATCGCGAGCCTCATCCGGAGCTGGACAGCGGGCATGCCTGCGGTCACCACCTGTTCGGGGCTGGCTCGGTCGCCGCCGCCCTCGCGGTGCGCCAATGGATGGCGGCCGAGGGTGTGGAAGGCACCCTGCGCCTGTACGGAACACCGGCGGAAGAGGGCGGCTCGGGCAAGGTTTACATGGTCCGTGCAGGCCTTTTCGACGATGCCGACGCGGTCCTGGTCTGGCACCCGGCGGACCGCAATGCCGCCAATGCCGCCTCGACCCTGGCCAACAAGTCGGCCAAGTTTCGCTTCCACGGCGTCAGCTCCCACGCCGCCGTTGCCCCGGAGCGCGGCCGCTCGGCCCTGGATGGGGTGGAGGCCATGAACTTCATGGCCAATTTGATGCGCGAACACATGCCGGACAGCGCGCGACTTCACTATGTGATCACCAGCGGGGGCTCGGCCCCCAATGTGGTGCCGGATTTCGCCGAAGTCTTTTACTATCTGCGCCACCCGGATGCGGGTGAACTGGAAGGCCTCTGGGCGCGCCTGGAGGACGCCGCGGAGGGTGCCGCCCGCGGAACTGGCACGCGGCTCGAGTACGAGGTGATTCACGGTAATCACAGCGTTCTCCCCAATGCGACCTTGTCGCGCCTGATGCACGACAAGCTGCAGCAGGTGGGGGGTGTGCAGTACGACGACGGGGACCTCGCCTGGGCGCGGCAGCTGGCGACATCGCTGCAGACCTCCGGGGCCGACCTGGCCGCGGCCGCCGCCCGGATTGAGCCCTTCACCGAAGAACAGGGCATGGGTTCGACCGACGTGGGTGACGTCAGCTGGACGGTCCCCACCAGCGAAATGCGCGCGGCCACCTGGGTGCCCGGTACCGCGCCGCACACCTGGCAGGCGATTGCCGCGGGGGGCACAGCCATTGGCGAGAAGGGTATGCAGGTGGCGGCACGAACCCTGGCACTGACCGCGGCGGAGCTGTTCCGTGATCGCGATTTGCTGCGGGCAGCCCGCGAGGAATTCGAACAACGCCGCGGGGAGGATTTCGAGTATCGCCCCCTGCTGGGCGACCGGGAGCCGCCCCTGGACTATCGCCGCTGACTGGACACTGGTTGCGAGTGAAACTATATTGGCGGCCTGTTTCACTCAGACAGCAGGAGCAGCATGCCCACCCGATTGACTCTCGCCAGGTTCCTGCCCTACCGGGCCAACCGGCTGGCCCAGGGAATCAGCGACTCCCTCTCGCGCATCTACATGGAACGCTTCGGTATCTCCGTGCCGGAGTGGCGTGTCCTGGTAACCCTGGCGGAGTACCCCGAGCTTCGTGCCAGCCAGATTACCGGATTGACGGCCATGGACAAGGTGCGTGTGTCCCGGGCAGTGGCGGGCCTGACCAGGCGTGACCTGCTCCAGCGGCGGCCCTGTGAAGAGGATAGCCGCGCCGCCTGGCTCAGCCTGACCCCCTCGGGGCGCGCACTCTATCGGCGTATCGAACCTGAGGTGCTGGCGTGGGAGGCGGATTTCCTCGAACCCCTGTCGCAGGGGCAGCGGGCGCAGCTGTTCGAGCTTCTGGATACCCTGGACCAGCGCCTGCAGGCGCTCGAGGCACAGACGGCGGACTGACACCGCCCCCCGGAGGACGCCATGCAGCAGCAAGAGATCATTGCCAGTCTCCCGGCGCATCTGCGGCCCTTCGTCGCGGTGCAGGATCCGGCCCGCTACACGCCCCGGGATCACGCCGTGTGGCGCTTCATCCTGCGCCATCTCGTGGCTTCTCTGCGGACCACGGCCCACCCCGTCTACCTCGAGGGTCTGCAGCGCACCGGTATCAGCCTGGATCATGTGCCTTCAATCGAAGAGATGAATGATTGCCTGGCCAGGCTGGGCTGGCGCGCGGTGGTTGTGGACGGGTTCATTCCGCCGGCGATCTTCATGGAATTCCAGGCCCTGCGCATCCTGGTGATCGCCGTCGACATGCGCAGTGTCGAACACCTGTTTTACACGCCGGCGCCGGACATCGTGCACGAATCGGCGGGGCACGCGCCATTTATCGTCGATATCGATTACGCGGAGTTCCTGCAGCGCTTTGGCGAGGTGGGCATGAAAGCGGTGGCCTCGCGCCACGACGAGGCCCAGTACGAGGCAGTGCGTCGCCTGTCCCGGCTGAAGGAGGACCCGCGCACCCGGCCCGAGGACATCAGCGAGGCGGAAGCCACCTTGCAGGAGCTGGCCCGGAGCGAAGAGGCGCCCTCGGAGGCGGCCCTGCTGACGCGCCTGCACTGGTGGACAGTGGAGTACGGGCTGGTCGGGGAGCTGGATGACTACCGCATCTTCGGTGCCGGCCTGCTGTCGTCACTGGGTGAGAGCCGGCACTGCCTCGACGACAGCCGCGTCCGCAAATTGCCGCTGACGGTGGATGCGGTGCGCTACCCCTATGACATCACCACCGAACAGCCGCAACTCTTCGTGACCCGAAGCTGCCGCCACCTGAGCCAGGTGCTGGAGGAGTTTGCCGCCAGCATGTGCTTTCAGCGCGGAGGTGCCGAGTCACTGCGCAAGGCAATTGCCGCGGGGACGGTCTGTACCGCGCGCTACGACTCCGGGGTCCAGGTCAGCGGGCGCTTTGTCGAGGTCTGCTGCGATGCGGTCGGCAATGCCACCTATCTGCGCACGGATGGCCCCACGCAGCTGGCGTTCCGGGACAGCGAGCTCTACGGCCACGGCATCGAGGCTCACGCCGGTGGTTTCGGCGCCCCGGTGGGTCGCCTCAAGGACTTCAGCCGCTGCCTCTCGGAGTACTCGGTGGACGAGCTGAAAGCCCACGATATCCGCCTCGACGAACAGGTCAGCCTCGAGTTTCTCTCCGGGATTACCGTGCGCGGCTGCCTGCGTCATATTCTCCGGCAGGAGCACCGCAACCTGGTGCTCAGCTTCGAGGACTGCACGGTTACCGATCTCGAGGGACGCACACTGTTCCAGCCGGAGTGGGGGCGCTATGACATGGCGGTGGGCGCTGCCATTGATTCGGTATGGGGCGGCACGGCCGACCGCGAGCGTTACCAGCTTTACCGCGACGCCACGCCCGAGCCCTCGTACACGCCATCCGGGGACACGGCCCTGCAGGCACTGTACCGGCAGGTGGACGCGCTGGCGCGCGGCGAGTCGGATGTCGATCGCGAGGATCTGGCGCGCGAGCTGGCCAGTTGGCCCGAGGAATGGCTGCTGCGGGCGGAGCTGCTGCGCTGCGAGGACCCGGCATCGGCCGCCCTGCGCCGGCAGGCGCGTGCGGAACTGGAGGCCCTGGGCCAGCGTCACCCGGCGCTGCTGGAGCCGGTGACGCTGGCGCTGGAAGCTGCGGACACTGCCGGCTGAGCTTGCGCATCGGATCAGTTGCGGCTTCGCACGGCCTGCTGGGCACGCCGGACGGATTCGGGTTAGGATGTGTAACGCATGTCAACATGCAGCCTTCCGGACCCGATAAAAAGAGACGTACATGGCCCTGGATTTCGACTCCGCACGACTGCTCAACCCGCACCTGACCGAATCCCATCATGCTTGGCGGCAGCAGCTGCGCCGCTTCATTGACGCCGAGATCATGCCCCACGCCGATGACTGGGATGAAGCCGGTCACATTCCCGATACCCTCTGGCCAAAGGCCGCCGCGGTCGGGCTGCTGGGGCTCGGCTATCCGGAAGCGTATGGCGGAACCCTGGAGGGTATCGACAGCTGGCACGCCTGGATTGCCCAGGAGGAGTTGGCGCGCATTGGCGCGGGGGGGATTCCCGCCAGTCTGATGGTACACGGCATCGGTCTGCCGCCGGTGATGTTCTGGGGCAGCGAGACGATGAAACAGACGGTGGCGCCGGCGGTGCTGGCTGGCAGCAAGCATATTTCCCTGGGGATCACTGAGCCCGATGGCGGCTCCGATGTCGCAAGCATGCGCACCACGGCGGTCCGCGACGGCGACAGTTTCATTGTCAATGGCAGCAAGACCTTCATCACTGGCGGCATGCGCGCCGACTGGGTCTCCACAGCCGTGCGGACCGGGGAGGCGGGAGCCAAGGGCATTTCTATGCTGCTGATTCCCACCGATGCCGAGGGATTTTCCCGCACCGCCCTGCCGCGCAAGCAGGGCTGGTGGGCGTCGGACACCGCGACCCTTTATTTCGACAATGTCCGGGTGCCGGCGGATCAGTTGATCGGCCCGGAGAACCAGGGCTTCTGGGTCATCATGACCAACTTCAATCGCGAGCGCATGGCCATGGCGGCGGGCATGGAAGCCATGGCCCGGGTGTGCCTGGAAGAGGCGGTGACCTGGGCACAACAGCGGCAGACCTTCGGCAAGCGCCTGGCGGATCACCAGGTGATCCGGCACAAGATTGCCCGCATGAAGCAGCTGATCAATGCCACCCAGTCCAACATCCGCCTGTGCTTCGAGTCGATCGAGGCGGACCAGGCCAATCCCGGGGACATTGCCCTGCTCAAGGTCCAGGCCAGCGAGACCCTCGAGTACTGTGCCCGCGAGGCCATGCAGATTCTCGGTGGCGTGGGCTATCTGCGCGGCAATCGGGTGGAACGTATTTATCGCGAGGTGCGGGTGAATGCCATCGGCGGTGGGTCGGAGGAAATCATGCGCGACCTCGCAGCCCGCCAGTACGGTCTGTAGTCATGATCGGGAATACTGAAAAGCAGGAATTCCGCGCCCAGGTGTCCGCCTGGATGTCAGAGAACAAGCCCGCCGATCCGGGCTTTCTGTTGCCGCAGTCCTTCATGGAGGTGGGCAGCGAGCAGCAGCTGGAGTTCCTGCGCGAGTGGCAGCACAAGGTCTGGTCCGCGGGCTACCTGGGCATCGCCTGGCCCCGGGCCTACGGCGGCCAGGGGCTCGACCCGGTCTTTCAGTCCATCGCCGACCAGGAAATGCGCCGCCACGGGGTGCCCATTTGCTTTAACGTGATTGGCCTCGGCTGGGCTGGCCCCCTGATCAACGATATCGGCAGCGAGGCGGACAAGTCCCGTTATCTGAAGGGTATCCTGAGCGGCGAGGATATCTGGTGCCAGGGCTTTTCCGAGCCGGACCATGGCTCCGACCTGGCCAGCGTGCAGACCCGCGCCGAGCGCGATGGTGACAGCTACCGTGTCAACGGCACCAAGATCTGGACCACCCTGGGCAATTTCGCGCGGTACATGATTCTGCTGGCGCGCACCGATCCCACGGCACCGCGCAAGTACGATGGTCTGTCCTTTTTTCTCGCGCCCATGCAGAGCGAAGGTATCGAGACACGCCCGATTCGCAAGCTGACCGGCGAGTACGGTTTCACCGAGACCTTTTTTACCGACGCCCAGATTCCCGCCAGCTGCCGCATGGGCGAGGAGGGTGAGGGCTGGCGCATTGCCATGCGCACGCTGATGTACGAGCGGGGCGCGGAGGCCGGCGCCGCGGGCGGACTGGCCTTTGTCAGGGTGGTGGTGGATGACCTGGTGGACAGTCTGCGTGAGCGGCAGCGCGATGGCGCGCCGGTGCTGGAAGATCCGCTGGTGCGCGATGCCCTGGTGCAGCGCATCATCGAGGAGAAGGCCATCCTGCTCGGCGAGCGGCGGGCGCGTATCGAGGCCCTGGCCAGCGACTACCCCGGCTCCCTGGCCCTGACCCACAAGCTGCGCTTCACTGAAAGCACCCGGCGTTTGCGTCAGCTGGCGGTGGCCTTGCTGGGGGCGGATGGCGGCCTCTATGTGGACGACCCCGGGGTGCCAGTGGGTGGCTTTTGGCAGCGGGCCTATCTGAACAGTTTCGCCGCCACGATTGGTGGTGGGACCAGCCAGGTCCAGGCCAACATCATTGCCGAGCAGGTGCTCGGCCTGCCGCGCTGAAGGAGGCGGGATGTCACTGACCGGAGACACCACACTGCATTTCAGTGAGGAGCAGGCCATGCTGCTGGACGCGGCGCGGATGCTCAGCCGCGAGTACGGGGGGGCGCAGGCGCGCCCCTGGCTGGAGTCTGATCCGGGCTACGACCCGGCACTCTGGGCGCAGATGGTGGCGCTGGGCTGGCCGGGCCTGTCACTGGCGGAGAGCGTGGGCGGTGCGGGTTTGGGTATCGGTGCCGCAGTGCCGGTGTTCGAGGCCCTGGGCAGGGGCCTGCTGGGAACCCCGCTGTTGGCCTCCCTGCTTGCGGGCGAGTTGCTGCAGCGAGCCGCCGTCAATGTCCCGGTGGTCCAGTCGGTGCTGCGGGAGCTGGCTTCAGGTGCCCCCGCCAGCATTGCCTGGCTCGAGGGGGAGGATTGGGGTGCACGCGATATCGCCTGCGAGCTCAGCGCCGAGGGAGTGCTGTCTGGCAGCAAGCAGCAGGTGCTGGACGCGGCGGCAGCGGAATGGCTGGTCGTGGTGGCGCAGCAGGCAGGGGAGCCGGTACTGGCGCTGCTGCCGGCGGCTGCGGTGCCCGCGAGTGCCCGGCGCGAGCACCAGCTGGTGGATCTCAGCCGCCGGGCCCAGCGTTTTTGCCTCGATGGCCTCGCGGTGCCACCGGAGCACCAGTTGCGCGGCCCTGCGGTGCGTTCGGCCCTCCGCGACGTGCGCTTGCTGGCGGCCCTGATGCTGGCGGCCGAGGCGACCGGGAGTGCGGCGGCCTGCCTGGATACCACGGTGGCCTATCTGCGCACGCGCAAGCAATTCGGCAAGCTGATCGGCAGCTACCAGGCCCTGAAGCACCCTTGTGTATCGCTGCTGATTGCCATCGACAGCAGTCGTTCATTGATCTACCACGCCGCCTCGCTGGTGGGGCCGGGAGAGCTGGACCGCGAGGCGGAGATCGCCTGCCGGATGGCCAAGGCCCAGGCGGGGGACAGCCTGCTCGAGGCCGGCGATCGCGCGGTGCAGTTCCACGGTGCCATGGGCTTTACCTGGGAGTGTGACGCCCAGCGCTACCTGCGCCGGGCGCTCTGGTGCCAGGGCATGTACGGGGATACTCGCCATCACAGGCGGCGGCTGGCCGCCCTGTTACTCGACCCCTGAGATCGACGCCGAAGCTGTCGTCGGGCGCCCCGCCTGCCAGATGCCCAGCACCTCCAGTTCGTCACTGAGCCAGAGGAAGTCGGCGCGGCGGCCGGTGGCAATCAATCCCACGGGGAGGTCGCGCAATAGAGCGGCGGGTGTGCCCGTGCACATGCGCAGGCAATCCTCCAGAGGCAGGCCAACCGTCAGATGGCAGTGGCGCAGGGCCTCCAGCAGGCGGATGGCACTGCCGGCCAGGCGTCCATCGGCGTTGACCAGCCGCCCGTCGCGCTCGGTGATGTTCTCGCCGTAGAGCGCAAAGTGCTTGCATTCACTTCCCGCCGTGGCCATGGCATCACTGACCAGATAGAGCTTGTCGGGGCCCAGGCAGCGGGCGGCCAGGCGAATGGCATCCGCGTGCACGTGGTGGCCGTCGGCAATCAGGCTGGCAAAAAAGCCCGGGACACTCAGCGCGGTGCCGACCATGCCGGGCTCCCGGGCGCTGAGGGGACTCATCGCGTTGTAGAGGTGGGTAAAGCCCGACAGGCCCTCTTCGCGGGCCGCGGCCAGTTGTCTCGCTGTAGCCTCGCTGTGGCCGGCGAGTACGCGGATGCCGGCCCGGTGCAGTTGTCGAATCTGGTCCGTCTGCATCACCTCCGGAGCCAGGGTCACCACGCGGACCACGTCCGCAGCCCGGCAGAGGATGTCGATCTCATCGCCTGTCGGGGGGCGGACCCGCTCCGCGGCGTGTGCACCGCGCCGGGAGGTGGCGAACCAGGGGCCCTCCACGTGTAGCCCGAGAGCACCGGTCTCAGGATTGGCCCGGCGCAATTCGCGCAGTGCGGCGATGGCGGTCCGCAGGCAGTCGGGGTGGTCGCTGAGCAGAGTCGGCAGGAGCGAGGTCGTTCCGACCTGCAAATGCGCCTGCAGTATCTGCTCCAGGCCCGCCGGGTCGGGCCGGTTGTTGAGCAGCACACCGCCGCCGCCGTTGACCTGAAGATCCACCAGTCCGGGTACCAGGAAACCGCGCTCCAGAGAGCGGTTTGCGGAGGCCGTCCCGCGGCTGCGCTGCTGGCCGCTGTGTAGCGATGTGATCCGGCCCCCGGTCAGGCCGATGCGGATATCGCGCTGCCAGCGGTGGCCGTCGAACAGCCGGCTTACCTGCAGTACCTGTTCTGTGATCATACCGTTGGCAGTGTGTTCAGCAGGAACTCGATCAGATTGCCGCCCATGACCCGGCGAATGTTGCTGTGGCTGACCCCTGCTTCGATCAGGGCATGGGTAACTGCCGCCATTTCCGTGGCATCGAAGGGCGTGGTCACGGCGCCATCGAAATCGGAGCCAAGGGCGATGTGTTCGGCGCCGACCAGTTGAATGCCGTAGCGGATGGCCGCAGCGATGCCGTCGGGGGAGGGGTCGCAGATGGCGGCTTCCCAGAAGCCGACGCCAATCAGCCCGCCCTGCGCGGCCACGGCCCGCATCAGGTCGTCGCTGATATTGCGCGGACCGGGGCAGTGCCCGTAAAAACCACTGTGACTGATCAGCACCGGGCGATCGGTGTGTGCAAGAACATCGCGTACCACCTGCTCCGAGGAATGGGCGAGATCAATGATCATGCCGCGCGCCAGTAGTGCGTCCACCGCCTGCCGACCAAAGTCTGTCAATCCACCGCGGGATTCGCCGTGGAGCGAGCCGCCCAGGCGGTTGTCGAAAAAGTGTTGCAGGCCGACGATGCGAAAGCCCGCCTGATAGAGGCCATCGATCCGGTCCAGCCTGCCTTCCAGGGCATGTGCACCCTCGATGCCGAGCACGGCACCCACCGTGCGCATGCCCGCCTGTCGACGGCTCAGCAGCTGGCGGAGTTCACTGCGGCCGGTGATTACCTGGAGTTGTTCGGGCGCGCGGGCCGCCGTGTCGTGGAGCCTGTCGGCCTGAAACAGGGCGCGCTGGTAGAGACTGGTCCAGGTCCGGGGTGGCCAGGCCTGTGCCAGTGCCAGCAGGGTGATGGTATCCAGCCCCTCGCTGCTGTTGCTGTGGTAGTCCTGGCCGGCGGGGGAGCGCGTCACCGCACTGAAAACCTGAACCGCGATGTTGCCCTCGCGCAGGCGCGGCACATCGACGTGACCGCGATCACCGCGGACCAGCAGGTCGCGGTCCCACAGGGTGGTATCCGCGTGCAGGTCGCCGACTACCAGGCTCTGGTGCAGAATCTGGGCCTGTGGGCTCATCGGCCAGGGTTGGTGCGCAATGGTGAGATTCAGGCGGTTCTCGATCCAGCCCGGCAACCACAGAGCGGCGGCTGCCGTGAGCAGGACAAGGCTCGACAAAATCAGGACAAGACGACGCTGCATCGGGTTTCAGGGGCCTTGAGGAGCGGTCAGCAAAGACTACATCAGTGTTATGCTGGGGACCACAGTAAGAACAATAAACGAGGTAACAAGCATGTTCCGATTCGCCATTCTGGGTCTCTCCCTCCTGTTGGTGGCCTGTAGCGACAGCAGTGATCGCTCCGCCCCGCCGCCCCAGCCGCCGCTGCCGCCAGAGTCAAGCTACTCGGCGGAAATCCGTCGCACCGAGTACGGTATTCCGCACATCAAGGCCGATGACTGGGGCAGCCTCGGCTACGGCTTTGGCTACGCCTACGCCCAGGACAATTTCTGTGTCGCCATGCGTGAAATCGTCTTTGCCACGGGACGTTCCGCGGAACTGATGGGAGAGGCACAGGGCAGCGTAGAATCCGATTTTCTTTTCCGCTACCTGAATGGCGACAAGGCGAGTTTCGAGCGTGAGTTTGTCGACAGTCTGCCGCAGTTTGCCCGCGACCTGGCCGAGGGTTACACGCGCGGCATGAACCGCTACCTCGAGGAGACCGGGCTGGACAATCTGCCCGAGGGCGATCTGGGCCGTCGCAATGCCCCCTGGGTGTTCGCGTTTGACAGCGTCGATCTGTTCCTGTTTCTGCGCCGGGAGGCCCTGCGCGGCAGTTCCGACCAGGGGCTGTTCCGGCGCGCGATCCTCGCGGCGAACGGGCCCGACGGCGAGGGCGCGCCCGCCGCAGCTTCCGCGGCTGCGCTTTCCGGTGCCATGGGGCGAGCGGTGCCGGCCGTGGTGCCCGATGACCGGGGCAGCAATGGCCTGGCGCTGGGCAGCGGGTTGACGCGCAACGGCCGTGGCATGCTGCTGGGCAACCCGCATCAGCCCTGGTTTGGCGCCGGTGCCTGGTACCAGGTGCATCTGACCTTGCCGGGGCAATACGATGTCGCCGGAGCCGCGCTGCACGGTTTTCCCTTTGTCGGTATCGGCTTCAACCGGGATGTCGCCTGGACACATACGGTGTCCTACGCGAATCGCTTCAGTCTCTACGAGCTCAAGCTGAATCCGGACAATCCGCGAGAGTACCGCTACGGTGATGAATGGCGCGAGATTGTCGAACGGCCGGTGAGTATCCAGGTGCGACGCGCGGATGGCAGCCTGGAGACCCGTGAGAAGAGTTTCTGGGAGTCCCACTACGGACCGGTGGTGGATCTGGCCGAAGTGAGCCCGGCCCTGGCCGGCTGGCCGATGTTCAATGGGTCGGTGCTGGCTTTCCGGGATGCCAACCTGCTCACCGGTATCCGCGGTATTGAGCAGTGGATTCGCAAGGGCCAGGCCCGGGACCTGGATGACTACATTGAGGCCCTGGGCAATATCGGCAACCCGGTGTTCCACGAAATCGCCGCGGACCGCCACGGCGAGGCCTTCTACGGCGAGCTTTCGGCGGTACCTTTCGTGACCAGCGAACAGCTGGAGCGCTGTATCAACGGTTCCATCGGGCCCCTGCTGGCGGGTGCAACGAGCAACGTGATTCTGTCGTTGGACGGTTCTGACCCTGCCTGCGAGTGGGGCAATGACCCGCGCGCGCCCGCCGGCAGCAACCTCTACAGCGCCGCGCAGCTGCCCCAGCTGCGCACCACGGACTATGTGGGCAACAGCAACAACAGCTACTGGCTGAGTGATGCCAACCAACCGCTGGAGGGCTTCCCCGTGGTGATGGGGCCACTGGGTGGGGAAGGGCAGCAGCAATTCCTGCGCACGCGCATTGGACACCTGATGGTGGAGGAGCGGCGCCGGGCCACGGACGGTCTGGATGCCCAGCCGCTGTTTGACCTGGAAATGCTCAAGGCGATGATGTACAGCAACCGGGTGCATGCGGCCGAGCTGGTGCTGGAGGATGTCATGGCCGTGTGTGCGATGCCTTCGGCCGAGCCGGTACTGGCTGCCTGCAATGCCCTGGCAAATTGGGATGGCCGGGTTAATCTGGAGAGTCGTGGGGCCCAGGTATTCATCGAGTTCTGGCGGGCGATACGCGACGACCTGGCAGACCCTTTCCAGAACGTGGTGGACAGCGAGACTTTCTGGGCGCAGGACTTCGACCCGGAGGATCCCTTGAATACGCCCGCGGGGATCGATCTTACCCTGCAGGACAATCAAACGCGTGTGATCGCCGCCCTGTCTACCGCGGAGTCGCGGCTGGCAGCGGCCGGGGTTGCGCTGACTGCCAGCTGGGGCGAGCTGCAGTTGCTCGAACGCAATGCACAACGCATCCCGATACACGGCGGCCCCGGCCCGATGGGGGTGTACGGTGCGATCAGCGCGAACCTGGTGGACGGTGGCTACATCAACCCGACCAGCGGCAACTCCTATCTGCAGGCGGTGACCTGGGATGAAAGCGAGTGTCCTGTCGCGGAGGTCGTTCTGGTTCCCTCGCAGTCCACCAATCCCGCCTCGCCGCATTTTGCGGATCAGACCGCGCTCTATTCCGACAAGCAGTGGCTGCGCTTCCCCTTCTGCGAGGCGGAAATCGCCGCGGCGCAGATCGGCGACACCCTGCTGCTCGAGGAGTAGGCCCCGGGCGCAGGTCGCGGCAGTCCACTTGTGAGACTGCCGCGTATTACCGCCATGACGATTCGACACCTGAGATTGGTGCTGGGCGACCAGCTGTCCTTCGAGAATCCGGTTCTGCAAGAGGGCGACCCGGAACACGATCTCGTGCTGATGGCCGAGGTGGTGGAGGAGACCCGCTACGTGCGCCACAACCGGCACAAGCTGGTGCTGGTGCTGTCCGCCATGCGGCACTTTGCCCGCGAGCTGGAATCCGCCGGTTGGCGGGTTCGCTACATTGATCTCGGGAGCCAGTGCCCGAGCCTCTTTGATGCCCTTGTCCGTACCGTCGAAGATACGCAGCCCGAGGCGGTCTGCTGCACCGAGCCCGGCGAATATCGCCTGCGGCACGCCATGGCCGACTGGACGCGGGCACTGGATGTGCCTTTCGAGTTGCTGGGCGATACCCGTTTCCTGGCCTCCCATGACGACTTCCGCCAATGGGCGGCGGGGCGCAAGCAGTTGCGCATGGAGTATTTCTACCGCGACATGCGGCAGCGTTACGGCCTCTTGCTGGACGGCGACGGCGGGCCCGAGGGAGGCCGCTGGAACTACGATCGCGAAAACCGTGCCGGCTGGCGGGGTGAGGACGTGCCGCCGCCGCGGGAGGGTACCTCCCCTGATGCCCTGACCCGGGCCGTGATCCGCGAGGTGGATGAACGCTTTGCCGACTGCCCGGGCGATCTGTCGGAGTTTGCCTGGGCCGTGACCCGGGAGGATGCCGAGGCCGAGCTGGAGGCCTTCTGCCGGCGGCGCCTCTCCCGCTTCGGTCACTACCAGGATGCCCTGGCCGACGGTGAGCCCTGGCTCTTCCACAGCCGCCTCTCCGCCTATCTGAATATTGGCTTGCTCGAGCCCCTGGCCGTCTGCCGCCGGGTTGAATCAGCCTGGCGCGCGGGCGACTGCGAACTGGCGGCCGCGGAGGGTTTTATCCGCCAGATCCTGGGCTGGCGAGAATATGTGCGCGGCATCTACTGGCTGGAAATGCCTGGCTACCGTGAACGCAATGCGCTGTCGGCGCACCGTCCGCTGCCGGCATGGTTCTGGACCGGTGACACGGACATGCGCTGTCTCTCCCAGGCCCTGGAGCAGAGCCTGTCACTGGGGTATGCACACCACATCCAGCGGCTGATGGTGATCGGCAATTTTGCCCTCCTGGCGGGCCTGTCGGTGGAGGCGGTCTGCGAGTGGTACCTCGGCGTCTATGTGGACGCCTTCGAGTGGGTGGAGTTGCCCAATACCCTGGGGATGGCGCTGCATGCGGATAACGGCCTGATGGCCAGCAAGCCCTATGCCGCCAGCGGCAAATACGTCCAGCGCCAGGGCGACCATTGCCGGCATTGCCGCTACGATCCGCGTCGGGTCACCGGCGAGGACGCCTGCCCCTACAATGCGCTGTACTGGCATTTTATCGACCGCCACCGGCAGCGTTTCTCCGGCAACCCGCGCATGAAACTGGTGCTGGCCAATTGGCGGCGCAAGCCCGCCGCCGAGCGCCGGGCGATCACCGACTGGGGAGAGGTCTTGCTCAGTCGTCTTGAGGCAGAGTGATCGGCCAGTCCGCGGCGTCAGTGACATAGCGAGGCTGCTGCGGCCGGTGTCCCCCCCACTTGGCGATGAAGACCCCCTCGGGGTCGTGTTCCCGTGTCTGCTTGTCCAGGTTGAAGTGTCGGCCACCGCGGGGGTCGGCGCCTGCGCCGGCAATGTATTGCCAGTTGCCGTAGTTGCTGGCCATGTCAAAGTCGATCAGGTGGTGCTCGAAAAAGGCCGCGCCAAAGCGCCAGTCCACGCCCATCTCGTGTATCAGGCAGCTGGCGCTGATCTGTCGGCCGCGGTTGCTCATCCAGCCGGTGGCGACCAGTTGCCGCTGCAGGGCATTGACCAGGGGATAGTCGGTGTCACCCTGGCACCAGCGGGCGAAAGCTCGCGGATCGAAGGTACACAGGCGCTGACGGCGCACGCCCCGTCCGTGGGGCCGGAACAGGAAGTGGCCATCGCGGGCGGCGCGCCAGTGGAAGAACTCCCGCCACAGCAGTTCGCGAAACAGGGCCTCGGTCGACGCGGTGCTGCCGGACGCCTCTTCGGCTACGCCCAGCGCGTGGGCGACCTCCCGCGCTGACAGCGCCCCGGCGGCCAGCCACGGCGAGAGGGTGCTGGAGCCATCGAAGGGATTGAGGGTATTGCGGGTCTGGGCATAGTCCGCCAGGCCGTCCGTTGCGTCGAGGTATTGTTGCAGGCGCCGATGCCCGGCCAGGCTGCCGCCGCGCAAAGGCAGGGCGGTGGGCGGACGCGAGGGCTCTGCCAATGGCGGGAAGGCCAGCCCACGGGGAGGCGGTGGCAAGCGATCCGGCGCCTGTAGGGGCGAAGGTATGGGAAGGGTTTCCACCGCCTTCCGAAAGGGGGTGTAGTGCGGGGGGAAGTCGTCCAGCGCGAAGGGCAGGTGACGCCTTTCCCAGAGGCTGTTCCCCGGGTGTATCTGTAGCGGCACGGCGAGCCGCTCCTGCAGCATCCGGCGCTGGCGCGCCTCGTAGACCCCGGGGTGAAAACTGGTGCCCACGCGTTCAATCTGCCACTGGCGCACCAGCCGGGGGAGTACCTGCTCGGCCTGGCCGCGCACGACCAGCAGGTCCTGGCCGCGGGCGCGAAGCGCTGTCTGCAGAGCTTGCAGGTGTTCCCATTGCACGCGCTCACGCTGTGGCCCCATGCCGTGCTGGTTGCACCAGGCGGGCCACTCCTGCCAGATGTAGACCAGCACCAGTTCCCGGGCAGCAATGTGCTCCAGCAGCCCGGGGTTGTCCTGCAGGCGCAGGTCGCCTTGGAACCAGTAGAGTTCGCGCATGAATCCTTTCCCTGTCTGTGGCAGGGTGTACGCTATCGCACTGCAGTCAGATTGCCAGTGACCGTGGTTGCCAACACCCTGGCAGCGTGCTATCTAGCCTGCTTTCTTCCGCCATGTTCAAGCGCGACCCGGTCGCGGTGAGATTTCCCCATGTACAAGACCATTATCGTCGTCGACGAGGCCGATTCCCAGCTGCTGGAAGGGACCCAGGAAGTGATTTCCTTCGAGCGCTACCTGCAGGACTACCCCAAGCGCAACGAACCGAAGACCCGCATCATCAACCTGTGCGATACCGAGTATTACCTCAGTCGCGGCTATTACTGTTCCCTGCTGGCGGAGGCGCGGCAGCACCGCGTTCTGCCGACCATCAGCACCATCAATGACCTGCGCGACCTGACCCTGGGCGCCGACGATGACGTCAACCTGGGGGGCTATGCCGGGCTGGTGCAGGCGGCGGGCGGGGAGCTGACCTGTATCGCCTATTTTGGTTGGGTCGAGGACGAGCGCCTGACCCGCCTGGCCCGGCGCATGTTCGATCGCTACCCCGCGCCGCTGCTGTGCCTGCGTCTATTCGAAGAGGGCGGCGAGCTGCGCCTGAGTGTTCGCCGCCACGCCTATGCCCGGCTGAGTTCCGAACAGCGGGCGCTGTTTCAGCCGCGTCTCGACCGTTTTATCGAACAGGTCTGGCGCTCTTCGTCCGCGCGCAAGCCCTCGCGCTGGGACCTGGCCATCCTGATCAATCCGGAGGAGCGGATTCCCCCGAGCGACAGCGAGGCGATCAAGCGTTTTGTGACTGCCGCGGCCAAATCGGGTATCAATGCGGAAACCATCACCGCCCGGCAGGCCGGCCAGATAGCGCAGTACGATGCCCTGTTCATTCGCGAGACCACGGCCATTGATCACTACACCTACCGCCTGGCCCGCCGCGCCGAGCGCGAGGGCCTGGTGGTGATCGACGATTCCACGTCCATTCTGCGCTGCTGCAACAAGGTGTTCCTGCACGACGCCTTCAGCTACCACCGGGTACCGTCCCTGCGCACGCGCACGGTGATCAGTGCCGGCGAGGCGGAGCTGGACGCCATCGAAGAACAATTCGGCTACCCCTGTGTGTTGAAGATGCCAGAAGGCTCCTTCTCCCGGGGCGTATTCAAGGTCGACACGCGGGAGGAACTCGCCGCGCGCCTGACCGAACTGCTCAGTGACACGGCGCTGGTGCTGGTGCAGGAGTATCTCTACACCGATTTCGACTGGCGTATCGGCGTACTCGCCGGGCGGGCAATTTACGCCTGTCGCTACCACATGGCACGCAACCACTGGCAGATCTACAACCACGGTGCCAAGCGCCACAGTTCCGGGGGTTTCGAGACCCTGCCGACCTTTGAGGTTCCCAAGGTGGTGCTCGATGCGGCGCTAAAGGCGTGCCGGGTGGTGGGGCAGGGGCTCTACGGCGTGGATATCAAGCAGAAGGGCCAGCAGGTCTATGTGCTCGAGGTGAACGACAACCCGAGCATCGAACACCGTGTGGAGGATGCCTACCTGGGCAAGGAGCTCTACATGCTGATCATGGCCGAGTTTCAGCAGCGCCTGGAACGTCGCGGCCGATGAATGCCCCGCTTGCCGCTGTGCCTGCTGACGCCGGCGCCTTGCCGGTCGAGGATCGCCTGTTTGCGGCTCTCGCGGAGGGGCTGCGTGGCCGCGGCTATGCGGTCTGTCCGGATGCCCTGCCGGACACTCTGCAGGAGAGCCTGCTAACGCACCTGCGACAGATGCCCGACAGCCAGTTCCACCGGGCGGGCATTGGTCGGCAACAGGACTTCACCCTGGCGGGCAGCGTGCGCCGGGGTGCGATCTGCTGGATCAATGGTGAGTCACCCGCCGGGCAGGCCTGGCTGGACTGGAGCGCGGCCCTGCAGACCCGCTTGAATCGCGAGCTCCTGCTCGGCCTGTTTTCCTTCGAGAGCCACTTCGCCCATTACGGCCCCGGGGACTTCTACCGGCGGCATGTGGATGCCTTCGCTGGGGAGGCCAACCGCCGCCTGTCGCTGGTGGCCTATCTCAATCGCGACTGGCAGCCGGGGGAAGGTGGTGAACTTGTGCTCTATACTGCGGAAGGTGAGCTGAGGGTGTCGCCGCGTCTGGGCACCCTGGTGGTGTTCCTGAGCGAGGAGTTTCCCCACGAGGTTCTGCCCGCGGCCCGCGATCGCTATTCCATCGCCGGCTGGTTTCGGGTCAATACCTCCAGCGCACAGCGTATCGACCCGCCTCGCTGATGTACGTGCGGGTAGACGTGGGCACGGTCTGCCGCTACCCTCGCACAGCATTTTGACATCTGCACCAATGGGGTGCAGGTTAAGCACAATTATGATGCGTCATGACCCCGTGACGTCAAAGACAGCAAGCATCAGGAGAGCACGCGTGAACTCACACTACGCCGATGACCTGGCCACCTTCATGGCCGGGGTGGAGCGCCGCAATCCCGGCGAGCCGGAATTCCTGCAGGCGGTGCAGGAAGTGGCCATGGATATCATCCCCTATATCGCCGACAAGCCGATCTTCCGGGACCTCAAGATCCTGGAGCGCATGACCGAGCCTGACCGCATCGTCAGCTTTCGGGTTGTCTGGGAGGATGATAACGGCGAGATCCGCGTCAATCGCGGCTATCGCGTGCAGCAAAACAATGCCATCGGCCCCTACAAGGGCGGGATACGCTTTCACCCCTCGGTGAACCAGTCGGTGCTCAAGTTCCTGGCCTTTGAACAGGTGTTCAAGAACAGCCTCACGGGCCTGCCCATGGGCGGCGGCAAAGGCGGCGCGGATTTCGACCCCAAGGGCAAGAGTGACCGCGAGATCATGCGCTTCTGCCAGGCCTTCATGACCGAGCTGCACAAGCATATTGGCCCTGATACCGATGTGCCTGCGGGCGACATTGGCGTGGGTGCCAGGGAAGTGGGTTACATGTTTGGCCAGTACAAGCGTATCGTGAACCGCTTCGAGGGTGTGCTCACCGGCAAGGCGCTGGAATTTGGCGGCAGCCGCATCCGTGCGGAAGCCACCGGCTACGGCGCTGTCTACATGATGGAGGAGATGCTCCAGCACCACAACGAGTCGATCGAGGGCCGCACCTGTGTGGTCTCCGGTTCCGGCAATGTGGCGACCTTCTGTGTGGAGAAGTTGCTCGAGCTGGGCGGCAAGGTGGTGACCATGTCGGATTCCGGGGGCTATATCCACGACCCCGAGGGAATCACCCAGGAAAAACTGCACTGGGTGATGGATCTGAAAAGCAAGCGTCGCGGCCGCATCGAGGAGTACGTGCGGGAGTTCGGCGGCAGCTACCACGAGGGTGAAAAGCCCTGGTCGGTGCCCTGTGACCTGGCCTTTCCCTGTGCCACCCAGAACGAGATTTCCGCGGAGGACGCGCGGATGTTGCTGGACAACGGCTGTCGCGGGCTCTCGGAAGGGGCCAACATGCCCACGACGCCGGAGGCGATCCGCACCATCCAGGCGGGGAAAAACCTCCTGCACGCGCCGGGCAAGGCGGCGAATGCCGGGGGTGTGGGTGTCTCCGGTCTGGAAATGAGTCAGAACAGCCTGCGCCTGCAGTGGACCCGCAAGGAGGTGGACGAGCACCTGCGCAAGATCATCCGCGGCATCCACGACCAGTGCGTCGAATTCGGCACCGCCGCCGACGGTCACGTCGACTACTTCAAGGGCGCCAATATCGCCGGCTTCAACAAGGTGGCGGCGGCGATGATTGCCTACGGCGTCATGTAGCGTCGAGCGTCGGCACCGAGGCCAGCAGGGCCTGGGTGTAGGGGTGCTGCGGAGTCGTCAGAATCTGCTCCGCGGTGCCCTGTTCCACCAGTTTCCCCCATTGCATCACACCGACCCGGTGCGCCAGTGAGGGCACAATCGACAGGTCGTGGGTGATGAACAGGTAAGACACCCCGAACTCCCGCTGCAGTTCTGCCAGCAACTCGAGTACCTCCGCGCGAATCGAGACATCCAGTGCACTGGTGGGCTCGTCGCAGATGATCAGCTGCGGGTTGACTGCCAGGGCGCGTGCGATGGCGACCCGCTGCAACTGGCCGCCGGAAAATTCGTGGGGGTAGCGGCTGGCGTGAGAGGGCTCCAGCCTGACCCGCTGCAACAGTTCACGAATCCTTGCATCGCGCCGATCGGTATCCGCTTCCACCCCGAGACTGAGCATGCCCTCGGCGATGATCTCGCCGACGCTCATGCGCGGATTCATGGACGAGAAGGGATTCTGAAAAATCACCTGTATCTCTCGACGCCAGGGAAGCATGCCCTGGCGATCGAGCTTGTGCAGCGGCTCACCGCGGAAATGAATGCTGCCCCCGGCAATCGCTTCGAGATTGAGAATCGCCCGGCCCAGGGTGGACTTGCCACTGCCGGACTCCCCTACCAGGGCAAAGGTTTCCCCGCGGCGAATCTCCAGCGAGACCCCGTCGACGGCGCGGGTGTAGTCGACAACCCGCTGCAGCAGGCCCTTGCGCACCGGGAAGTGGACCTTGACGTCATCCAGCACCAGGAGCGGTGCTTCGCTTGTCGGCTCGCGGAAATGAGCGAGGTCCGGCAGGGCATCGATCAGGGCGCGGCTGTAGGCCTCTTTTGGTGCATGGAAGAAGTCGTCCACCGCGGCGCGCTCGATCAGCTCCCCGCGGAACATCACCCCGACTTCGTCAGCAGTTTGTCGCACCACGCCCATGTCGTGGGTAATCAGCAGGACGGCAAGCTGGCGGGAGTGGGTCAGCTCGCGGATCAGGCGCAGCACCTGGTCCTGGATGGTGACATCCAGGGCGGTGGTGGGTTCGTCGGCAATCAGCACTTCCGGCTCGCAGGCCAGGGCCAGGGCGATCATCACCCGTTGTTGCTGCCCGCCGGACAGCTGGTGGGGAAAGAAGCCAAAGCGTTGCTCAGGCTGGGGAATGCCCACCTCGGCAAACAGGTCGACCACCCGCTGGCGCAGGGCCTGCCCGCGCAGGGCCGTATGCAGTTTCAGGGTCTCGGCGACCTGCTGCCCCACGGTCTGTACCGGGTTGAGGGCACTCATGGCGTTCTGGAAAATCATCGCGACACGCCGGCCGCGCACTTCCTGCATCCGCGCCTCGGGCAGATTGAACAGATCTTCCTGGCCCAGGAATACCTGGCCCGCCGTGATGCGCAGGGCTTCCGGCAGCAGGCGCATGCTGGCCAGGGAGGTGACCGACTTGCCGCTGCCGGACTCCCCCACCAGGGCGAATATTTTCCCAGCCTGCAGCTCCAGGCTGACGCCCTTGAGAATGGCCTCGCCACTCTCCGCCACTATCACCTCCAGGTCCCTGATGGCCAGGCTGCCCGCAGTCATGGTCGTTTCCTTTTGCTGTCGGCTCATGCCTCTGCCCTCCGCAGGCTGGTTCGCGGGTCGAAGGCATCCCGCACCAGGTCGGCGAAGAGATTGGCGGCGAGGACCAGGGTGAACATGAAGACGAAGGCCCCGCTGAGGGTCCACCAGATGGTCGGTGTGCGCGACAGCTCCGAGCGCGCGCCGTTGATCATGTTGCCCCAGCTGCCCATGGACGGGTCGACGCCCACACCGATGTAGGAGAGCACCGCCTCGGCCAGCACCAGGGCGCTGAAGTCGAGGACGAAGGTGATCAGGATGATGTGCACGGTGTTCGGCAGGATATGCCGGGCCAGGATCCGCGTGTGGCTGACACCGAAGGCGTGGGCCGCCTGCACATAGCCGAGCTGGCTGATTTTCAGGGTCTCCGCGCGAATCAGCCGGCACAGGGACGACCAGCTGGTGACCCCCAGGATAAAGCACAGGGCGATAAAGCGGGCGTCTGCCTTTTCCATGCCGACGTCGAAAAAGTCGGGGTTGAGGTCGATATAGACCTGGAACAGCAGCACCGAGGCGGCGATCAGCAGGATGCCGGGGATCGAGCTGAGTGTGGTGTAGAGGTACTGCACCACATCGTCCACCCAACCCTTGAAGTAGCCGGCCATGACGCCCAGGCTGACCGCAATGGGCAGCATCACCAGGGTCGCCAGGGTGCCCAGCAATACGCCGGTGCGGATGCCCTTGATTGACTGGTAGAGCACGTCGGCGCCGCCCAGGTCGGTGCCCAGAATATGGTAGTAGCGGCTGAGATAGACCATCCACGCGGCCAGACTCACCAGGGTGGCCTGCACCGCCCAGGAGGCGTGCCAGGGATAGGTACTCCCCCGCAGCCACCACCACTGGGGCAGGATCAACAGGGCCGAGAACAACAAGCCGATGCCCAGTCCCACGGCGCTCTTGCGGGCCACGTCGGGCCACTTGTCCGCCGGGTCGTCCAGGTGCCGGCCGGCGTGCTCGAGAGGCGGGAAGTCGCGGATGTCATTGCCCGCGGCGTCCTTGATTGTTTGTTTCTCGAAAGAGAGCAGGGCAAAGGGCGCGGAGTAGGTGCGTTCAAAACGCTCCCCCATGCCCCCGGAAAGCACGTCCAGCACGCTGGTCACGCGGTTGTCATAGTAGACCTCGCCGCCGCTGTTGCCTTCGGGGTTTTCCAGGGCGCGGCGGAAGTGCAGGGAGTCGAGCAGCGCCACCAGCACATAGGCGATGATGACCGTGAAGGTCACCATGCCCAGTCGGGAGCGAAACACTTCGCCCCAGCGCTCGCGGGTCTGGGGATCCCGGCGCAGGCGCCAGAAGAACAGCACCAGGGCGGTGACCAGCAGGAAAATCAGGGCGTCGGACCAGAGCAGGACGGGCTTCATGACAGCGGCGGCCTCAGGACAGGCGAACCCGGGGGTCGGCCCAGGTATAGGAAATGTCGGTGAGAATGAGGCCGACGATGTAGAGGATGGAGCCGATGAACACCATGCTGCGGACGATGGCGAAGTCCTGGGAGCGAATGGCGTCCAGCATGTAGCTGCCGAGGCCGGGAATACCGAAGAAGGACTCGATCAGCAGGCTGCCCATGAACAGAGCCGGGATCAGCACCACCACGCCGGTGAGGATGGGAATCATGGCATTGGGCAGGATGTGCCGGAACAGGATGCGCAGTTCGCTGCAGCCCTTGGCCCGCGCGGTGCGGACATAGTCCTGGTTGGCCTCTTCCAGGAACAGGGTGCGATACCAGCGGGCGCCGGCGCCGATGCCGGCCACCACTCCCACCAGTACCGGCAGGATCAGGAACTTCCATACCTGCCCCTCGGGATGAAAGCCGGAGATCGGCACCAGTTTCCAGGTCTTGGCCACCAGGAATTGACCACCAATGATGTAGAACAGATAGGAGATCGACATCAGGGCGACGAATACGAGGACCGCCCCCCGGTCCAGGGGGGTGGCCCGGAACATCACCACCATCAGGGCAACGCAGATATTCACCCCGATACCCACCAGGAAAGTGGGCAGGGCCACCGCCAGGCTGGGCCCCATGCGCGTGGTGACATCGGTGGTGATGTCCCGTCCGCTCTCCGAGCGGCCAAAATCGAAGGCAAACAGCTTCACCGACTTGTTGAAGAAAATGGTATCGGTGAGCGTTTCCACCCCGCCGGCATCGGGGTTCAGGAACAGGGGTTTGTCGTAGCCGTGTTTGCGCTTCCAGTTGTCGATGGCTTCGGGCGTGACGTACTTGTCGCCCAGTTGGGAAACCGCCATGTCGTCGGGCGAGTTGACCACGAAGAACAGGGCGAAGGTGAGCAGGTTGACCCCGATCAGGATGGGAATGGCGTAGAGCACGCGGCGGATGATGTAGGCAAACATCGCTTATCCTCGCAAACGGGCGGTGGCGCGCAGGCGGCGGCGGTAGGCCAGCACACCCGGCAACAGCAGGGCGACGACCAGGCCGCCCCCCGCATACAGGGGCCAGGTCACCGGCTGGTTCCAGGCCACCCGCTTTTGTTGGCGCATCGCGTCGTCGATACGCACATACTTCAGGGTGTTCTTGGAGATACCGTGGCGCTTGTTGTTGTGCACCCAGGGATTGTTCAGGTAGATGTCCTTGGGGTAGTAGGCGTAGAGCCAGACGGCATCCTCCCGGTACATTTCGACCATGCGGGCGACCAGGGCCTCGCGCTCAGGCCCCGGCGGCAACACCCGCATGCGGCGGAACAGTTCGTCGTATTCGGGGCGCTCGTAGCTGCTGTTGTTGGCGCCGTCACACTCGCAGATCAGCGGGCTTTCCGGACTATAGAGCAGAAACAGGAAGTTCTCCGGGTCCGGGTAGTCCGCCAGCCAGCCGTGGGAATAGATCTGGGTGTTGCCGGTCAGCAGCTTTTCCCGGGTGCGGTTCCAGTCCGCCGGACGGTACTCCACCTGCACGCCGATGCGCTCGAAGGCGCGGCGAATCCAGTTCATGCTGGTGTTGGAGATGGCCTGGCTCTGGACATCCATGAAGATACGCAGCGGCTCGCCAGTCTCGGCGTGGCGGCCGTTGGGGTAACCGGCCTCGGCCAGCAGGCGCCGGGCTTCCTCGATCGGTTTGCGGCGCGCTTCCCCGTCCACCCAGTCGTAGACGTAGGGATTGATGCCGGCCTCGCCCTCCACATGACCGGGGATGCCCGGCGGAATGGGGGAGTGGGCGGGGATGCCGTTGCCCTTGTAGAAGATGTTCAGGTATTCCTCGGTGTCGAAGGCGATCTGCAGGGCCCGGCGCAGCTTGCGGCGCTCCTCGCTGTAGCCCCCGAGCACCGGGTCGCGCATGTTGAAGCCGTAGTAGTAGATGCCCGGCTTCACGTCCGGGGTGATGGTGATACCGTGGCCGGCCAGCTCCTCGGACAGTTCGACGCCGTCGGGGCCGACCACGAAGGCCTGGTCAAAGACCCCGTTGGTGTTGCCGTGGGTTTCCCCCGAGCGGTCGTAGTAGCCCTGCAGGAACTTGGTCCAGAGGGAGAGCACTTCCTTTTCCAGGCGGAACACCGCACGGTCGATCATCGGCAGGCGTTTTCCGGCATCCGCCAGCAGGCCCGCCTCGGCATCCCCCGGTGCGCCCTCGGTGGGGTAGAAGTCGGCGCGGAAGTTTGGGTTGCGCTCCAGCACGATCTCGCTGTTGGGGTCGTTCTTGACCATCATGAAGGGGCCGCTGCCCACTGGCCACCAGTCCAGAGTCAGGTTGCGGTCGGCGAAGCCCGGGTTGTGGAAAAAGCGGTCGACTTCCCGGGGAATGGGTGCGAAGAAGTGCATCGCCAGCCAGTAGACGAACTGCGGGTAGCGGCCGTGGATGGTGATGCGGTAGCGGCGCTCGTCGAGGACCTGCAGGCCCCGCATGTCGAAGGTGTCGAGATCCAGCCACTGGCCGCGCTCTGCTGTCTGCACCTGTTCGGAAAACTCCCGCATGCCGACAATGTACTGGCCCATGAAACCCAGCATGGGGGAGCCCAGGTAGGGGTCGGCCAGGCGCTTGATGGCATAGACATAGTCCTCCGCGCGTACCGGACGGGAGCCGGTTTCGGGGAAATCGCCGACCTGGCGGTAGCGCCGGCCTTTCTCCGGGTCATCGAAGCGGTAAAGGGGTTCGCCGCTGTCATCCCGGGCAAAGGCGGGGTGAGGTTGGTAGTGGGCGTCTTCGCGCAGGGTCAGGGTGTAGCGGGTAAAAGCGACCTCGCCCTGTGACGGGTCTATTACCACGCCGTCGGCATTCAGGTATTCCACCTCGGGAAAGTCCTCGGCCCCCAGGGGAATCAGTTCGTAGGGGCGCTTCAGGAAGTGGTAGCCCATGGGCGGCTCGTAGATCTGCATCAGGAACAGCGACTCGTCGCTGGCATAGGACACGGCCGGGTCCAGATGCTTCGGCGGGGCCGGGGTGAACATGGACTGGTAGGTGATGCCGTCGTCGACGGGGGGCGGGTGGGGATTATTCCAGGGGCCCTTGCCACAGCCCGTCAGGGCCAGGCCAAGCAGCAGGGGGGCCACCCAGGCGCGCCGGGCAACTGAGGTCAGGTCCATGGGAGAATTCCGGGCAATCGAGAAGGCTGCATGTTAACAGCATTGACACCCGGGGTTAATCCATTCGCGTCTCGGCCATCTGGCGAACCGCTGAAAAAAGCCCCGCGGAGGCGGGGCAAGCACGCAACGGTATCGGTCTTCTCTCAGCTGCCCACGATGCCACCATCCTTGCGGCGAATCGCCAGGGTGCAGTCGCGCGGTATGCGCTGGCTGCCCGGCGGGGCGGGAAAACAGGTCAGTGTCGGGTCGCCATTGCCGGGGTGCTGGATATTCACGAAGAGAGTGCGACGATCGGGTGTCGTGGTGATACCGGTCACCTCGCAGTCGGTGACACCGCTCAGTAGCCGGTGCAGGACAGGGCGCCCCTCGGCGTCCGCTGCCGCCACCAGCAGCTGGTTGTTGAGGCCCTTTTCCTGGTCGCCGTCGGTGGCGATGAAAACCCGGCCATCGGGGTCGATCCACAGCCCATCGGGCGAGCTGAGGGTGTCGGGGTCATCGGTCCCGTGTGTCTCGTCGGCAATCAGGAAAATATCCCAGCTGAATGTGGTGCCGAGGTGATTCCCGCTGTCCCGCCAGCGGATGATATGGCCGTGGGGGTTGGGTGCGCGCGGGTTGCTGGCGGTGGGCTCCTGCCGCTCGGTGTTGTTGGTCAGGGTGCAGAACACCGCGCCGTCGGGCCCCACGGCGGTCCACTCCGGGCGGTCCATGGGCGTGGCACCGACCAGGTCGGCGGCTTCCCGGGTAAAGGTCAGCATTTCGGCGGTGCTTTCGAAGCGTTCCCGCAACACCGCCGAGTCCATGCTTAGCGGCAACCACACACCACTGCCGTCGTCGTTGAAGCGCGCTACATAGAGGGTCCCGTGGTCCAGTGGGCTTTGTCCACGCTCACGCAGCTTGCGCCAGTCGTCGCTGGAAACGAATTTGTAGATGTAGTTGAAGCGCTCGTCGTCGCCCATGTAGACGACCACCCGTCCATCACCACCCTCGACCAGGGCCGCCCCCTCGTGCTTGAAGCGCCCGAGTGCCGTGCGCTTGACTGGCACGCTGTCCGGGTCGAAGGGATCGATCTCCACCACCCAGCCAAAGCGGTTTTCCTCCCCGGGAAACTGTTCACTACTCAGGTCAAAGCGCGGGTCCAGGTGATGCCAGTCATAGCCCTGGCCCGCGGCAATCAGCCCGTAGCGGGCCTGGCGGTCGCTGGGAGTCCAGTCCTTGTTGGCACCGAAGTAGTCGTCAAAGTTCTCCTCGCAAGTCAGGTAGGTCTGCCAGGGGGTGTGCCCGTTGGAACAGTTGTTGAGCGTTCCCCGCGCGCTCTGCTCGGGTTTCAGCCAGGGGCTGCCCGCGGCCGGCCCACTGAAACGAACAGGACTGCGCGCATGAATGCGCCGATTCCAGGCGCTTTCCCGTACCACGTTCCAGACCCCGTCTTTCTGTTGCAGCTCCACGACCGAGACCCCGTGGGCATGCTGGCTCCGGCGCAGCTCTTCCAGGTTGGTCGGAGAAGACTTGCCGAGCACGTGCTGGTTGTAGCCGAACTCGTGATTGATCACCAGCAGTCCGTGATCGCTGTGCTGTTGGAAGGGGAAAAAGGTCATGCCGTCATGGCCGATACCCACCTGTTGTTCCTGCTGCCTGGCTGTGGGGCGCTGCAGTGGGTGGCCGTCCCAGGCAGGTACATCCGCCGACAGCGGCGTTCCCCAGGGTATGAGTACCTGGAATTCGTAGTCCGGCGAAATTGTTGGAAGCGGCCCGTGGCCACTCGCGACAGGCACCGGGCGGAACCCTATCAGCGGGCGTTGGCCCGCTGCCTGCAAGGAGCTGGCGGGCAGCAGTGAGCCCAGCGCGGCCAGCAGCGACCCGCGCAACACGGTGCGGCGCGACAAGTGACGATCCAGTACCTGGGTGAATTCTGCAGAAGCAGAAGACAGCAATTTCTGATGGTGATTCATGAAAAGACGATTCCTGTCGCGAGACGCGTTACTCAATTTGGGGCGCAGTATGCCGACGCAATATGTCAGGGGGGTGACACCAGGGGTGTATTAAAAGCATCGCAAAAACATCATTGCCTTGTCACCCCGCCGCAATCAGGCCCCTCGAGAATGCCCGCGAGCCTGGAGCTCGACGGCGTCATCGACGTCCGATTTCACTGTGAGGAAATGACGTGCCCTGCCCACGATAACAATCGGCCCAATTCGAGCCGTGAAACCAGACGCCGTTATTGACTCGAAATTTGATCGGAAACAAAGCAAGGGGAATTTTATCCATGAATAGCAAGTGGGCGGGAAACCGCGGAATTATTCAGCAACTTTCCCGGGGGGCACCATTCCGCTGGTCGTCGCTGGCAATCGGGGTCCTTGCGGCGAACACTGTGCACACCGCTGTGGCCCAGGATGCCGCGGCGTCCAAGCGGGCGCAAAAGTACGAAGAAGTGATTGTTGAGGGCAAGCGGATCGACGAGAACGTCACCGAATTCGCCATGGACATGGTGCAATACGGAACACAGGTACAGTTGATCAGCGCCGAGGAAATCGCCACCGGTGGCTTCACCAACTTTGGCGAGCTGGCTGCCGGTCTCATCCGCGGCGCCAACGTGGGCTATTCACCGGATGAGGGTGAATTCACCATTCGCATCGATGGCGGCACGGACCGCGATACCCTGCTGCTGTTGAATGGTGTTCCCACCTTTGACCGCGGCACCCCCCTGGAAACCATTTGGGGCGCGACATCCCTGGATCCCCGGATGATCGAGTCCGTCGAGGTCTATCGCGGCGGCCAGAGCCTGTACTACGGTGGTAATGGTGGCCTGGGTGTGGTCAATGTGTTCTACAAACAGCCCCATGCGGGGGAGCCGGTCAAGGGCGAAATCGGCGTGTATGGCGGTTCCTTCAAGACTCGCGAAATGTATGGCAATGTCTCCACGCCGCTGTTTGGCACCGACAACCACGCACTGATGGTTTTTGGTCGCTCCTATGAGACAGACGCACACCGCATCTTCGATCGGGAGTCCCACGTGGATACGGTTCGCGCCGTCGGTGGTTATCGTGATTTTCCCTACCGCTACAACCTGATTGGTGCCAAGTACGTCTGGAACATCGATGACAGCTCTGAGTTCCGCGCTGGCTATCAGTTTGCCACGGTGGACTTCGATGATTCCTTCCCCAATTACACGGTGTATCAGCCGAACTACACCGAGTTTCCGATTTTCGATGCGACTTTCAAAAAGCGCTTTAACGAGACCACCAGTTTCGAGGCGGAGGCCTACTACATTGCACCCTCGCTGAAGAACACCGAGCTGGATATTCAGACCTGCAACATTCCGCGACTGCAGGACTTGCCAGAGGAAGTCCAGGCGATGGCCGCGGCCCGGGGAATCAGTGGATTTTCCACTGCCACCCAGTTCGAGAATTTTGCCAATGGCATCGATGGCCTGGCTGCTGGCTGCGTGACCAATCCCTACGGTGCGGTGCGCAGCGGCGCAGCTGTCAGCGCCTACGACAGCTATTACGCCGACGAGAATGGCGTGCCCTATGGCACAGTGGATAACCCTTTCCCCATTGGTGCGCCCATGGGCACGGTGGTCCAGAGCAGCAGCTCCTTCAGCGGCGACACCACCAAGGGCTTTGGTAACGGCACGCAGTTCAAGGCCGGTTACGTGGATTATGGTCTGAACATGCGCGTCAAGAAGGACTGGAACGACTGGTTCAGCAGTGTGGTTGGTATTCAGAATATCAGCTACGAGGATAACTCGGCAGCAGAGTACGGCATGTCCGACGAGACCGTGCGCTCCACCGGTGTCTACGCAGACCTTCGCTTCAGCTTCGATATTCTGGCGGGTACCAATTTCTCCATCGCCGGCCGGCAGGATGACAACAACCTCTACGAGGACAAGTTCATCTGGAAGTACGGCTTCCGTCAGAACTTCGCCAACGGGGTCTATGTGCGCTCCAATGGTGGCACCTCATACAGCAACCCCACTTTGTCCGAAGTTGGTGCCCGTGACGGCCTGGTCAATAACCCGAGCCTGGAAACCCAGTCAGTCGAAACCTACAGCTTTGGTGTGGGCGTTGATGGCGAGCTCTGGGGAGGCAGCTATAACGTCGAACTGGGCTATTTCGACACCTCCATCGAGGACTTGTTCGGCAGTTCCAGCGTTGAGCGCGTATGTCCGGAAATCGCCGCCCTGACCGGCGAGACCCAAAACCTTAATCCGGACATACAGATTCCCGGGGCATTCTGCAGTTTTGCACTTCAGGAGTTCGAAGCCGGGAGATTCACCGGGAACGAGGTGGCCTATTTCAATCGCAGGAGCACGCAGGACATCGAAGGTATCAACTTCGATGTGTCCCTCGATTTTGAAAAATGGCAGCTTGATTTCACCTTCACCGACATGGAGTCGGAGGAGCCCAATCCGATCTTCGGCCTGAGTGCGCTGGAGCAAGGCACGGGTACAGCGCTGGACTTTGTGGTGCCCGGCACTGCCGGAAGTTCCGCTACCCGTCAGTCAGCCGAGCGTCCCGAATGGTCGGCTTCCGCACTGCTGACCTACACGCCCACCGATCGCTGGGTTTTCGCCCTCAACCCGAAATGGCAGGGCCCCGAGTGGGCCTACGGCAACGGCATTAGCTCGCGCCTGGTCGACGAGAATGGTCAGCGCAGCAATCCCGACCTGAATTTCGGTGACTACTTCCTGCTCAACGGGTCGATCCAGTACTTCATGGGCGACAGCCTGCAACACCGCTTCCTGCTGCGGATGGTGAATATCCTGGACGAGGAAGCCTTCGAGCGCGCCAGCGCATCGGCGGACAAGGGCAGTTCCTTCGCCGCGGTACGCGGTGAGTTGGGTCGCTACGATGGCGACTACTACTACCAGTACGGCTGGAACACCAAGCCGCGCTCCATCTGGCTGCAGTACGAATACAAGTTCTGAGGTCGGCGTCGATCTCGCTATCCATGCTTGCGGCCTCCAAGGAGGCCGTTTTTTAATCCTGGAGCATCCGAAATGATTTCACGCAGACGTTTTTTACAGACTTCCAGTGCCTTGCTGGCACTGACACCGGTGATCGGAAACGGTGCCAACAATCGCTATCCCTTTACCCTTGGCGTAGCTTCCGGCTCACCCAGCGATAGTGGCGGCATTCTGTGGACGCGCCTGGCGCCGGACCCCCTCCGCGGCGGGGGTATGCCTGCAGGCCGGGTCGAGGTGCGCTACCGCGTGTGCCGTGATCAGGCAATGCGCAGCACGCTGATTGATGATGTGGTAGTGACCAGCGATGACAAGGCGCACAGTGTTCACGTGTCCTTGCAGGGACTGGAGGGGGGGCGCGACTACTGGTACCAGTTTTATGTGGGGGAGGATGAAAGTCCCGTTGGTCGACTGCGCACCACCGACCCCCGGGCTGCGTCGGCCCGTTTTGCGCTGGCATCCTGTCAGGCCTGGGAAACCGGCTATTACGCGGCCTGGCGGGATGTCGCCGAGTGGGCGCCGGACTGCGTCATACACGTGGGTGATTATATCTACGAGGGTGGTGCCAGTGCCCTGGGCCGCCACCGTCGTGGCAGCGGTGAGACTGCACTTGAATACGAGGTGGTGCGTCAGCACAGCGGCGGCGAGATCACCACGCTGTGGGATTACCGCAATCGCCATGCCCTGTATCGTTCGGACCCCCACCTGCAGGCGGCCCATGCGGCCAGCCCCTGGCTGGTGGCCATGGACGATCACGAAGTCGACAACAACTGGGCCGGCCTGATCCCCCAGGACCCCTGGGCGCAAACCGAGCAGGAATTCCGTATTCGCCGTCTCGCGGCTTTCAAGGCCTGGTACGAACACATGCCGGTTGCCCAACCCCCGGTGATTCAGGGCCTGGAGAGTCGGCTGCAGATGTATGGTGCCTGGCGCTTTGGGCCTGCCCAGGTCCACCTGCTGGATACCCGTCAGTACCGCTCGGACCAGGTCTGCGGCGATGGCTTTCCCGGAGATCCGGCCTGTGCACGACGCGATGATCCCGGCCGCAGCATGACGGGTGACAAGCAGGAGCAATGGTTGTTGCAGCAGCTCGCTCGCAGCGAGGCATCTTTCAATGTGATTGCCCAGCAGACCTGGATGACGCCCTATCGCTATGCATCCGGCGAGCGCTACAACATGGACCAGTGGGACGGCTATACCGCACAGCGCAGACGCCTGCTGGAGGCCATGCACGGGGTGCGCAATCCGGTGGTCCTGAGTGGCGATTGGCACTGTGCCCAGGCATCTTCGTTGCACCTGGACCCCGAGGACAGGTCCTCGCCCAGAGTGGCATTTGAGTTCGCCTCCACCTCGATATCCTCCCTGTGCAGCTGGCAGGACCGGGTACATGAGGCGGCCCCGGATAACCCGCATGTGACTTACGTCAACGGTCGACAGCGCGGCTACACGCGCTGTACTGTTGGCCTGGACAACTGGTGCAGCGAATTTCGTGTTGTGGACGATCCGCTGTCGGCATCCTCCCCCCTGCGCACGGACTTCGAGTTCAACACGCGGGATGCCTGAAAAAAAACCCCGCCGAAAGGCGGGGTTTGACAGCGGTTGACCGCTTGCCGTTTTAGGAACCGATAATCCCGCCATCCTTGCGGCTGATCACGATGGTGCAGTCTCGAGGAATGCGCCCACTGCCCTGTTCTGCCGGGAAGTTGGTCAAGTCCGGGTTGCCGTTGCCCGGGTGCTGGGTGTTGATGAACATGGTACGGCGGTCGGGCGTTACGGCGATGCCGGTGATTTCGTCCCCACTCACACCCGTGAACAGGCGGCGTACGTCCATGTTGTCGCCGCTGTCGTACATGCTGGCCACCAGCATCTGGTTGTTCAGGCCTTTCTTCTGGCCGCCGTCGGTCTGGATGAACACGCGGCCATCGGGATCCACCCATAGGCCATCGGGGTCGGAGAAGGTACGCTCGTCGCCTTCGGCGTGGGTGCTTTCTGCAATGATGAAGATATCCCAGACAAAATCGAGGCCGGTGTGCCGCTCACTGTCGTGCCAGCGGATGATGTGGCCATCGGCATTGGGTGCCAGGGGGTTGGCGGCATCCGCCTCGGTGCGGCGGCTGTTGTTGGTCAGGGTGCAGTACACATCGCCATTGGGTGCCACCGAAATCCATTCGGGGCGGTCCATCTTGGTCGCGCCTGCATGATCCGCTGCAATCCGGGTGAACGTGAGGATTTCCGCGTCGGATGTGAAGTGTGCGGCCACTGCGGGATTGTTCATGCTCAGTTCCAGCCACTCACCGGTACCATCGTCATTGAACCGGGCAGCGTAGAGTGTGCCGTGATCCAGTGGGCTCATGCCCTGGGCACGCATGGCTTTCCAATTACCCTCTGAGACGAACTTGTAGATGTAGTCAAAGCGCTCGTCGTCACCCATGTAAACCACTACACGTCCACCGTGTCCCTCGACCAGCGTGGCGCCTTCATGCTTGAGTCTTCCCATCGCAGTGCGCTTGACCGGCATCGCATCGGGATTGAAGGGGTCGACTTCCACTACCCAGCCGAAACGATTTTCTTCGTTGCGATAGAGGCTGTTGGCGGGGCGGGAGAGATCGAAGCGCTCGTCAAACAGGTGCCAGCCATAGCCAAAACCAGAGGTCGACAGGCCGTAGCGCGATTGCCGGCTATCCGGGTACCAAGATCCATCACTCGCGCCAAAGTAGCCGTTGAAGTTCTCCTCGCAGGTGAGGTAGGTACCCCAGGGTGTATAGCCGTTAGCGCAGTTGTTGAGCGTACCCATGGGGGTGCTGTCACCAGCGATGAACTCACTGCCGACCACCGGTCCACTGAAGCTTACTTCGGTGTTGCCATGGACGCGGCGATTGTAAATGCTGTCCTTGACCAGGTGCCAACGGCCGCTATCGTCGCGACGCAGTTCCAGCACGGAAATGCCGTGGGCATGCTGGGAGATGCGTACGTCGTCGATGGAGGTGGGCAGGCTCTTGCCCAGGACATGACCGTTACCCCCGAACTCGTGGTTGATCGCCAGCAGGCCTCGGCTGTTGCTGCGCCGGAAAGGGAAGAACCACATGCCATCGTGGCCGATACCTACCTGCTGCTCCTGGTAGGCCAGTGCCGAGCGGTCCGTTTCCCCTTCGTAGCTGGGGATGCCCGACTTCAGAGCCTCGCCCCAGGGGATGATGACCTGGTACTGGTAGTCTTCGGAGATGCTGGGCACCGGGCCGCTGCCTTCGGCAACCGGCACAGGGGTGAAATTGATCAGACCGTTTTGCCGGTTCTGGCCAGTGGGTGCGTTGGGCCCTTTCTTGCCACCCTTGGCCGCCAGTGCTGAGCTGGCGAAGAAGGTCCCTGCTGCCAGGGTCAGGCCGCCCTTGACCACCTCGCGCCGGGAGGAGAAGACTTCCAGAACGCTCTGGAATGTGCGGTTTTTCGAGTCGTTGCTGATACCGTCGTCGTTGATGTTCATGCTGGTATACCCCGTGAGAGCCATCGGTGATGTGACCGGCGGGTCTCCGGCCGGGGAGATTGGCTCCCGGACGTCCCGCAGGCGACTTCCATGATTCTCCGGCGTTGTTGCAGCATGGTGACGCCCCCATTGCGGGGGCGTGACAGTTTGTGACAGGAGGGCGTCCCGGCCGTGTGGCCGGGACGGGAGCAGGAGCTAGAAGTTGTAGACCGCGTCGATACCGAATGTGCGCGGGCGACCATAGGTGTTGCCGGCAAAGCCGAGGCTGCCGAAGTCGATGCCCCACTCCCGGTACTCCTCGTCGGTGAGGTTTTTCACCCAGGCGGACAGCCGCAGGGAGCTGTCATTCCCAATCGACAGGTCATCCAGCGTGAGCCGTGCGTTGACCAGGGTCCTGCTGTCAGCACTGTCGAAGGTGTTCAGGAAGGGGTGGAAGGTATAGCCATCGGTGTAGGCGAAGTCCACCCGTGCCGAGAGCGCGCCGAGGTCGGTGGGCTGGAAGGTGTACTGCAGGCCCAGCGAGGCGGTGTTCTCCGGCGCCCGGGTCACCGTGGTGATGTCGGAGATGTCCTCGATCTGGTTGGTGGCGGGGTTGCGGGCGTTGTACTCGTCGAATTCGGAGTCCATGTAGCCGTAGCTGAACTCGGCGGTCAGGCCTTGCGTCAGCAGGGCGATCACCTCCAGTTCCAGGCCCATGTAGGTGGCTTCGCCGGCGTTGACGATCCGGCTTGAGGCACCGCCGCTGCCCGCTTCGAATACCGCCAGCTGCATGTCCTTGTAGTTGTTGTAGAAAGCCGCGGCATTGACCCGCAAGCGACGATCCCACCAGTCGGATTTCAGGCCCACTTCAAAGGCGTCGATGGTCTCCTCGTCCACCGCCTCTTCCCAGGCCGTCAGCGTGGAAGCCCGCGAGTTGAAGCCGCCGCTGTTGAAGCCGGTGGAGTGGGTGAAATAGAGCCGGGCGTCCTGGGTCAGGGCATAGTTCAGGGTCAGCAGGTAGCTGATGTTGTCCCACTTGTCGTCGTTGAACAGCCGGTCGTCGAAGCTGCTGTGGCCGAGACTTTCATTGAAAAGGAAGGCATCCCGCTCGTCCTCGGTGTAGCGGATGCCCGCGGTCAGGTCGAGGTCGTTGGTCAGAGAATAGGTGAACTGGCCATAGGCCGCGGTCGACTCGGTTTTCTGCCCGTAGATGAAATCCACGAAGCCGTTCATGTTGGGGTCGGCACCGGGGAAGGGGAAGGGCAGCGGCAGTCGCTGGCTGCCCTGGCAGAAGGGGCCGATCCCCGGGATCTGCTGGCAGAAGCCGGCGTCAAAGTAGGCCTGGTCCAGGGCGCTGCCGAGGAGGAACTGGATCGGCAGGCCGAAGGTCTGCGGGTTGTCCTGGTAGACCTCTTCCTCGTAGTAGTAGAAGCCCAGGGTGTACTGCAGGCGGTCATCCATGGCGTCGCCGATGAACTGCAGCTCATGGGTTTCCAGGTCGATCCAGCCCTCGGGGATACCGGCGTGGAAACCGGGGAAGGGCACCGGCTGGCCGCCGCCGTAAAACAAATCCGGGGCGACGTGAGCGCCGCCGTCCAGGTCGGTTGACCCATACCCGGACTCGGTCTCCCGGTTGGCATAGATGTACTTCACGGTAACGGGGTCGAGCTCCCAGGCCACCGTCAGGTTGTGCCCCTGGACTTCCAGCCATTCCTTGGTGGAGCCGTCCAGAGTGTAGTTTTCCCGGCGGTCCTTGGGATTGCCCACCGTGGCTGCCATCTGCTGGTAGAGTGGGCCGCCGAGCGTGGTGAAGGGCACATCCGAGCGGGTGAAGCCGTCGAACAGGCTGTCCTTGACCTTGCTGATCTGGAAGGGCGTGGGAACGCCCTCGTTGTCGGTGTCGTCGTAGGCGTAGTCGATGGTCAGGCCGTCCATTGGCTCGAAGCGGAAAGCCACGCGGAAGGAGGTGTTGTCCTCACTGGCGAGATCCGGCTCCGCCCCTGGGAAATCGTTGGTGGCCCAGCCGTCATACTCCATCTTGGCCGCGGACAGTTTGACCGACAGCAGGTCGGCAAATTTGGGCAGGTCGATCGATCCCGCGAGGCGTCGATAACCGTCATTGCCCAGGCTGGCTTCCAGACGCCCGCCCAGTTCCCCGCTGGGTTTGACCGTGGTGACGTTGACGGCACCCCCGGTGCTGTTGCGGCCGAACAGGGTGCCCTGGGGCCCCCGCAACACTTCCACGGCCTGCAGGTCGACGATATCGAAGACCGCGCCGACCGTCTTGCTCATGTAGACCCCATCCAGGTAGAAGCTGGTTTTCGGGTCCACCATCAGCGAGGTCTCGCCACTGCCCACACCGCGGATATAGATGGACATGTTGGAGTTGGAGGAGGGCTGCTTCTGGATATTGGTGTTGGGGACATAGCCACCGAGATCGGTGACATCGTAGACGCCGAGATCGGCAATCTTTTCCGCACTGAAGGCGGTCACTGCGATGGGGGTGTCCTGCAGCAGGGTTTCCCGCCGCTGTGCGGTCACCACGACTTCCTCCAGGGCGCCGGCCTGGGCAAATACCGGGACGGAAACGGGCAGGGCAGTCGCAGCCATCAAGGCAGCGGCAATCGGGGTGGGCAAGGTCTTCGACATAGTGAGACTCCATCTAATTATTATCGCCAACCGGTGACCGGAGGCGGGTCCGTGTCTACTCTGCAGCACTCTGTGCTGGCATTCGAGGGTGGGTTGTGCTAACCGACCTCATCTGCAGTGTATCCCCAGCGACCGGACTGCGACCAACCTTTACCCTTGTCAGGGAAAATAGTTCAAAAAAATGAACCAATAAAGGTGAATATTGCGCTTTGTCCGGGTGATTGCCCGGGTATGCCGGGTTTGCCGGGATGGCCGGCTGTTGCGGGGGCGCCGGGTCTATCGCCACGGTGAGCCCTTCGGGTATCGCCCCTGACACCGTGGGCGGGCGGGTCCCGGTGCGTTAAACCGTTTGCGTGCCTCCCGCGTAAAGCAAGATGACATTTCTCAAAAATAATCCACACCGGGGCTGCGGTAATTGCTAGGATTCTGCAGTAGAGGGGCCGGGTCGGCGTATCAGTGAACCGGCGCGGCGGTCGTCATCGGGAGTGCGCCACTATTGCCATGTTCGCTCAAGTGTTCAGGCACCTGAGGCTGTTGGCCCTGCCCGGGGTGCTGGCCCTGGCGGTTTTGTCCGCCGGGGTGTCGGTCACCCTGATTTATCAGGACGTGGTGCGGGATCGCGAGCAGGCCGCCCTGCAGCAGGCCTTTCGGGCCAGTGCCGACCGCGCCGCCGCCCTGATTCAGCGAGAGTTCGGCATTTACAAAACCGTCCTGCGCGGGCTACAGGGCTTCTTCCAAGGCTCCAGTTCGGTCTCCTTCGATGAATTCCAGCGCTACGTTCGCTCGCTGCACCTGCATTCGGATTTGTCGGCCCTGCGCGCGGTGGGCTGGGTGCCCTGGCTGTCGCGTGAGGAGGTGCCCAGGTATCTCGCGCGCCTGCACTATGAGGTCCCGGGCGAGCACCGGATCTACCCGGATACGGGCGCCGAACACCTGGCACCCATTACCTACATTTATCCTCTTGATGCAGACAATCGCAGCGCCATCGGTTTCGATATCCTCTCTAACCGCGGTGCGGGCGCGGCTGCCCTGGCTGCCCGGGACAGCGGCGAAATGCATATCTCCGAGCCGACGACGCTGATCCAGGACATCGATAAACCCGCCAAGGCCTTTGTCATGTACCTGCCCGTGTATCGGGGGGGTGCTGTTCCCCCCTCGGTGGCGGAGCGGCGGCAGCGCCTGTTGGGCTGGGTGGATGTGCCGCTGCGCGTGGAGGACTTCTTCGCCGGTCTGGCGGCAGAGCTGGATCCGGCAGTCAGGTTGCGTCTCTACGATGGGGTGCCGGGTGAAGGCACTGCCCCTATGATCCATGACACGCATCCGGTCGCTGGCCACCCGGTCACCCTGTCACATCGCTATGACCTCGCCATCGGGGGACGTACCTGGACGCTCGAGGCCTGTGCCACAGCCGATTTCCGTGCCGGTCTGGGGGTGTTGCCGCCATCCCGGATGGTAATGGCATCGGGCTTGTTGCTGAGCCTGGCGGGTGCGCTGCTGGTCTTCATGGTAGCCCGCAGCCGGGATCGCTCCGCGCGTCGAGCCCTGCGCCTGGAAGACCTCTACCACGCCTTGAGCGAAGTCAACCAGGCGATTGTGCGCATGGGGCAGGAGGAGGACCTGTTCCCCCTGGTCTGTCGCATGGCCGTGGACTACGGCGGTATGGATATGGCCTGGGTGGGTTCCCTGGATACCGTCAGCGGGCGGATCCAGCCGTCGGCTGTATGGGGGGACACGCAGGATTACCTTGCCGGGGTAGATGTCAGCGTCGATGCCGAGCTGCCCAGTGGTCGCGGGCCTTGCGGTACCGCGGTGCGGGAAAGTCGCCCGGTTGTGGTCAACGACTATTACGCCGTGTCCTCCACACAGCCGTGGCACCGGCGTGTGCGGGAGGCGGGCTGGAGATCCGCGGCGGCCTTCCCGATCCTGCGGGGAGGCCGCCCATATGCCGTGCTCAATGTCTATCACCGCAAGGCGGGGGTTTTCGATGACCACGCCACCCGCCTGCTGACAGAGATGAGCACGGATATCAGCTTCGCCCTGGACAACTTCGATCGCGAAGCGGAGCGGGGGCGTATCCAGGCGGCGCTGCGGGAGAGCGAGGCCCGGCTGTCGACCATCCTGGAAAACGTCGGAGCCTGCATCTATCTCAAGGATACCGGGGGGCGCTACCTCTATGCCAACCAGCAGGTGAAAGACCTGTGGGGTGTGGGTTCCGGGGATGTGGTGGGGCAGACCGATGAGGCCTTCTTCGATGCCGCGACGGTGAAGCGGCTGCGCGAGAACGACCGCCGCGTGCTGGAGGGCGGAGAGATCCTGGAACTGGAGGAGGTGGATACGGTCAAGGGTGAGGAGGGCCCGCGGGTATTCTGGTCGGTCAAATTGCCCATGCGCCGGGAGGACGGCAGTATTTATGCCCTCTGCGGGATCTCTACGGATATCACCGAGCACAAGCGCAACCGCGAGCAGATCGATTTCCTTACTCACTACGACGCGCTCACCGGCCTGCCCAACATGTCTTTGCTGCGGGAGCGAGCGCGCCAGGCACTGGCCCAGGCCGCTGCCAGTGGTCAGCCATTAACGCTGTTGTGCATTGACCTCGATCGCTTCAAGAACGTCAATGACTCCATGGGCCTGGACATGGGTGACCAGGTGATACAGGGTCTGGCCAAGCGTCTGCTGGAGCGCCTGCACCTGAATGCCAGCCTGTGCCGCAGTGGCGGCGACGAGTTTTTCGTGCTGTTGCCGGGTACCAGTGCGGCGGGCGCGGAGCAGCTGGCAGGGACTCTCTTGCGCGAGATTGCCAGGCCCCTGGAAGTGCGTGGGCAGCGCTTTACCTTGACGGCGAGTATTGGCATTGCCTGTTTCCCCCAGCATGGCAGCAATTTCGACGAGCTCAATCAGGCGGCGGACGCGGCGCTGTTTGAAGCCAAGCATGCCGGACGCAATACCTTCGCCCTGTTTACCTCCAGCATGCGCGACCAGGCCACCCGGGCCCTGCGTCTGGAAACCGAGTTGCGCGACGCCATGGCGCTGGGCCAGCTCGAGCTGCACTATCAGCCCCAGGTGGATATCCACAGCGGGGAGCTGCTGGGGCTTGAGGCCCTGTTGCGCTGGCGTCACCCCGAATCCGGCTATATTGCGCCGTCCCGTTTTATCCCTGTGGCAGAGGAAAGCGGCCTGATCTCGGAGCTGGACGCCTGGGTGATGCGTACCGCCCTGGCCCAGCAGGCGGCCTGGCGCGCCGCCGGTTTCCGCATTCCCACGGTCTCCGTGAATGTCTCTGCCACCCGCTTCTATCGCACGGATTTCTGCGATCAGGTGGCAGCCCTGCTGAAAGAGTACTGGGTGGCCCCCGAGTGTCTGGACCTGGAGCTCACCGAGCGTATAGCCATGGTGCACAGCAGCGCGACCCTGAACACCCTGACGCGCCTGCACGACATGGGTCTGACCCTGTCGATCGATGACTTCGGTACCGGCTATTCATCCCTGAGCTATCTGAAGCGCTATCCGGTCAGCAAGTTGAAGATCGACAAGTCCTTTGTCGATGGCCTGGCCGACGACCCCGAGGACCAGGCCATCGTGTTGGCCATTATCGGTGTGGCGCGGGGGCTCGGCTTCAAGACCGTCGCCGAAGGTGTGGAAACCGAGCAGCAACTGGCCTTCCTGCGCGAGCACGGTTGCGATGCCTACCAGGGCTATCTGTACAGCCGTCCGCAAGCGGCCGAGGTGATCGAGCCCTTGTTGACCCGGGCCTCAGAGGAGCACGGTTGATACCAGGTAGGCGTTGTAGCCGAGGAAGCAGGCGAGCAGAAACACGCCGGCCAGACGCCCTATCTGGCCGTGCCCTTCGCGCCGGTAGCTGAGGCCGAGTATCAACAAGGTCAGCGCACCCATGACAGCAGCATCCCGGGTCAACACTTCCGGCTCCACGGTCATGGGGTGGATGGTGCCGGCGATCCCCACCACGGCCAGGGTATTGAACAGGTTGGAGCCGATCACGTTGCCCAGGGCAATATCGTTTTCACCCTTGCGGCAGGCGGCAATGGAGGAGGCCAGCTCCGGCAGTGAAGTGCCGATGGCGACGATGGTGAGGCCGATGATCAGGTCGCTGACACCCAGTCCCTGGGCGATTTCCACCGAGCCCCAGACCAGGGCGCGGGAGCTGGCAATCAGCAGCAACAGCCCCAGCAGCAGCCAGAACAGGGCGGGCCCCAGCTTGTTCTGGTGCGTGCTCATTTCCGCTGTCACTTCCTGGGCCAGGACGTCGTCCGGTTGCCGGAGCCCATGCCAGATGGCAAGCCCCATGATGCCGGCGAAAACGACCAGCAGGATGATGCCCTCCAGGCGGGTGATCGCGCCATCGGCGAGTTGCCAGACGGCGATGAGGGTAGCACCAATGAGTACCGGGAGTTCGCGCCGGACGATCTGCGACTGCACCACGATAGGGGCGATCACGGCGGTGGTCCCGAGGATCAGCGCGATGTTGCTGATGTTGGAGCCGTAGGCGTTTCCCAGCGCGATACCCGGGTTGCCTTCGCTCGAGGCCAGTGCGGAGACCACCAGTTCCGGTGCCGAGGTGCCGAAGCCGATGATCACCATGCCGATCAGCAGCGGCGGAACACCCAGGATGGCCGCGGTGTCTGCGGCGCCCTCGACAAACCGGTCGGCACTCCAGATCAGGACGACAAGACCGATCAGGACGGCAATAGCCGGAAGCAACATAGGTGAACCTCGTGAGTGACGTTTTGGCCATGGCGGGCGGGTACCCGGCCCCCGGGGCCGGCATTGTCCCGGCTCGGCGGACAATTGTCGATCCCCGGTGGGCTGCCTGGTATCACGCCGCCTGGGGTTGCAGCCCGGTCGCCTCGGCGATCAGCTCGCAGGAGCGCAAACGGTCCGCCTGGTGGTAGACATCGGAAACCACCATCAACTCGTCGGCCCCGGTTTCCTCCAGCAGGGCTTCCACGCCCCGGCGCACGGTGCCGGGGGAGCCGATGATGGAGCGTTCCAGCATGGCCATCACGCTGGCCTTTTCGGCGGGTGTCCAGAATTCGTCGATGTTGTCGACTGGCGGCTGGCTGAGGAGGCGGCTGCCGCGGAACAGATTGGTGTAGCCCATGCGCTGGCTGCTGGCGAGAAATTGCGCCTGTTCATCGCTGTCGGCTGCAATGATATTGACACCGACCATGCAGTGCGGGCGCTGAAGTTGCCGGGAAGGCTTGAAGCGCTGGCGGTAGACGGACAGGGCGGCGTGCAGTTGCTGGGGTGCGAAATGCGAGGCAAAGGCATAGGGCAGCCCCAGCTCCCCGGCCAGCATGGCGCCAAAGGTGCTCGAGCCGAGGATCCACAGGGGGACTTCAGTGCCAGCACCCGGCACCGCCACGATGGCCTGGTTGGGCTGCGGCGGCGCGAGCAGGGCCTGCAGCTCCAGCACATCCTGGGGAAAACGCTCGGCGGCGGCATGATTGCGGCGCAATGCGCGCAGGGTCTGCCCGTCGGTGCCCGGGGCGCGGCCGAGCCCGAGGTCTATGCGGCCGGGATGCAGAGCCTCCAGCGTGCCGAACTGCTCGGCAATCACCAGTGGCGAGTGGTTGGGCAGCATGATGCCGCCGGCACCGACGCGAATGTGACGGGTGCCGGCGGCAATGTGATTGATCACCAGGGACGTCGCAGCACTGGCGATGCCCGGAATATTGTGGTGTTCCGCCACCCACACGCGATTGAAGCCCACGGCTTCCGCGCGCTGGGCCGTCTCCCGGGCGCAGGCAAGCGCCGAAGCGACGTCGCCGTCACGATTGACACGCCCCACCTCCAGCAGGGAGAGGGGCGCCAGGCCGGATGCACTCATGTCGGGCTGTTGGCTCCCAGCAGCGCTTCGCGCAGCTCCCGGGCCTGGGCCTTGATCAAGCGCAGGTTGGCCGGTCCCATCCGCAGCAACTGTTTTTGCAGCGGCGTCAGCGCCTCGAGCTCAGGGTCGGCGTAGGTGTACATCACGGCTTCCTGCTCCAGGGCCACTGGCCCCTCCAGCTCCGGTGTCGCCAGGATGCGGTCGAGGGTGCGGATGACCGCATTGTCAAAGTCCTCGGGTGCCAGGCCCAGCTGCTGCCAGCCCGCCTCGAACAGGGGGCGCAGGCGGTGGAACTGTGCCGCCATGGCTTCTGTGTCCAGGCCGGCGATGGCCAGGGCGTAGGGGTTATAGCGCTGGTAGCCCGAGGGGTCCATGATGGTCAGGCCATCGTCGGTCTGCATGACCGGGAAGGGCGCTTCGGGCGCCTCAACCGGAAGCAGTTTGCGCATGATGACGCCGCGACTGCTGCCGTCCACCAGCGCCCCGAGTGTCGAAACCAGGTTTTCCTTTTCCTGCAGTGGCTCGAACAGCCCGCTCGTGGCGCCCACCTCCTGCAGTGAATCGCGCAGCACCGGGTCGCTTTCTTCCAGCGGCGGCAGGGGTTCGGCCTCAGGCTCGGCGGGGCTTTCCGCTGGGGCCTCCGCCTCGACCGGCTGTGCCGGGGCGGTCGGCTTGGGAATGTCCTCGGCCGGGGGCAATGCCGCGGGCGCTGCCGCCGTGTCGGGGGTAGCGACAGTCTCCGCCTCGGGAGGAGCGTCGTTCTGCCTGGGCCAGAACAGGGCCGCCAGCACCGCGAGTGCGGCTGCCCCCAGGACAAGAGCCCTGATCGGCAGTCCGCCGCTCTTGTTGTGGCGAGTCAGCTGGTCATCGGGGTTGGCTTGCATGACAGTCTCCGTGGCTCATTTACCCGTAGTGTAGACTACCCGCACTTGGAGTCGCCGCAGTTGAGGCAGGTCATGCAACCGTCCATGAGGATCATGGCCTGGGTCATGCATTTGCCGCAGAGCTGGGCGCCCTCGGGGAAGCCTCCCTGGCCGCCCTCGTCCTTGCCTTTGCCCTTGCTCTGGCGCGATTCATACTCCGCCCGCTTCTGTTCGAGAATGCGGCGTTGGTGCTCGGGAAGTTCCGGTGCCTCTATCAGACCGATACTCTTCATGTGAGTTTCCAGGCACTCGCCGATTTCTGCCACCAGGGAAGGCATGAACTTGCCGCCGCGCTTGAAGTAGCCCCCCTTGGGGTCAAACACGGCCTTCATTTCCTCGACCAGGAAGGTGCAATCGCCCCCCTTGCGGAACACCGCGGAGAGCACTCGGGTCAGGGCAACCACCCACTGGAAGTGGTCCATGTTCTTGGAGTTGATGAACACCTCGAAGGGGCGCCGCTGCTCGTGGTCGGTGCCCGGGTTGAGCACGATGTCGTTGATGGTGATGTACAGCGCGTGATCCGAAAGCGGTGTCTTGATCTTGTAGGTGGTGCCGTGCAGCGTCTCGGGGCGATCGACGTTCTCGTCCATCTGCTGTACGGCCAGCTCCAGGCTCTCCGGGGCCGTACTGTTGGCCGCTTCGGCCTCTGCCCGCGCCTCCGGTGTGAGCACCTTGTAGCTGACGATTTTCTTGTCCAGTTTTACAGTCATGTTCAGAACTTCCCGTAGTAGCCTTCTTTCAGGGCGTCGAAGAGGTTGGCGGCGGTGTGCTCCTCGCCGTCGTATTCCACTTTTTCATTGCCCTTGAGTTCCACTTTGCTGCCATCTTCCAGGGTGAACTGGTAGGTGGTGTTCTCCAGGTCTTTTTCCTTGACCAGCACGCCCTGGAAGGCCTCCGGGTTGAAGCGGAAGGTGGTGCAGCCCTTGAGGCCGTTCTGCCAGGCGTAGAGGTAGATGTCCTTGAACTCCTCGAAGGGGAAGTCCGTCGGCACATTGATGGTTTTCGAGATCGACGAGTCGACCCATTTCTGCGCCGCGGCCTGCACGTCGACGTGCTGGATCGGCTTGATGTCGTCGGCGGTGACGAAGTAGTCCGGCAGTTGCTCCCCGGGGTTGTCCGAGTAGGGCATGGCGTGGGCGTTGACCAGTTCCCGGTAGGCGAGCAGTTCGTAGGAAAATACGTCCACCTTTTCCTTGCTCTTCTTGCCCTCGCGAATCACGTTACGGCTGTAGTGGTGGGCAAAGCTCGGCTCGATGCCGTTGCTGGCGTTGTTGGCCAGGGACAGGGAGATGGTCCCGGTGGGGGCGATCGACGAGTGATGGGTAAAGCGGCACCCTTCTTCTGCCAGCTGCGATACCAGGTCCGGGTCCAGCTCGGCAATCTGCTGCATGTAGCGGCTGTAGCGCGCGTGCAGAATGCGCCCAGGCAGGGTGTCGCCCACCTGGTAGCCGTCCTCCGCCAGTTCGGGGCGCAGGCGCAGCATCGCCGGGGTGATCTCGAACTCCTCCTGCATGATCGGCGCCGGGCCTTTTTCCCGCGCCAGCTCCAGACCGGTGCGCCAGCCCGCCAGGGCCAGCTCGCGGCTGACCTGCTCGGTGAGTTCCAGGGAGGCGGGGCTGCCGTAGCGCAGGCAGAGCATGTTCAGGGTCGAGCCCAGGCCCAGGAAGCCCATGCCGTGGCGGCGCTTGCTGAGGATTTCGTGGCGCTGCTCTTCCAGCGGCAGGCCGTTGATTTCCACCACGTTGTCCAGCATGCGGGTGAAGATGGAGGCCACCTCGCGGTAGCTGTCCCAGTCGAAACGGGCCCGGTCGGTGAAGGGGTCGAGCACGAAGCGGGTCAGATTGATCGAGCCCAGCAGGCAGCTGCCGTAGGGGGGCAGGGGCTGCTCGCCACAGGGGTTGGTCGCGCGGATGTTTTCGCAGAACCAGTTGTTGTTGAGGTCGTTGACGCGGTCAATCAGGATGAAACCCGGCTCCGCGTAGTCGTAGGTGGAGGTCATGATGACGTTCCACAGCTTGCGTGCCTGCACCGTGCGGAAGATGCGACAGGCGGCGCGGCCCTCGCTGTCGTGCACGTACTTGTTGCCCGCGGGCACATCCCGCCACAGGATCTGTGCCGGGTCGTTGAGATCGATCTGGCCGTCCTCGACTTCCTTCTCGGTGACCGGGAAGCTAAGGGGCCACTCGGCGTCCTCCTCGACCGCCTGCATGAATTCGTCGGTGATCAGCAGAGAGAGGTTGAACTGGCGCAGGCGGCCGTCCTCGCGCTTGGCGCGGATAAAGTCCGCCACGTCCGGGTGGCTGATATCGAAGGTGCCCATCTGTGCGCCCCGGCGGCCGCCGGCGGAGGACACGGTGAAGCACATCTTGTCGAAGATATCCATGAAGGACAGCGGGCCCGAGGTGTAGGCGCCGGCGCCGGAGACATAGGCGCCCCGCGGACGCAGCGTGGAGAACTCGTAGCCGATGCCACAGCCCGCCTTCAGGGTCAGGCCGGCCTCCAGGTTGCGCTCGAGGATGCCCTGCATGGAGTCCGGAATTATCCCCGAAACGGTGCAGTTGATGGTCGAGGTGGCTGGTTTGTGCTCCAGGGCCCCGGCATTGGAGATGATGCGACCCGCCGGGATGGCGCCGTTGCGCAGGGCCCAGAGGAAGCGCTCGTACCATTTGTCGCGCAGGGCTTCGGTGGCCTCGACTTCCGCCAGGGCGCGGGCCACCCGCTGATAGGTGCCGTCGATATCGGCATCCACCGGGTTGCCGCGCTTGTCCTTGAGGCGGTACTTGCGGTCCCAGATATCTTCCGAGGCCGGTTGCAGGTGGAGGTCGATGTGACTCTCGTGGTGGCGCTTTTGCAGGGATTCTATGGACATGATGCGGGTCGCTGAGGCTGGTGGCTTGATTGCGTATATCTTGGGCCAAGTGCCGCCATGAATACAAGATATGGTGTCCGGGTGGGTGAAAATTTTTCCTTGTCAAGGGCCTGCCGGGCCCTGGTGGGGACAAGGTCGCGACGGCGTGTGCGAGCGCGCGACGCCGGCATGCCGGGTCCCTTCCCGGTTTCATCGCCGGGCCCGAGCCGGTACACTGGGCGGCTCGCGAGTTACTGCGCTGCCGAATTGCGTGGTTTCCCATTCACCCGCACATCTCAGGAGCGTTACATGAGCGCAGTCAAATCCGGCGACAACGTCAGCATTCACTACACCGGCACCCTGACCGACGGTTCCGTCTTCGACAGCAGCGAGGGGCGCGACCCCCTGCAGTTCGAAGTCGGCTCGGGCCAGATCATCCCCGGCCTGGACAAGGCTCTGCCGGGCATGACCGTGGGCGAGAAGAAGCAGGTGGAAGTGCCTGCCGACGAGGCCTACGGCCAGCCCATGGATGAGGCCCGCCAGTCGATTCCCCGGGACCAGATCCCCGCCGACATTCCCCTGGAGCTGGGCACCCGCCTGCAGATGCAGACGGCGGACGGCCAGGCAGTACCGGTGGTCGTCACCGAGCTCAGCGACGAGAGCGTCACCCTGGATGCCAACCACCCGCTGGCGGGCCAGGACCTGACCTTCAACATCGAGCTGGTCGCGATCGACTGAAGTCCCGCGCGGGCTATTCCTCCAGCGCCCGGGCCTGCTCCCGGATGGTCACGTTCAGGGTCTGGTCATTGAGACTGTAGTCCACCGGCACATCGATCAGGTGGACTGCGGGCTCTTCCAGACAGCTGCGGATCAGGGGTTGCAACTCCTCGGTGGCCCCCACCCGCCAGCCGCGGGCGCCGTAGGCCCGGGCGTACTCCACAAAATCCGGATTCCCGTAATCCAGGCCGAAGTTGTCGAAGTGCATGTTCGACTGCTTCCACTTGATCATGCCGTAGGCGTCGTCACGCAGGATGATCACGACGATGTGCAGGCCCAGCCGCACGGCCGTCTCCATTTCCTGGCTGTTCATCATGAAGCCGCCATCCCCGCACACCGACACCACCGCCCGGTCGGGATAGACCATTTTCGCCGCCATGGCCGAGGGCAGCCCGGCGCCCATGGTGGCCAGGGCGTTGTCCAGCAGCAGTGAGTTGGGGAAAGCCGCCGGGAAGTTGCGGGCGAACCAGATCTTGTAGACCCCGTTGTCCAGGGTGACGATGCCGTCCCGGGGCAGGGCGCGCCGCAGGTCCTTGACCAGGCGCTCCGGCAGCATCGGGAAGCGCTGGTCGTCCTCCAGCTCCCGGCGGTGCTCGACGTAGGCGGCGTGAACCTTGCGGAAAAAGGAGAAGTCCCAGTGGGACTGGGTGGTGGTCTGCTCTTTGATCTGCCAGATGCTGTTGGCGATGTCGCCGACCACTTCCAGCTGGGGGAAGTAGACCGGATCCACCTGCGCCGACTGGAAGTTGATATGGACCACCCTGGCGCCGTCGGGGCGCATGAAGAAGGGTGGCTTCTCCACCACGTCGTGGCCGACGTTGAGGATCAGGTCGGCGTGGCTCAGGGCGCGGTGAATGAAGTCGTTATCCGACAGGGCGGTGTTGCCGAGGAAGGCCTCGCCGTGCTCGTCGAGTACCCCCTTGCCCATCTGGGTGGTGATGAAGGGGATGCCGGTCTTGTCCACGAACTCCCGCAGCATCTTGCAGGTCAGCTTGCGGTTGGCGCCGGCGCCGATCACCAGCACCGGGCGGTCCGCCTGTTCGATCATCGACACCGCCGCATTGATTGCCTTGTACTCGGCGATCGGGCGGCGCACGGTGCTGGCGGGAATCAGGGGCGCCGAGGTGTCCTCGGCGGCGATGTCCTCGGGCAGTTCGATGTGCACGGCGCCGGGGCGTTCCTCCGAGGCGAGGCGGAAGGCCTCGCGCACCACCGAGGGGATGCGGTCGCCGCTGACGATCTGGCAGGTGAACTTGGTCAGCGGCCGCATCATGTCCACGGCGTCGATCACCTGGAAGCGTCCCTGCTTGCTGGTCTTGATCGGTTTCTGCCCGGTGATCATCAGGATCGGCATGGCGCCGAGCTGGGCGTAGGCAGCGGGGGTCACCAGGTTGGTGGCGCCGGGGCCCAGGGTGGACAGACATACGCCGACCTTGCCGGTGAGGCGACCGTAGGTGGCGGCCATGAAGCCCGCGCCCTGCTCGTGACGGGTCAGGATCAGCTGGATGCTGGACTGCCGCAATGACTCCAGCAGATCGAGGTTTTCCTCGCCGGGAATGCCGAAGATGTATTCGACACCCTCGGCTTCCAGGGCCCTCACCATCAGGTCCGATGCTTTCATTGCTTGCCTCCCGGGAAAATGTCAGGTGCGTCTGAACACACCATAGCAGGGAAACGTCGGGGGAGCAGGTCGACAGGGCCTTTGGGCGAGTTCACTCCAGCTTGCGGTAGAGGCTGCGCAAACTGATGCCGGCGATTTCCGCCGCCCGCGCCTTGTCCCCCGCGCAGTGAGACAGCAGTGCGCGCAGGTATTCCCGTTCCTGGGTTCGCAGGTCGGTCCAGCGGTCAGCGTTGGCTGCGCCGTCTGTGTCGCTGCCCGTTTGCCCGGGCGGCGAGGCCGTTTGTGGAAGGGAGCAGGTCGCGAGGCCCGCCAGGCTGCGGGCGATGACGTGGTGGTCGATGACGTTGCCGTGGGCGAAGATCAGCGCGCGCTCCAGCAGGTTGCGCAGCTCGCGGATGTTTCCGGGGAAGGGCTCATCCTGTAATCGCCGCACTGCGGATTCGGTCAGGTGCACCCGGCGTCCGCGGGCCAGCTTGCCAAGAATGGAGTGGGCCAGCAGCGGCAGATCCGCGCGACGCTCCCGCAGGGCGGGCAGGCGAATGGGGAAGGCATTGATGCGATAGAACAGGTCGCGACGGAACGCGCCCTGCTCGACCATCGCCGGCAGGTCCTTGTGGGTGGCGCAGACCAGGCGGAAGTCGGCGCTGCGCAGGGCGGTGCTGCCCACCGCCCGCCAGGTGCCGGTTTCCAGAAGTCGCAGCAGTTTCACCTGCATGCCCAGGGGCACGTCGCCGATCTCGTCCAGGAACAGCGTGCCGCCCTGGGCCGCTTCCAGCAGCCCCGGCTTGTTCTGGGTGGCGCCGGTGAAGGCCCCGCGGACATGGCCGAAGAGCTCGCTCTCGAACAGGGTCTCGGTCAGTCCGGCGCACTCCACCGTGACCAGGTTGCGGGTGCTGCGGGGGCTGGCTGCGTGGATAGCGCGCGCAGCCAGCTCCTTGCCGGTACCCGACTCCCCGAGCAGCAGTACCGAGGTGTCGTGACCGGCCACTAGGTTGATCAGGTCGAGCATCTCGTTAAACGCCGGGCTGCGCCCCACCATCTGGTCGGCGGAGGTTTCGGCGCTGGCGATGCTGACCGGCTTCAACAGCTCGACGAAGTAGCGCAGCCGACCCTCGGCGTCGAGGATCGGCAGCATTTCCACGTCGACATGCTGGCGACCCTCGGGGGTCAGGTGCACATGCAGTACGCGCTCCTTGCGACCGCTCTCCCGGGCTGCCGCCAGGGGGCAGCTTTCCCCGGCCTGGTCGCAGGGGACACGGTAGCCGTGGGAGACCCGGTAGCAGAGTGCTTCGTCCTTGTCCGGGGGGATGTCGCCGAAAGCCTCCCGGTAGGACTCATTGGTGGCGAGGATACGGTACTCGGGGTCCACCAGGATGGCGGGGCAGTCGTGGCCCTCGAGCATGCGGGCGACAGAGCGGTCGGTGTCACTGGCGATCAGGGGCGGCATTGTCATTCCTGGCAAAATTATTGCCAATAATGACAAAAAAGTTCGCGTGGAGGAAGAGGTCGGCCGGCTCTGTGTCCATGTCAGTCCCGTATCGCCGGGCTGCGCTGCAAGGTGGCACGCCCTGTGCTAATACCGATGTGACGCTGCCGTTGCTCCGGCGACGGCCCAGATCGCTCAGAGAGGTGTGTTTACCGTGGATCCGGTTTTGCTTGCACGCATACAGTTCGCCACCAACATCAGCTTTCACATCCTGTTTCCGGCGATCACCATCGGCCTGGCCTGGGTGCTGTTCTATTTTCGCTGGCGTGCCTGGCGCGGGGGCGAGGCCTTGTGGGACCAGGCCTACACCTTCTGGGTCAAGGTGTTCGCGCTGACCTTCGCCATGGGTGTGGTCTCGGGCATCACCATGAGCTTTCAGTTCGGCACCAACTGGCCCGGCTTCATGGAGCGGGCCGGCAATGTCGCCGGCCCGCTGCTGGGCTACGAGGTGCTCACCGCTTTTTTCCTGGAGGCCTCCTTCCTCGGCATCATGCTGTTTGGCCGCAACCGGGTCTCCCCGCGGATGCACCTGATCGCGACCTTGCTGGTGGCGGTGGGCACCACGCTGTCTGCGTTCTGGATTCTCAGCCTGAATTCCTGGATGCAGACCCCGACCGGTTATTACCTGGAGGACGGCGTGGTGATGGTGGAGAGCTGGTGGGCGGTCATCTTCAATCCCTCCTTCCCCTATCGACTGGTGCACATGCTGCTGGCCTCGCTGCTCACCTGTGCCTTCCTGATTGCCGGCGTCAGCGCCTGGCGCCTGCGCCGTGGCGTCGGCGGCCCGGGTACGCGCCGCGTGCTGCGCACCGGCCTGCTGCTGGCCGCCGTGGGTGCCCCGCTGCAGGTCCTGGTGGGCGACTTTCACGGTCTGAATACCCTGGAACACCAGCCGGCCAAGGTGGCGGCGATGGAAGCGATCTGGGAGACGCAGGCGGGGGCGCCTTTCACCGTGGTGGGCTGGCCCGATGCCAGTGAGCGCCGCAACCATTTTGCCCTGGAGATTCCCTACGCAGCCAGCTTCATTCTCACACACGAGCTGGAGGGCGAGGTGCGTGGTCTGAATGACTTCGATGGCCTGCATCCGCCGGTGCCCATGGTGTTCTGGTCCTTCCGGGTGATGCTGGGGCTTGGCGTACTGATGCTGCTGGTGGCCTGGTGGGGCAGCTGGCAGACCCGGCGTGGTCGGGCGCCGTCTCCGGCGCTGTTGCGCGCGCTGTCCTGGATGACCTTCTCCGGCTGGGTCGCGGTACTGGCCGGCTGGTACGTCACCGAGATTGGTCGCCAGCCCTGGATCGTCCAGGGCGTACTCAGCGTCGCCGATGTGGCGGCGGATCACCCCTCGACCACCCTCGCGGGGACCCTGTTCGGCTATGTCCTGCTCTACGCGCTGTTGCTGGCCGCCTATGTCGGCGCACTGCGGCAGATGTCCCTGAAACCCGCGGCATCGCTGGGCCTGTCCCCGCAGCCCGCGACTGTACAGGAGGCCTGATCATGGCGTACTGGTTGCCGGTTATCTATATGCTGATCATGGGCCTGGCCCTGCTCATCTACGTGGTGCTGGATGGTTACGATCTCGGCGTGGGCATGCTCCTGCCGCTGGCAGAGGAGGCCGAGAAGGATGTCATGGTGGCCTCCATCGGCCCCTTCTGGGATGCCAACGAGACCTGGATCGTGCTCGGTGTCGGGGTCCTGCTGATTGCCTTTCCCGAGGCCCACGGGATCATTCTCACCCAGCTTTATCTCCCGGTGACACTGATGTTGATGGGGCTGATCCTGCGCGGGGTGGCCTTTGACCTGCGGGTCAAGGCCGGCGACCACCGTCGCCAGTTGTGGAATCGCGCCTTCTTCGTCGGCTCCCTGGTGGCAGCCGCGGCACAGGGCTGGATGCTGGGCGCCTGGGTGACCGGCTTGCAGGGCGGGCCCCTGGGTCTGGCCTTCAGTGCGCTGATCGCGATTACCCTGCCGGCGCTCTACCTCTTGCTGGGTGCCGGCTGGTTGATGATGAAAACCGAGGGGGCGCTGCTGGAGCGGGCGATTCACTGGGCACGCATGGCGGTGTGGCCGATGGCGCTGTGCCTGCTGCTGGTCAGTATCGCAACGCCAGTGGTCAGCCCGGTGATTGCCGGCAAGTGGTTCACCTTCCCCAACATTTTGCTGCTGGCGCCGATTCCCCTGGCCTCGGCCATCTGCCTGGCGGTGATTGCCGTGCTGCTGCGACAGCCGGAGCTGATCCGTCGCGGGCGGGGCTGGTTGCTGTTCGTGGCGACTGTGCTGATCTGCGTGCTCGCCACCCTCGGTCTGGCCTACAGCGTGTTCCCCGATGTGGTTATCGGCCGGCTGGATATCTGGGAGGCCGCGGCGTCGGTCAAGTCACTGCAGTTTGTGCTGGTCGGTGTGGTGATCACGCTGCCGGTCATCCTTTTCTACACCGTGTATGTGTACCGGGTCTTCCACGGCAAGGCCACCGAGCTCTCCTACGAGTGAGCGGCGCAAGGGCCGGCAGAACCGGGACAAAGTCCGATTGAACAACCGCGAGGATATCGCCATGTCACAGACTCCGAAAATCAACGTCGATCTCGATGTCAAACCCGAGGTGGTGCCCTTCTTCGATGAGGACACCAATACCTTTTCCTATGTGGTGCGCGATCCCGGTTCGCGCGCCTGCGCGGTGGTGGATTCGGTGATGGACATCGACTACGCCGCCGGACGTATCAGCTTTACCGGGGCCGACCGCATCATTGCCTATGTGCGCGAGCACAAGCTCGAGGTGGAGTGGTTGATCGAGACCCATGTTCACGCCGACCACCTCTCCGCCGCGCCCTACATCCAGGAGGCCCTGGGCGGCAAGCTGGGGATTGGCGAGCACATCGTCACGGTGCAGGAAACCTTCGGCAAGATCTTCAACGCCGGCACCGAATTCGCCCGCGACGGCAGCCAGTTCGACCGCCTGTTTGCCGATGGCGACGAATATCATGTCGGCGGGATGCGCTGCCAGGCGCTGCATACCCCGGGCCACACACCGGCCTGCATGGTGCATGTCATGGGCGATGCGGCCTTTGTCGGCGACACCCTGTTCATGCCGGATGGCGGCACCGCGCGTGCCGATTTTCCCGGTGGCGACGCCCGTGTGCTCTATCGCTCGATTCGCCGGGTGCTCGAACTGCCGGGCGCCACCCGCCTGTTCATGTGCCACGACTACCAGCCGGACGGCCGCGAGCTGGAGTATGAAACCACGGTGGCTGCGGAGCGCGAGAACAACATCCATGTCCACGACGGGATCAGCGAGGACGACTTCGTGCGCATGCGCGAGGCTCGCGATGCCACCCTGGGCATGCCGCGCCTGATCCTGCCGTCACTGCAGGTGAATATGCGCGCGGGCCACCTGCCGGAGGCCGATGACAACGGCACGGTCTACCTGAAGCTGCCGATCAACGCCCTGTGAGCGGAGGAGCGAACATGGACATCAAGCAACTGGATGATCAACTGAGTGTGTCGGCACAGATCCGGCCCGACGATATTCCCGCCCTCGCCGATGCCGGTGTGCGGCACCTGATCTGCAACCGCCCCGATGGCGAGGGGAGCGATCAGCCGAGTTTTGCCGAGCTGCAGCGCGCCGCGGAAGCGGCCGGGCTCGACGTGCACCATCTGCCGGTCGTGGCCGGCCGGGTCTCCGACGAGGAAGCCGAGGCTTTTGGCCAGCTGCTGGACGGGCTCGAGGGCCGGGTGCACGCCTGGTGCCGCAGCGGCATGCGCTCCACCACGCTGTGGGCCCTGGCCAAGGCGCGGGCGGGCCTGGCGCCGACCGAGATCATCCGCCGCGGTCGTGCCGCCGGCTATGACATGAGCGGTGTGGTGGCCCGCGTCACCGCCGGTGAAAGTGCCTCCGGCGATGGCCTGGTACTCGCCAGCTACGATGTGCTGATCGTGGGGGCGGGGGCCGGTGGTGTTTCCGTGGCCTCCAGCGTGCTCGCCCGCGACCGCAGCCAGTCCGTGGCCATCATTGATCCCGCCGACGTACACTACTACCAGCCCGGCTGGACCTTTGTCGGCGCCGGCATCTTTTCGCCGGAAGTTACCGCGCGCACCCTGGGCTCGCTGATCCCCCACGGGGTCGACTGGGTCAAGGCCGCGGTGGCCTTCTTCGACCCCGAGCGCAATGCGGTGGTGCTGGAGGGCTGTCGGGTGATTCGCTACCGGCGTCTGGTCGTGGCCGCGGGCCTCAAGCTCGACTGGGAAGCGATTCCCGGCCTGGTGGACACCCTGGGCCGCAATGGTGTGACCTCCAACTACCGCTACGACCTGGCCCCCTACACCTGGCGCCTGGTGCAGTCCCTGGAACGGGGGAAGGCCCTGTTTACCCAGCCACCGATGCCGATCAAGTGTGCCGGGGCGCCGCAGAAGGCGATGTATCTTTCCGCCGATTACTGGCAGCGGCAGGGCCGGCTTCAGAACATTGATGTCGAATTCTACAATGCCGGTGCGGTGCTGTTTGGCGTCAAGGACTACGTGCCCGCACTGATGCAGTACGTCGAGCGTTACGGCGCCCAGCTGAACTTCCAGCATCGGCTGGTGCGCATCGACGGGGATGCCCGCAGCGCCTGGTTCGAACACACCGATGCCGAGGGCAACACCCACGAGGTGCAGCGTCACTTCGACATGATCCATGTGGTGCCGCCGCAGACCGCGCCGGACTTTGTGCGCAGCAGTCCCCTGGCGGACGCCGCCGGCTGGGTGGATGTCGACCAGACCACCCTGCGGCATACCCGCTATGACAATATCTGGGCGCTGGGTGATGTGATGAATGCGCCCAACGCCAAGACGGCGGCCGCCGCACGCATGCAGGCGCCCATCGTCGCCAACAACCTGCTGGCGGATGCCGGACTGGCGCCGGGAGTGGCACACTACAATGGTTATGGTTCTTGCCCCCTGACCGTGGAGCGGGGCAAGATCGTGTTGGCGGAGTTCGGCTACGGCGGCAAGTTGCTGCCCAGTTTCCCCGCCTGGCTGCTGGATGGTCGCAAGCCCAGCCGGCTGGCCTGGTACCTCAAGGAACGCCTGCTGCCGCCCCTGTACTGGAAGGCGATGCTGCGGGGACGGGAGTGGATGGTGAAGCCGGTAATCGGCGAGGACTGAGCTTTGCAGGGACGATGGAAACGCTATCTGCCAATACTCGAATGGGGGCGGCGCTATAACCGCGACACCCTGGTCAGCGACCTGCTGGCGGCGGTCATCGTCACCATCATGCTGATCCCCCAGTCCCTGGCCTATGCCCTGCTGGCGGGTCTGCCCATGGAGACCGGGCTCTACGCGAGCATGCTGCCGCTGGTGGCCTACGCGCTGTTCGGAACCAGCACCTCGCTGTCCGTGGGCCCCGTGGCGGTAGTGTCATTGATGACGGCCTCCGCCGTGGCACCCGTCGCCGAGGCCGGCAGCGTCGCCTACCTCGAGGCGGCGATCCTGCTGGCCCTGCTGTCCGGGGGCATGTTGCTGCTGTTCGGTGTCTTGCGCATGGGCTTCCTCGCCAGTTTCCTGTCGCACCCGGTGATTGCCGGCTTTATCACCGCCTCCGGGATCATCATTGCGGTCAGCCAGCTGGGCCATGTGCTCGGGGTGCGCGGCAGCGGCGATAACCTGTGGCATTTGCTGGAAAGCCTGCTGTCCCAGTGGCGGGCACTGCACTGGCCGACGCTGCTGATCGGGGGCGGCGCGCTGGCCTTCCTGTTCTGGTCTCGCAGCGGTCTGCAGCCACTGCTGCAGCGCACTGGCCTCAGCAAGCGGGCGGCGGGCACCCTGGCGCGCACAGGGCCGGTCCTGGCCGTGATTGCTACCAGCCTGCTGGCCTGGTGGCTGGATCTGGGAGCGCATGGCGTGGCGCTGGTGGGCGAGATTCCCGCGGGCCTGCCGGGCTTCACATTGCCTTCCAGCATTCCGCCGCTATGGAGCGAGCTGCTGCTCTCGGCACTGCTAATCTCCATTATCGGTTTCGTCGAGTCAGTTTCGGTTGGTCATACCCTGGCCGCGCGTCGCCGGGAACGCATCGCGCCGGACCAGGAGCTGATTGGGCTCGGTGCGGCGAACGTGGCGTCCGGGGTTAGTGGCGGCTTTCCGGTCACCGGGGGGTTCTCGCGCTCCATCGTCAACTTCGACGCCGGTGCCGCCACGCCTGCGGCCGGAGCCTTTACCGCCCTGGGCATCGCCCTGGTGGCGCTGTTCTTTACTCCCTGGCTGGCCTGGCTGCCGAAGGCGACCCTGGCCGCCACCATCATTGTCGCGGTGCTGTCGCTGGTCGACCTGGGCATCCTGAAACGCAGCTGGGACTACGGCCTCTCCGATTTTGCCGCCGTGGCCATCACCATTGGCGTCACCCTGCTGCTGGGGGTGGAAACCGGGGTGGCTTGCGGTGTTCTGGTCTCGCTGGCGCTGCACCTCTACAAGACCTCGCGCCCGCACATGGCGGTGGTGGGCGAGGTGCCGGGGACCGGCCACTTCCGCAACGTCGAGCGGCACCAGGTGATTACCCACAGCGATATCCTCTCCCTGCGCATTGACGAGAGTCTGTACTTTGCCAATGCGAGTTTTGTGGAGTCGCGCCTTTACGGCATTCTTGAAAAATACCCCGAGACCCGTCATGTGATCCTGATGTGCACGGCGGTGAACGAGATCGACCTGAGCGCACTGGAGGCCCTGGAATCGATCAACCGGCAGCTGGCGGAGCGTGAAATCACGCTGCACCTGTCGGAGGTCAAGGGGCCGGTGATGGACGTCCTGGCCCACACCCATTTCCTGGAGGAGCTGACCGGCAAGGTCTTTCTGTCCCACCACCACGCGGTTCAGCAGGTGATGGAGATGGAGGACGAGCAGCGCGGTGACCCGGTGCGCAACTGGGTGATCTGATTCCGGGCCCGGACATACGCCTGTCACAAGTGGGTGATACTATCTTGCCGGTTTCTGCGGGTGCGAGCGTCCGATGAGCGAACAGCGCGCGACAGGGTCGGCCGATACCCGGTCCGGCTTCTGGTACACACTGGTGATTTTCCTGCGTCTGGGCTTGACGTCCTTCGGTGGTCCCATCGCCCACCTCGGCTACTTCCGCGAGGAATTCGTGGTGCGCCGCGGCTGGCTTGGCGAGCGCGCCTACGCCGACCTGGTCGCCCTGTGCCAGTTCCTGCCCGGCCCCGCGAGCAGTCAGGTCGGGCTGGCCCTGGGCCTGTCCCGCTGCGGCTATCGCGGCGCCCTGGCGGCCTGGCTGGGCTTTACCCTGCCATCGGCACTGTTGCTGATCCTGTTTGCCCTCGGAGTGACCCGCTGGAGTGACAGCCTGCCGACCGGGGCGCTGCAGGGGCTCAAGGTGGTGGCTGTGGCGGTGGTGGCGCAGGCCCTCTGGGGCATGGCCCGGAACCTTTGCCCCGACCCACCGCGCCTGACCCTGATGGCGTTCGCGGCCTGTGGGGCACTCGCCCTGCCGGGGGTGTGGGGGCAGGTGGGAGTTATTGTGTTCGGTGCTGTGGCGGGGCGGGCGTTTCTGCGTGTCCCGGTTGATGACCGGCATGAACGCCTGCCCTTTACGCCGGGCCGGCGCAGCGCTGCCCTGTGTCTGGGCCTGTTTGTCCTCTTGCTCGGCTTGCTGCCGGTCCTCGTTTTGCTCTGGCCGGTGCAGGCACTGGCCCTGGTGGATGCCTTCTATCGTGCGGGAGCGCTGGTATTCGGCGGCGGACATGTGGTGCTGCCACTGCTGCAGGCGGAGGTGGTGCCCAATGGCTGGGTGGGCGGCGATACCTTTCTCGCCGGCTACGGTGCGGCCCAGGCCGTGCCCGGCCCCCTGTTCACCTTCGCGGCGTTTCTGGGGGCCGCCATGCAGCAGGCTCCCAGCGCCTGGGCCGGTGGGCTGCTCTGCCTGGTGGCCATCTTCCTGCCGTCCTTCCTGCTGGTCGCGGGGGCCCTGCCGTTCTGGGAGAGCCTGCGCCGCCATCGGGGTATCCAGTCGGCGCTGCTCGGGGTGAATGCCGCGGTGGTCGGCCTGCTGCTCGCCGCTTTTTACGACCCGGTGTGGACCAGCGCGATTCGCGGTCCCGGTGACTTTGCCCTGGCCCTGCTCGCGCTGCTGGCGTTGATGGCCTGGAAGCTGCCGCCCTGGCTGGTGGTGCTGGTCTGCGGGCTGGCGGGTCTGGCCCTCTGAAGCGTCTCTAGCTGTCCGGTTTTTGTCGCGCTTGCGGCGCCGGGTGACCCCGGTGACAAGTGCGGGCTTTGCCAGTAAGGTGCCTGAACAAGAATCAGAAGAGGGTGCCGCCATGGATTATTTCGTGACCGGTGGAACCGGCTTTATCGGTCGTTTCCTGGTGCCGCGTCTGCTGGATCGTGGCGGGCGGGTCTTTTTGCTGGTGCGTCCGGCCTCACTGGAGCGCGTGGAAGCCCTCCGCGGTATCTGGGGTGCGGCCCCCGAGCAGGTGATTGCGGTACCCGGCGATCTCACCCGTACGCGCTTGGGCGTCAAGCCCGCCTGGGTGCGCGGGCACCAGGGGCAGATCGCTCATTTCTTTCATCTCGCCGCCATCTACGATTTGCAGGCCGACGCGGAGAGTCAGCACCTGAGCAACGTGGAAGGCACTCGGCAGGCCCTGGCCCTTGCCCGTGCTCTCAAGGTTGACTGTTTTCATCAGGTCAGCTCGATCGCCGCGGCCGGCCTCTACGAGGGCGTCTTCAGCGAGGACATGTTCGAGGAAGCCACCGGCCTGGAGCATCCCTACTTCCGCACCAAGCACGAATCCGAGGGTCTGGTACGCCGCTCCCGCGGGGTGCCCTGGCGTATTTACCGGCCGGGCATGGTGGTGGGGGATTCCCGCAGCGGCGAGATGGACAAGATTGATGGCCCCTACTACTTCTTCGAGGCCCTGAACACGCTCAGCGATCGCGTCCCCGAGGGCTTCCCTCTTCTGATGCACAAGGCGGGGCTGCTGAATATCGTCCCCGTGGACTACGTGGTCGCCGCTATCGACCACCTGGCCCACCTGCCCGACCACGACCGGGAATGCTTCCACATCACCGACCCCGCCGGCATCCGCGTGGGGGACGCTCTTCGGGTGCTGATGCGCGCCGCCCACGGGCCGCGGCTGACCGCCCTGGATGCCTCGCTACTGGACGGCGCCTCGAAGTGGGCCGAAGAGGGGCTCTCGCGGCTGGGGCCGGTGCGGCAGTTGGGGGAAAAGATGCTGGCGCGCATGGGGATTCCGCCGCAGGTCATGCGCTATCTCAACTACCCCACGGAGTTCGATTCCCGCAAGACCCGCGCCCTGCTGGAGCCGGCGGGTATCCAGTGTCCGCCCTTCGAGAGTTACGCGCCGGTGCTCTGGGACTACTGGAAGCACTACCTGCGCCAGGGGGCCCCGGATCGTCGCCGTCAGCTGGACGGGCTGTTCAGCCGCCTGGTGGGCAAAACCAGCCTCGCTGCGCTGCGGCGGCGGGCGCAGGGCAAGGTGGTGGTGGTCACCGGCGCCAGTTCGGGCATCGGCCGGGAGTGCGCCCTGCGCCTGGCCCAGGCCGACGCCCGGGTACTGCTGGTGGCGCGCAGCCTGGAGAAGCTGGAAGATACCCTTGAGGAGATTCACGCTTTTGGCGGCGAGGCCCAGGCCTATACCTGCGATGTCGCCGACCTGCGGGCCTGCGATGACCTGGTCCGGCATATCCTGGATGACCACGACCGGGTGGATATCCTGATCAACAACGCGGGGCGCTCCATTCGCCGTTCGGTGCGCTACAGCTACGATCGCTTCCACGATTTCGAGCGCACCATGCAGCTCAACTACTTCGGTGCCCTGCGACTGATCCTGGGCTTCCTGCCCACGATGGAGACACAGCACAGCGGCCAGATCATCAATATCTCCTCCATCGGCGTGCTGACCAGTCCGCCGCGCTTCTCCGCCTATGTCGCCTCCAAGGCGGCGCTGGATGCCTTCAGTCTCTGCGCGGCGCCGGAGTACGCCCGCAGCAACATCGACTTCACCACCATCCACATGCCCCTCGTGCGCACGCCGATGATTGCGCCGACCAGCCTCTACCGGGCGTTCCCCACCCTGTCTCCCGAGCAGGCGCGCGACCTGGTGATGAAGGCCATTGTCGAGCGCCCCAAGCGGCTGTCCACCGGCCTCGGGGTGGCGGGGGCCGTGGCCCAGGCGACCTTGCCGGGCTTGAGCGAGGCGCTCCTCAGCCAGGCCTACGAGTTGTTTCCGGACTCCGCCGCGGCGCGGGGCCTGAGCGAGGAGGAGGCCGCGGCACTGGATGAGGGCGGTGCGCCGCGTTCGCGGCTGGAGCTGGCCCAGCGGGTGTTTGCCGGGGTGTTGCGGGGCGTGCATTGGTAGGTGGCCGGGCCGAGTGGTACCCGACCGGCCGAATCGGGGTTACCGACTGGCTTGGTGAAGCGTGAGCCGCCCGCTGGTCTTTCCCGGATGCACGACGAAAATTGACTCGATGACCGTCGACGTCCCGGCCTTGCGGACCAGGAGGTTGAAGTTCATCTTGATATCGATGCCACCTCCAACTTTCGCAGACAAGCTCATCTCACCCGAGCAGTCAGCGTTGATACTGTAGTTGCCCTTGCCTTCCCAGCCGATGTTGTTTCCATTGCTGGAGCTGAGGCCTCGAACCACCTCGACCTGGCCCGCGGCGTCGAAGATAAAATAGCCTTGCATGTAGGCGGATGAGCTGTCTTGGCTCGCTGGTGCGTCGATCAATGAACCGGAGGCAAGGTAGCGGCCCGAAAGCAACTCGGCTGAGCAGTCCGTTTTTTCTGGCTTGTCGGTTTTCGGAGCGGGTGTGTTGACGCAGCCACTGGTCGCCACCAGAGTGCCAAAGCCCGCGGCTAATACGATGGTCCGAATTGTCGGGTGCAATGATACCTCCTGGTCAATGCTCTGCAATTGGGGCCGCGATGGTGCGGCCCACTACCGCTTTTTTCAGGCGTCTTCCTGTTGCATCTGTTGCTGCACGAAGTCCCGTTCCAGTGACTGAAGCCAGGTGATGATGCTTTCGGCAGCATGCATCTCGTCGCGAAAGACGCCCGCCCTCACCAGTTTCTGGATATGCTCCTGGAGTTTCTGTTCGTGATCCGTCATTGCCTGTTACCTGCCCGCAAAAGCTGTATGGCCGCCCCAATCCCCGGGTCTGTGCCGGTCTGAGCATCCTACCATGCTGCGCTGTGGTCCTCGGCCCAGCCAAACAGCCCGTCAATCGGATGGTAATTGCCCTTGTCATCCCTGATCTCGCCGGAGTAGTGCCCCAGCATCTGGTGCACCTCCGAGCGCACGATCAACAGATTGGAGCTGGCCACGCGTTCCATGCACGGGGTGAAAACCAGGTCGACACCGGCGGTGCCCTGTTCCCCGCCCCCCGTGATACGCCAGGGTTTGTGGTAGTCGCTTGGGCTGTAGTGCCAGCACAGGGTGTCATCTATCTTGCTGAGTCGGCCGTCAATGCACAGCGCGTTCTCCGTCGCGCCGGTGCCGTCGGTCCACTGGCCACCCAGGTTGAGGCCGACGATATGTCCGGCCTGTCGCCCGGAGGCGGCGCCCCAGTTCCAGCATGAGCGGTAGGGCCAGACGCCGCGCCCCAGGTCCAGGCAGGCGAAGGATTCGGGTCCCTCGAATCGGTATTCCGTCTGGCCGACGCGAATGTTGCCTTCAGCGGGCAGCGTATTGTGCTTGGCAGTGAACTGATAGTGCCGCTCGGACCAGGGCACCACGACGTTGAGGGTCTCGTGGCCCGGGGGGTAGTCTACCGACAGGCGTCCCGTGAGTGGCTGCCCCCCGAAGTCGGGAATATCGATGGCGAATTGCACCTGCTTGCCGCCTTTTTCTCCTGGCTCGGATGTCATGAGAATGTTCAGGGCGCGATGGTGAAAGGCAGCGTTGCCGGAGACCGCGCTCGAGAGCGAGCAGCCTCTGCCCAGCGCGGTAGTGACGGTTTTTTCCACCAGCCTGCCGCTGCCGGTGTCCGCGAGGTAGACGAAAGCCAGGCCGGCGTAGTCCAGGTCTGCCACGGTGACGGAGAACAGCAGGTCGTCACAGGTAAAAGCCCAGTAATTCCAGCGTTTTCGCCGCAGCCAGTTGCCCTTCAGGCGACAGTCGTGTTGCGGGTGGCGCGACCAGCCCACTGCGGCGGGGTTCAGTCGACCCCGCCCGGACTGCAGGGGAATCTGTGTGTGTTCGGGGGACAGTTCACTCATGCGGCAGCCTAGAAACCCTTTCTCACGGTAATGCCCCACATCAGGGGCTCGTTGTAGGAGGCAATATAGTTACCGGTCTGGGCTACGGTGTCGGCGATGGTGTGGGTGTATTCGGCCTCGAGGATATTGCGTCCCCACACTGTCAGCAGTATGTCCGGGGTCAGGAAGTGCAGATTGGCGCGGAGGTTCAGCAGGTTGTAGGAGCCATCCAGTTTCTCGGGATCGTTGTTCAGGTCGGTCATGCGCTCGTCGGTGAAGCGGTACTCCAGGAACAGGCTCGCCCGCAGCGTGTCCGTCAGGGCCAGGGATTGCTCGGCGTTCAGGGACAGGGCGTGCTCCGGGTTGCTGGACAGCATGCCGCCACTGCGATCGCAGGAGCCGTCGCCATTGGCCCCCGGGTCGGGCTGGTCGGTATGCCAGGGTGTTCCGACCCAGCAGGAGCCCGCTTCGAAATCCTTGTACTCGCCATGGGTATAGGCATAGGCGGCGCCGAGGCGCAGCGACCCGGTGGGTTGCCAGGACAGGTCCAGTTCGCCGCCCCAGGTTTCCGCGACCCCGGCATTCTGCAGCGCAAAACCGGCTCCCTGGAAAGAGACGGTCTGCAAGTCGTCGGTGGTCGTGGCATGCAGTGCCAGGTTGAGGCGCAGGGCCTGCGCCGGAAACTCAGTTTTCAGACCGAGCTCAAAGGATTCAGAGGTTTCCGGCGCAAAGATGATATCCAGCGCTTGATTTACCCGGTCGGTATTCATGCCGCCCGACTTGTAGCCGGTGCCGTATGAGGCATATAGCAGGGTCTCGGGGCTCGCGTACCAGGACAGCTTGAGTGTGCCGGTGGTTTTCTCGTCTTCGAGCGTTTCGTCGACATTTTCCCGCGGCGCGAGGGGAGGGAAGAGCCAGAAACCCCAGCCCGGGGAGCTGAAGTCCAGAGTTGCCGAAGCGTCTTCGGTGAAGGTGTTGGCGAGATCCTTGTCTTCTCGGGTCCAGCGCAGCCCGGCGGTCAGTACCCAGTCCCTGGAGAGCTCGTAGTCAATCTGTCCGAAGGCTGCATAGCTCGAGTGCTCCTGGCTGCCGACATCCAGTGCACCGGTTCCGCTGGGGAAAGCTTCGCCAAAGGCGCCCACCAGGTAGGTCAGGTCTTCACCGATCAGGTAGCGTGTTCGGGAGTCGATGTCCTGTTCGAAGTAGTACAGGCCTGCGACATAGCTGAGTCGCTCGCCGCTGTCGCTGATGCGAAGCTCCTGGGACAGTTGGTTCTGCTGGGCGTCAACGCTGCGGCGGATACCGTCGACATTGGAAAAGTCGATGTCGAGTTCATCCAGGGAATCGAAGCTGCGCCAACTGGTGATGCTGGTCAGCAGGAAGTGTGTGGCCTCCCAGTCGAGTTGCAGCGAAACACCCTCGTCCCGGTTGCTGGAGGTCGGGGCGAAGCTGGTTGAGACGCGGTAGTCATAGAAATCATCCTGGTCCAGGACAATGCCGCCGAGCTCGAGTATGCGCACGTCCGAACCGGTTTTCGGTGGGCTTCCGGGTGGCAGGTCCTGGGCCACCAGGTTGTTCTTCCAGGTGCCGGAGGCACAGCAGATCTCGTCGGTCTCCGAGCGGTCGATGATTAGCCGGGCCGTCAGCCTGTCGTTGGGCGTGTACAGTGACTGCAGGCGAAGCCCCCAGCGGTCGCGGTCGTTGACCAGGTCGTCGGCATCCAGGCCAACATTGTCCACATAGCCGTCGCGCTGCATCACGAAGCCCGTGGCCCGGAAGGCCAGCTCGTCTTCGATGGCCGAGAAGGAGGCGGCGCCGTTGGCGTTCCACAGGTTGTAGTTCCCCGCCGTGAGTTCGAGAAAACCGCTGTTGTCGTGGTCGGGTGCGACGCTGTTGATCTGCACTGCGCCGGCGGGTGTGTTGCGACCGAAAAGCGTGCCCTGCGGTCCACGCAAAATCTCGATGCTCTGGATATCCACCATGTTGTTGATCATTGAACCCTGGCGGGCGCGGTAGACGCCATCCACATAGAGTCCGACCGAGGATTCCAGCCCGAGATTCTGGGAGCTGGTGAAAACACCGCGAATGCCGAAGGCCGTGTTGGAGGCGCTCTGTTCCTGATTGACGATCAGACTGGGTGCGCTGGTTTGCAACTGGAACAGGTCCTGTACGCCGGATCGCTGCAGCGCTTCCCCGCTGAACTGGGAGACGGCGACCGGCACATCCTGCAGGTTCTGCTCCCGCTTCTGGGCGGTGACTATGACCTCCTCCAGCGTGCCGGGACCCTGGGCCAGGGCCGGGACCGGCAGGCAGAGCAGGGGGGCGAGTGTTGCGGCGGTAAGGCTTGCCGCGCGCGCAGATCTGAGGGGGGAGCGTCCATTATCCGTTGTCATTTTTCTCTCCTTGGCCAGCGCCTGTTGGCCTATTATGTTCACGCTGTGAACCGTATGACAAACATGGCTTGTGAACCCCCTCATATTGCGCGGCGACGGCATGCTATACTCGGTTCATCGCCCGCCACTGTAGTGACGTCCTCCGGCATGCGTTTGAAGCCCACGGTTCTATTGGTCCTGATACTCGTACTGTTGTGCCGCACAGCAGTGGCGGGGGCGTGGCCGTGTCACGTGGTGCCGCAGAGCACAGACAGTGTCGCTGTGGATCATGTGACAGAGACGCAGAGTTCACCCTGTCACGATGCGTCCACTGATGCCGGCGCAGCAACCGCCGGTCCGGAGCAGGGTGCCTGCTGCGCCAGCAGCGCCGCCGGGCAGGCCTGTATGTCAGACGGTTGTCTGCTGACACCGTTTGCGCTACCGGCTGTCCTGTCTGTGTCCGCGCAGTCACTGTTCACGCCGTCCGTGGCAGCCAGCCAGGCCCTGCCTCCCGCCCCGCCTTACTCGTTTCTCAGACCGCCCATCAGCTGATTCCAGCCCGGTTTTCCCGGCCGCTCCGAATACGCCCTTTGGCCTTTCGCCAAAGGCGTGACTGGTGCGTGCGTGCATGGCACCCACGCGCAACCAATTCTGCAGGAACAGCGAGATGCAGTGCATTCAAAATCGATGGCTCCCGGCGTTGTGGGGCCTGTTTTTCTTAATCGCCTTGCCATTTGCGAGCGCGGCGCCGGGCACCGGCGAGCGTCTCGGTCTGGACACCGCGGTGGCACTCGCCGTGTCGAGTGACCCCTGGCTGCCCGGCAGCCGACATACCGAGAACGCCCTGGCCGAGGAGGCTGTCGCCGCCGCCACCCTGCCGGACCCGAAGCTGAGCCTGATGGCGGGTAACTTCCCGGTGGATACCCTCGATCTCAACCAGGAGGCGATGACCCAGCTGTCCGTCGGCGTCAGCCAGATGTTTCCCCGGGGCGACACGCTGTCGCTGTCGAGGGAGCAGAAGGAACTGCTGGCGCGGCGCCAGCCCTTGCTGCGGGAGAATCGCCGCGCCCAGGTAAGGATGACGGTGAGCACACTCTGGCTGGATATCTTTCGAGCCCAGGCGAGCAGCCGCATCATCGAGACCAGCCAGGGTCTGTTCGAGCACCTAGTGGATGCGGCAGAAGCCAGCTATGCCTCGGCCCAGGGTCGTACGCGCCAACAGGACCTGATCCGCGCGCAGCTGGAGCTCACGCGCCTGGAGGACCGGCTGGTGGGTCTGCGACAAGCGGAGGAGGGCGCCCGGCGCCGCCTGGGTGAATGGTTGGGGGCGGAGGCTCAGCGTCGGCTGCCGGATGAAATGCCGGTTCTGGCGCCCGTCCGGCCACTGCCCGTCGAGGCCGCGAATCAGGCGCGCTATGAGCAGGTCCGCGGGCACCCGCTGTTGCGCGCGATGGACCTGCAAATCGCGGCGACCGAGACCGACGTGGCGCTGGCGCAGCAACAGTACCGTCCCGAATGGGGCCTCACTGCCCAGTACGGCTACCGCGACGAGGACGCCCTGGGACGTGAGCGTGCTGACTTGTTCTCCCTGGGCGTGACGCTGGAACTGCCCCTGTTCACGGCCAACCGCCAGGACCGGCGCCTGCAGGCCGCCGTCAGCCGCGGTGAGGCGATGCGCACCGAGAGACAGCTATTGAGCCGCCGTCTGGTGTCGGAGCTGGCTTCGCTGAAATCCGAGCTGGTCCGGCTCGAAGAGCGCAGCGCGCTCTACGCCGATCGGTTGTTGCCACAGATGTCCGATCAGGCGGAGGCGGCACTCACGGCCTACAACCATGACGACGGCGATTTTGCCGAGGCGGTGCGTGCGCGCATCGCTGAAATGAGTGCGCGTATCGAGGCCCTGGCCATCGCCGTGGAGCGACAGAAGACCGTTGCCCGCATCAACTATCTGCTGGCGGGAGCAGGCTCCGGTCAGCCCGGCGCTGCCCCTAACCGTCAAGGAGAATCAACGTGACCTCGCATACCCGAATACTGGCTGCGGTCGTCCTCGGCGCTCTGCTCGGAGCGGCGGGCGTCTGGCTCCTGACCGCAACTGACGACGAACGCGGGCAAGCCACCGCCGGCGAGCGTGAGCCGCTCTACTGGGTGGCGCCTATGGATCCCAGCTACCGGCGCGACGGGCCGGGCAAGTCGCCGATGGGCATGGATCTGGTCCCGGTCTACGCCGAGACCTCCGACGCGCCCGCCGAGGCAGCTGGCACCGTGCGGGTTTCTCCGGCGGTCATCAACAATCTCGGGGTGCGGACGGTGCGGGTTGAGCAGGGCCAGCTGCCCGCGCGCATTGTGACCGTGGGACATGTGCAGTACGACCAGAGCCAGCTGGTGCATATTCACCCCAGAGTGGAAGGCTGGGTCGAGACCCTGCACGTGACGGCCGATGGCGACCCGGTCAACCGGGGCCAGCCGCTCTACAGTCTGTATTCGCCGACCCTGGTCAATGCCCAGGAGGAGTTGCTGCTTGCGCTGAAGCGCGACAACGCGCAATTGATCGAGGCCGCGCTGGCTCGGCTCCGGGCCCTGCAGGTGCCCGAGGCCGAGGTGGATCGCCTGCGGCGGGAGCGCAAGGTCAGGCAGACGGTGACAATTGCCGCCCCCCAGACCGGTGTGGTGGACAACCTGGCGGTGCGCGAGGGCATGTTCGTGGGCCCCGGCATGAGCCTGATGACCCTGGGTGATCTGACGCGGGTCTGGGTGGTCGGCGAGGTCTTCGAGCGTCAGGCAGCGCTGGTCCAGCCGGGTGACCGGGTGCGCATGAGCCTCGACTACCTGCCCGGGCGGGAATGGACCGCCGAGGTGGGCTATGTGTACCCCTCCCTGAACGAGACCACACGCACGGTGCGCGTACGCGTGCCGGTCGACAACCCGGACGGCGCGTTAAAGCCGGGCATGTATGTCCGGTTGCAGATCGAGAGCGCGCCGACCCCCGCGCGGCTGCTGGTGCCGCGGGAGGCGCTGATCCGCACCGGTGACGACAATCGCGTGGTGCTGGCCCTGGGGGAGGGCCGCTTCCGCTCGGTGTCGGTAGAAGCGGGCCGCGTCGGGGAACGGCAGGTGGAGATTCTCGAGGGACTGCGTCCCGGACAGCGCGTGGTCACTTCGGCCCAGTTCCTGATCGATTCGGAATCCAGCAAGCGCGCGGATCTGCAGCGCATGGAAGCCGGCGGTCAGGATGATCACACCGGGCATGTTGACGGCGGCGGGCCCCACGACGATGGCGAAGCCGCGGGGCAGGGCCACCACCAGCATCACGCGGGAGGCGCGGGACAATGATCGAAGCTCTGATTCGCTGGTCCATTCACAACCGCTTCTTTGTCCTGCTCGCCACCCTGATCCTGGCGGGGGTGGGCACCTGGTCGATGAAGCACACGCCGGTGGACGCGATTCCCGATCTCTCGGACGTCCAGGTCATCATCAAGACCAGCTACCCCGGGCAGGCACCCCAGGTGGTGCAGGACCAGGTGACCTATCCCCTGACCACGGCGATGCTGTCGGTGCCCGGGGCCGTCACCGTGCGCGGCTATTCCTTCTTCGGGGATTCCTATGTCTACGTGATTTTCGACGACGATACGGATGCCTACTGGGCCCGCTCCCGGGTACTGGAGTACCTGTCCCAGGTGGCCCCGAACCTGCCCGCCAGCGCCCGGCCGCAGCTGGGCCCCGATGCCACGGGGGTGGGCTGGGTCTATCTCTATGCCCTGGTCGACCGCAGTGGCCAGCACGACCTGAGTGAGCTGCGCAGCCTGCAGGACTGGTTCCTCAAGTACGAGTTGCAGACGGTGCCGGGAGTGGCCGAGGTGGCGCCACTCGGGGGCATGGTCAAGCAGTACCAGGTGGTGGTGCGCCCGGAAAAACTGCGCGCCTTCGGCATTCCCCTGTCCCACATCCAGACCGCCATCCAGCGCGGCAACCAGGAGGTGGGGGCTTCGGTGGTGGAGATGGCCGAGGCGGAGTACATGGTGCGGGCCACCGGCTACCTGCAGAGCGTGGAGGACGTGGCCGCGATTCCCCTGGGACTGAATGATCAGGGAACACCACTCTTGCTCGAGGACGTGGCCGATATCCGTGTCGGCCCGCAGATGCGCCGCGGTATAGCGGAGCTGAATGGCGAAGGGGAAGTGGTCGGGGGCATCGTGGTCATGCGTTCCGGCGAGAATGCCCGGGCCACCATCGATGGCGTAAAGGCGCGTCTGGCCGATCTGCAGGCGGGCCTGCCCGACGGGGTCGAGGTGGTGACCGTGTACGACCGTTCGGGATTGATCGAGCGGGCGGTGGACAACCTGAGTGAAAAGCTGATCGAGGAGCTGCTTGTGGTGGCCGTGATCTGCATGCTCTTCCTGTTCCACGTGCGTTCCAGCCTGGTGGCGGTGATCAGCCTGCCCCTGGGTATTCTGGCGGCTTTCATTGTCATGCATCTCCAGGGGCTGAACGCCAATATCATGTCCCTGGGCGGGATCGCCATTGCCATCGGCGCCATGATCGACGGGGCCATCGTGATGATCGAGAACTTCCACAAGCACATCGAGCGCACCCCGATCACGCCGGAGAATCGCTGGCAGGTGGTGGCGGAGTCCGCGGCGGAAGTGGGGCCGGCCCTGTTCTTCAGCCTGTTGATCATCACCGTCAGCTTCCTGCCCGTGTTTGCCCTGGAAGCCCAGGAGGGGCGGATGTTCAGCCCCCTGGCCTTCACCAAGACCTACGCCATGGCCGCCAGCGCGGCCCTGGCAGTGACGCTGGTGCCCGTGTTGATGGGCTACTTCATCCGCGGCAAGGTGGTGTCCGAAGCGCGCAACCCGATCAACCGGCTACTGGTTTCACTGTACTTGCCAGTGCTGGGCGCAGTGCTGCGGCATCCCCGCATCACCCTCTGCCTGGCACTGGTGGTGACGCTGAGCGGCTTGTGGCCCCTGCCGCGCATCGGCAGCGAGTTCATCCCCGACATGGACGAGGGCGACCTGATGTACATGCCCACCACCTATCCGGGGCTGTCGATTGGCGAAGCGCGTGAAATTCTGCAGCAGACCGACAAATTGATCGCCACGGTGCCCGAGGTGGCGACGGTATTTGGCAAGATCGGTCGCGCCGAGACTGCTACCGACCCCGCACCACTCACCATGATCGAGACCTTTATCCAGCTCAAGCCGCGGGAAGACTGGCGCGCGGGCGTGACGCCGGAATCCCTCAAGCGGGAGCTGGATGCGCTGGTGACCTTCCCCGGCCTGACCAACGCCTGGGTCATGCCGATCAAGACGCGGATCGACATGCTGGCCACGGGGATCAAGACCCCCGTGGGGATCAAGGTGGCCGGGCCGGAGCTGCCGCAGATCGAGGCCATCGGTCGACGTCTGGAGCAGATCCTGGCGACGGTGCCCGGTACCGCGTCGGTCTATGCTGAAAGGGTCAGTGGCGGGCGCTACATTACCGTGGACATCCAGCGCCGGCAGGCGGCCCGTCACGGCTTGAACATTGCCGATCTGCAACAGGTCGTGGCCACTGCCATCGGTGGCATGAACGTGACCCAGACGGTGGAAGGCCTGGAGCGCTATCCGGTCAACCTGCGCTATCCCCAGGGGCAGCGCGATACGCCGGAGCAGCTGGCCTTGCTGCCCATCCTGACCCCGGCGGGGGAGACCATCGCCCTGGGGGACGTCGCCCGTATCGCCATTGAAGACGGCCCGCCGGCGATCAAGAGTGAAAACGCCCGGCTCAACGGCTGGGTCCTGGTCGACATCGCCGATGTCGATGTGGGCTCTTACGTCAAGGAGGCGCGGGCCGTGGTCGCCGAGCAGCTGGATTTGCCGGCGGGTTACTCGCTTACGTGGTCCGGTCAGTACGAATACATGCAGCGAGCCAAGGCCAAGCTCAGCTATGTGGTGCCCCTCACTCTCGCGATTATCGTGGTGCTGCTCTACGCCGCCTTCCGCAGCTTTGCCGAAGTCGCGCTGATCATGGGTACGCTGCCCCTGGCCATGGTGGGTGCGGTCTGGCTGATGTACCTGCTCGACTACAACTTTTCCGTCGCGGTGGGGGTCGGCTTTATCGCCCTGGCCGGCGTGGCGGTGGAAATCGGGGTGATCATGCTGGTGTTCCTGAATCAGGCCTGGCAACGGCTGCAGTCGAGTTGCCGGGAGCGCGGAGAGGCGTTGAATCGCGCGGGACTGCGCGAGGCGGTGCTGGCGGGGGCCGGGCGCCGCGTGCGCCCGGTGATGATGACCTCGATCGCCACCGTCGGCGGCCTGCTGCCGATCATGTTGTCCAGCGGCACCGGCTCGGAAGTGATGAGCCGGATTGCCGCGCCCATGGTGGGTGGTATGCTGAGTGCCGTGTGCCTGACGCTACTGGTAGTACCGGTGCTGTACTACCTGTGGCGCGCGCGGGCCCTGCCCGAATGATTCGGCCATTCACCCTGATCGGAAGGACGTGACGCAAGCATGGGGCAGCATCATCACCACGACGCCAGCTCCCAGCGCCTGGGGCTGGTGTTTTTCCTCAACCTCGGCTTTACCGTGGTCGAGTTTATCGGCGGTCTGCTGACCAACAGCACGGCGATCCTGGCGGATGCGGTGCACGACCTCGGTGACAGCCTGTCCATCGGCTCCGCCTGGGTCCTGCACCGCCTCGGCCGGCGCGATGCCAGCGACGCCTTTACCTACGGCTTTCGCCGACTCTCCCTCTTCGGGGCGCTGGTCAACGGCCTGGTGCTGCTTGCCGGATCCGTCTGGGTGCTGCGCGAGGCGATTCCCCGCCTGTTCGACCCGGTCATGCCGGTCACCGAGGGCATGTTGCTGTTGGCGCTGCTGGGGGTGACGGTGAACGGCTACGCCGCCTGGCGACTGACCGCTGGCAAGACCCTCAATGAGCGCATGCTCAACTGGCATCTGCTGGAAGACGTACTGGGCTGGCTGGCCGTGTTGGTGGCGGCGATCATCATGCAGTTCGTCGACTGGCCGATCCTCGACCCCCTGCTGTCGGTGGGCTTCACGCTGTTTATTCTGGTCAACGTCGTGCGCAACCTGTGGCAGACGGCGCGGCTGTTCTTCCAGGCGGTGCCGGATGCCGAGCTGCGGACCGGGGTTGAGCGGGCACTGCTGTCGGTGGACGGGGTCATCAGTCTGCACCATCTGCACCTGTGGTCACTGGATGGTGAGCACCATGTGCTGACGGCCCACGTGGTTGCGCGGGGCCCTCTCGATCACGCCCGGCTCAAGGCGCGGATTGCCGATGCCCTGGCGACCTTCGAGCTGGCGCATACCACCATCGAGGTGGAGTCCGAGGCGGAATACTGTCGCGACGCCTGGGCATTCGCTGGAGTGGAATCGCAAAAAACCGATTGACGGTCGGTTTTTTTGGCACGCTACCCTGCAAGGCTTCCAGTACCACGTTATTGCAGAGGTCGGTCCAGCCATGTCGAATCAGGGAATGTCCCCCGCAGCCATGCCCGTGCTGGGTGCGCTTGAAGTCACGGTGCTCGAGCTTGTCTGGGCCCAGCCTGGTATTTCCGCCAAGCAGGTGCATGAGACGGTCGGGCGAGAGCGGGGGGTGACGCTGAATACCGTCCAGTCCACTCTGGATCGACTCTATCGAAAGGCGTTGCTAGAGCGGGAAAAGGTCAGCCACGCATTTCGCTACCGGGCCCGGGTGCAGCGGGAAACGCTGGTTGCGGGCATGATCAGTGCGCTTCTCGGTCGCTTTACGGATGACAACCCGTCAACCGTTGCCGCATTCGTCGAGGCAACCGAGCAGCTCGACGAGGACGTCGTGCTCGCGCTGGAGAGCGAGCTGAGGGCCCGTCGGGAGCAAAAACAGCAATGATGGACTGGGTGGCGGGGTTGTGGCCGCTGGTAATTGTCGCCTTGACCGGCTGGTTGATCGGGGTTCTTTGCGTTCTGTTCATGCTGATCGGTCTTTGGCGTGAGAATCTGACTCCGAGTTGTCGAGCGCGTCAGGTGCTGTTTCTGGCTGCATTGCCGTGGATGACAATGGTCGGTGGACTGGTCGCTGTGCACGGCAGCGTTTTGCTTGATGTGGGTGCTGGAGGTGGTCACTGCGCGGCTCACAGTCATATCCATTTGCACGCGTGCCCATTGATCAATAACGGATGGGTGGCGGGCACCCTCGAGCTCGTGGTGACGCTTGGCCTGATCGCGGCCGTGATCGGTGCCTGGGTGCGTCTTGGCTGCCGCGAGTGGCAATTTCACAGGCGCGCTTCGGGACTGGCCGGGCTGGCTGCGGGTGGCGCCCGATACAGGGTGCTGGAGGATGACCGGATGCTGGCATTCGCAGCAGGTGTGGCTCGACCTGTCGTCCTGGTAAGCAGCGGTCTTCTGCAACGACTCAGCTACCGCCAGTGTCGTGTTGTCATGGCGCACGAAGCGGCGCACATCCGCCATCGCGATGGCCTGCGCACGCTGATGGTCGAGGTTTTTTTGGTGGTCTTGCCCGCTTGGCTGGCGGGGCGTCTGCGCGAGTACTGGCGGCAGGCCCTTGAGGAATCGGCGGATGATGTCGCGGCGAGCAGGTTCGGCAGGGAGGCTGTGGCTGAAACCCTGATTCGGATTGCCCGGGCCTCCCAGTCCCCGGTGGTAGCGGGGTTTCCCGTCGCGGGAGGGCAGGTAGTAAAGCGGGTGCGGCGCCAGTTGTTTCCGCCGGAGGAGCGACCCCGCAGGCCTGTGCTCGCCACGCTTCAGGGCGGCCTGTTGGCTGGCGTGTTCTGCGTTGCCGCCAGTCTTCATCACGCTCTGGAAACTCTCGCAAGCATCTGGCTGGGAGGTGGCCTGTGAAGGGGGTCTGTCTGTTGCTGTTGCTGGCGCAGGGCACACTGGCCTGGGGACTGACGGAATCGGAAGCGGTCGGCCTGGCCCTGCGCCTTCCCGTCATGGAGCGGCAGCTTGCCGCACGGCGCTCCCTGGCACTGGCCCGGGTCGAAGCTGCCGGTCGCTGGGATAACCCCGAACTCGAGTACACGCGTGAATCCGTGGATTTCCCATCTGGCTCACTGGATGAGGACAGTTATCTGATTCGTCAGAGGATCAATCTGGCCGGGGTAAAGGCCCTGGAGCGCAGCGCCGCGCGCTGGGAGCTGGGGGCGGAGGAGTCGCGCATTGAGTTGACACGGCGCGAGTGGGTGGCGGAGATTCGCCAGGTCTTTTATACCGTGCTGCTGCACGAACAGCGTCAGCGGGTTGTGGGGCTTTGGCGGGATCGCCTTGCCGAGCTGGCTGACGCCGTTGCCGCACAGGCGCGGGCGGGGGATCTTTCCCACTATGACCGGTTGCGCGTTGTGCGCGAACAGTCCCGGCTACAAGCACTCGAGCTGGAAGTGGAGGCCGCCCTGCAGACGGCGCGCGACAGCTTGTCGGCTTTGCTGGACACCAAGCTGTCGAATGTCACCGGAACGTTGTGGCCCCCCGCGCCTCCGACGAAGCCGATGCTGCAGCTTGCAGAGCACCCGGTCCTGTTGGCACTGGATGCGGAGATTGAGAGTGCAACGGCGAACGCGAAAGCAGCCGGTCGTGCAAAGTGGCCGGAGCTGACCCTTGGACTGGGGCACAAGGAGGTGACTGAACCCGATGTGCGCGGAGACGGTCTGGTGATCTCCCTGGGGGTCGAGCTGCCATTGTTTGATCGCGGCCGTGGTCGGGAGGCTATGGCGGCACACAGACGTCATGTCCTGGAGACGGAGCGAGTGCTGATGTCACGACGTCTTGAGGTGGATGCCAAGGGAGTGCTGCAGCGCTGGCGGTCGAGTCTTGAGGCGTTCGAGCTTTGTGAAAGGGACGCCTTTGAGCCACTTGCCGACATGGCAGAGGCCGCCTACCGCGGTGGGGAGATCGGCATGATGGAAATGATGGATGCCTGGCGCGGCGAGCGCGAGCTGCGCCTGGAGATGCTTGATCACGCTCACCGCGCGCGACAGGCCTGGATTGAATGGCAATTACTGACAGGAGAGTCTCCATGAAAACCCTGATATACATGACCTTTGCACTGCTCGGAATGCTGCTGGTGGCCTGTGACGGCGGTGAGCCCGAGGGGCACATGCACGACGGTGAAGCATCCGCTCATGCACACGGTGAGGATGGTCACGACGACCATGCGCAGGACAGCGGCGGCGGGGCCCCGGCCACCCGGGCGTTTTACGGTGAGGAAGAGGTGACCGAGCAGGATCAGACACACCACCACGATGAAGCGGCTGAGCATGAGCACTAGAAGCAGACTGCTCGCCGTTGCGCTGCTGTTGCTGGCGGGCTGCGGTGAGTGGGGGCACGATCATGCGGATGACGTGCATGATGATCACGGCCCCGAGCCGCTGGTCTACACCCACTACAGCGGCAGTGCAGAACTGTTCGTCGAGTTTCCGCCTCTGGTGGCGGGACAGGGTTCGCGGGCGCTGGCACACTTTACCCACCTGGCGGATTTTTCGCCGGTCACCCGGGGTTCGGTGGACGCTCTGCTTGAGCAGGAAGGCCGCACGGTGGCGCGCTTCCGGGTTGAGGCCCCGGTCCGGGATGGCCTGTTCACACCGGTGATCACGCCTCGCGAGGCGGGTCGCTTTCAACTGCGGTTTGTCCTGACCTCCCCGCAGGGGAGCTCCTCCCATGATCTGGGGGAAGTCAGCGTGTTCACTTCCGGGGAACAGGTCGTCCCGCAGCGTGCCCCCGAACAGGGCGAGATCAGTTATCTGAAGGAGCAGCAGTGGGAGGGGCGTTTCGCCACCGAGGTGGTTGCGCAGCGTGGCATGCGCCCCGCGGTGCCGGGCTTTGCCACGGTGCTGGCGCCGGCTGACGGCGGGGCCGCGGTGTTGGCCCCCGAGGACGGCCATGTCGCCAGCGGCAGACTGGCGGCGGCGGGGGATACGGTAGCCGCGGGTGATGTGCTGGCATTTCTGGTGCCGCGGCTTGGTGCGGGTGCCGACCTGGGGACGGCTCGAGTGGCACTGCAGCGGGCCCGCAGTGAGAAAGCGCTGCGCCAGCAGGATGTCGAGCGCCTTCAGGACCTGCTGGAGCTGGGTGCGGTACCCGAACGCCGGCTGTTCGAGGCCCGGCAGGCCCTGACAGTTGCCGAGTCGGAACTGGCAGCGGCTTCCGCGCGCCTCGAGCAGCTCCATAGCGGTGGCGACGGTTCCGGGTTCGCCCTGCGGGCGCCGGTAGCCGGAGAAATCGTCGAGGCCAGAGCGCGCCCCGGCGCCTTTGTGAATGCGGGCGACGCGGTATTTCGCATTGCCACACCGGAGCGTCGCTGGCTTGAAGTTCGGGTAGCCGAGCATTTTGCGCCAATGCTGCCCTCGGCTTCCGGCGCCTGGCTGGAAACGGGTGACGACGAGCCTGTCCTGCTGGACCAGAGCATCGGTGCCCGGATCGTCCAGGTGGCCACTGCGATCGATCCCGAAAGCCGTACGGCAAGCCTGACCCTGGAATACCCGACGACAGGGGGCCCCGCCCTGATTGGCGCTCGCTACGCGGCCAGAGTTTTCGTCGACCGGACCTCGCCTGGCCTGGCGGTACCCCGGACTGCCCTGGTCGATGATGGCGGTCGCGAGGTGGTCTTTGTGCAGACCTCGGGCGAGACCTTTTCCCGCCGCGTGGTGGAAACCGGTATGCGCGATCACCGCTGGGTGGAAGTGCTGTCGGGTGTGCAGGCTGGCGAGCGCGTAGTCAGCGAGGGCGCCTACTACATCAGGCTGGCCGCTGCCGGCGGTGATGACCTCGGCCACGGCCATGCTCACTGACACGGAAGCTGTCCATGATTGACCGCATTATCAACTGGTCTCTGGGCAACCGCCTGCTGGTGCTGGCCGCAGCCCTGATTCTGCTCGGCTGGGGTGGCTGGGTGGCCCGCGAGACGCCCGTGGATGTCTTTCCCGACCTGACCGCACCCTCGGTGACCCTGGTGGCAGAGGCCCACGGCATGTCGCCGGAGGACGTGGAGGCGCTGGTGACCCGCCCGCTCGAGACTGCGATGAACGGCGCGGCAGGCGTGCGCCGGGTGCGTTCGAATACTGGCGTGGGCAGCAGTGTGGTCACCATCGAATTCGAGTGGGGGACGGACATCTATCGGGCCCGGCAGATCGTGTCCGAGAAGCTGCAGAGTGTTCGCGGAAGTCTGCCGGCAGATCTGCCGCCGCCACAGATGGCACCCATGTCCTCGATCATGGGTGAAATCCTGTTCCTGGCGCTGCGCTCGACCGCGCACGACGAGATGGCACTGAAAAGCACCGCGGACTGGGTGGTGCGCCGCCGTCTGCTGGCCGTCCCGGGGGTGGCCGAGGTGATTCCAATCGGAGGGGAAACACGACAGTTCCAGGTGACGGCCGACCCCGAGCGGCTGTCCGCCCACGGCATTACCCTCGGCCAGCTGAAGGCGGCCGTCGCGGCGGCCAGCCGCAATGCCTCGGCCGGTTTTTTGACGCGCAATGACCAGGAGTTCCTGATTCGTGGCATGGGCCGGGTCACCGACATCGGTGAGCTGGAACAGGCCCTGGTGGCAGAGCGGGATGGCCGGCCGTTGCTGGTTCGCGATCTTGCCGAGGTGCGTATCGGGCCAGCTCCGCGTCGCGGTACCGGAGCTTACCGGGGCGAGCCGGCAGTCGTGCTGGGTGTGCAGAAACAGCCAGGCGTGAATACCCTGGCCCTTACCGCGGAGCTGGACCAGGTGCTCGCCGAAATCCAGGCGAGCCTGCCGCAAGGCATGAGCATTGAGACCGACGCCTTTCGCCAGGCGGATTTCATCGAGACCGCCATCGACAACCTGCGGGCTGCGCTCAGGGATGGTGCCATCCTGGTAGTGGCAATCATGTTCGTGTTTCTTTTCAGTGGCAGGGCGACGGGCATCGCGCTGCTGGCAATCCCGCTGTCGTTACTGGTGGCGGTGCTGGCGATTCGCCTTCTGGGGGGCACGATCAACACCATGACACTCGGGGGCATGGTGATCGCCCTGGGCGCCCTGGTGGACGACGCCATCATCGTGGTGGAGAACATCGTCAGGCGATTGCGGGAAAACCAGTTGCGGAGCGTGTCAGAGCGACAGTCGGCAAGGGCCGTCGTATTCTCGGCGACCCGCGAGATCGAGGGCTCGATTGTCTTCGCCACCTTGATCATCATCCTGGTATTCCTGCCGCTGTTTTTTCTCAGCGGTGTCGAAGGGCGCCTGTTGCAGCCCCTGGGGCTGGCCTACGTGGTATCCCTGGCGGCGTCGCTGCTGGTTGCCCTGACCGTGACCCCCGTGTTGTGCCTGATGGGCCTGCCCGGTAGCGCTACCGTGCACAGCAGTCACGATACCCGCTTCATTGCCTGGCTCAAGCGGGCTTACCGCCCCGTGCTGGAGCAGGTGATGAGGCACCCCCGGGTCGTGCTGGCTGGCGCCGTTGCAATGTTGCTGGCGGCGGTAATCTCGCTCGCGGTGGCAGGGCGTGGTTTCCTGCCCGAGTTCAATGAGGGCAGCCTGACGGTGAGCGCGGTGACCCTGCCGGGAACGTCCCTCGAGACTTCGGATGCCATCGGACGACGGGTCGAGGCCATTCTGCTCGCCCAGCCCGAGGTGGTTGCGACCGCTCGGCGCACGGGGCGCGCAGAGCTGGACCCGCACGCCCAGCAGGTCTTCGCCTCGGAAATCGACGTCAGCCTGGTGATGCAATCGCGCAGCAAGGAGGCGCTTCTCGCGGCCCTGCGCAGGGATTTTGCCCGCGTGCCGGGAACCAATGTCATCATCGGTCAGCCAATTTCCCATCGTATCGATCACATGCTGTCCGGAACCCGCGCAAATATCGCCATCAAGATCTTTGGCCAGGATCTGGCTGAACTGCGCCGCCTGGGCGCCCAAGTGGAGTCTCTGGCGAGCGGCGTCCGCGGCGCGGTGGATGTGGCCATGGAGGAGCAGAGCGAGATCCCCTTCGTGAGCGTCAGGTTCGACCGCGAGGCGCTTGCCAATTATGGTCTGAGCATGGCCGAGGCCGCCGAGGCGCTGGAAACGGCATTTACCGGAACCGTGGTCGGCCGAATACGCGAGGGGCAGGCCAATATCGACCTGGTGGTTCGCCTGGGAACCGATACCCGGGGTGACATCGACGCCATAAAACAAACACATATTGCCCTGCCATCCGGGGCCAGCGCGCCCTTTGCCGCCCTGGCGGATATTCGAATGGAGCGGGGGCCCAACAGTATCGGCAGGGAAAACGTGCAGCGTCGCATGGTGGTGATGGCCAATGTCGCCGGGCGTGATCTCATCAGCGTCGTGGATGACTTACGGCGCGCGGTGGATGACACCATCGACCTTCCCACGGGTTACCACATCGAGTACGGAGGGCAATTTGAAAGTGCGGAGGCGGCCAACACGCGTCTGTTGCTGTTGACGGGTGCCGTTATCCTGGGCATTTTCCTGCTGTTGATGACAGCCTTCGGCAGCGCCCGGGACGCGGGACTGGTGATGCTCAACCTGCCGCTGGCGCTGATCGGCGGAGTTATCGGCGTCTGGCTGTCCGGCGGGGTGCTGACCATCGCAGGTATCATCGGATTTATTACCCTGTTTGGAATTGCGACTCGCAACGGGGTGATATTGATCGATCACATAGGTCGGCTCATGCGCGACGAGGGTCTGGGTCTTGAGCAGGCGGTGCGACAGGGGGCAGAGGAACGGCTGGTGCCGATCCTGATGACTGCGCTGGCGACGGCACTGGCATTGGTGCCGCTGGCTCTGGCGGGGGGAGAGCCAGGCAGTGAGATCCAGTCACCGATGGCGGTTGTCATTCTCTGGGGGCTGGTCAGCTCGACCGCACTCAACATGCTGGTGGTTCCGGCGATCTACCAGTGGTCCGGGCGGAGAAAGTCCGTACAGGATTAGGGGGCAGACATGAGCTGGCTGATCACCAAGTACCTGATAACCGCCCTGATAGTGGTGGTCATCTCCGAGGTGGCCCAGCGCAGCGGTAAACTCGGCGCACTGATCACCGCATTGCCGCTGGTGGCCGTGCTGAGCCTGATCTGGCTACATCTCGAGAGCCAGCCACTGGACAGGATTGGCAGCTATGCCCGCTATACCTTCTGGTATGTCCTGCCGACACTGCCCATGTTTCTGCTTCTTCCCCTGCTGCTCGAACGGCTGGGCTTCTGGGGTGCCTTGCTGGCAGCCGTGGTGGTGACTCTGCTGTGCTTCTGGCTGTTCAGCCTTCTGATGCGGCGGTTTGGCATCTTCCTTGTGTAGTGTCCGGAGCTACTGCGAGCGGGTTCCCGCGTGAAACAGAAAAGCGCGCTGGAGGACAAAGTTCGCCAGGAACAGCAGGGAGTCGACTGCCACCTTGACCAGGACCACGTTGGCGGCGGTTTTACTGCTGATCAGCGACACCAGGAAGCCCGAAACCGTGGCGGTGACAAGCACCAGCGCGGTGTAACCGGCCATCTCCCGGGGGATGCGCGCATGCTGGCGGGAGCGAAACACCAGGTACTTGTTGCACAGGAAGTTGAAGCTGGCGGACACCGCCCGGGCCACATAGGTCGCCGCGAATATGCCCCAGGCCAGTTCGATAAACAGTGCGAACAGCAGGATGTCGACCAGGAAGGCCGCTACCGACGCCAGTACGAAGCGGGCGAACACCAGGTAAATGCGCATGGAATCCACCAGCGGTCGAAAATGTGAATCGCTGTTGCCGTGCAGGTACACCGTGGTGATGGGTACTTCCTGGATGCCAACCTTGAGATCGCGCGCCCGCAGCAGGCATTCCAGCTCGAATTCGTAGTGATCGTGGCGGATTCCCAGGCATTCTCGGGCCAGGGAAAGGGGCAGGGCGCGCAGGCCTGTCTGACTATCCTGTACATTGACGCCGCGCAGCCAGCTCAGAACCCGGCGCGTGATGCGGTTGCCGAGCGCACTGCGCAGGGGGGTATGGTTGTCGAATTGACGCACGCCGAGCACCAGCCGGGGGCCATCACGGGTCGCGCTCTCGGCAATTCGGGCGATATCGGCGGGCAGGTGCTGGCCGTCCGCGTCGGCGGTAACAATATTGTCGACTCGCTCCGACAGGTGGTCGAGGATGTGGGCGAAACCGGTTTTCAGGGCAGCGCCCTTGCCGCAGTTGCTGGCGTGATGCAGCACACTGATGCGCGGGTTGTCTTCCAGTCTCTCAAAGGGTTCTCGCGTGTCCGAGCCATCGTCAACGACGACGATGTGCGCAAAGCCGCGCTCGATCAGCCCGTCGATCAAGCCGTGGAACTCACCCGGTGGATTGAGCGCGGGAATCAGCACCGCGCAACGGGCGAGAGAAGGGGGGGGCGGCATCCGTCGCGCTGGCGACAGATCCTCGTTCAAGCCCGACCCACCACGCCCGTGTTCAGCGACGCGGCGAAATCCAGCATGCGCCGCAAGGGCACCATGGCGCGTTCGCCCACAGCGGGGTCGACGTGGATTTCGTTGTCGGCCCGCTGGAAGACCTGGTCCAGGGCCTCCAGTTCGTTCATCGCCATCCAGGGGCAGTGGGCGCAGCTGCGGCAGGTGGCCCCCTTGCCGGCCGTGGGGGCAATGATGAACTCCTTGTCCGGCGCCTGCTGCTGCAGCTTGTAGAAAATGCCCTGGTCGGTGGCGACGATAAAGCGGGGGTTGGGCATCTCCTTCGCCGCCTTGATGATCTGCGACGTGGAGCCGACCCGGTCCGCCAGTTCGAGCACCGCCTGGGGTGACTCGGGGTGGACCAGCACCGCGGCGTCGGGATAGACCTTCTTCAGATCGGCGAGGCCCCGGGCCTTGAACTCCTCGTGCACGATACAGGCGCCGTCCCACATCAGGACATCGGCCCCGGTTTCCCGTTTCACGTAGTCGCCCAGGTGGCGATCCGGCGCCCACAGGATCTTCTTGCCCTGGGAAGCCAGGTGTTCAGCCACGTCCAGGGCGATGCTGGAGGTGACCACCCAGTCCGCGCGCGCCTTGACGGCCGCCGAGGTGTTGGCGTAGACCACCACCTCGCGGTCGGGGTGCTGGTCGCAGAAGGCGGCGAATTCATCCGCCGGGCAACCCAGGTCGAGGGAGCAGGTGGCTTCCAGGGTGGGCATCAGCACACGCTTGTCCGGGGTCAGGATCTTCGCCGTCTCGCCCATGAACTTCACCCCGGCGACCACCAGGGTGGAGGCCGGATGATCGTGCCCGAAGCGCGCCATTTCCAGGGAGTCCGACACGCAGCCACCGGTCTCCTCCGCCAGGGACTGGATCGCCGGTGGCGTGTAGTAGTGGGCCACCAGGACGGCATTTTCCGCCTCAAGGCGTTCGGCGATACGCGCCTTGAGGGCCCGCTCCTGCTCGGGGCTCAACTGGTGCTGCTCCGCGTGGTCCAGGTGCTGCTGTACCTGCTGGCGGATAACTTCGAGTTTTTCGGTAGCTATGCTCATGTGAACTTCGACAGCCTTGGGGACGGGAAATTCTATCACAGGGTAATGCCGGGGGCCTTGTTGTCGCGCCGGCGGCTCAGGGGGAGTCCAGCACTTCGCGCACCTTGCGCGCCAGCTCCTCGCGCCGCCAGGGTTTGCCGAGCAGGGTGACCCCGGCGTCAAGGCGACCCTGGTGCACAATGGCATTCTCGGTATAACCCGAGGTATAGAGGACCCGGAGCCCCGGCCGCTGAGCGCGCACGCGCTCCGCCAGTTCGGGGCCGTTCAGCCCGCCGGGCATGATGACATCCGTCAGCAGCAGGTCGAACTCTCCCGTCGCCGCCAGCTGTTCGAGGGCCGAGGGGCCGTCCCCGGCGCTGCTGACGCGATAGCCCAGGCTTTGCAGCTGGGTCACCAGGTGCTCCCGCACCAGCTCGTTGTCCTCCACCACCAGGATGTGCTCGTCCCCGGTTGGCAGTGGCTGCGGTTCCTTCGGTGTCTCAATCTGCGCTGTGGCATCGGCGCGCGGAAAGTAGAGTTTTACCGAGGTGCCCTCACCCACCTCGGAGTAGAGCTTGATGTGTCCCCCCGACTGCTTGACGAAGCCAAACACCATGCTCAGGCCGAGGCCGCTGCCCTGGCCAACTTCCTTGGTGGTAAAGAAGGGCTCGAAGGCCCGGGCCAATACATCGGGGGGCATCCCTTCGCCGTTGTCGGAGATGGATACCCGCACATAGGGGCCGGGCGTCACCTCGTTGTGCTGTGCGGCGTAGTCCTCGTCCAGCCAGGCATTGGCAGTCTCGAGGGTCAGGCGGCCCCCCCGGGGCATGGAGTCCCGGGCGTTGATCGCCAGATTGAGCAGGGCCACTTCGAATTGCCCGGGGTCGACTTCGGCGGACCACAGGCCGTCGCCGGAGATCTGTTCAATCGCAATGGATTCGCTCAGGGTGCGCCGCAGCAGGGCCTCCATCCCGGCGATCTGCTGATCCAGTCGCAATACCCGCGGCTGCAGGGCTTGTTGGCGGGCAAAAGCCAGCAGACGGTTGGTCAGCTCGGCGCCGCGCTCGGCGGTAGACAGGGTCAGCGCGGCCAGTGACTGCAGGGGACTGTCCTTCGCCAGATCCTCCGCCAGGCGCTCGGCGTTGCCAATCAGCACCGTCAGCAGATTATTGAAGTCGTGGGCGACGCCGCCGGTCAACTGGCCCACCGCTTCCATTTTCTGTGCCTGCTGGACACGCTGCTCCAGTGCCCGCTGCTCGGTGATATCGATCATGCTGCCCAGCATGCGTATCGCGCGTCCCTGGTCGTCGCGGGTTACAACACCGCGGTCGACCACGATGCGGGGGCTGCCATCGGCGTGCAGAAAGCGGTATTCGTGGACCCAATGCATCGCGCTGCCGTTGATTACTGCGTTGATGCTGTCCAGCACTGCTGCCTGGTCGTCGGGGTGAATGCGTCGGCTCCAGGACTCTGGCCCGGGTTCAACCTGCTCGGGGTGATGGCCGAACTGGGTATGGAGATTTTCATTCCACCACACCTTGCCGGTACGAAAATCCCAGTCCCAGATCACGTCGTTGGTCGCGCTTGCCAGGAGATTGAAGCGCTCCTCGGCGACCTTGAGCGCTTCCTCCCGGAGGTGCTCCGCGGTGATATCGCGAATATACACCGCCAGGCCCTCGGGCACCCGGTAGGCGGTGACTTCGAACCAGAGATTCAGGTCCTCGCCATACCAGGCGGTAAAGCGACTGGTTTCTCCCGTGGCGAGAGTGTGCTCGTAGTGTTTCTGAAAGTCGGAATCGCGGCCCTCGGGGAACAGTTCCCACAGGGAGTGTCCCAAGAGCCTTTCCCGGCTTCGGCGCACGATTTCGGCAGCGCGGCTGTTGACGAAGGTCACCTGCCAGTCGTGGTCGAGCGTAAAGAAACCGTCGTTGATATGCTCCAGGGTGCTCTCCAGCTGGTGCGCGAGCTGGTCCGCGCGCTGCCGGGTCTCTACCAGTTCGGTCAGGTCCTGTATGAAGCCCAGCCACTGCCCCCCCGCGTCGGGTAGCAGATCACCGGTGATCACCAGCCAGTATTCGCGCCCGTTAGGGTGCAGCAGGCGGTGCTGTACCGAGAAGGCCTTGCCCTGCTCAAAGGCTTCGCGCATGGCCTTGCTGACCCGCTCCCGGTCCTCCGGATGGATACGGGTCATGGTGGCGTCACGGCTTGGCACGGTGGGGGTGGTGACCCCATAGAGCGCCTGCACCAGGGGCGACAGCGAAAACGCATGGCTGCGGGTATTGTAGGTCCAGACCCCGGAGTGCAATTGGGTCTCACTGCACGCGAGCAAACGCTCGGGGTTTTCCAGGTAGAAGGCCGTCATGCTTCGCTGCTCCTGCTGTCTGGGCAGGCATTTCCCTTGAATTTGGACATTACTCCGCCCCTGCCAGTGTCGCAACTGGTCTGCCCGGGGCACACACAGCACGAAAAATTTGGCAATTTCCCGCCCAAGCTGTAGAAAACTGGTGAATTGTCGCGTATAAGCAACTGTAATTACTACAATAACGAACTATCGCAGGCGGAGTGCAAGCAGGGGAAGCCTCGGAATGGAGCGACAGTGACAGAGCATGCCATCCACCTGGTGTCCGAACAGCCGGCCGATTCGCTGCTGGTCGGGGCCTGTCTCTCTCGCGCACGCCCTGCCCGTTTTACCCTGACAGTTCATACGACCCTCGAGCGTCCGCTGGAAACCCTGCGCGATGCCGCACCGGATGCCCTGCTGCTGGCCGATGGGCCCCAGACCACCTACCTGTTGCGGCTGCTGCAGAAACAGGCACCCGGGTTTCCGATCATCCTCCTGCTCGACAGCGCTCCGACCGAGGAACTGCCCCAGGGGGTGACTGACCACCTGGTGCGTGGCGATTTGCCGGATGCCCTGGTGCACCGCGTACTGGATTACAGTATCCAGCTGCATCGGGCGCAGCGCGCCGTGACAGACCTCGCAACGCGTGACCCCCTCACGGGTGCGCTCAACCGTGCGGCTTTTCGTGCCCACCTCGAGCGCGCTCTGGATCGCTCCACCCGCTACCAGTTTCACACCGGCCTGCTGACCCTCAACGTCGATCAGTTCGCCAATATCAATGATCACTTCGGCGAGCAGCAGGGCGACCACCTGATCCGCATTCTCTGCGAGCGCATCACCGGCAAGCTGCGCAACACGGACAGTATTGCCCGCCTGGCGGGTGACGAGTTTGCCGTGGTGCTGGAAGATATTGGCGGTGGGGAAGATCTGCAGGCCATGGGCGAGAAAATTCTGCAGGCGGTGAGCGGCCCGGTTAGCCTCGAGGGTGAGCAGCTGGATGTGGATGCCAGCATAGGCGCAACCCTGTTCCCCGAAGATGCTCAGGGCCCCGGCGACCTGCTGGAGAACGCACGCAGCGCCATGCAGCAGGCCAAGGCAGTGCCGGGCAGCAAGCTGATTCGTTATTGCGATCGCCTCAGTTTCAACAGCGAAGGCGTCCATAGCCTGATTGCCGATTTGCGCGCTGCGGCGCGCCATAACCAGTTTGAACTGCACTACCAGCCGCGCATCCACCTCGAGAGCGGCCGTCTGAGCGGGCTGGAGGCGCTGCTGCGCTGGAACCACCCCGAGCGGGGATTGATCTGTCCGGGGGAGTTTCTTGCCGCCTGCGAAGACATGGGGCTGATGCGCACTATCGGCTATCAGGTGATCCAGCATGCCTGCCATGCCCTCAACTGGCTGGCGGAGGAGGGGCTGGGTGACATTACCGTAGCGGTGAACATCTCCTTTTCCCAGATCCAGGATGACCGCTTTGTACCGGCGGTACACGATATTCTCGAGCGCACTGGCGCCGATGCGCGCCACCTCGAGTTCGAACTGACCGAAAGCACCATCCTGAAAAGCCCCGAGGCAATCAAATTGCGCATGGATCAGCTGCGCGAGCTGGGGATCGTATTCTCGCTGGACGATTTCGGTACCGGGTTCTCTCAGCTGTCTCACCTGACGGCCCTGCCCATCGCCGCGCTCAAGGTGGACGCCAGTTTTGTCCGCGGTTTGCCCCACAACCGCCAGCAGGCGGCCATCTGCAGCCTGATTATCGAGATGGCCCGGCGCCTGGACATGAGCGTGATTGCCGAGGGTGCCGAGTGCCACGAACAGGTCGAGTTCCTGCGCGACGAGCGCTGTGACGAGGTCCAGGGCTTTTACTTCAGCCAGGCCATTCCCCTGCAGCAGCTGCCGCGCTTTGTCCGCGAGCAGCGTTACAAGCAACGTGAGCGAGTGGTTTCGTGAATCGGGGCCGACATCCGGTGACGCGGCCGGTAAAAGCGCTGGCCGCATACCGGCGCGGGTGGTAGCCTGAGGGAATAAGTGTGAACCAGGTCACAATCCGCTCCATGTCCAGCCGTTCCCAGTCTGCCCAGCGCGCCAAGGTGCTTGTCAGTGATGACGACTTCAATGTCCGTCTGCTGACCCGTCAGTGTCTGGAGGCGGAGGGACTCGACGTCGTGGAGGCGAGCAGCGGCCCGGAGGCCCTCGACCTCTTCGTGCGCGAGCGCCCCGATCTGATATTCCTCGACGTGGAAATGCCCGGGATGGATGGCCTCGAGGTGTGTCGGCGTATTCGCGGGCTGCCCCAGGGCGAAACCATCCCGATCATGATTGTCACCGGGTCCGACGACCGCGAGTCCATCGACAAGGGTTTCGAGGCCGGCGCCACCCAGTACAAGACCAAGCCCCTGAACTGGTCCCTGCTGGGGCGTGACGTGCACTACATGCTGCGGGCCAGCAATGCCTTCAACGCCCTCAAGCGGCAGGAAGACCGCCTGCGCTACCTGGCTTACTACGACCCCCTGACCAGCCTGCCCAACCGGCGCAGTTTCACCGAGCAGCTCAACCGCATCCTCAAGCGCTGTCAGCGCAACGACACCCACGCGGCCCTGATGTTCATCGACCTCGATCACTTCAAGCGCATTAACGACTCCATCGGCCACGGCCGCGGGGACCGGCTGCTGGTGGAAATCGCCAAGCGCCTGACCCTGGAGTTGCGCGAGGACGATGCCATCAACTACTTCTCCGACAAGAACGCCGCGGAAGACGATTACCAGGGCACCGAAATCGCGCGCCTGGGGGGTGACGAGTTTACCGTGGTGCTCTCGGACGTGGCCGACACCCTGCATGTGGAGCGGGTGGCGCGGCGCATTCTCAACAGCCTGTCCCAGCCGATCGCCCTGCAGTCCCACAACCCGGTGGTGACGCCGAGTATCGGCATCGCCATTTACCCCCAGGACGGCTGCGACCCCGACAGCCTGGTGCGCAACGCCGATACTGCGATGTACGCGGCCAAGGCGGAGGGGCGCGCCTGTTACCGCTTCTACAACGAGAAGATGAACGCGCAGGCGGTAGAGCAGCTCAAGATGGAGGAGGAGCTGCGCTACGCCATGGGGCACGACCAGCTGGAGCTGCGTTACCAGCCCCAGGTGGACAGTGCCAGCGGTGCGGTGGTCGGGCTGGAAGCCCTGGTGCGCTGGAAACACCCGGAGCATGGCATGGTTTCCCCGGGGGAATTCATACCCGTGGCCGAGCGGACCGGGCAGATCGTCGAGCTGGGCGAGTGGGTCATGCACACCGTGGCGAAGGATTGCCGCCACTGGGACAGCCTGGGTCTGCCGGACTTTCGGGTGAGCGTGAACATCTCGCCGCTGCAGTTCAATCAGGCGGGGCTGGCGCGCTTCGTCCGCGCCTTTGTCGAGCAGTCCGAAATGGCGCCGCACCGGCTCGAACTGGAGCTGACGGAAAGCGCCATCATGACCGATGCCGAAACCAATATCGCCAAGTTGCGCGAGCTCAAGGACATCGGCCTGGAGCTGGCGGTGGACGACTTCGGCACCGGTTATTCCTCCCTGAGTTACCTGAAACGCTTCCCCATCGATACCCTGAAAATCGACCAGAGCTTCGTGGCTGACCTCAACAGCCCCGACGGCGCGGCCATTGTCGATGCCATCATCGCCCTGGCCCGCACCCTGAAACTGCGGGTCATCGCCGAGGGCATCGAGACGCCGGAACAACTCGACTACCTGGTCAAGTTGCGCTGTGACCTGCTGCAGGGCTACCTGCTTTCCACCCCGGTCTACCCGGAGGAAGTGCCCGAGCTGCTGCGCCGCAACTACCTGGACCAGCTTTACCCGGGAGAGTGATTTGCCCCGCCTGACTCCCCTGGTCCTTGCGCTGAGCCTGGCCGGTAGCACCGCGCTGGCGGGCGCGGATGATGCCCCCGTTGCGCTTCCCGATCGGCTGCAGGTGATGCTGCAGGGAGAGTCGGCGGCCGCCATGCGCGAACTGGTGGAGGCGGCCGGCGGCGAGATCAGCCACGATCTGCCCATCATCAATGCCGTTGGCGCCTGGGTCAGCCCGGACCAGTTGGCGCAGCTGCGTGAGTCGCCCGCCATCCGGCGCATGATCGACGACCTCTCCCTGGAGCCGGATGCCCCCCCGGAGGGCCCCCCGGGCTGCGACGTGGGGGGTGCCCTGGAGGCAGAGATACAGCCCGCTGCGCTGGGCTGGCGCCTCTACCTGAAGCGCGGGCCTGCGCATCTGGCCAGCCTGACGCTGGCCTGGCCCGAGGAACTGGGTGCGCTGCAGGCATTGAGCCTGGGCGGGCGGGCGTTGCCGCTGGCGGCACAGAGCCCGGGCGAACTGTCTTTGACGTTTCCGCGGAAGGCGGCCCTGGCACTGGAAGACGGCCAGCGCCTGCAGCTGCAGTTTGCAGCCAATGCCGGCGCATCCGCAGCGCCAGTGCCTTACCCCCAGCGGGATTTCAGCATCCAGCTGGGCTTTCACGAAGACTGCGGCACCGAGCTCATTCCCGGCTACAGCGATTACGCCGCCGACACCTGGTACCCCCAGGTTTCCGGTGCCGCGGCCCTGCACCGCCTGGGCGTGACCGGGCGCGGCGTGACCGTGGCGGTGCTGGACTCCGGCCTGTGGGAGCACCCCCACCTCGCCCGCGACAGCCACGGTGAGCCGCGCATTGTCGGTCGCTATGACGCCATGACAGACCGCGCCGGTGACGAGGCCTTCGACGAGAGCGGTCACGGCACCCACATGAGCAGCGTGCTGGCCAACAGCGAACCGGCGCGCACCCTCGACGGCGCTCCGGCGGGGCACTACAAGGGGATCGCCCCGGACGCGCGCCTGGTGGCGGTGAAGGCCTTCAACCGCGAGGGCAGTGGCGACATGCTGGATATCGTGCGCGGCGTGCAGTGGGTGGTGGAGCAGCGTGAGGCCCTGGACATCCGCGTGCTCAACCTGTCCTTTGCCGCGCGCCCGCGCTGGCCCTATTTTCTGGACCCCATCAACCAGGCGCTGATGCGTGCCTGGGCCAGCGGCATTGTGCTGGTGGCCGCTGCTGGCAATGAGGGGCCGGAACCCATGACCCTGGGGTCTCCGGGCAACCTGCCCTATGGCATCACGGTCGGTGCGATTACCGACAGCTGGACCGTGGGCGAGCGCAACGACGACTACATACCCGACTTCTCCTCCCGCGGGCCGACCCCCTTGGGGCACATCAAGCCCGACCTGGTGGCTCCCGGTGGCCACATGGCGGCCTTGACCCGCCCGGGCAGTACCCTGACCGAAGAACACCCGGACTACATGATCAGTACCGGCGAGCTGGTGATGACCGGCACCAGCCAGGCGGCGGCGCTGGTCTCCGGCCTGGTGGCGCTGCTGCTGCAGATGCAGCCGGAGCTGAGCCCGGACGAGGTCAAATGCCTGTTGACCAGCAGCGCCGAGCCGGCAATCAACCGCGACGGGCGCCTGGCCTACAGTCCCTTTGAGCAGGGGCGCGGCCTGGTCAATGTCAGCCGCGCGGTTACCCTGGGGGAAACCGGTTGCGGTAACCTGGGCCTGGATATTCAGGCCGACATGGCCGGTGAGCGCTTCTTCGAGGGGCCCGCCGACGTCAGCGACGCCCGTGCACCGACCCTGCCGGGCCTGGATATCATGCTGGCGCCGCAGGCCAGCGAGAAAGGCCCCAGTGACAGCCGCCGCTGGGGCGTGAAAGACCACATCGAGCGGCCCGATCTCCCCCCGCAAGACCCCGCATTACCCTTCGATTGGGCCGGCCAATACGCCCGTGAGCGCGCGCGTATCGAAGCCCTGCAAGAGTCCAGGCAGTCGCCAGACCGGTCCTGATACCCCGTTTGGGTCAAACCCCGGGCCGCTCAAGTCAAGCGATTTTTTTCTTTTAGTTTCAATAGTTTGTGAGCCGCGTCACAAATCCCTCCATCGTTCCGGCGAAAAGCCTGCCAAGTGTTGACCGCTAGCTACCCCAAAGTGGGTATGGCGTGCGGTTAAACCACATCTTGGGCATCTCTATAACGGGTGCATGTGTCGTGAAGCTGACACGTTTTAGTCGGATCGAGATAAATCTGTCTCAGCGGCAAAACCCAAGGAATGAAGCATCAACACAGGGCGGGATTGATTATGAAGAAGTTGACCAAAGTTGTAGGCCAGAGTGTCCTTGCCGCTGCTATCGCTCAGCTGAGTTTTCATGCAGTAGCTGAAGTAAATTCGGCAACAAGGACGTACCATGCGGTAGATAATTCATCTGTCGCCAGCACGTTAGCTTCCGAAGAGCAATATCGTGCTGAACGCTCATTTAAGTGGGGTGCTAGCCGTGCCCAGGCCAATACTGATGAAGTACAGTGGTCTGATGTGAAGGAAGCCGAAGGCTTTAAGTGGCAGCAAGCCGAGAGCCTCTCGCAGGATGTAGCCCAAACAGGAGCTTCATCTTCGGCTTCTCAAACTGGCTACCGCTGGGGCATCCGCAGTGACGCGGACCAGAGCGGCTACCGCTGGGGCATCCGCA